>DAOUCA010000037.1:0-6904 GCA_034432375.1 Caldilineaceae bacterium
AAACCTTGTTTTGGCGGAAATTTCCAGATGTCATTCCTGCGCAGGCAGGAATCTACTCGTGTAACATGAAGATGGATTCCTGCCTGCGCAGGAATGACGGCTCTAATTTCTGAAATTGGCGAAGGTATTGTTATAGATAAACCCCTTAAAAGTGGCACAATTACTCTCGTGTAAAACCAGTCGCCTGAGTGCCACTTTTAAATGGGTTGTCTATTAGCCACTTCAAAATTTAAATTATCCACGAAGAGGCACGAATTTTCACGACGAAAAGCTTACCCTTCGTGTGTCTTCGTGGACAATATTTTCTTGGAATGGTCTTATAGGAGTTACGATGATTCGTCTATTATTTGAGATCCAGTTGCAGCGGTGCCACTGACTTCAATTTGGCCACCACAAAGACGCGATGCGAATCCCCATACCAGGGCCAGCAGGTGACCAGGGTGAGGCGATTGTCATCGGTCTGCTGCAGATAGGCGGCATTGGCGTTGCGTTGGGCTTCGTTGGCAAAGGTCTCTTGCTCAACAGTAACCGTATCGACGAGATAGCCATAGCGGACATGGTTGTGATTCACATAGATCATTGCACCACGCTTAAGTTGCCAGAGATCGCGAAAGACCGAGCCACCAACGTTGTTGTGGCCGCTGATCACGACATTGCCATGTTGGCCGGGGGTAGCGCTATTCTTGTGCCAGCCGGCGGCAAAATCAATATTGTCCCAGGCGCTGCTTATCGTGCCATCTAACTGCGGAACGGCGTGCCAGCCACGCGCAACAACTTGCGTAGTGAGCCCAATCGCTGGGATCTCTAATGCATAGTCGTCATGGTTGCTCATTCCCATTTCGACCGGTGGTGCGTCTGCCGCTTTGAGGGCATTCATCACTGTATCGTAGGAAAAGGCCAACAAGTTGGCACCCGTTGGCGGCACTTCTGTGGGTGGTGGCGGTGTAGATGCTTCCGTTGGCGTCGGTGGCACAGTTGTCTCGGTAGGGGTTGGCACCTCTGGCGTTGGGGTTGGCGTAATCACGATTGGGTTGTTTTGATCCGGAGAAAAATCTTCGCCAATCCCATCGTCAACACCGGAACCCATTCCCAGATGGATTTGGAAAGCACCAAGGCCGTCACTGGCGGTAAAGCCAGGTAACGTTGAAAAATCGGCAATCGTAAATTCAAGGTCCGGCGCGCTGCTGCTGGGTGCAGCATAAAGCGCAACCGCGTTGGGCAACGGATCGCCCCAAGTATCCCCTGCCAGTTGAAAGCCGATCTCATCGAGATAGGTAAAAGCCCCAATGGAGGCAAGGTCGCTAGCTTCGTTGACGCCAATGACAACTTCAAAGTTACCAGTAGCCGCCTGAGAATCAAAGTCATTGTTGGTGTCTATCAGCAGACCAAAGGATTCCCCTGCACCAAAGAGTGGTGCGTCTACGCCACCCAAACCACCGTCGGCAACCGATTTGCCAAGAATATCGCCGGCCGCGTCGGGATTGCCATCACCATCGGCATCGCCACAGATGACAAAACAGTCGATCCCGACATACATGATGTCGCTTGCCGGATCATAGTCGAGATAGACCGTTTGCACATCAAAGCCACTGATAGCAGTATCCGAATAGGGGGGCCGGGGCAGACCGACATCTGGACTATTGACCCCATCAATCTGCCGATCATGGAGCACAATTACATTTGGACCGGTGAAGTCGGCAGCGGCATCACCGGTAAAGGTGGTCGCGGCAATGGAATCGCCCCAGGTCATGCTGATAGTAAAGAAGACTAAACAGACTGCGCCAAAGACAACAAAGAGTTTACCTGTTCGCATGGAATCGCCTCCAGATGGTTGTGGTTATTGAATGAGCCTTAGCGATCCATCTTGCCCGTTGCTTGGTGACCGTACAGAGTCCGGTAACAGCGTCGATAAGCGGTGTTGGGGGACAAGATGCGCCTCGACAAAGACGCGATGTGTATTGCTATTGGGCGGCCAACAAGAGACCAAGGTTAGCCGTTGATCGGTGGTTTGCTCGATATAAGAAGCCGTAACCGCCCGTTGTTCGTCACTGGCATTCCACTCTGGGCGTACAATGACGTTATCCACTACATAGATAAAGCGTTCGCCGCCACTATACACGACAACAGGTTCACCCGCTTTTATGCGCCAAAGATCACGGAAGACAGCCCCATATACATTGTTGTGGCCACTCATGACCACATTGCCCGTCTCGCCAGGGTGGGCACTGTTCTGCATCCAGCCAGCGGCAAAATGAATATCATCCCAGCGGCTGTAAAGTTCCCCGTCGGCAGCGATTGCCCGATCCCAGCCCATGCTTTCGACTGCGGTCGAAAGCTGTAGCGACGGGATCTCTAAGAAGGTCGGTTGACCGCTTACCCGCATATTCGCCCCAGTGGCCTTGTGAACGACGATCGGCGGATTCGTCCATTTGCTCTGATCGATCCAACTCAGGTCAGCCCCGGTTGTTGGCACGCTTGTCGGCGGTGGCATTGTGGGCGTTGGTGATGGCTCCGGTGTATTGGTCGGTGTTTCGGTCGGCAGCGGTGTATCCGTTGGCGTAGATGTACTCGTTGGAGCCGGCGTATCCGTCGCAGTCGGCGTGTTCGTCGGCAATGGTGTGTCCGTCGGGGTAGCGGTATTGGTTGGGGCCGGCGTGTCGGTTGGCGTCGGCGTATTGGTCGGCAGCGGTGTGTCGGTTGGGGCCGGCGTCGCGGTTAGGGTTGGTGTCGGCAGCGGCGTGTCGGTTGGCGTCGGCGTATTGGTAGGCAACGGCGTGTCCGTTGGAACAGGCGTGTCCGTTGGAACAGGCGTGTCCGTTGGGGCCGGCGTTGGCGTATTGGTGGCGGTTGGCGGCGTGGTGGGGGTTGGCGTAATCTCGATTGGCTGTAGCTGATCCGGCGCAAAATCTTCGCCAATCCCATCATCAACCACAGAGCCCATCCCAATGTGGACTTTATAGCTCATTGAGCCACCGGCGCTAAAGCCGGGCAGCGTCGAAAAGTTGGCAATCGTAAATTCCAAATCGGGCACTGTGCTGCTGGTTGGCGCAAAGAGGGTCACCACATTGGGTAAGGCTGCCCCCCAGCCGGTATTGCGCAATTGGGCACCAATAGCCCCCGTGTAGGCGTAGGCTCCAAAGTCGGCAATCGTTGCACTGTTACGCACACCGACGACCACTTCAAAGTCCCCATTGGTGCCGTCAAAGTCATTGTTGGTATCAATCAGCAGACCAAAGGCCTCGCCGCGCCCCCAATCGGCGACATCCTGCCCACCTAAGCCGCCGCTGCTGACCGGTTTGCCCAAAATCGGGCCGGTCCCATTGGGATCGCCATCACCATCGGCATCGCCACAGATAACGACGCAATCGATGCCAACATAGAGCAGATCGGCAGCGGGATCATATTCGAGGTAGACGGCGCGCATATCCCAACCACTGACTGAGCCGGCGGGGAAATCTGGTGCAGGCAAGCCGACATCCCCTTCGAGGTCGTCAACGCGTGCCGCATTACTATTGGCGAAATCCGCGGCGGCATCGCCCGTAAAGGTAGGAGCCGCAGCACTGAGGCGGGGAATCAATAATGTGAGGAGAACAAGCAGTACGGTGAAGGGCGTAATATACCGGTGCAGAATTCTTGGCATAAAGGTTCTTCCATTTTGTATGGAGTTGTGGGTTGCTGATCAGGTATGCTGAAACCCTTACCAAGGGCGATGAACGTGCGGTGAGCGCCCTTGTGATACCCTTGGGGTGGATTCCGTTGATGGTATGCACCAGTCTACACCAGAATTCAAAAATATGCAACAAAATAAATTGCACAACTTACGCAATTATTCATGAAACGTAAGAATTTGGGAAGTAGTTCCCCCCGCACGACTAGAGCAGCGGCAGCATGTACTAGACCCAGCGCCGTTTGCCATAGCCAAAGACGAGAATTGCACAGGCGGCCGCGCTACTAACCACGGCAATACCGAGAAAATCTTCTAAGGGCATTACCTGAAAGAACCAGATTCCCAATACTTTGGTGGGTGTAAAATACCAGGCCCCCCAGTGGCCACCGATTGGGTCGGTGATGAGCATCCAGACTTCGGCAATCGCAACCACCGTGAGGATGATGGAGCGGTTGCGCCAGAGAAAGCGTCCGTTGCGCGCCCAGAGTAGGGCATGAAAGAGCAGGCCGGCCACACTGAGCATAAAGAGGTGGGAGAGTTGTTCGGGTAGGAAGGGCATGTAAATGGTGAATTGTAAATGGTGAATTGCGAATGGTTCGCCGGCTTCTATCGGGTTAGCCGGTAACTGATAGGATTGCGTTTAGGCGTTGAAATGAATCGGTCAGGGCGGCGTCGGTGTCGCGGCCAAAGCCGCCGGATTTGGGTTGGCCGCCGATTTCGAGGATGGCTGGGCCGTGAAAGCCGCGCTCTTGCAATTCAGTAAAGTAGTGGGCAAAATCGATGGTGCCTTGGCCGACGGGCAGGTGGTGATTCACCGCCGGCAGCGGTGTGTCGGAGACGTGCAACATGCTCATGCGTGGGGCAAGCGCCAGAAAATCAGCAAGCGCATCCGGTTTGGTGTGGTTGAGATCCCAGACAAAATGCAGGCCGGGGGCGGCGTCGAGCGCCGCGGCACAGGCCTCTGGTCTGCCAAAGAGCAGAAAATCTGGTTCGTTGTGTTCGATGCCCAGCCGCACATTGGCGTGCTCCACCAACGCCACCCCTGCCATCAACCCCGATCGCAAGCGTTCTTCCAATTGCCGCGTTTCACTGACGGTCATCTTCTCCGCCGGTACAAAGTGCCAATGAGCCGCATAAATCCCAAGGGCATGGATGGCCGGTAAGTTCGCCTGCAAGATGTCGATGGGCGTTTGCCCTTGCCGATTTTTGCCATTGAGCCCCACCACAGCCACAATCTCCATCACGGCGGTAAGATTGGCGTCGACCAAGCGGGCGGCGGTGGCGGCAAAGCTATCACCCAGCTTTGCGGGCGAAAGACCCTCGTCGCGTACGGCAAATTGGATCGCTTGAAAGCCAACCTGGTGGGCAAAGGCGATCTCATCCGCGGCCGGTCGCCAGTTGTTGGCAAAGAAGCGGCCATTCATGCCCAGGCGGATCGATGGCTCGCGCTCGCTGTTCTGGGTAGGTTGCGTAATCATTGTGTAATCCCTTTTTCACTCGATTTTTATCCACATGGGCGACGATGCACATATCCACAATTCGTCACAGAACAGGATACATGCCTCAGCGGCACCAATAACCGTGACCATAACGGGTGGCAGGTGGCGGATGGTTTACCATTTACCATTTACCGTTCGCTATTTTCAGAATTTACCATTTACCATTCACCATTTACCGTTCGCTATTTTCAGATCAGTCGAAAGGACCAGTGCAACTATGCATGTTCGCCATATCGTCTATTATTTGGGGCTCCTGCTGCTCTTTAGTAGCAGGCCGCAACCAGTTTCAGCGCAGCCACTATCGGTAGTGCCGGCGGTTTACACGGCGATCTTCCAGAGCGATTGGAGCGTTGAGAGTCATCCCCATGATAATTTTCCGGCCAGTGCCCACTTTTCGTCATTGATTGGTGCCACCCACACGCTCTCGACCACGCTGTGGCTACCGGGTGCGTTGGCATCATCGGGCATCGAACAGATGGCAGAAACCGGTGGTACTGATACCCTGCGTGCAGAGATCAACGCGCTTGGTGCCGATGTGCTAACCACTATCAGCGGCTCCGGCTTAGGAAACACACCGGGGTCGGTGACGATCCCGACGATTGTTGTCGATGGCGACCACCCCGCCGTTACCCTGGTGACAATGATCGCGCCTAGCCCCGATTGGTTTGTTGGGGTGCATGGGCTTTCGCTCTTGGACGAAGCGGGGCGGTGGCGCGACGAAGTGGTTGTCACCCTCTACCCCTATGATGCCGGCAGCGACGATGGCACCGACTACAGTGCCACCAATGTCGAGGCAACGCCACACCAACCGATCAGGCTCTTGTCCGGCATCGCGCCCTTTTCAACAGAACCAATCGGCACGTTGACCCTCACGCGCCAAGTACAGACGCAGCTCTATCTGCCAATTGTGCAGAATGCACTCAATCCTTCACCCCCAACCAATCCGTAACGAGCACCGTAATCGCGCCAAAGAGCAACGTTACGCCACTGATCCAGAGCCACTCTTCGAGCGGCAACCCAAACCACCAGAGGCCGGCGATATGGGCCGGATCATAATACCAGGCGGCAAAGCGAATCGCCAAGGCATCCCACGCCCAGCCACCGACGAGCGAGCCGAGCAGCACAAGGGCCAGGGCACGCCGTTGTTGCCAGAGTTGGCGCGACCAACGCAGTAGGATCAGCAAGGGAATGCCGATGAAACATAGAAGCCAGAGTAGATAGGTGGATTGACCAAACATGAGATACCCGCGTGGCCCCGAATTCATTCGGGTTCATAGGCAAAACCCGTTAAAACGGGTTGGACGGTAAAGCAGCGAACTGATTCGTTGCTATGATACAGAGAGAATCACCATTTCGGCTAATCAACCAGTGCGCAACTGGCAAAAATGATATCGCACCTGTACGCAAGATAGCGCAACCGCGAAGTTCCTCCTCTATGTGCTGCTCTCCTTTACCATACACATCTGCTCATTGTGCGCGAGAACACAGTTCCGTTGTTCGCTACGCCGTCGCAGCTTCGCCCACCGCATGGCATACTAAGACCAACGAACGCCAACAGAAGTGTTCACCAAAACAACTGAAAGATTCAACATCAAGGAGCTATTCAAATGAACAACATCAACATTATCCGAGCCTGGAAAGATGCCGAATATCGCAACAGCTTGAGCGCCGCTGAATTGGCCGCTCTGCCTGAAAATCCAGCGGGCTTGGTCGAATTGCCCGACGAAGAGATGGCCGC
>DAOUCA010000038.1:0-52606 GCA_034432375.1 Caldilineaceae bacterium
AATGGGGTATGGAATTTATACTGTGAGCCATTTAAATTCGCTCTGGCAAATCCCATACAGCATTCTAATTGCTCATCTGGCGCATTCAGACCGTTCCGCCCAGAGGGAGCAATTCGGCAAATTGGCGAAGGTATTGACTAAGTGAGACAACCACTGACTCACTGTCCTATCGTCTCACTGTCCGACGCGATGGTTGGTGCACGACGGCGACTGGGTTGTTCGAAGTTAGTGCGGATGATGTAGGAGCAGATATGCTTATCGGCGATCTGCTCATCGAAGTAAAGCGTATCTTCATCGCTATGTTTATTGCTAAAGACGACGTAGTAGCCTTCGTCAATACGCTCTGACGTCAGATAGTCCGCCAACTGATATTTGCCGTTTTCAAAATAGCTCTGGTCGATAAAGCGCTTGGTCTCTATGATGTATTTTTGCTGTTGATAGAGAATCACGATGTCCGTCCGCCCGCGACCGCTTGGCACCTCGATCAAGGTGTCACCCCCCAGCCGCTCGACAAAGAAGTTGATAAAGCCATCCAACGAATAGTGCCAGGCCCCTTCTTTAAGCTGGGCTGTATCAAAGGCACGAAAGCCCCGTCGCCGCACATAATCGCGATACTTGTCGAGCAGCGCACGCACGTTGAGGCCGGCTGCGTTTACATAGTCGCGCAGATGATCTTGTGCAGAAGTGAAATGCTCTGCCTCGCCATTGAGAAACGGGCGAAACGCTGCAATCAGCGCCTTGCTGTAGAGTGGCACGGCAACATCTACATTGCCATCTACATTGGCGATCACACCGTGAGCGTAAAGATAGGCAAGATTAGGATCGTTAACGGTAAAGGGAATGGGTGTGTCATCAAAGAGAATACGCAACATAAATTCGCGTTGCTCTCTAACCTTTTGCACAATGTTGCTGATATTCTTGTCAAAACGTGCCGTGAGAAAATGCTTGAGCGTCGGGTAGAAAACAGTCAGGGTCACGGATTGGCTGCGGTCGGGGACCATCTCCGTCACGAGGTAGTGACAGAGCGCGTTGACAAGCCCCGGTTGGCCTTGCGTATTCTCGTAGATGGCGCGAACGACCGCCGCGGCAAAGGGTTGTCCGGTTTCCGTAGTGTGTTGTCCCGTCAGCTCTTCGACTTCCGCCAAGGTAAAGTAAGGCAGTTCCAATTCGTCAGCTACGTTAAATGGTGAAGCTGAGGTTAGGATGAGTTCGGCCATTGTGCTGACGCCAACTAACATCAGCGATTGCAATTGATGTCGGTACCGCTTTTGATACATTGCCCGAAAGGTGTGCATCACCTCATTGAGTACACTTTCGGGGATGTCTTCAAATTCGTCAATGTCGAGAATAAGCGCATTGATTTGGTCAGATACATCACGCAGTAGGCGTTGCAAGTCTATCTGGTTATGAATAGCTCTATCCACTGCAACGTCATATCGTACAAATTCGTCGTGAAGATCGGCGGTCAGCGTTTGGTAAAATTCAACTCGCGTGAGCGTCTTAAAGCCCTCAAAACTAATCCACAGCGCGGTGTAGCCGGTTGCGCGCAGTTGATCGAGCAGCAACTGAAAATAGGTCGTTTTGCCCGACTGTCGCGGCGCGAAGAGGGTGAAAAAGCGTCCTTCCGCCACCAGTGCTTGGCCCTTGGCGATCAACGCTTCACGCATGACCGTATCATGTTTTTCCGGGTAACAGGGGCCGGAGGTATTGAAGATGCGCATTGCGATTTCTCTGTCCACTGCGGTCAAATGTTGGTGAAGTTGAGTTTATCACACCTCTATTACTAATTCAATCTATCTTATTTGAAGGGTGCGTACCACATTTGGGGGACTACATCGGACAATCAAATCGGTCCATTTGTGTAATCCCCCAAATGGGACACACCCTTATTTGAACCATCTCCAGATTTCCAGTATGATAGCCACACCTGCATCTGCGCACTCATGGATTGGTCGACAATTGGTGGTTCTACTGATGATTCTTTGGTTCGTGCTCGCCTTTCTTAGTGGTTCCCTCCCTTTTTCCGTCTGGATCGGACGGTTCCTGCTCGGCAAAGATATTCGGAGCGTCGGCGATGCCAATCCCGGCGCGACCAACGTGTTGCGTGCTGGTGGTAAAGGCGCGGCGGCATTGGCGTTGCTGCTTGATTTTCTCAAAGGCGCGATTCCGGTTGGTATTGCCCATTTCCAATTGAGGTTTACGGGGTGGCCGCTTGTGCTTATTGCCATCTTGCCGGTGCTGGGCCATGCGTTTACGCCATTCCTGGGCGGACGGGGTGGTAAAGCGGTGGCGACGACGGGCGGGATCTGGTGTGGCCTCACGATTTGGGAAGGGCCATCCGTTGGGGGGATCTTGTTGGGTCTCTGTACTTACTTGCTGGGGGCCAATGGCTGGGCCGTGTTGACCGCAATTAGTGGCATGGTTATCTACCTGGGTTTGACACCCGCCGCTTGGAATGGGCTAGATGCTCGGCCAGAACGGTGGGTAATTTGGACCGTGTGTCTCTTCAATTTGTTGATTGTCGGCTGGAAACATCGCGCCGACTTGCGCCAACCACCACAGTTGCGCCGTCGCCAAGAGAAGATTGGGGACCAATGACGATCCTTGTGCTTGTGCTTTTGATCTTGGCGCTCTTCGTCACCGGTGCCCTATTGGTGATGTTGGCAACTCTGATTCACAATCTGTTGGCCTTTCCCGGTCTTTCCGCACAACTGTCGCCCAAACAGCAACCACGCGTTTCTGTTTTAATTCCGGCGCGCAACGAAGCGGCGATGATCGGCGCAACCGTGACAGCACTCCTGCAACAACAGTATCTAAATTATGAGGTCATTGTTCTAGATGATCACTCTAAAGATGCAACGAGTTGCGTCGCGACTGCGGCAGCGGCGAGTGATCCAAGGTTTCGACTGCTGGCGGGTCAACCACTACCCACCGGCTGGAGTGGCAAAAACTGGGCCTGTCATCAATTGGCAGAGGCCGCCCAATTCGATCTCCTCCTCTTCACCGACGCCGATGTACGGTGGCAACCGTCGGCATTATCTGCTCTCGTCGCACTTCAGCAAGCAGAGGCAGCCGATCTGCTCACCGTCTGGCCGACACAAATAACGGTCACCTGGGGCGAACGGTTGGTGGTGCCGCTCATGAGCTTTGCCATTTGGGCCTATCTGCCCGTCTGGCTGGCTCACCACACCCCCTATCCCTCAGCAGCGGCGGCAAATGGACAGTGTTTGCTCTTTCGCCGGGTAGCCTATGAACGGTGTGGTGGTCACGCGGCAGTGCGCAAGCGCGTTCTCGATGATGTATTGCTGGCGCAGCGGGTGAAGGCAAGCGGCGATCGCCTGCGCATGGCCGATGGTGCTGGATTGATTTCTTGTCGGATGTATCATAGCTGGCAAGAGACTTACTTTGGCTATGCGAAAAATATTTTAGCGGGACATAATGGCTCCCCCCTGTTTCTTGGCGCATCGACAATTTTTCATCTGTTAACCTTTGTGGGACCCTGGCTTTGGCTGGCTTGGGGAATCTTTGCGGCCACACCCTATTGGCCGCTGTGGCCGCTGACACTCCTTCTGCTTGGCCTGCTTTTGCGCTTTCTTGCGGCCCACGCCACCCGACAACGGCGACACGACGCGTGCTTGATGCCGCTTTCCGTGCTGCTGATGACGGGGATTGCCTTCCAGTCGCTCTGGTGGCACTGGCATGGCGGTCCAAAATGGAAGGGGAGAATTTTACCCAATGGCTGATCACACAACATCCCATCCGCCAATTCTCATTATCGGCGCCGGCATCGGTGGCTTGAGCGCGGCGATCCGACTGGCTGTCGCCGGCCAACGGGTGGTGGTGCTTGAGCAAAACGAAGCGGTGGGCGGCAAGATGGGTGAGTTTTGCGCCGACGGTTTTCGGTGGGATACGGGGCCATCAGTGATTACCATGCGCCATGTCTTCGAGGATCTCTTTGCCGCCGCGGGGCGCAACTTAACCGACTATCTGACGCTGGAGCCAGTCGATCCCTTGACGCGTTACTTCTATCGGGATGGCTCACATCTCGATGTTACACGCGACTGGCCCAATCTGGCGGCACAGATCGCCGCAATCGAGCCACGTGATCTCCAGGGCTACCTCACCTTTCTCGCCTACGCTGCGAAGCTCCATACAATCACCGGGCCAGCCTTTATCTACGGGCAACCACCAAGTTGGCGCAGCTTTTTGCAGGCATCGCCCCTTGATTTCCTCAAGATCGACCCGTGGCTGACACTCGACCAGGTCATTCGCCGCCACGTGCACTCACCGCAGTTGCGTCAGCTGCTGGGGCGCTTTGCCACCTACGTAGGAGCTAGCCCCTATCTGGCCCCGGCTACGCTCGGGGTTATCGCCGATGTCGAATTGACCGGTGGCGTCTGGTATCCCCGCGGCGGGATCTATGCGATTGCGATCGCGCTACGGAAGTTGGCCATCGAATTGGGGGTTGAGATCCACACCAACTGCGCCGTGGCACAGATCACCGTCGAGGCAGGCCGTGCCACCGGGGTGATTCTCAACGATGGCAGACGGTTTGACGCGACAGCCGTGATTGCCAACGTGGATGTTTCGACTGTCTACACGAAGTTATTGCCGCCGACAGCCGCAGTAAACTCCCAACGGGCAACACTAGAAAAGATCGATCCTTCTTGCTCGGGCTATGTGCTGCTGCTCGGTGTCGAAGGGGAACACCCCCAGTTGGCCCACCACAACATCTTCTTTGCGCCAGACTATCGTCGCGAATTTGATGACATTTTTCAGCGAGGCATCCCCCCGCGTGATCCAACGGTTTATGTGGCTATTACGAGCAAAAGTGACCCATCCCATGCCCCACCCGGCTGTGAAAATTGGTTTGTGCTTGTCAACGCACCCGCCCTAAGCGCTACCAGAAAAACCCGCTTCGACTGGGCCACCGAAGAGGCGCGCTATCGGGAGCACGTCTTGGCGACATTGGCCGACTTTGGTCTTGACATTCGCCAGCAGATCCGCCATAGTACGGTGCGCACGCCGGTCGACCTGGCGGATCGGACGGGGGCTTGGCGCGGTGCGCTTTATGGGATTTCCTCCAACAAAGCATTGAACGCCTTTCGCCGCCCACACAATCGCTGCCCACACGTTCGAGGGCTCTACTTTGCTGGTGGCAGCACCCACCCTGGCGGTGGGGTCCCCATGGTCACGCTCTCTGGCAAGGTGGCGGCAGAACTTCTTTTAGCAGATTTGGAGTGAATATGCGCTTTCGTAAGTTGAGTTTACGTGGCAAGATTACCTACATTGTCAGCGTGATGTTGATTACCTTTGTCGTGGCGGGGATTGGCTTTGCCTGGTGGGCATCTCAAGCTGCAGAGCCAATGTCAGAGGCATTGGCGGCACTGAACTCAACGGCAGATGTCGCGGTCGATTACACGGCGTGGCTGATCTTTACCCCTACAGGCCGTGAACCAACGGGCGGCTTGATCTTTTATCCCGGAGGCCGCGTCGATCCACGCGCCTATGCACCGGCAGCCCAGGCGATCGCTGCCGCCGGCTATCTCGTTGTGATAACGCCCATGCCACTGAATTTAGCGGTCCTCGCCCCCAATCGCGCCGAGGAGGTGATCGCTGCATACCCGAATATCGAACATTGGGCGCTGGGAGGCCATTCCCTCGGTGGCGCGATAGCGGCGACCTTTGTGGCCAACCATCCTGGGCAAATTGATCCGCTGATCCTGTGGGCCGCCTATCCCGCCGCCGGCAACTCGCTGGCTGGGCAAAGCGATTTAACTGTCCTGTCGATCTCCGGCACCCTCGATGGGCTGGCGACACCGACAGATATCGATGCATCCCGGGCGTTGTTGCCGTCAACGACAACGTTTTTGCCGATTGAAGGGGGCGATCATGCCCAATTTGGTTGGTATGGTCCACAGCCAGGGGACAATGAAGCAACCATCTCACGGGGGGCTCAACAGGAGCAGGTGATTGCCGCGACGTTAGCCGTACTCGACCAAACTTGGAGATGACCAGATGCCACAACCAACAATTCTAATTATTGGCGCGGGCCTGAGTGGTTTACTGGCCGCGCAGACGCTTGTTGCCGCCGGTCACCAGGTTACGATCATCGACAAGGGGCGAACGGTTGGAGGTCGGTTGGCAACGCGTACCATTGGCCCTGGTCACGCCGATTCTGGGGCGCAATTCTTCACCGTGCGCAATGAGATCTTTCGGCAACATGTCGAGGCCTGGCAAAGGGCTGGGCTGGCTTATATCTGGGGCACCGGCTGGAGCGATGGCAGTCTCATAGAGGCCCCGGACGATGGCCATCCACGCTACGCAATCCGCGGCGGGATGAACGCGCTCGCCCACGATCTGGCGGATCAAGTAACCACAGCCGGTGCTACCATCCACGCCGACCGGCGAATTACCGCGGTCACGCAAACGCAGGCTGGCTGGTCCGCCATCGATGAAGTGGGCAACACGTACGTTGCCGATGCGCTCATCCTCACGCCCCCGGTACCACAGTCGTTGGCCTTGCTGGATGCGGGGCAGGTTCCGTTGGCAGCAGAAGATCGCACCGCCCTCACGCTCATCGCCTATGCGCCCTGTCTTTGCGGCCTCTTTTGGCTGGAAGGTAATATTGCATTGCCACCACCGGGCGCGCTACAACGCCCCGGCACTGACATCAGTTGGGTGGCGGATAACCGGGCCAAAGGAATTTCACCCGATGTGCAGTTACTTACCGTCCACGCCAGCCCCGCCTACAGCGCGGCCAATTATGACGCGCCAGATGAGGAATTATTGGCGACCTTCCAAGCCAGCCTACAGCCCTTTTCCTCGGGTCGTATCATCACACACGCGGCCCAACTGAAACGGTGGCGCTACGCATTACCAACGGTCATCCACCCCGACCGTTTTCTACAGGCACATGGGCTACCATCGTTGTTCTTTGGCGGCGACGCCTTTGGCCATCCACGCATCGAAGGCGCGGCCTTATCGGGGTTGGCAATGGGTGAGGCGCTAGGTGCGTATTTGGGGTAGACACTACAGCGGATTAAGGAAGTACCTGATTTTTATTCTTTGACTCGCCTGTTTTGGCTACACGAATAAATCGATTGAACTGACTACGTCGCCGAATAGCCAAACCTGTTACGCTATAGCACAATCGTTCGAGAGCTTCACTGCTGGAATTGCTGATTAAGGCGTTTGTCGCGTATAATATTACGGTGAGCCTCATTCTTATCCTTTGAAATGGAACACATCATTGCCGAAATACATCGTGGGGAAGGCCGTGTCACTGTTGAAATTTTACAACTCAATCTACCAGAACGTATAGCTGAACGCCAACGCCTGTACAATGCTGATATGTTGCGCATACCTGCCGTATTTAACCCCTAAATTTAGCAACCGGACGGATTCTACTTATGCAAACCTATGCCGATACAATCTCTTCCCAGCTCAATATCCGCGCCAATCAAGTTGCCGCGACGATTGCATTGCTGGACGATGGCAATACCATCCCCTTTATCGCCCGCTATCGCAAGGAAGCAACCGGCGGGCTTGACGAAGAGCAGTTGCGCGCCATCCAAAGTCAAATTGACTTCCTGCGCAAGCTCGACGAACGGCGTGAGACGATTCTGGCCTCGATAGAAGAACAGGGCAAGCTTACCGAGGAATTGCGCGCCGAATTAACAGCCGCCACCACGCTGACGGCATTGGAAGATCTCTACCAACCCTATAAGCCCAAACGACGTACACGCGCGATGATTGCTCGCGAAAAGGGGCTGGAGCCACTGGCCAACCAGATGCTGGCACAGCTACGCGGCAATGGCGATCCAGCCGCGCTGGCTGCAGCTTTCCTCAACGAGCAGGTCGAATCTGTTGAAGAGGCGCTGGCGGGTGCGCGTGACATTGTCGCCGAGACAATTAGCGACAACCCCGAGGTACGTCGTGTCACGCGCGAAAAGGCGCTCAGATTTGCCACGGCGCGCGCCGGGAAGATTGACGATGCCGTCGACGAGCGCGAAGTCTATGCGCTCTATTATGACTTTGAATTTCGCATCGACCGCATTCGCCCCCATCAAGTTCTCGCTGTCAATCGCGGTGAAGAGCAGAAGATCCTGCGCGTTGCCGTCGAGGTGCCGGAACGCGATTGGCGCAACGCTATTACCACAGTCTTTCGCCCCAACCAGCTTTCGCCCTTCTTTGAGCAGATGGAATTGGCGATCGAGGATGCTGCTAAACGGCTTTTGTTGCCCGCGATTGAACGCGACGTGCGCAGTACGCTGACCGAACAAGCGGAGATGCACGCGATCCAGGTCTTTGCGGCCAACCTGCGTGGGCTCCTCACACAACCACCGCTCTCCGGCCACAATATCCTAGCGGTCGATCCGGCCTATCGTACCGGCTGCAAATTGGCGGTGGTTGATGCGTCAGGCAAGTTGCTGGAAGTTGATACCATTTACCCGCACCAGCCACAGAGGCAAAAGGCGGAAGCACTACGCACGCTGAGTGACCTGATTAACAAGCATGGTATTTCACTCATAACGATTGGTAACGGTACGGCGTCGCGCGAAACCGAGCAGCTGATCGCGGAACTGATTCAGAGCCAATTCAAAGGCAAGTCGCTCCACTACCTGATGGTCAACGAAGCGGGCGCAAGCGTCTATAGCGCAAGCCCCCTGGCCAAGGCCGAATTACCGGGGTTGGATGTCAGCCTGCGCAGCGCCGTCTCGATTGCGCGGCGCGTGCAGGATCCGCTGGCCGAGTTGGTCAAGATCGACCCCAAGAGCATCGGCGTGGGCATGTATCAACACGATGTCAACCAGAAAGAATTGGCCGGTTCGCTCGATGGCGTGGTGGAGAGTGTGGTCAACCAAGTTGGCGTCGATCTAAACACCGCCTCACCCGCCCTGCTCACCTATGTGGCCGGGATTGGCCCCAAATTGGCCGAACGCATTGTCGCCTATCGCGATGAGAGTGGCCCCTTCCCCAACCGCAAGGCGATCCTCAAGGTAAGTGGTCTTGGCCCCAAAGCCTTTGAACAGTCAGCTGGCTTTTTGCGGGTGCGCGATGGCGATGAGCCACTCGATACGAGCGCGATCCACCCAGAGAGCTACGCCGTGGCCAAGCAGATTCTCAAAGAGCTTACGCTTGCAATCGATGCACCAATGGAAGAACGTGAGCAAAAATTGGCGGCGCTACGCAGCGAACGGCCATTGGCTGAATTGGCCGCAGCATTTGGCGTCGGTGAGCCAACCCTGGTTGACATCTTTGAGCAGTTGGTTCGCCCTGGTCGCGACCCGCGCGAAGATCTGCCGGCACCGATTTTGCGCAGCGATGTGTTATCGATGGATGATCTCTATCCCGGTCTCGAACTCGATGGCACGGTGCGCAATGTTGTCGACTTTGGCGCTTTTATCGATATTGGCGTTAAGCAGGATGGACTGCTCCACCGCAGCCAGATTCCGCAGGGGACAGTGCTCAGTGTCGGTGAGGTTATTGCTGTGGCAATCGAAAAGGTCGAAAAAGAACGGGGCCGGATTGGGTTGAGTTGGCCGGGCAAAGAAGCGAATGGACAATCTGCGCCCACACAGGAGCAGAGCAACGCAAGTCCCAGTAAGTCTAGTCCCAGTAAGTCTAATCCGGGCAAATCTAATCAAAACAAACCAAACAACAGCTCCAAAAAAGATAAGAAGCCAAAGGTCGACTGGGCAATTGGATAGGGGGCAAAATGGCCGCTGTGACAGTTACCATAGATGGTCACGCTTTTCCGGCGGAATTGAATGAGAGTGAGACAGCAGCGCAGATTCTCGCCGCGCTGCCTTTGGCAGCTTCTACCACAAAATGGGGCGACGAGTTTTACTTTCGCATTCCTGTTACATTGGCCGAAGCAGAAGATGCTTGCGACAAAGTCGCGGTTGGTACCCTTGCCTATTGGCCACCGGGCAACGCCTTCTGTATCTTCTTCGGTCCCACACCGGTGAGTCGGGGAAGCGAGCCGCGTGCCTACAGCCCCGTCAATGTGTTTGGCCGGCTGCTCGGTGATCTCACACCGTTACGGGGGATGGGCAGCGGCGTATCAATCCGGGTAAGCAAATGATCCTCATTACCGGCGCAGCTGGTAAGACGGGAAAAGCAGTTGCCCAGGCATTGGCTGAGCGTGGCGCGCCGACGCGTGCCTTCGTCCGACAGCCCGCACAGATCGCTGAACTCCACGCTTGTGGTGCGACGGAGGTCGTCGTTGGCGACTTGCGCAGTGCGGATGATATAGAGCGCGCCGGCCAACAGATCGATACCATCTATCTGATCTGCCCCAACATGCAGCCGGACGAAGTGGCGATTGTGCAGCGCGTGGTTGCTGTCGCCAAACGTGTCGGCATTCGCCGTCTGGTCTACCACTCCGTTCTCCATCCACAAACCGAAGCAATGCCTCACCACTGGCAGAAGTTGCGCGTTGAAGAATTACTCTTCACGGCTGGGCTTGACTACACGATATTGCAACCCGCGGCATACATGCAAAATGTGCTGTCTGGCTGGTCCATGATTGTCAACGAAGGGATCTATCGTATTCCCTACGCAACATCGACGCAGCTGGGCATGGTCGATCTGGGAGATGTAGCGGAAGCGGCAGCAGTGATTTTGACAACGGAGGGGCACAACGGCGCGATCTATGAGTTAGCTACGGCTGAATGGTTGACACAAGACGCGGTCGCTGCTATCCTGAGTGAAGTAGTCGGGCGGACGGTGCGTGCCGTAACAGAGCAGCGTGATCGTTGGCAACAAAATGCCCAAAAGGCTGGTCTCAGTGATTATGCAACCGAGACACTGTTACGAATGTTTGTCTATTATGAAGCGCATGGATTCTGTGGCAACCCAACGATTCTAACTTGGTTGCTCGGTCGGCACCCCACCGCTTTTACGGATTGTATGCGACGGGTTGTAAACGAAGGTACTGTAACAGTACGTAGCAAAAGGACGTACACATGACAACATTTCTACTCGATGAAGAGCTTGAGGAAACAGCAGCAATGGGTTCATTCAACCACGGCTATGTGCAGATGCGCCTGGGCAGTCTTTTTGAGCAATCCGGCAAATACACACCGATCAGCGAACTCACACTCGATGTGCGCGATATTGACCTGAGCCGTTTCGATGTCCGCAGCCGTGAAGAGATCAAGCCTGCTATTAGTCTCTATCCCAAACGCGGGCTGAGTCGTCCGCATGATATTCTGCGGATGAATGAGATGCCCTTACTAGCCATTGAAATTGTCTCGCCCAAACAAGGGCTTTACGAGTTGATTGAAAAAATCAAGGTCTATTTCGAACTTGGCATCCACTCCTGCTGGCTGATTGAACCGGCAATTAATGCAATTACAGTCTACCGCTCGATTGAGAAGTGGGAAACCTACACGCGCGGCGAAATTATTGATCCAGCATTGGAGATCCAACTAACGGTTGAAGAAATATTCTCATGAAACAGATCTCTATCGTATTGCTCTCTACTTATGAAATGGGCCGTCAGCCCTTTGGGTTGGCGTCGCCTTCTGCATGGCTACGCGCAGTAGGTATGCAGGTAACTTGTCAGGATCTGACGGTTACGGCGCTAAATGAAAGCACGATCAAGACAGCCGATCTGATCGCTTTTCACCTGCCGATGCACACGGCCACGCGCATTGCGGTACCGTTGATTGAGCGAGTCAAAACAATCAACCCACAGGTTCATCTCTGTTGCTATGGCCTTTATGCGCCGCTGAATGATGCCTATTTGCGCAATATGGGCGTGGAGACGATCCTCGGTGGTGAATTTGAGGAAGGGTTGGTTGCACTGGCCAAGGCATTGCAAGCGTCGTCGCCAATCGCGGCGTTAGAATTGCCCTTGATTTCGCGTAATCGTCAACAATTTCAAGTTCCTGAACGCGATGATTTACCTGCTTTGCAGCAATATGCCTTTTTGGAAATGGGTGATGGGCGGCCACGCACGGTCGGCTATACCGAAGCAACTCGCGGCTGCAAACACACCTGCCGCCACTGCCCGATTGTGCCGGTCTATGGTGGTCAATTTCGAGTGATCCAGCGCGATGTGGTGCTCGCCGACATTCGCAACCAGGTGGCTGCTGGCGCTGAGCATATCACCTTTGGCGATCCCGACTTTTTTAACGGCCCCGGCCATGCGATCCCGATTGTCGAGGCGCTCCATGCCGAGTTTCCCGATCTCACCTACGATGTGACGATCAAAGTGGAGCATCTGCACAACCATGCCGATCTGCTGCCCATCTTGCGCGATACGGGCTGTCTCTTTATCACCAGTGCGGTGGAAGCGGTTGACGATCAGATTCTGCAGTTGCTGGACAAGGGGCATAGTCGAGAGCACTTTATCGCGGCGGCGGCGCAATTACGCAATTTGGGGATGACGCTCAATCCCACTTTCGTCGCCTTTAATCCGTGGATTTCAATCGAAGGATACCGCGATCTATTGCAAGTGATTGCGGAACTCGATCTGGTAGATAACGTGGCCCCAATTCAATACGCGATCCGTCTGCTGATTACCGCCCAATCCAAGCTGCTCGACTTGCCCAGCATCAACGCATTGGTCCATCCGTTTGACGAGCAAGCACTCGTCTATCCGTGGAATCATCCAGACCCACACGTCGATGCTCTACAACAGGCGGTGATTCACTTAGTTGAACAGGCAGATAAAGCGGGGCAGACACGTCGAGAAATCTTTTCCCAAGTGTGGACATTGACAAGTGAGGTTGTTGGTGTCACGTCGACAGGCGTAGAAACGGCGAGCATGCTCGCCGTTCTCGCCCGTGAACGGTCACATTTTACCCCTCGGCTGAGCGAGCCGTGGTACTGTTGAGCGGAACCCACCGAGGAGCAGTTAGCTCCTGCATTGAAGATTTAGGGATCGGTAAATCGGTAGTACAATATCCCACCGATTTACCGATCGACTGTTTTACCTGTTTACTTTCACCGCTCTACCCAGCCTGGAGGAGAACGGCGAGGCGGCGGCCGATGATGCTGTCGCGGTGTTTACGGCAGAGGGCCACAACCGTTTGTAGCTCAACCAGTTCAGAGAAGTTATCGGCGTAGAAATCCACGGCTTGGTTGACTTCATAAAGATACATTCGTGCAGAGCGCTCATGACAACGCATAGCCTTAGCAATCTGACCGATGGTAAATCCTCGTTTCATTCGTATGCTCCTTCATTCAAGCGTCGGTTGGTGAAGTTCAGGCATCATGACCAGCGTTCAGTGGAAGGTACGGTTGTGATCGAATCAGCGATCACTTTGTATTTCCCAGCCCAATTACGCATGGCCATGCCTGTGGAGTTACTTGTGTAGAGGCATTCTTAGCATATCACAGCAACGATCACCATCATAGAGACTTTGATCTGAATTGGGGATTCCGGAATCGTCCTACGTAGAGCGACAGATGGGACAAACTGGCGGCATAAACCTACCAGTTTGTAAGTCTATGTTTCGGTACTACAGCAACCATCTATCTTCAGTTAGTTCTATCGTTTTCATGATCATCACGCTAGAAAACGGCAAAGAGTTGATACAACTGCGCAGTTGTTTACAAAACGCTCAAAGCCATCAAACAGTTCCATTGCAGTTTCACAGCGATTCTGTACCCAATCGCTAAAACCTTCAACCACGATACTCTATGAAAACCATTCTCATCACGGGCGCAACGGACGGAATTGGTCTGGCCTTGGCAAAGGCGTACCAGATGCAAGCAGTGCGGCTATTGCTTATAGGACGACGACCCTTGTCCGCACTGACGGATCCGATCTTCTCCGACGCCACTTACTGCCAGACTAATTTGGCCGATGAAAATTGTGCTGCCGAACTCTCATCATGGCTATACGAACACAGTATTTCTGAAATTGATCTCGTGATCCACAATGCAGCCATTGGTTACGTGGGCACAATTGCCGCACAGCCAATCGACAATTTACGTGATCAGATCAAAATCAACTTGTGGGCACCAATGGCACTTAGTCACATGCTCTTTCCCTTGGTTGCGCGTGCCAGAGGCAAGTTCGTCTTTATCAGTTCGGTGGCGACAGCCTTTGCTGGACCTGATTATGCCACCTATACCGCAACAAAAGTAGCGCTGGAAGGCTTTGTCCGCAGTTGGCGTGTTGAACTAACCGCCGATCAAAGTCCCGTTCGCCTACAGATTATACGCCCAGGCGCAACACGTACCAACATGCATGCGAAAAGCGGTGCTGACCCCGCGAAATTGCGCGCAGAGCGTTTTCCCAGTGCCACACAGGTTGCCCATCAAATCGTCGCCGCGGTAGCTTCCAATCACCACACAGTTACCCTTGGCCTGGCCAATCAGGTCCTATACACAGTGGGTACCATTGGCGATACATTGCTCGACAGGATGATGCAACAGTGGCGCTGGCGCACGACAGTAACCGATACGACTTCCAGGGAACAACGGGTGGTAAACGCACAAAGAGAGGGTGCCCCTCCAGGCAACCGTCCCAAACCCCACTGTGTGATCACGGGTGCCGCCGATGGCATAGGCCGCGCATTGGCCGAAGCCTTTGGGGCAGCGGGATATGCCATCACAGGGATTGATGTTGATCGGCCACGCGCCGAGGCTTTGCAAACCGCGTTAGTAGCAGCGGGCGTCGATATCCACTTTGTTGATGGCGATCTCTCTGCCACTGATGCGCTACCACTATTAGTCGCTGCGCTGGCAGAGCGGCCGCCGATCGATCTGTTCATTCATAATGCTGGGATCAGCGCGGTTGGACCCTTTGTTGACAGCAATCTTGCGCGCCAACGCGCGGTCTTTGATATAAACTGTTCTGCGCCCCTGCTCCTCACGGCGCTTTTGCTACGCCAGCACGGGATGGCTCCTGGCGCATCCTTTGTCTTTATCTCCTCCCTTTCACGCTTCATGAGCTATCCAGGCGCTGCCCTTTACGCGGCCACCAAAGATGCCCTCGCTAGTTATGCCCGCAGCCTAGCGGTTGCGGCTGTTTCCCAACAGAGCCATGTCCTTACCGTTTTCCCAGGCCCGACGCGCACTGCCCATGCTCGTCGCTATAGCCCGGACAACCGCCGTGAAGCCAGCCGCATGCCCCCTTCAACAGTAGCACAGCTGATTCTGGCAGCCGTTCACGCGCGACGACGGAGATTGATCCCTGGCATGGCCAATCATGGGGCAGCAATTCTCGGGCGGCTCTTCCCCTCGCTTGCCGAACAACTGATGCGTCGCACCATCTATGATCGGTTGCCACGGTCAAAATAAGCGCAAATTGATCCTTATACTTACCCTTATCGGAAACTTCCAAACGAATTTACCAGAGGTAGAGCAATTAGTTTTACGAATTTTGTAAATTGCGCGAAGGATTTGCGGGGGTAATTACGATTAATAGTATAGAAGCAACGGTAAACAACCGGGACGGTAGACCGGAAGCGCAGTACGGAGCAGATAGTTCATTGATTTGTCAACCCTGAACAAATCAACACGCCAGGACAATCACTTACGTAACAGTTTCTCGTCTACTCGTTACCACCACCGTTCGCCTTACACAAACTATCCGCCTCATCCATGTAATGCCTACATGATCGTTTGTGACCGTTATAAGAGTAATGATCAACGTACTCAACGGCACATCGCTCGGATAGAGTAGTCGCTACGCACCTTCGCCGCAGGTCCTACACTAAGCTGCGCCATAAAGTACCATTTTGTACATGAGTAAAAATGTTACTATGTGCTGCGGCGGAGTATACATGTACAACTATCGACTCGATGGCGAAGGCAATGCGTGCGGCCAATGGTTCATGATTATTTGTTAGTCAGGTAGCATTTATCGCCTACCTTTCATAATCTTCCTCCTTGCACAGCAAAGGGCTCGATCTTTATAGGTCGGGCCCTTTGCCTTTTTCGCATACTTTGCTATGATCAGTGAAGGCAACTCTACCCGCACCGATGGAGAAATAACCATGCAAGCAGAGAGCGATACAACAACCATTACAATTCGGCACGCCAATTTAGCAGATGTGGACGAACTCTTCCGATTGCTGCCACAGCTAACCGCCCGCGCAGATTCCCCACAGGCACAGATGCCTAACTATCACGAAGCCCGACAACGTATTAGTGCCCTGATTGCCAATGAACTTGTCTACTTTTTGGTGGCAGTTTCTTCTAGCCAAAGGCAACAAGCCATAAAGATTGTGGGGACGCTTATCTTGCTAATTGTGCCAAATTTCACCCATGGCGGCCGTGCTTGGGCGCAAATTGAAAATGTGGTGGTGGACCGTACAATGCGCCGTCACGGCATTGGGCGTAAACTTGTCACAGCAGCGATTGAGCATGCGCAAGAACAAGGTTGTTACAAAGTCCAGTTGATCAGCGGAACCAAGCCAGAGCAATTGGCTTTTTATCGCGCAATTGGTTTCGGTGCTGCGAATTGCACTGGACACAAACTCTACTTGGCCTGAGGATCTGTCAATGAAAGCACTTTATGGCTTCACACCAACGCTTGCCCCTTTCGCAGAAAAGAGCGTCAAAGAACAAGTGGCACTGCTAAAACAGTGGGGATGCGACGCAATCTTTGGCGGCTACGACGACCCCGCATTGGTCGAAGAACTTCATGCACAAGGGATGAAAATCTATGCGGAGTTTGCCTGTTTCCAGGGCAAGCAGTGGTGGAAGACCATCCCCGCTAGCCGCCCTACCCTGGCGGATGGCACGCTACTCGACCCAATTGACTGGTATCATGGGGTTAATCCCAGTGAACCAACGGTGCGTGAACAACTATTGGCAAAGCTTGGCACGCTTGTCGAAGAGCACGAGCTTGACGGCGTCTGGCTCGACTTTATCCGCTGGCCTTGCCGTGGGAGGTGGTCACACCGCGCCTGCTGCGTACCTCCTTTGATGCAGCAACGTTACAGCGCTTTGCCGCCGATTGCAATCTCGACGATGACTCCGCCAAGGCGTGGGGAGAAGAGCCAACGGCTCCCTGTGACTACGCGAATCAATGGCACGCATGGCGGATTACCCAGATTACCACTTGGGTTGCCGCGGCAAGCGCTATCGTTCATGCCATCCGGCCGTCCATCACATTAGGCCTCTTTGCAATTCCGTGGCAACAGGCCGACTTTGCTGGTGCGATTGAAACGGTCATCGGCCAAGACTTTGTGGCGTTGGCACCGTACATCGATATCTTCTCCCCAATGACCTATCATCACCTGTGCAGACGGCCCACCTCTTGGATCGCTGATGTAACCAAAGAGATTGCGCAGCTCACAGCCAAACCGGTCTACCCCGTTATTCAATCGGTTGATCAGCCGACAGCCCTCACTACAGCCGACTATCGGGCCGCGCTGACGACCGCTCACGCGGCGGCAAACGGTGCTATCATTTTTACCCTAGCTGGCCTGCTTGAGGGGGACAAATTAGCAACGACGCAGGATGTGTGGCAAGGGAAAGGCTAGAGCAAAGCGGGCAAGGGCACAAATTGATTCGTAGAAGGCTGGATACACTTGTATCCAGCCTTTTCTTTTCTCGCCAGAGTAACAGTAATACAGACGCTTCCTTGAACGGAAGATTCTTTTGTCGACGGTATGTATAAGCTATATCTAACTTCTTTCTCCCTTCTGTACCCGTATATATCAACTGCGGTCGACGATTCCACTACAGTGTCCACATGACTAAAGTCAATGGAGGAGTTATGCAGCCGTTACGTTCGAAATGGGGAATAGCCACCGCTATTGGTGGTGTAATTGTACTGGGATTAATGACGTGGCAACGTCGACGGACCGATGAGCTACGGGGTGAAGTGGCATTGGTTACGGGTGGTTCGCGTGGGCTAGGTTTTTTAATCGCCAGAGAATTGGGCCGCAGCGGTTGTCGGGTGGCGATCTGTGCGCGTGATGGCCAAGAGTTGGCGATTGCGCAAAGTGACCTACAACGTGAGGGTATTACTGTTTTAACCGTGCGGTGCGATGTAACAGAGCCCGACGCCGTTGCGGCCATGATTGAACACGTAACAGCCCACTACGGTCAAATTGACATACTCGTTAACAATGCGGGCATTATCCAGGTAGGTCCCCTTGAGAGCATGACCACAACCCATTTTAAAGAGGCGATGGCAGTTATCTTCTGGGGCACCTACAACACGACGCAGGCGATCTTGCCACAGATGTATGCCCAGCATCATGGACGAATCATCAACATTACCTCCATTGGTGGTACCGTCAGTGTGCCCCACTTGCTGCCTTATAGCGCAGCGAAATTTGCTGCAACGGGCTTCTCACAAGGGCTACACGAAGAACTACGCAGCAAAGGGATCTACGTGACCACGGTTGCGCCAAGCACATTGCGCACAGGGTCCCATCTGCAAGCCGAGGTGACGGGGCAGCATGTGGCGGAATATACCTGGTTTGGCCTGAGCGCAAGCTTGCCGATTATCTCAACTAGCGCGGAAAGCGCAGCACGCCAGATCGTGCGGGCGACCAAGCGTCGGGCGGCCTTTCACTATGTGGGATGGCCAGCGCGCATTATGGGACGGCTCCATGGACTCTTTCCCGGTATAACGGCAGATCTGCTCAGCCTCGTTGTCACCTACGGCTTACCAAGTGCTCCCAAAAACTCTGTCACCGATAGACCCTCACCAACGCGACGCGGCCAAGAGATTGACGATCAGCTGCGACCGGGTCAAAGGCGTTGGCGCCACCTGTTAATGATGTTGGGGCAACGCGCAGCACACCGGTATCACCAGTACGTTGGTGAAGCTAAAGAGAATACAGTGTACACAAACAATAAAGATCACTAACTGTAGCAGTGGAACAAAGGAAATTACTATGCCACAACCCTATACAGAAACAGCTGAAAAAGAAGAGATTACTCCCAAAGAATATGCACAAGGGAAAGATGTCGGAAGCACCTACACGCCAGATGAGTATGTCACCAGCGGCAGCGCGCCACAGACCTATCCTGCGGATGAATCTGCCTCTCAGTCACAGCAAAGAGGAAAGGGAGCAAACGAAGACGATCACCGACGTGGGTATTATAACAGAGATGACGCAAGTAACTGGTCATCAACAACTACAGGTCATGCCCCACAGACCTATCCGACCTACCGCAATCAATCCTATAACGCGTCCTCCTATGCAGAGGGGGCACAGCAGCCCCGTTATGGACGATACAATCAGGGTCGTGGTCATCTGTCCCAGCGGCAAACTCGCCCCAATGTTGACCAGACCGAACGGCAACTCGCCGTGGCCGCAGGTGGGGCCCTCCTACTCCATGCCTTGCTAAGCCGCTCACGTACAAGTTTATTAACGGGTACACTGGGGGCTGCGCTCGTCTGGCATGGACAGAGTCAACGGTCACCGATTTATGAAGCACTTGATGTCAATACAGCTCGCCAACCACTTTGGGGTGATAGCAACGGGCTGGGTGATACCAACGATTGGCAACGACACCAAGGTTGGCAAGGTGGCCAACGGGAGCAGCGGCGTGAGCGTCCTCAATCGCGCCAAGCGCCCACACACCGCAACACGATTGAAATCGAACGCGCGGTAACCATTAATAAACCGGCGCAAGAGCTTTACACCTATTGGCGTAAACTAGAGAATCTGCCCAACTTCATGGAGCATCTCCAGACCGTTGAGCAGAGTGATGACAAACACTCGCATTGGGTTGCACGCTTGGCTGGCGGTTTACCCGTTGCATGGGATGCTGAAATTGTCGAGGACAAGCCTAACGAACGGATCGCCTGGCGCACGCTGCCAGATGCGCAGGTGCAGCAGAGTGGAGTTGTCACCTTTAAATCGGCGACCGGCGAGCGGGGCACAGTGGTGAATGTCGATCTTAAGTACAGCCCTCCCGGTGGCATTGTCGGTGAAACCTTTGCTCGCCTGCTCAACGGCATTACAGCGCAGCAGGTCAAGGATGACATCCGTCGCTTTAAAAGCTTGATGGAGACGGGCGAGATCCCCACGGTTGAGGGGCAATCCTCTGGTCGTGCGTAAAGCGCAAAAGCCAAGACTGACGATTTAAGAAGTGAAGAGGGTTCTTCCGGAATTCAGGGGGTTGACAAGCAGCACCGTTGTCACTCTACAAGAGTGACCTACGAATGTCACCCCCCTGAGAGCCAACAGAGCCGTGAAGAGTTACGTAACTGACAACAAGGAGCATTTCATGAAGGCAGTTTGTTGGTATGGTACACAAGATGTACGGGTTGAGAAGGTGCCCGATCCCCAAATTTTGAATCCCAAAGATGCAATTGTCAAGGTTACATTGACAGCGATTTGCGGTTCAGACCTCCATCTTTACGATGGTTACATCCCCACCATGCAGAAAGGTGATATTTTAGGCCATGAGTTTATGGGAGAAGTTGTGGAGGTCGGCGCTGAAGTAAAAAAGTTGCAGAAAGGTGATAGGGTCGTAGTGCCATTCCCAATTGCTTGTGGGGATTGTTACTACTGCCAACGCGAGCAGTATGCACTCTGTGACAACTCTAATCCCAAGCCGTGGATCACCGAAAAAGGTTATGGCTATGCAACCGCGGGCATCTTTGGCTATTCGCACATGATGGGGGGCTATGCTGGTGGGCAGGCCGAGTATGTGCGTGTGCCTTTTGCCGATGTGGGCCCAATTAAGGTGCCTGAGCATCTGAGCGACGAGCAAGTGCTCTTCCTCACCGATATCTTTCCCACCGGCTATCAAGCTGCGGAATATTGCAACATTCAGGGCGGTGATACAATTGTCGTCTTTGGCTGTGGACCGGTGGGCCAATTTGCGATTAAGAGTGCCTATCTACTCGGTGCCGAACGGGTCATTGCAATTGATAGTGTGCCGGAACGATTGGAGATGGCGCGCAGCAAAAGTGGTGCCGAAACGCTAAACTTTGAGGAAGATGATCATTTTATTGAGCAGATCAAAGAGTTGACCGGCGGCCGTGGCCCCGATGCCTGTATTGATGCTGTTGGCATGGAAGCGCACGGCATGGGGCTCGATGGTTTCTTTGACAAAGTGAAACAAAATGTCTATATGCAGACCGACCGTCCAACGGCACTACGTTATGCGATCCAAGCTTGCCGCAAGGGGGGCACCGTTTCGATTCCCGGTGTCTATGGGGGAATTGTTGATAACATGCCAATGGGCGTGGCCTTTGGCAAGGGCTTGACGATGAAAATGGGGCAGACCCATGTTCAGCATTACCTCCGCCCGCTATTGGAGAAGATTGATGGCGGCGAGATTGATCCCTCTTACATTATCACGCATCGCATGAATCTGGAAGATGCTGCCGATGGCTATAAGATGTTTGTTGGCAAGCACGACAACTGTATCAAGATTGTGATGAAACCTTAACTCTTTACCCCCGCGCAATTGTGTGGCTTTGAAAGGCAGTAGTACTCCTTCTTTCACCACCCCTGTAGAACTTGTGTAGGATGTTGGTTAAGTAAGGGTTACAATCAACAACTGGGCCGCAACAGGTATCGTTGCGGCCTAGTTGCGTTATTACGCTCTGCGCTGTTTGCCACTACCCCCTCCCCAATATGACAACTATCTACGTCTCCGCTACAATGTTTACTATTAAATAAGCAGTTACAACCTTACATTAAATCTAATTCAGCTAAGAAACAGATAATTAATGTCAGATATTTCATTACCAGTGTGGTTGCCGCTGAAAACCGCACTGGTGTCCTCAACAAAACATAGGATTCTAGCGTTGCTAACATCCGATCCGGCATATCCTTCTGTTGTTAAAAGTACAAAAATTGACTCAGCGAGAAGATAAAACGAGGTTTGTCATGTTTCCTGTTCCTATTGTGGCCGCCGTCGGCGGCCTTTTCTATATTGGGGCACGTGCTTCGTACCAGCCACCCAAACGCCCACTCTATTTGTTATCAAAGCAAGCAGAAACCGTGCCACCGGTGCGGCAACGGGTACAGAAGAGACTTGCGCCGGTAAACATTAAGCAAAATGTCCAGAAGATCACCGAACGTGTGGTTGATAGACTGGCCGGTCGTGAACGCCAAGAACAGATGCAGGTTCTAAGTGCAACGTCCGAAGGGGAGTCGACCGTTAGTGCAGCGGAGCAGCAGGCACAACTATACACCGCGGTTTCCTTTGCTTGCCTGGGCGTTACAACCGCGGGGCGGTTGTTCTATCCACCATTGGCACTGTTGAGCGTTCCTGGCCTGATCTACACGGCCTATCCATTTATGAAGGCCGGCATTGACGATTTGCGCGAAAAACGCAAAGTAACGGCCACCACAATGGACTTAATTGCCATTCCCGGCGTTACCCTCATGGGCAACTTCTTTGCGGCTTCGTTGGCAGTTTCCCTCCTCTCACTCAGCCAGGTGATCCTCAAACGCACAGAAGATACCTCGATGGAGAGCATGGTTAATGTCTTTGGTCAGCATCCACACACGGTTTGGGTGCTGGTCGATGGCGTTGAAATTGAACGCCCTTTTGCTGAAATCAGCGCTGGCGATATTCTGGTCGTTACGGCCGGCCAAATGATCCCGGCCGATGGCAGGGTACTTGAGGGCGCAGCCTCGGTCGATCAACGCATGTTGACCGGAGAATCACAGCCATCGGAGAAGATAGTTGAAGATGAAGTCTTTGCCGCCTCCATGGTGCTGGCAGGGCGGGTGCTGATCCAAGTCGAGCGCGCTGGGGAAGCAACAATTGCGGCAAAAATCGGCGAAATTCTGGCCCAGACCGCCGACTTCAAACAAGTCTTTGATTCACGCAGCCAAGAGTTAGCGAATTGGTGGACCTTGCCGACGTTGATCGCCGCTGGTGTCGCCCTCCCCCTCCACGGCGCAACCGGTGGCATCGCAATTCTCCTCAGTTCCTTGGGCTACAATCTGCGGATTGTTGGGCCGCTAAGCATGTTAAACTTTTTGCGGCTGGCGGCTCAACAGGGTGTCCTCGTCAAAGATGCTCGGGCGCTGGAGTTACTGCAAACCATCGATACGGTGGTCTTTGATAAAACTGGCACGCTGACACTGGAACAACCGCAAGTTCAGCAAATTCATACCTACCACGGCTGGACAGAAGCAACGGTGTTGGCCTATGCCGCCGCCGCCGAAAGCCGTCAGTCACACCCCATTGCCCATGCCATCCTTGCCGCCGCCAAAACCGAGGGTCTGTCGCTCCCCGCGATTGCAGAAACGCGCTATGAAGTTGGCTATGGCATCAAGGTAAGCTTAGATGAGAATACGGTGCATGTCGGCAGTGAACGATTTATGGGAATGGAAGGGATTCCTCTTCCTGCGGAATTAACCGCACTGCATAGTGCGGTCCATCAACAGGGCCATTCGCTGGTCTTAGTCAGCATCAACCATACGCTGGCCGGCGCCATCGAACTAGCACCGACCATCCGCCCGGAAGCCAAGCAGCTGGTTCAAGCGCTTCATGCACAGGGCAAGGCACTGTACATCATCTCCGGCGATCAGGAAGAGCCCACGCGTCACCTGGCTGAAGTATTGGGCATTGAAGCGTACTTTGCCAACACGTTGCCCGAACGCAAAGCCGATCTGCTGAAAGAGCTGCAAGCCGCCGGTAAAAAGGTCTGCTTTGTCGGCGATGGAATCAATGACGCGATTGCGCTCAAGCAAGCCGATGTCTCCATTTCCCTGCGCGGTGCCTCTACGATCGCCACGGACACCGCCCAAATTGTGTTGATGGATGGTTCGTTGGATCTAGTGGCACACTTATTTGACATAACAGCGGCGTATAAAGAGAACATGCGGGTGAATCAGTTTGCCTCCATGGCCCCTGGGATGTTCGTCATCGGTGGCGTCTTCTTCCTAAATTTTGGGGTGATTACCTCCATTATGCTTTACAATCTTGGTCTAGTTGCCGGGGTAACCAATGCCATGACACCGCTCTTTCGTAGCACTTCTCCCAATCCTCCACTCCTAGAAAACAAGAAAATCGCGACGCAAGGTGACTAGATGAATATTGCACAGCATGTCGAAGTAGGGGCGCGGTGCTTTCCCGCGCGCCTGGCACTCCGGTTTGAAGGAATGACCTACTCCTATGAACAACTCAACAGTGCAAGCAACCGGGCAGCCGGCGGCTTTGCGCAATTGGGCATTGGACGCGGGGATCGGGTCGCGATCTGCCTGCCCAATTCAGCAGCATTTATCATTGCCTATCTGGCTACCCAAAAACTTGGTGCGATTGCCGTCACCATCAACAGCAGCCTAAAAGTTGCCGAGCTTGAATTTATCATCAAAGATAGCATGGCCCAGTTGCTGATCACAACAGCCGCGCTCTATGCCGATCTTGCCACGATGGCCGCGCCGTCACTCCAACAGGTTGTGCTGGTTGAAGGGGAGCGTGCCGGCACAGACTCCTTCGACAGCTTGCTTCGCCAGGCAGCCACACAGGATGAAAGTGCCGTGATGGCCGCGATCGACCCGGCAGCGCTGCTCTATACATCGGGGACGACCGGCTTTCCCAAGGGGGCTTTGCTATCGCATGGCGCGCTGATTAGCGCCACAGAAACCGCCGTTGCCACCTTTGATCTACGGCCAGAAGACCGAGTGCTGCTGGCACTCTCGATGTTCCATAGTTTTGCCCAAACCGCGGCATTGCTCCCTTGTTTTGCAGCCGGTGCAACCCTGATCCTCCATCGCCAATTTGAGTTGGAGCCGGTGCTGCGCTCAATCCGTGAAGAAGCCGCGACCATCTTTTTTGGGGTGCCGACGCTCTATATTTTATTGCAGGCCCAAGCCGCGCCCCAGCAACTGGGCTCGCTTCGTCGCTACATTTCGGCCGGGGCTACGCTGCCGATCGAAGTGGCGCGCAAGTGGCAAGAAAGCTATGGTACGGCGATTAACGAAGGCTATGGCCTCACGGAGATCTGCCTGGGAAGCTATAACCACGCAGCACCTGCCAAAGCCGGCTCCGTGGGCAAACCGCTGGTCGGCGTTCGCATCCGTGTCGTCGATGAAATTGGCGAAGAGGTCGCGCCGGGTGAGTTGGGCGAGGTTACAATTCAGACACCCAGCGTCATGCTCGGCTATTGGAACCGCCCCGACGCAACCGCGGCTGTGCTGCGCGACGGTTGGTTTCATAGCGGCGACATTGGGCGCGTGGATGAGGATGGCTACTATTATATTGTTGACCGCATCAAAGATATGGTCAATGTCGGCGGGGTCAAGGTCTATCCCTCCGAAGTAGAACAGCTCCTCTACCAACATCCGGCCGTCCATGAAGCCGCCGTTTATGGCGTGCCCGAAGCGTTGCTGGGCGAACAAGTACACGCCGCCATCGTGCTAAAAGCCGATCAGATGGTCTCCGCACAAGCAATGATCGACTTTTGCCGCCAACACCTGGCAGAGTACAAGGCACCGGCCGTGATCCACTTTGTGGATCAACTGCCCAAAAATCGCTCCGGTAAAATTCTAAAGCGGAGCCTGCGAGAGCAGCTAGCGCATTCCGCCACAGCCCCCGCTGCCCCGCAGACAACACGATCGCTTGCGCAGTTGCCACAGAAGGCAAGCGCCACGCGGGCAGATGTCGCTCGCATGGCGCAGTGGATCAGCGCGTGGCTGGCCGATCAACTCGCCATGACACTCGAACAAATTGAGGGGAATCAGCCCTTTGCGGACTATGGCATGAGTTCTGTGATGGCCGTCAATCTCGCCGGGGCTCTCAGCGATTGGCTGGGACAGCCCATCCCGGCGGTGTTACTCTGGAATTTCCCAACCGTTGACACATTGGCAGAGCATGTTGCCGGCGAGTTGCTTGCCCCCCCAGTGGAGCCTAACTCCGTCACCCAAACCAACGGCTTCAAAAATGAGAGAACCCACGCCGGCGCGGAAGCAGCCGACTACGCCATTGCTCTCATCGGCATTGGTTGCCGGTTTCCTGGCGGGGCGGATACGCCGGAGAAGTTCTGGCAACTGCTGCGTAACGGCGTCGATACCGTGCAGCCCATACCAGGTAGCCGTTGGTCAGTTGATGGGTACTATGATCCTGTGCCCAATACGCCGGGCAAAATGTATGTGCGCGCCGGTCATTTTTTGGATCAGATTGACCACTTTGACGCGCCCTTCTTTGGGATCAGCCCAGTGGAAGCAGCCGCCATCGATCCACAACAGCGCTTGCTGCTGGAAGTCGCTTGGGAAGCGTTGGAAGAGGCCAATCTTGTCCCTGCTCATCTCCACGGCAGCCGCACCGGTGTCTATATTGGCGCGTTTTGGGATGATTACTCGGCACAACATTTATACAATGCCCCCACTGAGCAGATTGACAGCTACAGCGTATTGAGCAACTTGCGCGGCATGATGGCGGGTCGCCTGGCCTATGTGCTCGGTCTGCATGGGCCGGCCATGCAACTCGATACCGCCTGTTCCTCCTCGCTGTTGGCGGTGCACCTGGCCTGCCAGGCGCTGCGCACGGGCGAATGTGATCTGGCGCTGGCCGGCGGGGTGAATTTGGTCCTCACGCCGGAGCAGGTGATTGGCCTCTGTCACATGGGGGCGGTTTCGCCCGATGGGCGGTGCAAGACCTTTGCCGCCGAGGCCGATGGCTTTGGGATTGGCGAAGGGGCGGGCGTGGTTGTGCTGAAGCGCCTGGCCGATGCGCTGCGCGATGGCGACCAGGTTCGCGCCGTGATTCGTGGCTCTGCCGTCAACCACGATGGGGCCAGCAACGGGCTGACGGCACCAAATGGCCTGGCCCAAGAAGCGCTCTTACGCCAGGCGCTGGAAAATGCCGCCGTCCATCCCGCGCAGATTCAATATGTGGAGACGCATGGCACCGGCACCGTGTTGGGCGATCCGATTGAAGTGCAGGCGCTGAGTCACGTGTTGAGCCAAGGGCGGCAGAGCCCGCTGCTGCTCGGTTCCGTGAAGACCAATATTGGTCATCTCTCGGCTGCGGCCGGCATTGCCTCTTTGATCAAAGTCGTTCTGGCGCTCGGGGCCGGCGAAATTCCAGCGAGTTTACACTTACGCACACCGAACCCGTATATTCCGTGGGCAACGACGCCACTGGCCATCCCAACAGAAACGATTGCCTGGCCGGTGGCCAGCGTTGATAGCGGCGAATCACGTGGCGAACGTCGCCTAGCCGGGGTCAGTAGCTTTGGATTAACCGGCACAAACGTTCACCTGATTGTCGAAGCGCCCCCGCAGCAGCAGCAAACGCCGGATGTGCCGCTACCGTCCCAAGCTAATGACTATGCGCGCCTAAACGCTACATATAACGGCAATGGCAATGGTAACGGTGCGCCACTCTACGCGCATACCAATGGGCACAGTCGCGTCAGATCCCTCTCCGCATTGGGTACCGGTGATCGCCCCTATCATCTGCTCCCCCTTTCAGCCAAAAGCAAACAGGCACTCGTTGCCCAGATCGCACAGGTTGAAGAGTGGTTAGCCACTGCGTCTGTTGACAACGATGAAACGCTCTGGGCCAATATCTGTTACACAGCAGCAACCAGCCGTTCCCACTTTGAGCAACGGTTGGCTATCGTTGCCGCGGATGCGGTGACCGCGCGTACGAAATTGCGCCAGGCGCGTATGGATGCGGATGGCCCAGGCCGCCAACGGGGCACAAAGCGCAACACAACCGCTCGAATCGCCTTTCTCTTTGCGGGCCAAGGGCCACAGTATCTGAACATGGGGCGTCAACTCTACGAAATGCAGCCTTTATTTCGCCGCACGCTAGTAGACTGCGCGGCAATTTTGCAGCCATATCTCGATCAACCGTTGACCGAAATTCTCTATGGCGCCAACCAGGCGCAGGCCGATGCGCTACTCAACAAGGCAACCTATGCCCAGCCGGCGCTCTTTGCAATCGAATATGCACTGGCGACGCTCTGGCGATCCTGGGGCATTGAGCCAACGGTTATGATGGGCCACAGCCTGGGCGAATATGCGGCGGCCTGTCTGGCTGGTGTTTTTAGCCTGGAAGATGGCTTGCACTTGGTGGCGACACGCGGTCGTCTGATGCAAGAGGTGGCACCCCAAGGCCGCATGGTGGCGGTACTCGCGCACGAGGCCACGGTGCGCCAATTGCTGGCACCTTATGCCGAAACAGTTTCGCTGGCGGCCATCAATACACCGCAAAGTGTGGTCATCGCCGGCAACACGGCCGCTGTTGCCGCCGCAACGCAAACCTTGCACCACGCCGGCATTGAGACGCGCGCCCTCAAAATTCATGTTGCCTCCCATTCGCCTTTGATGGAGCCGATCCTGGAGCAGTTTGCCGCCGTGGCGCGGCGGGTGAGCTATCACCCGCCGCGCCTGCAACTTGTTTCTAATGTAACTGGTGCGCTCGCCGATGAGCAAATCGCCACACCCGAGTACTGGTGCCGCCATCTGCGCGAACCGGTCCAATTTGCCCAAGGCATGGCGACGCTGGCGGATTTGGGCATCAACACCTTTCTGGAAACTGGGCCGAAAGCAACGTTGATCGGGCTGGGGCAACAAGGGCTAGCGGCAGATGAGACGCGCTGCTGGTTACACAGCATCCATCCCAAACGCGAAGAGTGGCTACAAATGTTGGAGAGTTTGTCGGCGTTGTACTGCCGCGGCTTCACCGTCGATTGGCAGCGCTTTGATCAAGCCTACCCACGCGCAAAGGTCAGCTTGCCACGCTACCCATTTCAACGACAGCGCCATTGGCTTGACGTGCAGCCCAAGCCGGTCACCCATCCCCAAGCGCCACAAGAACCAGCGCTTCATCCACTGTTGGGTCGCCAAATTGCTTCGGCGCTGGCGGCCAGAAATCGGGAACTGCTCTTTGAGCAGCGGCTCGATCTGACCACGCAACCATACCTGGCCGACCATGCGATCTTTGCGCAGCCGCTTTTACCGGGGGCAGCCTACCTTGAAATGATCCTGGCCGCTGGTGCAGAGCGCTGGCAACGGTCGCCGCTGGTGATCGAGGAGTGCTCAATTCAACAAGGTCTCTTCTTACCGCTAGCGGATCCTGCCACCCCGCCGGCGTATGGACAGAGACCAGGGGTGACTCTCCAAACCGTGTTGAGTCCGGCCGATGGGGGCTGTCTCTGGCAAATTTATAGCCTGGCCGACGGTGCGCAACCCGATGCTTGGCAGCTTCACGCGGCGGGCAAGGTTCGGCCAACACAGGAAGAGACGCGGCGTGCGTTGCTTGATTTGGCAACGGTGCGCGCCCGCTGCCAAACCGCGATCGATGGGGCAACCCATGCGCAGCAATTGCGTGATCAAGGCATCCACTTCGGCCCGGCCTTTCAGGCACTTACCGAACTCTTTGTTGGTGAGGGTGAAGCCCTGGGCGCGATTGTCCTGCCTGTGGCGGTAAGATCAAGCGGGGACGCATACCAACTTCACCCGGTTTTGCTCGATGCGGCGCTGCGCGTATCAAGTGCGCTCATGCCAGCCACGACCGATCCCTATCTACCCTTTGCCGTTGAACAGTTGCACTTCTATCCCTACAATAACTTTCAGAGGCAAAGCAAACTGTGGAGTTATGTACAAAAACGCGCCGATCAAATAGCCACGCCTGATAGCCTGCACGTCGACCTAACCTTGGTGGATGAGAGTGGACAGGTGGTGGCACAGTTGACCAATTTTGTATTGCGGCGTGCAAAACGCCAAGCACTGTTGGCACACCAACAACGGTTGGATTGGCTCTACGAACTTTCCTGGAAGCCGGTCAGTCGCGGCACCACCTCCGCCTTTGCGCAGGAAGCGGGGCGCTGGCTGATTCTGGCGGATCGCCAAGGGTATGGGGCCGATCTGGCCGCGCGGCTGGAAGCAAAGGGCGAGCAATGTTGTGTGCTCTATCACGATGCAGATGGAGCGCCCACCGTTACGGTCGAGGCTTTTCAACGGCACTTGTCCCTTCGCGGAGAGAGCAACCCGGGAAATCTGGGACCCAAGCTGTGCGGTGTGGTCTTCTTGTGGGGGCTCGACACCTTTGATGCGACCGATGAGGCGATTCCGACAGCGGCACGCCAACTCTCGATTGCGGCACTCCATCTTGTGCAGGCGATTTTGCAAAGCGGGGAGAGTCCACGGTTGTGGGTTGTTACGCAAGCGGCAGTGGGTCACGATGTTCCACGAGTGCAAATGCAACAGGCACCGCTGTGGGGGCTGGCCCGGACGATCCAAGCGGAACAGCCGGAACTCGCCTGCACGGCAGTTGATCTGACGGCGACAATTGATCTGACGGCTACGGTGAACCCAGCGGCGCTCTTTGAGGAAGTGTGGTTTGCGGATGAGGAGCAGCAGCTACTTTTACGCGGCACAGAACGATTGGCGGCGCGTCTGGTGCGCCACAAGGGGCAACGTGTGCGACCACTCGCTCTATCCCCAGAAGCAAGCTATTTGATCACCGGTGGTCTCGGTGGCTTGGGGCTACAGGTTGCGCAGTGGCTGGTGGCACAAGGAGCACGTGCCCTGCTTCTTGCTGGGCGGCGTGGGGTGACAACAGCCGAAGCAGCGGTCGCCATCCGCGCTATGGAAGAAGCTGGCGCACAAATCGTGGTACTGCAGGCCGATATTGCCAATCGGGCCGATGTACGTCGCTTGCTGGCCGCCAGTCAAGCCGTCGGTCCTTTGCGCGGGATCATCCATGCCGCTGGCGTCATTGATGACGGGATCCTGCTGCGGCAAAGCGCGACACGCTTTGCGGCGGTGATGGCCCCCAAGATCGACGGCACCTGGCATCTTCACACGCTGACACAAGCGCTGCCACTCGACTTCTTTGTCTGTTTTTCCTCGGTTGCGGCGTTGTTGGGCAATAGCGGCCAAGGCAACTATGCGGCCGCCAATGCCTTTATGGATGCGTTGGCCCAGCGACGGCAACAGGAAGGCCGACCGGCGCTGAGCATAAACTGGGGTGGTTGGGCTGAGGTTGGGTTGGCGGCTGAGTTGGTGAAGCAGACCGCCGCCACAGGATTGGGTGAGATTGCGCCGACACAGGGCGTTGATCTGTTGGGGCTGCTCCTTACTCACGCGGCGGCGCAAGTTGGCGTGCTGCCGATTGACTGGCCGAAGTTCCAAGAAAACCCAGCGAGCCGGGCGCTCTCGCCGCTGCTCGCCGAACTGGTGAAACCACGCACAACCGAGCGTGGCACTGCCACTATGCGCCGGCAGCTTGCCCCGCTAACGGCTGTTGCCCGCGCAGCCTTGGTCAAAGGCCATGTACAAGAGGTGGTGACGAACCTGTTGGGCGTAACACCGGCTGACCAGGAGAGCTTCTTTCTCTTTGGTCTGGACTCGTTGCTCTCGATCCAACTGGCCAATCGCTTAGCGGCGGCTTGGGAAATCGCACTCCCCGCGACCTTAGCCTTTAAAGAGAATACGATTGCCGAGCTAACCGAATTTTTAATTAACCGCTTGGATGATGGCGCGGCCACCACAGCCACTGGAAGCGTGACCACTGGAAGCGTAGCCAATGGGCAGAAGAACCTTGCAGGAAGCACCAACAGTACGCAATCGAAATCGGCCGAGAGCTATCCGCAACTCTATAACCAGCAGGAGTGTTTTGTCTGGCATGAGACCGTAGTCAACAAGGCAAGCCTGCATATTCAACAGTCCATCTACATCCATTCAGCCGTTGATGTACACTGTTTAGAAGCAGCGTTGCAAGCACTGGTGGCGCGCCATGAGGCATTGCGAACTGTCTACAGCCGAGACAATGAAGAGTTGCTGCAGCGGATCCTACCAACCCATTCCGTCGATTTTGCCGAGGTCGATGTACAAAACCAGCCTTGGTCCGCATTGGCCGAAAGCATCTTGGCAACGGCGCAACAACCCTTTGACCTGGCACATGGCCCCCTGGTACGCGGGCGCTTGTTTAGCCGCACAGCCACAGACAACCTACTTTTGCTCGTTGTGCACCACATTGCCGCCGATGCCACGGCACTGAGTGTCATTGTCAACGAGTTGTGGCCACTTTATGAAGCGTTGGACACAGGGAAGGCGTTCTCCCTACCGCCGGTTACCCGTAGTTGGAGCAATTTTGTGGACCGCCAGACAGCGCTGTTGCGAGGAGTGGAAGGCGAACGACTTTGGCGCTATTGGCAAGAGCAGATGGCGGAGACTCCCGCAAGGCTGAAGCTTCCCACCGATTACCCTTATCCAGCGGAGGATAGCCACAAAGGCCGTCCTTGCTACTTCGAGCTTGATATGGCGTTAACCGAGCGGTTGCGCGGCCTGGCCCGGCGCGAAGGGTGTACGCTCTATATGGTGCTGATGACCGGCTTTCAACTGCTCTTGCATCGCTACACGCAGCAGCGCGATCTCATGGTTGCGGCCCATGTCGCCAATCGCAACGATGATGCCTTGGCCGAGGTCGTTGGCTACCTCGCCGACACCTTCCCGATCCGCGTCCAAATTACGGAAGAAGCGACCTTTCAGACCGTGCTCAAGCAGGTACAAACGACACTGCTAGGTGCAATGGAGCACCAGGGCTTTCCCATGCGCTTGCTGGCTGAACGCTTAGGTAGACAAGCACATCCCACAGAGACAGCACTTTGCCAAGTATGGTTTACGTTGTTGCCGTTACGGCTCTTTCAAGAAAGCGGAGCACTCTTTCAACCAGGTGCTGGCCCAATTCACCTGGGTGGCCTAACGTTAGAAGCCGCCGATCTCATTCCAGCCTGGTTGGGTGCCTGGTATGATCTGGAGATGATCTTGACAGAGGGCGAGGATGTTGTTTTTGGCACGCTGGTCTACAAAACAGATCTATTCGCCGAGGCAACCGTGAAGCGCATGATTGCAGAGTTTATCGACCTGCTCAAGATGGTCACTGACCATCCATTGCTGCCAGTGACTCCGAGCGTACCATGCGCGCTAGCCGCTTAGGGGTGCGTACCACATTTGGGGGATTACATCGGACGATCAATTTTGTCCTTCTGTGTAATCCCCCAAAATGGGACGCACCCGCTGCTTAGTGTTTTGTCAAGGAAGCTCTGCTAGATTAGCGTAGGTCACGCTTGTAGCGTGACAAAAGCCATCAACTGTCCAAGAGCGGATAGCAAGCGGCTGATTCACGCATTTTCACATTGCAAATGTGACCTACAACCTACCGTTTCCAACCTAGCAACACTTCGGACACACTGCGCTAATGCAGTGTGTCCGAAGTGTTGCTAGGTTAGGCCCTCACCCCCGGCCCCTCTCCCAGACTAGCAGAGGGGGCATTGTTCCCTTCCTCCACAGGTGGGGGAAGGGTTAGGGAAGGGGGTGACGAATCGTTCATCCCATTTACTGGCCGTTCAAGCGATCCAAGTGCGCTTGGGCCCGTTCGGCCAACGCCGGTTCATTGGAGAAGAGATCGGCGACATCGGCATAGACATCTTTGGCAGACCGGGTGTCGCCTTCCGCTTCGTAAAGTTCACCTAGTCGCAGATAGACCGTACCTAAATAGGGGTTGGCGCGGCCGGTATTCTGCTGCACAAATTGCTCGGCCTGATCCACCGTCAGCCGTTCATTGATAAGCTCATCGATCCGTGTCGTGGCCCGTGCATAGTTCGCAGCGATGGGCCACGCATAGCGATTTTGCCAGATGCGTTCAACCTGCATATAGCCGCCCTTTTGCACATAATCATTGCTGGCTTCATCAAATTCCTGATAGCCGGTCAGTGCCTCCAGATAGGTACCAGCGGCATAGCTGGCGTCAGCATCGGCCATGTAGCGATTGGCAAGGCGGCTGGCATCCCACCAGGCCAAGGCGTAGGTAGCTGCAAAAAGGATGAGCACACCGAGAATAATCAACAGCACTCGCTGCCAGGGAAAATGCTTTTCTTTTTCAATTGCCTCAGTCGTTGTGACGGGAGCAGTGGTTGCCGCCGTGCCTACATTTGTCGTCATCGGTCGATCCTCTCACTTTGTGCTGCCTGCCCAGCGTTGTGGGAAGAGCCCACAAGAATCTGCGCCCCCTGCGCCCTCGTATGTCGTCTCTCACAACTCGATTCAACGGGAAGGGCTGCGTGCGAGGCCGTTGCAAGGCGATTTCCAGCGCTATTTAAACGACACATTCGCAAAGGCCTTCATAAACTGATCTTGCAAGAAAAAGAAGATGATAATCAGCGGGATTGTGATGAGCGTGGTGGCAGCCCAGATCTGCTGTGCATTCTCACCGGGTACAGCAGTCTGGAATTGATAAAGCCCCAGTTGCACCGTCCATTTGCTCGGCTCATTGAGATAGAGCAACGGGCCAAAGAAATCGTTCCAACTGCCCATGAAGTTGAGGATAGCGACGGTGGCCAACGCCGGTCGCGAAATCGGCATGATCACACGCAGGAAAATATTGAATTCGTTCGCACCGTCAAGCCGGGCAGCTTCGATCATGTCGCTGGGAATGGCGACCATGAACTGACGCAGCAAAAAGATGTTATATACCGTCACCGCGGCTGGAATGATTAGTGCATAGAAATGACCAACCCAGCCGAGGTTATACATCAGTACATAGGTTGGGATCAGAAAGAGCACGCCGGGGATCATCATCGTCGCCAGCATAAAGCTAAAGATCGGGCCGCGGCCTGGAAAGGGAATCTTGGCTATGGCATAGGCGGCGAGTGCACTCAACAGCGTGTTGAGGATTGTCGTCGAGATCGCCAAGATCAGTGAGTTGCGGAAGAGCAGCACCATGTTTAAGCGCTGAAATACGCCGGTATAGCCGCTAAAGGTGATTTGGCTTGGCAGGCTGGTGGGGCTGTGGAGAATTTCCCGCCCAGGCTTGAGTGAATTCATCACCATATAGAAAAAGGGATAGAGAACAATCGCCGCACCCAACAGCAGAATCATATAGACCAGTGCCGTTCCCCAGGCGGGCATTTTGCCCCGAACCTTTTCGGCGCGCTGCGTATCGGCAGACGGTTTCTTAGTCGTGGCAGGCAGTGCATTCTCGGTCATGAGGAGTTCCTTACTCGTCGACAGAAACGTACTTGAACTGTAGGAAGGTTAGAATGGCAATCAAGATCGCCAGCAACAGACCAACCGCCGACGCATAGCCAATATTCGATTGGTCAAAGGCTTGCCCGTAGAGATAGAGCACCGGTGTCAGCGCCTGATTATCAGCACCCCCTTGTAAGTTAAAGAGGGTAAAGACTTCGGTAAACATCTGCAGGCCATTGATCACGTCCACGACCAACAGGAAAAAGAGTTGCGGGCGTAGTTGCGCCAACGTGATATAGCGGAACTGCTGCCAACCATTGGCACCATCGATCGCAGCCGCTTCATAAAGACCAGGGTCGATTGAAAAGAGGCCGGCCAGCAAAATTACAAAGCTAATACCAAACCATTTCCAGGTATTGATCAATGCAATGATTGGCATGGGCAACCAACGGGTCGAGGTCCAGAAGATGGGCCGCTCCAGCAAACCACTCTGGACTAGCAGACTCTGGATAGGCCCGGTCGGGTTGGCGAGGTAGCCACCAACGACCATCAAGACCATCACGGATGTTAGCACCGGCATAAAGTAGACGGTGCGGAAGAAGCGCCCTCCGCGCTTGACACGGAAGACCAAGACCGCCGTCAATAGACCCAAGCCATTCTTAAGAAAGATAAAGATCACCTGATTGTAGATGATATTAAAGAGGCTCTTCCAGAAGAGCGGATCGACAATACCGTTGATCCAATTGCCCATACCGACAAAGGCACGATTGTCCGGCTGAACAAATGAGTAGTCGAAAAAGGTCAGGTAGAAGGAGAGCACCAGCGGATAGAGGCCAAAGACCGCATAGAGCAAGACCCACGGCGCGATAAAGAGATAGCCCCAGTAGTAGCGGCGCATACGCCGCCAGAGCGATGGTGCGGTTGTTTCGTCCGTACGGTTGGTATGCTGCTGATTCAGGAGCGAGCTATCAGTTGCCATAAGAAGTTGGGCTCCTTTGTGAGACTGTTTCTATGGTCAGTACTGACCACAGAAGCAGCGAACTGGGATGGTAAATCAGTAGGACGGTAGAGGGCCACTCTCGTATGGGCTCACTGTCCCACTGTCTTACCGACTTTCGAAAACCGGACTGTGGTAGGCGAATCTAGCTACCGTAGGGTTTTGAAATATCTCTGTACGCCAAGGGCTGAAGATCCCTGGCTATGAAACAGCGCCCGACAAATCGGGCTTAGGTCTAAGACCATTCAAATAAGACGAATGAATACGTGGAGTAGGCGTTCTCTAACGCCGTCTAGTCGAGGACAAGCCGCATTAGAGAATGCTCCTTCCTCGTTATTTGAATGGTCTTAGGCTTAGGTCGGCGTAAAAGCCCGATTTATCGGGCGCTGTAGGTAGCCCTGCGATAAATCGCAGGGCGGTTTCCCACTGAAACCCAAACCCTACGGTAGCTAGTAGGCGAATTACTGTTGGGCGGATTGCAACGCGCTGCGGGCCGCCTCGACGGCTTGATCGACAGCTTGACCAGCGTCCATGTTCCCTTCAACCACCGCATTTTGCAGCACACCCTGCACCGCGCTCGCTACGGTATCTGCCGTGGCAAATTGCTGCGGCAATACCGCATTATCTAAAATCTCGATAAAGGGTTGGCGGGCCGGATCGGCGAAATAGGGATCATCGCGGAGGGTGCTGACGATCGGCAGATAGCCAAGCTGGGTAATAAACTGCATATTGACTTCATCGGTCATCATGTATTGCAGGAAATCCCATGCCAGCGCCTCGCGCTCGGGCGTTGTGCGCATCACTACCCCTGCGCGGCCACCATAGGTGGTGTAGGATTCGTCGCCCTCGTTGGGCACAGGCACCGGCGCAATGCCGACATCTTCACCAATGACCATTGGCTCACCAGCCGCTGTTTGTAGATTCGGTTCCCAGGAGTAGCCGTATTGGGGCCACATGCCGATAGATCGACTAAAGAAATTCGTCTCCATGTTGGGCGGTGCGTATTGTTGTGCGTTTTGCAAGAAGGCAATAAACGCCTCCATGTTACAGTCGGGCTTGTCAAATTCCACATCAGTGCCCAGGCGATTAACCAGGCGACATTGGTCCTGGTTGGCATTTAGATAAAAGGGTTGGAGCATATTCCAATACCAGCCACCCCAGCCCAACGCCTCATTCCAAAAGACGGTGCCGTAGACTTTTGTACCATCGTCGCGGTTGGGTAAGTTGTAGATCGCTTCGGCATCGGCCAGGAACTCATCCCAGGTTGCTGGTGGCGTTTCTGGATCGAGGCCAGCTTCTTCAAAGAGTTGCTTGTTATAGATCAACATCGTCACATCGGCCCCGATGGGGATATAGTAGTTGTGGCCAAAAAATTGCTCAACAGCCGAGGATTCTAAGCGTCCCAGCAGATCCGGCGCGCCGCTGAGCTCATCCAACGGAACCAGTGCATCTTCGGCGGCCAATTTGCCCAACGCCGGGCCAAACGAAGTAATGACTAAGCCAGGTTGATTGCCCGCTGCGATGAGCGCCTGAAACGCACCGCCTTCCGGTTCATCTTCGATGGTTACGGTAACGCCAGGGTTCTGTTCCTCATATTGCTTGGCAATGGCTTCTAGAACACCATGCATGGCACCAGCAACCGAGGAGACCCGCAAATTGCCGGATAAATCACCAGTTGGTGCGGCCGCCGTGTCATTGGTTGCTGCCTGCTCGCCAGTTGTTGCCTGGGCAGGGGCGACAGTTGTATCGGGCTGGGGTGTCTCTGCTGTACCGCCGTTAGAGCCGCCACAAGCAGCCAACAAAAAAAGCATAATAACAAGCAACGATCGGAACAGCGTAAAACGGTTGAGAGTCTTTGGCATCGGAACCTCCTTGTTCGTGCCTAGGTAGCTTTGGGCCCCTGCACCTCATGGGGGACAGAAAGTGGAGAGAGGATCGATAAGCAAATTGTTGCCTGCTCACGCCATATCTTCTGTTAGATTGCATGTATTTTGGCAAAGTTATAGCAATGCATAGCAGTGTGGTATAGAAGAGGCACAGATGCGATTAAGCGATTAACCAACTTTCGACAGATAGCCGATTTGACATATGCAGCCAATTGGCTGCATAATCGTGTTATGGATCTCGACAAAGTGTTCAAAGCCCTAGCCGACCCTTCACGCCGCCAACTACTTGATCAGCTCTACGCTGCCAACGGCCAGACGCTAAACGAGTTATGTACGGGGTTGACGATGGCGCGCCAATCGGTCTCCAAGCATTTGACGCTGCTGGAGGAAGCCAATCTCGTTGTGGTGGAATGGCGCGGGCGCGAGAAGTACCACTATCTCAATCCCATGCCGATTCAAGAGATCTACGACCGCTGGATCGGCAAGTATGAGCGCTCACGACTGCAGGCGTTGAGTGTGCTAAAGCAAAGTTTGGAAGATCAAGGCGCAGAAGGTTCGGTGCCAACGACTATGACCAATAACAAAGGAATGACTCATGGACAAACCTGAATTCGTCTACACACTCTTTATCGGTACCTCGTCTGAAAAGCTGTGGGCAGCGCTCACAACCGCAGAATTTACGGAGCAATATTGGGGCGGTCGCCGCCACGAAACCAACTGGCAGGTTGGCTCACCGATCAAAATCCTCAAACCCGGTGGCGAGTCTGAGGTATACGGCGAGATTCTGGTCGCCGACCCTTATAAACGGCTTGCTTATAGCTGGAACTCGACGCAATTGGGCGGTGGGGCATCACGCGTTACCTTTGAGTTGTCGCCCTTCCCCGCCGATGAAGGGCACAGCATTACCCAACTCAAGGTCACGCACGACGAGTTTGCCGCCGGCAGCAACGTTGCAATGGCGACGATGGGCTGGCTGGCCATTTTGAACAATCTCAAAACGCTGCTGGAGACTGGGCAACCGCTGCGCTATGCCTGGCGCGGGTAAACGGTTCGTGTGGGTATTCGTGGATAGTTTAAATTTTGGATTGGCCTTACGACCACAGGTGTGCAAGCGTCTTCAGGTAAACCACCTCGAGGACGCTTGCAGCGTGACAAAGTTCACTCGTCTTATCATTTCCGAATTTGGTTTACAAACAGAAGTGTGGATTATCAGGAAAAAGGAGAGGAAATGGCGCGCGGGATTATCATTTTGGGTTGTATCATCGTGGCGGTTGGCCTCATCCTGCAGTTTGCACCGTGGTTGCTCAATTGGTTCGGGCGCCTGCCCGGTGACATCCGCATACAGACAGAGACAACAAGTGTCTTCATCCCGATCACCTCAATGATCATTATCAGCGTGGTGCTTTCGCTGCTGCTGAATCTATTGAATCGTTGAGAAGAAGAAAAAAGCCGTTACCGCCGGGAAGCCCAGCTTTTTAACTGCTCACACGCAATCCATTGAGCACAATCGCCAGATAACGCGCGCGAACGCTATCGTCGAGGTGTTCGGCAGCACCACCGGCCAGCAATCGTGGGATGTCTGCAGCAACGACATCGGCGCGCAATTGGTTGGACGCCTTAGCACGATCCAATACTTGCTGCATTGCCGGGCCAAGTTGACGCTTCATGCTCGTGGTATAGGAACGGAGTGCGGGATCATTACCGATCAGCGCGCCAAAGGCTTGATTGTTCCACTGTTTTTCTGCTAAAAAGCGTACCAACCGCTCTACCCCTTGCCAGGCATCCGGCTCGGCAAGAAAACCGCTAATCTGCTCGGCAACCTGCGCCAGCCCCTCCTCCACCACCGTCTGAAACAGCCCCTCTTTGGTACCAAAGTGATGATAAAGCGTGCCGACCGCCACGCCGGCTTCCTGAGCGATACCTTCCATGGTCGCATTGGGGCCGGCCACGGCAAAGTGGCGAAAAGCGGCGTCAAGAATATTGGCCCGGTTTGCGCGGGCATCGGCGCGCGCCGCCCGTTGACGGCGTTCTTCCTTAGGCAAACTCATGAATATTCCCTCTTGACAACTTGAACTATGATTCAATATAATTAACTTGAATCATGATTCAAGTTAATTGCAATGGTTAAATTATTGTATCACAGGCAGGCCATTTGCGCAGTGGCTTGGTTGTGAACAGGTAACATGCCTCAGCGGCACCAGTAAGGAACAAAGATGAACCAGAACCTCAAGGTGTATAAGAGCGGACGAAACGACGATACAGAACTTTATTGTCTCAGCGATATTACGTCAACCTTTCCCTTTCCGGCCCCCGCGATTTTGTCTACCGTGGGTGCTGAAAAGTGGCCCCTCATCCGTCAGCAGTATCCACAGGGCTTTGTTGGTGAGAGTGGCCTGGTTGTCCAGGTTACCTGCTACCTCATGCGCCGTGGTGGGCGCACCATTTTGGTTGATACGGGGTTGGGCCACAGCTTTACCGCGCCAACCGGCCAAATTGGTCACGGCCAACTTCTGGATAAACTGGGTGCAATTGGTGTGGCACCCACGGCAATCGACACCGTCTTTCATACCCATCTCCACCAGGATCATGTGGGCTGGAATCTGCACGACGCTGGCAATGGGATGCAACCTACGTTTCCCAATGCGCGCTACCTGGCACCGCAACGGGATTGGGCGATGTACCAACAGTTGCTGGCAGCGCAGGCTGAAGGGATCGAGCATGTGCAGCAGCAGCTTCTTCCCTTAGAGGAAAGCGGGCAATTCACCTTGGTGGAAGGCGAAATCGAGCTAGGCGAGGGCATCTGTGCCTTTCCCACCCCTGGCCACAGCCCTGGCCACATGAGCATACAGGTGAACACAAAAGAAGGTCTCAACTATCTGATCGCTGGCGATGCCTTTTTCCACCCCTTGCAACTGGCGATGCCCACGGCACACACGGCGATCGATGCCCGCAACGATGCCGAAGCGGCCAACAACACCCGGCTTGATTTAGTGGAGCGCATCCAACGGGAAAATCTGTTGGTGAGTGCCTGTCACTTCTATGCCGCGGCCTTTGGGCGTGTGGTGTGGGAGGAGGTTAACGGTGTACAAGAGTTGGTTTGGCGGGAAGTGGTTGCGTAGTACGGCACTATGATGCACAGCGCAAGAAACGGGTGGAAATCAGCGATAGCGTCGGCTATACTCAAAAGTGTCTGGACAAACAATGCGTATTGTACAACGCATCTTCATTCACTCATTGATTCCAGTAGGAGTTACCAATGTCAGCCATTCGCTTTATTGCCCTGCCAACCGCCATTGTCACCGCCCTACAAGCTGGCCAACCCGATGCCAACGGTCAACCACCAGAACGTGCCATCTCTGATGGCGATGGCGTTCCCTGTCGCCACTGTCTCGATCTGGTGGTGGCGGGTGAACCATATCTGATTCTGGCCCATCGCCCCTTTACCACGGTGCAGCCCTATTCCGAATGTGGGCCAATCTTCTTACATGCTGATCGCTGCAAATCGTATGGCGAAGACGCTGAGCTTCCACCCATGCTCGGCTCGCCACAGTATATTGTGCGCGGCTACAGCAGTGACGAACGCATTATCTATGGCACGGGGAAAGTCGTGCCAACGGCACAGATCGCCACCTATGCCACGCAACTGCTCGAACGCGATGCAGTTGCATTTATCCATGTGCGGTCGGCATCGAACAACTGTTTCCAATGTCGGATCGAACGGGCGGACTAGCTTCCCGATGCCATTTATGCAGCAACGGCAACTGGTGCAGAGGATTTAGTAAGTGTGTTGCGGTTGGAACGCATGGCAACCTTGACTGGCGAGAGCGGGTTATCAATCAGCGATGCCAGGATGAACTGTTCAGCGTGACCATGTTCCAATGGCTTGGAAATAAAATAGCCTTGGATCTGTTCACAGCCAAGAGCTTCGATGTAGGCCAATTGCTCCTGTGTTTCCACCCCTTCAGCAATCACACTAAGCTGTAGATTGTGGGCAAGCATGGCAATTGTGCGCACAATTTCGACATGCTGTCCCCCCAAATTCAACAGATCGATAAAGCTTTTGTCAATCTTCAATGTATTGATCGGTAGACGATGGAGATAATTAAAGGAAGAATAGCCCGTACCAAAGTCGTCGATTTGCAGACAAACCCCCAAATTTTGCAGTTGCGCACAGGCGGCAATGGCAGCTTCAATATCTTCCATAAAGATACTTTCTGTGATCTCTAACTTTAGCGATTTGGCTGACAGACCCGTCTTTTGCAAAGTTTGCTCGACCATCACCAGCAGGTCACCTTGATAGAGTTGATGGGCAGAGATATTCACACTGATGGTCAATGACTCTGCCTGCGGCCAGCGCACTTGCCAACACTTAAGCTGGCGACACGCCTCTTCCAGCACCCACTCGCCCAGCGGCATAATCAACCCAGTCTCCTCGGCAATCGGAATAAATTCAGCCGGTGAAATGAGCCCATGTTCGGCATGATGCCAGCGCGCGAGCGCTTCAAAGCCGGTTACGCGCTGCGCCCCAACGTTCCAGATCGGTTGATAGGCGAGCGTGAGTTCTTGACGTGTAAGCGCATTACGCAATGCCGTTTCTAGTTTTAATCGTGCCATTGCCTGTGCACGCATGGTTCCATCAAAGACAATGCAGCGCGCTTTGCCATTTTCCTTTGCCCGATACATCGCGATATCGGCATCACGCAGCAGATCACCAGCGGTCTGGTGTACAGGGTCATTCATTACGATCCCAATGCTGGCCGTTGTATAGAGCCGATAGCCGCGGAGATCAAAAGGCTGACGCAATTCCGCTTGAAGCTGCTCTGCAATCTCCAATACCTCCCCTTCCTCAAGAATATTTTCAATAAGCAGAACGAACTCGTCACCACCAAGACGCGCGGCCAGGTTGCCAATGGGAATTCGTTCCTTTAGACGGCGCGCCAGGGCAATCAAAAACTCGTCACCAAGCCAATGGCCGAGGCTATCGTTCACCACCTTGAAACCATCAAAATCGAGGAAGAGAACCGCAAAGCGATAGGATGGATCGATCCGATAGGCCTGTAGGGCACTTTCAAGATGATGGATAAAGGCGGCACGATTGGGTAGCCCGGTCAATTTGTCGTGGAAGGCATCAAAGCGTAACTGACGTTCATTTTCACGGAGTTGGTCATTGAGGAGCAGGAGTTCATTCGTCCGATCGGCAACATGTTGCTCCAACGTTACATTTGCCTGCTGCAATTCGGTTTGCGCTTGTTGCCGATCATTCAATTCGGCACGTAAAGCAAAGGTTAGATCGACATTTTCCAGGAGAGTGAGCACTTGGCGTACACTCACCAGAACGAACATGATGCCGATCCCAGTGGCCATCACGACTGTTCCAAAAGTTCGGTTAGGCGCATGAGTATAGATCGTCACTGTGTAGATGAATAAGAGCAATACAGGAGGTAGTGCAATACGCGCGCCCCCCATCAAACGCTCCCCCCGTTTACTGAACATGGTTTGAACGAACGGACGCTTGAGTTCGTACGTCTGCAATATGGCAGCTGCGGTGCCGAAAATCATACCTGCCAAATAAAAAACATCAGGCAGACCACCGGCACGATAACTCTGTGTTTCCGATTGCATACAAAAGATCAGGTCGGCCAGCAACATAGCCAGGATTGAGCCACTGAGCAAGACAAGTGGACCGCGTGGTTGACTCACCCATGAACGGAATAGCAGCGAAACGAGCGTCGCAATTAAGACCAAATCTGAGAATAAATAGAGTGTCGTGATTAGCACTGTGTTAAGATCAGCCTGTGTGCGCGTCAATAGCGGGCTGATCCAAAGCACCCACAGCAGCAGCGTGCAGCCAAGCAAAACCGTCAACAAATCTATCACGTGGCAGGCACCTTGTAGCTTACTCTGATGGTTTTTGGGAAAGCCATAGACACCAAAAGCGAGAAGGAGATGGGACATCAGCAAAAAAGTCGCGCCGGTAAAAATATTACTTTGCTCGCCCATAATAACTTCGATTACGATCCAGGCACCTATTGAGAGGAGAAGCGAAATAAATGCAGCAGTCAATAGCAACCATGGACGAAAGAGATCAGGTTGAAATTTTCTGGTGCAATAGGCAGCGTGACTAAACGCAAAGATTGTGACACAGGTATAAATAAAGCAACAGATATCGCTAAAATTTGTAACGGTCGCTTGATCGCTGATTGTTAGAAAAAAGTAGCTTGGCAAAAGAAAGGCAATCAGACCTGCCGGAAGAATGAATCGCTTATTGGGAGTGCGCCAAAATTCTGCTATCATCAAGACCAACCTGTACGTTCTAATATCAGATTCTGTTTGAAAACCGCATAGCAAGCGTTGCATAGAGTACTTACCGGTCTGATCTACCAAACCAACAGTCTATTAGGTTCTATCCAGTATAATTATCTAATCTTACTTAACAAATTGTATTAAATTCATACAATTACATTACAGAACAGAAGTTTTCGCTATGACTATGCGATAAGCCACAATTTGTAACCGATCAGTGTGGGCAATAGAAAGGGAAAGTATGATGCGGATTGCCATTCTATCTGACATTCATGGGAATCATCTGGCACTAGAGGCGGTGTTGCGTGATATCCAAACAACGGGGCCAGTCGACGCCTACTGGATCATCGGTGACTTGGTGGCGATGGGACCGGATCCGGTCGCAGTGGTGCAATGCATTCGCGCCTTACCCAATCAACAGAGCACGCGGGGTAATACCGATCGGTGGCTAGTTGATGTTCACAGCGAGTTTCCCTTGACACCAGAAGCGATTAGCCAAGGCGCGCAAAACAACGAATCGGCACCGCTGGAATTGGCCTATGCCATGGTCTGGGCACATGGGGCATTGGCCACGAGTGGTGATCTGGATTGGATCAGCGCGCTGCCATTGGACTATCGCACAGTTTTACCGGATGGCACGCGCGTCCTTAGTGTCCATGCCGCGCCAGGCACCGATGATGGCGATGGCATCCGCCCAACGATGAGTGACGCCGACGTTGCTATCGCCATCGCCGGTGCCGAAGCCGACCTGATCTTTGTTGGCCACACCCACTGGGCATTGGACCGAACAATCAATGGGGTACGCGTGGTGAATCTCGGTAGTATAAGTTTACAGGTGCTTCCAGATTTACGCGCTAGTTATGTGATCATAGAGGCAAACGAAGCAGGCTATCAACTAGAATTACGCAAAGTAGATTATGATCATCACGCCGTCGTAGAAACCTTAAGAAAGCAAAAACATCCCGCCTACAACACGATTGCGGCATTCCTGCAAGGGGAACGTCGCCCATTTTGGGAATAGCAGGCAACATGCCTGCGGCACCAATATCCATGAAAATAGCACACGGAGGTGGGGGCAGCAATGACGAGCCTAATCTCCGAAATTGGCGAAGGTATTGAGTAAGGATGACAAAGATTATGGCTAAAGAAAGGGTAGAACTGGAGCAGTCGCGCCAATATTGGAGCGATGCCGCGGCAACTTTTGATCAAGAAGCGGATCATGGGTTGCGCGACCCACTTGTCAGACGTGCCTGGGTGGATCTGTTGATGCCCTATCTGCCACCACCGCCCGCTGCCCTTCTCGATATCGGCTGTGGGACCGGATCGCTAAGCCTCTTACTTGCCGAACTCGGCCACCGTGTGACCGGCATCGATTTTGCGGCACCGATGATTGCACAGGCAGAGCAAAAGGCTGTATCTGCCAACCAACTTATCACCTTTCAGGTAATGGAGGCATCCGATCCGCGCTTTACACCCCAGCAATTTGATCTGATTCTCTGCCGCCATCTGCTTTGGACTCTGCCAGAGCCAGCGCGAGTGTTAGCGAAGTGGGTTACGCTGCTTACGCCAGGCGGGCGCTTGCTCTTGATCGAAGGCTTTTGGCATACCGGCGGCGGTCTGCACCAACAGGATGTAGTAGGGATCCTGCCGGCGGCACTTACCAAGATTCGCACGCAGAATCTTAGTACACAATCGGCGCTGTGGGGCACAACTGTCGAGGATGAACGCTATCTTGTTGTAGCGGACAACCACGCTGGAAACTGAACCTACTGATGTGAAAATAGTCGTGTGGTCACTTGGTCGTGTGGTCACTTGGTCGTAAGGATAGATGATGCCGGAATTACCAGAACTTGAAGTGGTGCGTGATGTATTGAGTGAGCACATCATTGGTGCTACGGTCAGCGCGGTGCACTTGACCGCGCCGGGTGCAGCCGTCGTTGTGCGCGATCTCAGCGGTATGGGTACAGAAGCGTTACTGACAGGATTGCGCTTTACGGCAGTAGCGCGACGAGGTCAATTTCTGATCCTCAGCGGGGTAGCGGGGCACGAAGCAAGGTATATCACGATTAACCCGAAACTCACGGGCCGCCTGCAATTGGCCGACGCCAGCACAAGGAAGGCGGCGAAGACCCATATGAGCCTTACCCTCTCCACTGCCATGGAGTTACGTTATATCGATCAGAAACAGATGGGGCAAATCTATCTGAGCACGGTTATGCCCGAGCAAGCCGGCATCCCCGGCTATCTTGAACTGGGGCCGTAGCCGCTGACGCTGAGCGAAGCGGAATTTCGCCAACGGCTGCGCAAAGTTCAGGGCGAGATCAAAGGGATTCTTGTGCGTAACGAATTTATTGCGGGGATCGGCAATGCCTACGCTGATGAGATCCTATGGGAAGCGCAGATCCATCCTTATCGCAAACGGCCATCACTCAGTGATAGCGAAATTGCACAGCTTTATGCCGCCATACAGCGTACGTTGGTCGAGGCGACCGCCAACGTACGTTCGGCCATGGGGGAGGAGATCCATCGCGAGCCGCGTACCTTTCTCAAGGTTCACTTGCAGGCAGGCAAAGCCTGTCCACGCTGTGGTGGTATGATCTCTGAAGTCAAGGCCAACAGGCGTATCACCAATTTCTGTCGTACCTGCCAACCGGGAGGATTGATCAAAGGGCTAACTTGACACTTTACTGTGGCAGCGACAGCGTGTATTCAAAGGTATAGTTGTGGTCGCCATCGGCAATGTCAATCACCAGGCCACCAGCCAGCCCCGCCAGCTCGTCTGTCCCAGAGTCGGGTACGACGGTAATACTTTGCTGCGGTGCGCCGCGATTCATGGTGCTGCTGTGTTGCAACAAAAAGGTGCCGAGCCGTCCGTGGAGGGTACCGCTAACCCGCTCCATCGCCACATAGCCGGCGGAGCCTTCGACAGCGGTCATTGCCCCGATCATCTGCCCTTTGCTCGTAGCCTCCAGGTCGCCGTAGAAAATTTTGTCAATGAGCATCCGACCGAGATTGGCGCTGGCGATTTGCTCTTCCGCCGGTTGTGGACTCAAATTCACTTCAAAACGGCCCGTTGCTTTGGTCATAGAAATTCTACTTTCCGCTCAGATCGTATAGATTATTGCACCTACTCGGCAAGTTCATAGTCGAACGTTATTTCCCGGATTTCTTGGGTGGAAAAGGATTTACCGCTGCCGCGAATCGCAGCTAGCTCTCCCGTTCCAGAGCCAGGAATAATCGTAAACGTTCCACTGTTATTTTTACCATCAAATAAGCCCTCATGTTGTAAAATATAAGTACCTTTGCGGCCAGCAAGGGTGCCCGTCATCTCTTCCAGCCCAACACTATAGACGCGGCCGTCAACATTGTACTGCATCAAAAATTGCAGTTTACTTTCCCCAACGAAGTCGCCCGCATAGGTAAAACCAATCTCAGCACGGGTTAGCTTAGGAGCCTCTACATCTGCATAGGGTTGACCATCCCAACTCTTTTCATCCCACTGCTTGATATCGAATGTTGCTTTTGCTTGTGTTGTCATGATGAGTCTCCTCAAGAATAAATAGATAAAATCACTAACAGTCATACAGCTTCTCTCGTGCAAAGGTAACTCTACCATGTATGACTTTTAAATGACTAGTCTATAAGTCGATCTTCAATTTCCCAAATATGATCCAATAGGTGCCAGCCGGCCCGGCGCACAAAATAGCGCGGCAACCAGATTGCACCCCCACGCGGTCCTCTTGCCGGCAAGTCACCCCGAAGAGCTACCGCAAGCGCTTCACCGATGGCCTGTTGGGTGCGTGCAGCTTCGTGCGGCACGTCGTCCGCCACAACATCCGACGGCGTCTTGTGGCTGAAGCTCAAGCGCCGTATATAACTGTCATTGGCGTGGAGCAGATGTTGCACGATACCGTCGAGATCGCGACCACCGCCGCGTGGTCCTTTGCGCAACGCTCGCCCTTGGGCCGTGGCCACGGTCTGCACCAAAGCTTGCCAATAGGCAGTCAATAAAGCCTGAAAGTGCTCGACATCGCCCGCTGTAACTGATGGCTGATCAGCAGCCGCTGCGATATTGGGCACACCATAATCGGTCGTGCTGTTGCCAACTAATTGTTCAACTACCACCAGATCGGCCAAGCGCTTCGGCGGCTGAAATTCGACCTGCGCCTGCGCCAGAATTGTCGCGTAGCGTGGTGCCGTGGCCAGTAGGGCGGTTAATGCTGCACCTTCATCCTTGCCACTCCGACACCAGCCTGGCCACGCTAGTGCACAGGCAATCACTTTCTTTTGACCGATTTCCAAATAAATATCCATATCACTCATTTTCATTGGCTGTACGGCAATCGGCTAAGGCCGCTTCGGAATCACCTTTCAGCCATAGTATAGCAGATTGTGGTACAGCTGGATTGTAAAAATGCGCCAATTCAGAACCCTTGTGCTACAATGCAGACAAAATCGTCGCCACTTTCGTCGGGGGAGAAGAGCTAGCGAGACAGTACTTATGCATAAAGATTCTTGGAAACCGCGCGGCATTTTAAATCCTGCCGCAAGTGACGACAAATTTCAACTGATGCGCTATCCACCACCGGCGGCGCTTGCCCTCTTTATCGAACGTTATTGGATCATTCGCTGGGATTTACGCGGTGAAGCACCCTTTACCTCAGAAACCTTACCACAACCCTATGTCAATCTGGTCTTTGAAGCAGAACAGGCACACATCCACGGCGTGGCAAGCAAGAAATACACCAAAGTACTGGAGGGTCAGGGACAAGTCTTTGGCATCAAATTCAGGCCAGGGGCGATCTTTCCCTTGCTTAATGCACCCCTAACCACCTTGACTGACAAATCGATTGCCGCAGCGACGCTCTTCGGTCCGTCTACCAGCGCCGTGGGTCAAGCCATCTTAGCCTTGAACGACCCACCCACCATGATTGGTATGGCCACTGAGCTTATGCTGGCCCATCAACCGCCGCTCGATGAAACAGCCAAACGGGCAGCGAATATGGTTGATCGTATTATGCACGACCGTGCCATGACCCAAGTGACTGATGTTGCAACGGCATTTGGGGTGAGCCAGCGTACAGTGCAGCGCATTTTTCAATTCTATGTAGGTGTGACACCCAAATGGGTGATTACCCGTTACCGTCTCCATGATGCGGCCGAACAATTGGCCAGCGGTGATGATGTCAAGTTGGCCACGATGGCTCAGGAGCTCGGCTACTTTGATCAAGCGCATTTTATTAACGCGTTTAAGGCAACAATTGGCCTCTCGCCCACAGAATATATGCGCCAAGCGGATTACGCAACATAAGGATAGCAACAATAACACGGTCAGATAGCCACCAAATAGCTCCCAAAAAATTAACTATAAGCACTATAAATCTCTACATAAAGAAAGAAAAAAGCCAATGGAACAGAAGATGGAAGCAACAGTTCTGCCATCGAACGAGAAAGTACCTCATCCGCTCATTAGCCAACTCCGGTTTACTCGTGCACAATGGCTGCGTGCTTTGGCAGGCATCACCGATGACGAAGCGTGTCAACGGCTTATGCCGATGAATTCGATCAGTTGGATCATCGGCCATCTGACTTGGCAAGAACAGCGCTACTGGCTAACCTTTCAACAGAGCCAAACGCCGCTACCCGAGATCAATTCTCTGGTCGGCAATGGGCGACCCGCTACCACGCCGCCATTGGCCGATATGTTGGCGGCATGGCACCAGATCACAGCCGCCGCCGATCCGTGGCTAGATGCTGTCACCACTGCCACGTTAGAAGAAACGATTGACCGGGGCGGCTGGTCCACCAATGTTGGCTCACTATTGCTGCGTGTGATCTATCACTACTGGTATCACATTGGCGAGATCATGGCGATCCGCCAGCAGTTGGGGCACACGGGGTTACCCGATTTTGTCGGCGATATTGATCGGGATGCACCCTATCGCTCTGAAGTATATAACCCATGAACCCCTTATACGTATTGATTCCTAGCCCTTTGGTGGGACCACTGACTTGGCAAGGGGTGGGCACAGAGTTGCAACGCATTGGGGAAGCAGTGTGCATACCCGTGTTGACTGATCAAGCCATGAGTGATCAACCATTTTGGCAACCACATGCCCGCGCTGTTCTATCATCAACCGGCTAATCATTTCCACATGCGCGTCGATCCAGCCTAGGTAGCGGAAACATTGCGTTCTATCATCCAGCCCCTACTCATCAGCTATCCGAGAAGGAAGCGCAACGGTGAGTGGTCTCTTTAAAAAGCTTCAGTACAAAGCAAGCAACAAGATCCTGCTTCTTTACGCGCCACCTGAGTTTGCGCCCTATTTGACCGAAATTGATGCTCAGGTACCAACAAGTTGACAAAGTCAACAAAATTGATAGATAATGTCATTCAACTTCACAAAACAGGTGAGCACTGAGGTAGTTTTATCTATCGGCCACTCCGCTGCTGCAATGAGTGGCTACCCAAGTAATCAAGCCACACAGTTGCAATTGGATGGTACGCAAGGGAGCTTTTATCCAATGGAAACAGATGATTTTGCAAAGTCGATTGAAACAATTCGCCGCTTTAACCGTTTTTACACCAAACAGATTGGCGTCCTGCAGGAAGGGTTACTGCATAGTCCATTCTCCCTGACAGAAGCACGGGTGCTCTATGAATTGGCGCACCATGAGCAAGTAACGGCGACGGAACTCTGTAGTGAGCTAGCCCTCGATCCCGGTTACCTCAGCCGCATTGTGCGCAAGTTTAAAAAGCAAGGTTTGCTGGAGAGCAGACCATCGTTAACCGATAAGCGCCAGACGTTGCTCTCGCTCAAAGAAGCGGGGCAGCGTGAATTTGCGATGATCAACAACCGATCACGCGAGGAAATTGGAGAAATGCTGGGTGCAGTTGCGCCAGCGGAACAGACCCACCTGGTTGAGGCCATGCAGACAATCGAAGAGATTTTGGGAGCACAGCCGGAGCGCCGCGTGCCCTATCTACTACGCCCCAATCAGCCAGGGGATATGGGTTGGGTTGTACATCGACATGGCATCCTTTATGCCAACGCGTATGGCTGGGATGAAACGTTTGAAGCGCTGGTTGCCGAGATTGTGGCGCACTTTATTCGCAATTTTGATGCAAAAAAAGAAGCCTGTTGGATGGCAGAGATGAATGGTCAAATTGTCGGCTCGGTCTTTGTCGTCAAGCAGTCAGATGAGGTCGCCAAGTTACGCATGTTGCTAGTCGAACCCCAAGCACGCGGCTTGGGTATTGGTGCCCGGCTGGTCGAGGAGTGTATCCGCTTTGCCCGCCTACGCGGCTATACAACACTCAGGCTGTGGACCAACAGCATTTTAGTGGGCGCACGGCGCATCTACGAGCGTGCTGGATTTGTGCTGGTAGAGTCCGAGCCACACCACAGCTTTGGTCATGATCTCGTGGGTGAAACTTGGGAGCTGATCTTATGAATGCTCCAGCAAAGAGCGGTGCAACGTGGTTACCCCTATTGGCAGCAGCCGCAACGGGAATCTTTGTTGGCTCGACCATGGTAGCGACAAGGTTTGTTATAGGGGAGACGACACCCGCAACATTGGCGCTTCTACGCTATACGATTGGTTTCTGTTGCCTGCTACCATTCGCCCTGCTTGCCAGCCGCAGTTGGTTTGCATGGCGCGATCTACTCCCGATTGCACTCTTGGGGATCACACAGTTTGGCATTCTAGTGGCCTTGCTCAACTATGGCGCACAATCGGTGCCGGCGGCGCGCTCGGCGTTGATCTTCGCCACGATGCCACTGTTGACCATGCTGATAGGCGCGCTGCTAAAACAGGAATCACTCACGCTCTTTAAATCCATTGGCGTTTTATGTACAGTTGGCGGTGTAGCACTTGCCTTGGGGCAGAAGCTCGATATCGGGCTAGAAGAGAAGATGATCTGGGGTGAAGGGGCTGTATTTCTGGGCACATTGAGCGGAGCGCTCTGTAGCATCTTCTATCGCCCCTATCTACAAAAATACCCCACGCTCACAGTAAGCACCTTTGCCATGGGGGCGTCGGTGCTCTTTCTGCTGGCCCCCGCCACAGGCGAGGGGCTTTGGCAGCGACCACTACAGTTCACGTCAATGGGCTGGTTGGCGGTTAGCTTTATCGGGGTTAGCAGTGGAATTGGTTATTATTTATGGTTATGGGCACTCCATCACTCGACGCCGACAAGAGTGACGATCTTTTTGGCTCTGAGCCCGATCACGGCAGCACTATTGGGGTGGCTCTTTCTCAACGAAGCCATCTCGCTACAATTTGGAATCGGTTTGGCGGCTGTCATTATGGGACTTTGGCTTGCAAATCGCCAGCCGATGAAGCGCGACATGACGATGTCGCAGGTTGGAACAGAGGCAAGCAGGCAATAGGTGTTGAATGGTCACGGCTCAACTGTAATCAATTGCATCTTTTATACAATACCTTCGCCAAACCTTGTTTTGGCGGAAATTTCCAGATGTCATTCCTGCGCAGGCAGGAATCTACTCGTGTAACATGAAGATGGATTCCTGCCTGCGCAGGAATGACGGCTCTAATTTCTGAAATTGGCGAAGGTATTG
>DAOUCA010000039.1:0-16062 GCA_034432375.1 Caldilineaceae bacterium
ATAATCAACGACGGCCTCACCAGTCCCTTGGCTACCTCACCCCAAGTGAGGTTTACTTCAAAAATCTGCTTTAACGAAAGGAGCCTTGGGACTTTATTTCTCACCCCTTCTCTGTCTTGACAAGTGGGTCCACTTTAAACTGTTGGGTGATGCCGCGAATGCAATTCTTGCTTTCTGTACGCCAGTTCAGCCTCTGTGGCTTCTTCATTTTTCCTACTCACATATAATTCAAGAGAGTCAAGATAGGTCCCAAAGGCTTCTTTACGGGCTTCGACAAGATAGTCACGCGAATTGAGACCAAGTGTCATATAGGTATATTTTGCGCGTTTTTTGTTCTTTTCCGAAATATTCGGTATGGCAACGAAGAGGAACGTATTGAGATCGAGCATTAAGAATTCAAGTGGATTCTCAGACCGCGGGTTAATAAAGAGATGCTCACCTACCAAAGGGGGAATGATCGGCTCATCTCTTTTCCGTGCAACATTTACCACATTACCCGCACCGTCAAACACCGCAAATTGATTATTCTTGGGGCCATTACAAAGCCCACATGAGAATAAATAGTTCGACCATACGAAAACTCGCTCAGGGTACATATCTTTTGGTTCAATATGTTCGACTTCGTCGGCAGCTGAATCTTCGCAATAGTTACAACGGCGCTTGCCCACGCACATTTCTTCTAATGTACGCCGAACAACTGTAAAATGACGCTTGCTTTTATTAGCCCAGAGTGCTTTGCCTTTCGCTATTTTTGTAGCATAGTCAGCTTCGCCATCAACTAAATCTTGCTTTTCTTTCAGGTGTGCGATGGTATCCTGTGGTAGGTCTACCGCCTTTATTTGGATCATGTCACAATACTCGGCTCAGATATCTGCGGATTTGTATTGAATATTTGTTGAAGGAAGTTTTGCTTCTCATTTTCCTCAACAGACAATGGCCCAAACATTGCTTTTGTGTTTAGTTCGGCTAATTCCTGCAACATTTCTTTTGCATCATCTGAACGATTTACTTCGTAACCGAATGCTCCTGAACTTAGCGCTTCAAGTATATTTCCGTATAATAACCGTTCTAAATTAGTATCTTGAATCCGCTCACCCTCATCATCTTCGTCACTAGGGTGGGGCAATCGCCATATCGAACCATCCGTTGCACTTTGGCAAACAAAAGGGCTATGACTAGAGACAATGAATTGTACACGTGGGAAATGTTTTGTAAGCCACAGGCCAATTTTTCTTTGCCATCTGAGGTGAAGGTGGACATCTACCTCATCAATGAAGACCACGCCGGGAAAATTTATGGTTGTCCGGGATTTATCAAAGATGCTACCTGTATTGTAACAAACAGACATCTGCCGAATTAACTCTAAAATCATGCTAAGGACAGAACGGTATCCATCGCTAAGCGCGCCGATGTCAATCCGTAGACCAGCAGCATCTATGAAGAAAACCCCATCTGATCCCACGCTATCCATTTTGACTTGATTTGGTAAGAACTCATTTTGGTTAATAACTGAATATATATTCCGCAGAAGCTGCGCTTCTCTACAATTTTCATCTTCCAATTCCCTAAAGCGAAGATTGCGTAGCCACTCTAATGTTTCTGTTAACGCAATATCTTCACCAAAGACTGACAGATGTCTAGCCAATATCGGTGCAGAATAAAAGAGCTTTTCGTTCTCGCGATTTCCTCCTGTAAATCGCCTAAACGGGCCATAAGAAGCAGAAAACCAGCCACTGCCCTTACCCCAAATATGGCGTGCTGGTGATGGTGTGCCATAATTTGACAACTTACCATCATCAGAAATTTTGACGGTGTATGACAAATCTCCACTCTTGGTATTCCCTTTCCCAGACCACAAATCATACTCTTCATCTTGGGAGATATCCAGCCTTATGTAGGCTGCGTCATCTCCTTTACGCACCCAATCAGCAAAATTCTGACGTGTCTTGTTTGCCTCATCTGTACCCATTAAGGCAAGGGCAACTGCCTTAATAAAGGTAGATTTTCCTGCGCCATTGTCACCTAGCAAGACATGCCATCCAGCAGGGTCTTCTGTATCGGATAATTGCCACGAAAATTTCCGAAAAGATTTCAGGTTTTCAAACTCAATTTTTTTGATGTACATGGTATGGCTGTGCTCCGAACAACAATTATAGGACTTACGCAGCACGCTGGTTGAGTAGACAGCTTTGGGTCGTATCGAAACCGAGAGTTGCATAAGTCCTAAATTAATCTGTCGTATACTTGGGTATCATTATATCAAACTAAAGTATATTCGGAAATGATTTCTCGCAGTCTACACTGGATTGTCATCAACCCCACCCTGTGGTAAATTTGAGCCACCCCCCGCACGCAACGCCCATCCCGCTGCGTCTCATGCCAGATTGCCACCAACCCTAGAAAGAGCACCACCATGCCACCGACCCAATCCCGCCTCCAGGTCACCCCCAACCGCCGCTTTCTTCAATATGCCGACAGCACGCCCTTTTTCTATCTGGGTGACACTGCGTGGGAACTCTTCCACCGCTTGACGCTGACGGAGGCCGACCGCTATCTAGCCAATCGCGCGGCCAAAGGTTTTACGGTGATTCAGGCCGTGGCGCTGGCCGAGTTGGATGGGCTCACTACGCCCAACGCCAATGGCGACATTCCCCTGCATGACCAGGACCCCAACCGCCCCAACGACGCCTACTTCCGCCATGTGGATGCCATCGTGGCGCGCGCGAACGAACTCGGGCTGGTTATGGGCCTGTTGCCGACGTGGGGTGCGTATTGGCGGCAATCGGGCTGGAACGCCAACCCGATCTTCACGCCCGCATCGGCGCACAGCTATGGCCGCTTCCTCGGCGAGCGCTACCGGGACAGCGGCCTCATTTGGATCCTGGGCGGCGACCGCAATATATCCAACGATAACGAGCGCGCCATCATCAGCAACATGGCGGCGGGGCTGAGTGAAGGCGATGGTGGCGTCCATCTCAAAACCTACCACCCGATTGGGCCGGGACGCTCGGCGGAGGTATTGCCGGATGCTCCTTGGCTCGACTTCCACATGTGCCAATCTTCCCACGGCGCGCATGACCACGACAATGGGCTCTTTATCGAGGCCGATTATGCCCTCACCCCCACCAAGCCGACTGTGGATGGCGAGCCCCGTTATGAGACAATCCCGGTGGGCTTCTACTTTCAGCACTACAATCGTTATGACCGCTTCGATGATTATGATGTGCGCCAAGCCGCATACTGGGCGCTGCTGGCGGGGGCGTGCGGCCACACCTATGGCAACAACAATGTCTGGCAGATGTGGGATGTGGGGCGCAAACCCATTCTCTGGGCCGACATCCCCTGGCACGCGGCGATCGATCATCCGGGTGCCTTCCAGATGGGGCTGCTGCGCCGGCTCTTCACGAGTCGCGCCTTTCAGACCTTGCGCCCGGTGCCCGAATTCATTCTAGATGGGCCGCGCCACGGTGGGGCCAAAGTGCGTGCGGCCTGCGCCGAAGATGGCTCCTTTGCCTTCATCTATTCGCCACGCGGCGAAGCGTTTACCGTGGACCGTCGGCTGCTCGCAGCCCCAAGGCTCAAACAGATCTGGTTTGATCCGCGCTATGGCAGCGAACACCACATCCACACGGGCGACAACGGTGCGATCCAGACCTACACGCCGCCCACCCATGGACGCGGCAACGATTGGCTCTTGATTCTGGAGGGGGATGCCACAGGCTGAAGCCCTGTGACTGCTAGAGAAAGCCCTGCTGAAGCAGGCTACAGGATTAGTGCGCTTCAGCGCAACTTTATCTATCAGCCTGTGAGCTTCAGCCACAGGCGGCGATGTAACACCAGGAGCAGCCAATTGCGCGCCATTAGGGATGCCACTGAAGCCCTGTGACTGCTAGAGCAAGCCCTGCTGAAGCAGGCTACAGGATTAGTGCGCTTCAGCGCAACTTTATCTATCAGCCTGTGGGCTTCAGCCACAGGCGGCGATGTAACACCAGGAGCAGCCAAAGCGCGCCATTAGCGCCATTAGGGATGCCACAGGCTGAAGCCCTGTGTCTGCTAGAGCAAGCCCTGCTGAAGCAGGCTACAGGATTAGTGCGCTTCAGCGCAGCTTTATCTATCAGCCTGTGGGCTTCAGCCACAGGCGGCGATGTAACACCAGGAGCAGCCAAAGTGACCAGGATCCTAATCGAAGAACAAGCCTATTCCCGTCTCGAACACCAACTGCGCGCCATTAGGGCAGATCTAGAGTTCATCCTCATGAAGGGTGGTGGCCTGCTCTACCTCAATGAGCAGCTCATTACCACCGCCGCGGCCAAACCAGATGTGGCCTGGCTCAATGTCGGCCTGGTGCGGGCCAATTTGGGCCAGCACTATGTGCAGGCGGTCCTGACCGCTGGCACGGTCAAGTGGGTGCAAACCTATAACGCCGGTCTCGACCAACCATTTTATCAAGCAATGCTCGACCAGGGCATCCGCATCTCGGCCAGCAGCGCCCAGGCGATTGCGATTGCCGAATATGTCATCGCCAATATTCTGGCCTGTTATCAGGGCGTCTTTACGCGTAGACGCTACCAACAGGCCCATCAGTGGCAGAAGACGGTTTTCAAAGAGTTGTGGCACACCCGTTGGTTGCTGGTTGGCTTTGGCAATATCGGGCAGGCAGTGGCGCAACGGCTGCGGGCCTTTGAATGTGAGGTCATCGCGGTGCGGCGCTCCGATCAGGCGCACGCGCTGGCCGATCAGGTGATCACCCTTGGGCAAATGGCCGAATATTTGCCACAGGTCGATGGGGTGGTCATCGCTTGCCCGCTCACGGATGAAACAGCGGGGCTGGTCAACGAAACATTTTTCCAACAATTAAAGCCAGGTGCCGCGTTAGTCAACATCGCCCGCGGCAAAATTGTCGATGAGGCGGCTTTGATTGACGCCCTCAGGCGGGGAATTGTTGAGCAGGCCATTCTGGATGTCTTTGACCCCGAACCTTTGCCTTCCGACAGCCCGCTGTGGGAGATGGACAACGTGCTGATCTCCCCACACTCGTCCAACGCCGGCGAAAATACTCCCCTGCGCGGCGACCTGCTCTTTCTGGAAAACCTGCGCCACTACCTGGCCAATGAACCTTTGCTCAATGAAGCAAAATAGAGAAGACCTTTCAATACAAACGATGGAGGATCAACATGCAAGTTCGAGAAGTGGCCGAACGGATTATCGCGGCCTGCAATATCCCGCCCATAGAACCAACCTGCGATCAGTTGATTACGGGTGATTGGGAGAGTGAAGTAACCGGCATTGCCACCACCTTTATGGCCACCGTTGACGTCATCCACGCGGCGATTGCACAGGGGGCTAACCTGATTATTACCCACGAGCCAACCTATTTTACCCACTTGGATCAAATCAATTGGCTGCAAGCCGATCCGGTTTACCAGCACAAGCAAGCCCTTATTGCCGAAAACGGGATCAACATCTGGCGCTTTCATGATCACATGCATCGCACCCAGCCGGATCTGATTTACGCTGGACTCAATCAAGAATTGGGCTGGGAGCCATATCGGCTGCCGCAAGAAAAGCATTGTTATCAGATTCCGCAGACGACGGTCGCCGTGCTCTCTACCTTGTTCAAGGAAAAGCTCGACGTTAAGACAATCCAAATCGTTGGCAAACCGCAGAGCACGGTGGAACGGGTGGGTGTGCTGGTTGGCGCGGGCAGCATGGGGCTTGGGTCAGAGCCAATGCCCATGGAACTGATGCAAAAGGAGCAGTTAGATGTCATCGTCTGTGGCGAAATCCTGGAGTGGACCCTGGCCGCCTATGTGCGCGATGCGGCACAACTCGGCTTGAACAAAGCGCTGATCATCCTGGGCCACAACCGCTCAGAAGAGATCGGCATGAAGCACCTGACCACCTGGCTAGAGCCGCTGATGCCGGGTGTTCCCATTGCGTTCGTTGAAGCCGGCGAGCCGTTTGATTATGTATGATGAAAGGGAATAACGATTCAGCTACCCCCTCCCAACCTCCCCCAGGCTGGGGGAGGAGCGATGACTGTTCCCTCCCCAACCTGGGGAGGGTTAGGGAGGGGTGAATAGTTACGAAATGGAATACGAATTGTGCAGCCTCACGAAGGGAAATGATATGACCAAAACTGCATCATCGCCACCGCACCAGCAACTCGCAACCTGGCTGGGGGAACAGATTCCACGCTTGATGAGCCAATGCAAGCTACCTGGCTTTAGCATCGCCGTCGTTCACGATGGCACCACCTGCTATGCAGAGGGCTTTGGCGCGCGCGACCCGCAGTGCAATCTGCCAGCCACCGCGGACACGCTCTATGGCATCGGCAGTGTCACCAAAAGCTTTGTCGCCCTTGGAATTCTGCAATTGGCAGAGGCGGGGAAGATCAACCTACAGGATCCAGTCTCCCAGCTCATCCCCTTTGCGCTGGGGTTGCCCGACGCCCCCATCACCATTCACCATCTCCTTACCCATAGCCTGGGCCTACCCAGCCTGGCCACGTCGACGTTGCTCATCGGCAAAGGGCTGGGGCTGGATAGTGGGATCCCCCTGAGCAGCCCCAACGACTTCTACCGCTTCGTCAATGGCGCACAAGACGAGATTGTCGCCAAGCCGGGGGAACGCTTCTTCTACCACAACGCCGGCTACCGGATGTTGGGCCACATCATTCAGGAAACATCGGGGCTGCCCTTCCACGAGTACATCCAGGAAAAAGTTATCGCGCCCCTGGGGCTGCAACGGACTACGTTCGATGTTGCTGCGGCTCAAGCTGATCCTGATCATGCCATCTTCCACTACCAGACCGCGACCGGTGCGAATGAACCAGCGCCCTTTCCCTATCCCAATCCGGTTGACAACCCTGCCTTCAGTTTTCTCTCCGCGGCGGGCGGACTCTTTAGCTCCGTGAACGAGTTGGCTGCATACGTGCAGATGCACCTGAAAATGGGCCAAACCCAATCGCCGCCGCTGCTATCGCCAGCGTCTTTTGAGCAGATGCACACCGCGCACGTGCCTCGCCCCGCGCAAAATCCGATGCCGGACGGAACCTTTGCGCAGCAAGGTTATGGCTACGGGCTAGCGATCACGCCGAGCTTCTTTGGCCACAAGCTGGTGGCGCACGACGGGTCGGTGGTGGTCTCCACCGCGTCTATAGCGTTTATCCCCGAGCTCAACGCCGGCGTGGTGATGATGGGCAACGGCGCGGGCATGCCCTATGCGACCATTGCTGGGAGCGTCTTTGCCATCCTCTTGGGCAAAGAACCCGCCGCGGCGATTCCCGCCTTGCAAATCGAAAGCCGCATGGCAAAACTGACGGGAACGTATAAAACCTATCGCGGTATCGAAACCATCAAGGTGGTCAGCAAGGGCGGACTGCTCTATACAAAAGCCACCGATCCGGTCACCACCGCGACCACGTTGACGCCCCTTATCCCAGAAGATCCGACGCTGGCATCCACCCGCTTTTACATCTTGAACATGGGGGTCAAGTCGCCGGTTGAGTTCTGGGTGGATGCGCATGGCACCACGCGATTGATCATTGAGCGATACTGCTACCGCAAGGTTGGCTGAACCGCAGAGGTGACTGTCACTGGCCAGCACGATTTTGGCCATTGTCAGCAGCAACTGGCCAGTGGCAGTCACCTGGAAGCTACGAAAAGAAGCACAATCACCAGCAATGTACCGTTGCCGGTTAACCCATATAGAAAGGCGACAAATCCCATGACAGCTCCCATCCAGATTGCCCACGGAAGCCTATCCGGCGCGCTTGACACGTCAACAGGCATCCACAGCTTCAAAGGTATTCCCTTTGCTGCACCGCCGGTCGGCGACCTGCGCTGGCAGGCGCCACAGCCCGTGCAGCCGTGGTCCGGCACGCGCAACACAACCGGCTTTGGACCACGCGCCATGCAACTCCCGGTCTTCGGCGATATGAATTTTCGGTCCAATGGCATGAGCGAGGATTGCCTCTATCTGAATGTCTGGACCCCTGAGCCCTCAACCGCTGCTAACCTACCGGTGCTGGTCTACTTCTACGGCGGCGGTTTTATCGGTGGTGACGGCTCCGAACCGCGCTATGATGGTGCGGCAATGGCCCAACGAGGCATCGTCGCGGTGACGGTGAACTACCGCTTGAATGTCTTCGGCTACTTTGCGCACCCAGAACTACGCGCTGAATCTCCGCACGGCTCCTCCGGCAACTATGGCTTCCTGGATCAAAATGCGGCGCTGTGCTGGGTGCGCGACAATATTGCGGCCTTTGGCGGTGATCTCAACCGGGTGACCATTGCCGGTGAGTCGGCTGGTTCAATATCGGTTAGTGCGCAGATGGTCTCGCCGCTGTCACAAGATCTGATTGCCGGTGCGATTGGAGCCAGTGGCGGGATTGGGGCCCTGCCGCCACGCCCAAGGGCTGACGCCGAGCAGCGCTGGCTGGCCTTCTCGAAAAAGCTGGGTGCAGCGTCGTTAGCAGAGCTACGTGCATTGTCGGCAGAGCAGCTGCTGGCGGCCACCACTGGCATGGGTGCGCACGATTTCCTTGGTGTGATCGATGGCTACTTCTTTCCCAAGCATCCTGTGGAAATCCTCGTTGCTGGAGAACAAGCCCGTGTACCCCTGTTGGTCGGCTGGAATTCGGAGGAGATGAACTATCGCGCCCTGTTCCGTGAGCAAAAACCGACTCCTGAGAATTACGCGGCGGTGGTGCAGGAACTCTATGGCGATCATGCCGATGAAGTGCTCAAGCTCTACCCCGGCACAACGCCGGAACAGGTCGAGCAATCGGCCACCGACCTGGCCGGCGACCGTTTCCTGGTCTTTAGTACCTGGCAATGGGCCGAAGAACATCGCAAAACTGGCTGTCCGGTCTATCGCTACTACTACGCCCATCCCCGCCCGCCGATGGTCCCGGAAATGGGCAACGCCGTGGCCGGGTTGGCGGGCGGGGTGATCCGCGCCCCAGCCGCGGCCGCCGTCGTCATGCCACCGGCCAAGGGTGCGGTCCATTCGGCGGATATTGAGTACGCAATGGGCAACCTGGCCACCAATCGCGTCTACGCCTGGAGCGCAGAAGATGAGCAGATTTCGGAGCTGATGCAAGGCTATTACGCCAACTTTGTCAAAACTGGTGATCCGAATGGCCCAGGGCTACCGGCTTGGCCACGAGCAAATGAAGGGGCGGAGATGCCGTACATGGTCTGGGATGTAGAACCACAGGTCCTGGTCGATCAACATCGGGCGCGCTATGCGTTTCATGAGGCGTTCAATAAGCACTAACTGAAATCTCTAGTTTCGACGCACGCGCTCCTGTTGGCGCACAAAACGTGAGCCAACATTTGCACTTCGCACGCTATGGAGAAAGGGCGACTCCTCATCTCAAAGAGATATCGATCAGGTAAGCATAAGTCGTAGCGCTTCGCCCTGCTGGTCGACATGCTGGAGCCAATCAGTGGTGAGCCTAAAGGAACGATTCGGCATGAGGTGGCGAAAGGGTTGCCGATGGAGCAAGCGTGCCCCCTGATACAGACGAACTTCCACGTTGCGGCAGAAGCGGTCGACCTGAAAGAGAAATTTGCCCAGGGGGGGGTTGTCCGCTGCCGAATTGATCTGATTCGGCGCTACCCACGCGATCGGGCTTTCCACTTGAAGCGTAAGCCCCGCAGCCGGCCATTGGGGATCAGCCAAAAAGCCGGCGATGTTACGCCCAACCCAACGCCCTTCCAGCGCGGCGTGGTCGGCGGTTTCGGCACCGCGCAGCAAATTACCGGCTGCAAAAATGCCTGGCGTAGAGGTCCGCAGCGCGGTGTCGACCTGGGGACCGCGCGTGGCTGGGTTGATCGCTAGCCCTCCCAACCGAGCGAGATCGCCTTCGGGAATCCAGTTGCCGGTAAAGACAACGGTATCGCAGTCGATCAGTTCTGGCGGGCGGCCATCGCCATAGCTCACTTCCACCCCCTCCAGATGACGTCGCCCGAGAATGCGGCTGACCGTTGCCTGTGGGGTAACCTGCACTTTCAACCGCTGGCTGGCGTACCAGAGCGCCGGCAAATAGGGCAGATAAATCTGATGGTGCGGCAGCGCGGTGATCATCCGTTCCACCTTGGTGCCGGCATGATGGAGGGTGAGCAAAGCCGAAAGGCTGACCAATTCGCCGCCAACCACCACCGCCCGTTTACCGACGGCCTGACCGTGTTCATAGACAAAGCGCTGCAGCGACCCCGTCGTGAAGACGCCCAGGGGACGCTGCCCTGGAATGAGGCGCGCCGCCGCCGGCCGTTCGCGACAGCCGGTCGCCAAGAGAATGGCCGTGGCCGTAATCTCTTTGATGCCGGCTGGACTGGTCGCTGTGACGGTCCGTGGTTCCGTCCAGTTGGTGATGGTGGTGGCTGTTTCGATGGTGATACCGGCATCCAGCGCACGCTGACGATAGGCGCGGGCATAGCCGGGCCCACTGTAGAGACGGCGTAAATCGCGCAGCCCAAAACCACGATGGTTACAGAAGCGAGGTATGCCACCGGCTTCATCTTCGCGTTCAACGACCTTGAGATTGGTCACCCCTGCTTTGTGCAACTGTAACGCGGCGCTAAGGCCAGCCGGTCCACTGCCAATGATGAGCACAGTACACGCTTCACGGCTTATCGGTTGCATAGGCCCATGATCTCTGCCATCGTTTGGCCACTGGCGCGCGCCAGCAGCGCGGTGATGGCGGCTTGACAATTAAAGCCCTGGCAACGTCCTTGGAGCGCGCGTGTCCGCCGCCGCACACCATCGAGGGTCGTGGCGGGAATGGTGGCATGGGCAGCGTCTACCACCTCACCCATGCTGACCCGCTCACAGAAGCAGACAATGTGGCCATAGTCGGGATTGGCCGCAATCAGATCAGATGATTGATAGGGGCGCGTCCCCGCCTCACCAATGTTGGGCATGTGGATTGGTTGAAAGGCTGCCTTGAATTGCAAGGCGAAACCACACTCCGCCAACAGCTCGACAACATACTCGCCAATGCCCAGCGATGCCGACACTCCGGTTGAGCGAATGCCGCCGACGCAGATGTAGCGCTGCTGGGGATAGGCGGCGATCTGATAATCTTTGTGTTCGGTTGCCGCGCGCAGACCGGCGTAGAGAGCCGTCACCTCTTCGCTCAAGAGAGCGGGCAAAATCGCTTGCCCTTTCTCCAACAACATCTGTAGACCGGCGGCGCTGGTGGCGGTGTTCGTTTTATCATCGAGATCCTCCGCCGTTGGCCCCAACAATACGTTGCCATAGACGGTGGGGCTGACCAGGACACCTTTGGTCGTCGCCGTTGGCACCGGTAATAGAATGTGGTTCACCAGGCCACGCGCCCCTTTATCAAAGACAATTAACTCCCCGCGGCGGGGGGTGACGGTGAACGTTTGATGGCCCAGCAGCCGGTCGATCTCGTCGCTGTAGAGCCCAGCGGCGTTGATCAGGTAGCGACAGCGCAGCGTGCCGCCCGTGCCTTGCAGCCGCCAGACGCCGTCGGGCAGTTCCGTAATCTGTTGGACGGGAAAGTTGAGTTTGAGCGTCACGCTATTCACAACTGCCTGGGTTGCCAGCGCCAGGGGCAGGGTAAAGGTGCAGAGAATTCCTTCGCTGGGGACATAGAGGCCACCCAGCGCCCCTGCAGTCAGGTAGGGTTCCTGCTGATAGATCTGCTCTGCCGACCACAAAGAGGCATCGGTGACGCCATTTTGCTGCGCCCGTTCTAACAACCCAGGTAGACTCTGCAACTGCTCGGCGTTCCAGGCAACCAGAATGGCCCCCAGCCGCTCGACCGGAATACCGGCCTCGCTGACATACGCTGCCATCAGGCTATAGCTGCGGCGCAGCAGTTGCGCTTCCAGCGAACCAGGGGTAGAGTCGAAGCCGGTGTGCCAGATCGCGGTGCTGGCCTTGCTTGTGCCCATGCCCACATCGGGGGCCGCTTCGACCAGAGCGCAGTGCAGTTGATACTTTGCCAAGGCGCGCGCAATCGCTGCGCCAACAACGCCAGCGCCAATCACAGCAACATCGTAAATTGGTGATTGATCCATGCTCATTCCTAACAGTGGCTCTACTGTTTTGTAAATTAAATTGTGACGGATATTATCCTGAGCCGTAGGTCACGCTTGTAGCGTGACAAGTGTTGCAACTCTGCTGAATGCACTGCCCGCCTGTCCCATTGCAAATGGGACCTACGCATCGTTGCCTCTTACCCATCATGATTAATCTGACAAAACACTACTGTTTTGTCAAGAAAATTATGTTTGGCTAGTACATATGAGTGTGCGTTGACTTTTGTCCCATCGGGACGGCTGAGTTTAGGAGGGAATAGCTCATACCCTTATTCTAAACTCAATTGTCTCAATGGGACCGCTTAACCCCTCAATAAAAAACTCGCAGCGCAGCCAGTGCGCGCCGCCAACGCGCCAGCCGGCGTTCCCGTTCGGCTGGCGCGTTGGCGGGCTCATAGCTCGCTTGTGCACGCCAGCGTTGACGCAGGTCGCTGACGGCGATGCCGAGCGCGGCGTGACCAGCCAAGTTGGCAACGCCAATCGCGGTCGCCTCTTCAGCGGCCGCCACCTGAATTTCAATCCCCAGTAGGTCGGCGAGCAGCTGCATGAGCGTGGGATTGGCCGCCGGTCCGCCATCGACCTTGAGCCGTGTCAACGGATAGCCGGCATCCGCTTCAATCGCTTTGACGATGTCACAGACCCGACAAGCAATTCCTTCGAGCGTGGCGCGCACAATGTCGGCCTGTGTGGTGGCGCGGCTGACGCCAAAGAGGGTGCCACGGGCTTGCGGCTGCCAATGGGGTGCCCCTAACCCAGCGAACGCCGGTACAAAGACGATATCGGGATCCATCGCTTGTTGCGCAACCGAATGACTGGCCGCCGCATCGGTCAAAAAGCTGGCGTTCTCCACTAGCCACTGAACCGCGGCACCGGCAACAAAGTCGCCACCATCCAGCGCATACTGGACCGTTTCGTCAATTTGCCAGGCCACGGTGGTGAGCAATCCCTGTTGCGAAAACCGGGGCGCGCTGCCGATGTTCATGAGCAGAAAGGTGCCGGTGCCAAAGGTACACTTCATATCACCCGGTTCCAGACACGCCTGGCCAAAGAGCGCGGCCTGTTGATCGACGAGCAGCGCATGGAGCGGATAGGTACGCGCCCGACCGAAATCGAGCTCCCCCACATAGCCCGCAGACGGCACAATTTCCGGCAGGCAAATGCGTGGCAGGCCAAAGAGCGCCAACAGTTCGTCATCCCATTGTAAGCGATTCAGATCAAATAAGAGCGTGCGCGAGGCCGTCGACGGATCGGTGACATGCACGCGACCGTGGGTGAGTTGCCAGATCACCCAACTCTCGGTGGTGCCAAAGCGGACGCGTCCCGCGCTCACCGCGCGACGCAGGTCGGCATCTTGCTCTAGCAACACGCGTACTTTGGGCGCGGAAAAATAGGTATCGAGGACCAGACCGGTTTTCTGTTGCAACCACTGCGCATCAACGGTTGTGGCCAACTGCTCACAAAGCTTCTGCGCCCGTTTGTCCTGCCAGACAATGGCCGGCGTCAACGGTTGACCGCTCTCGGCATCCCACAATAGGAAGGTTTCGCCCTGGTTATCAAAGCCGACGGCGGCAATCTCGAATTGGTCAAGCAAAGGCGCGACGGCGGCGCGTACGGTTTCCACAATCGTCCATGGATTCTGTTCGACCCTATCAGGCTGGGGAAAATGCACCGGCAATTGCACCGAATGTTTGGCGATCAATAGCCCGTGGTCATCCACGACAACTGCCGTGGTCTGTGTTGTGCCTTGGTCGATCCCGAGCAAATAGGGCATGGCTTACTCGCTGGGCTGGGTGCGCGATTGGGAGACAAAGCGAAAACAGTCGCCGCGGTAGTAATCTTCAGCAAATTCCACGACCCGCTCCTGACGATCCCACGCGGTGCGGGTCACCAACATTAGCGGTGCACCTTTGCTGATATCAAGTAGTTGAGACTGTTGGGTGGTTGCCACGACCGGTTCCAGCGCCTGTTTTGCCCCCGCCAAATGGACATCATATTCTTGGGCCAGAATCGCGTAAATCGAGCGTTCTTTGAGATCGTAGCGGTCCAAATCGGGAAAGTAGCGGGTGGGGAAATAGGAATATTCCAACGCCACCGGCATGGCATTGGCGGTGCGCACGCGGTGGATGCTGAAAAGCTGTTCGCCAACGCCCACACGCAACATGGGGGCTAGCGTTCGATCGGCCAGAATCGTTTGCTGGCTGAGTACCGTGGCACCGGGGCGCAACCCCTTCTTGAGCATATTGTCCGAAAAGCCAATCAGCACATCAACCGGCTGCTCAATGCGCGGCTGGCGGACAAAGTAGCCTTTGCCGATTTGGGTATCAACCAACCCTTGTTGGCGCAGCGACGACAACGCCTGGCGCACCGTCAATCGACTCACATCTAATTCCTTGGCGAGTTGCCGTTCGGAAATCAACTGGTCACCCACTGCCAACTCGCCCGAGGTAATCCGCGCCGCAATACTGTTAGCAATCTGCACATAAAGCGGCGCCGCCGCAGGGTCTAACGCATCCATAACCACACTACGATCAATTCTCCCTATGACTTCCCACTACATGACTTCCCACTACATGACTTCCCACTCATGATTTCCCACTGCGGCCCGGCGCTGCTTCGCCAGGCCGACGGGGGATGAGGCTCAGGCTACCGAGTGAGCAAAGAATGGGACAGCCTTCTTGTTCGAGCAATTGAAAGCGACGGCTGCCACCGGCATGGATGCGCAGTTCCGTGGCACCAACGCGAGCTTGCACAATTACTGTGCCGCCAGTGAGTAACGCCTTTTCCACCGTCGCTTCGACGACGTTGGGATACTTGGTGCGCACGTCGGCATCGATAATGTCAATATCATCTGCCCGAATCGAGACCCAAACGGCATCGCCCACAGCCAGCCCCGGCGCCACCGGTTCGGCGACGAGGGTGATGGCGCTCTCGGCCAGTTGTACGGTCACCGGTCGAGAAGCGCTCGTGATTATACCTTGCAGAAAGTTATTTGTCCCAATAAAGTCAGCACTAAAGAGCGTACGGGGCTGCCGATAGAGTTCGAGGGGGCTGCCCTCCTGGACAATCTGGCCGCGATCCATCAACAGCACATTGTCGGCAATGGTGAGCGCCTCGGCCTGGTCATGGGTCACCATGAGGGTTGTACAGCCGGTCTGGCGGTGAATTTCGGCAATTTCCAGCTTCAATTCATCGCGCAATTTGGCATCCAGTTGGCTCAAAGGCTCGTCCAGAAAAAGCACATCGGGCTGGGGCGCCAACGCCCGTGCGATCACCACCCGCTGCGCCTGGCCGCCAGAGAGTTGGCGATAGGCGCGCTCTTGTAGCCCCTCTAGCCGCACCAGCCGCAACATGGCCAACACTCGTTCGCGGATTTTAGCTTTGGGCCAGTTGCGCAATTGCAAGCCCCAGGCGATATTCTCATAGACCGTCATATGCGGGAACATCGCAGGACGTTGAAAGACAAAGCCCAGGTTCCGTTTATAAGATGGCAGCCGCGTTACATCGCGGCCACCGATAAAGATCCGCCCGCTGTCGGGCTCAACCAGTCCGGCAATACAGCGCAACAGGGTTGTTTTGCCACAGCCCGACGGCCCGAGGATTGCGGTAAAGGAACCTTCGCGGATCTGCAAATCCACCTGATCGACAGCGGCTGTATCGCCAAAGCGTTTGACCAGCCGCTCGGTCCGAATATCTGCCATGCGTTCTCCATAAACTATTAGAGTTGTTCCTGTTTAACGGATCTAGGTGACTGTCACTGTCCGCAACCCAATTCATACAGCCGGTCACACAGGGGACAGTGACAGTCACTTCAGCCTCAGCATTTAATTAGCAACAACTCTATTTATAATACCTTCGCCAAACCTTGTTTTGGCGGAAATTTCCAGATGTCATTCCTGCGCATGCAGGAATCTACTCGTGTAACATGAAGATGGATTCCTGCCTGCGCAGGAATGACGGCTCTAATTTCTGAAATTGGCGAAGG
>DAOUCA010000040.1:0-45129 GCA_034432375.1 Caldilineaceae bacterium
GCAGGGTGTCGACGGTACCCTCTGGCAAGGCGGCAAAGGCATCATCGGTGGGGGCAAAGACGGTGAAAGGACCTTCGCCTTTGAGCGTGTCGACCAAGCCGGCCGCTTCCACGGCAGCCACAAGGGTCGTAAAGCTGCCGGCAGCAACAGCCGTGTCCACAATATCCATCATTTCACCGTCAGCCATTGGCGCTTCGGTTGGCGCTTCGGTCGCCATCGCTGGCGCTTCTGCCGCCGGGGCTGGTGCTGCCGGTACACAGGCCGCCAATACGAGTACAGTGGCAAGAGCAAGTAAAACAATCAGTCGTCGATTCATGGTTATCTGCTTCCTTTGTAGAAAGGTTGGTCGGGGGGAGTGAGAAATTGGAATGACAAGGTTTACAACATTCTACGGATATTTAGGCCATCACTGCGCTTTCTCTTCTGAGTTCTCGCAAGAGAAAGCGCAGTGATGGCGCAATACATGGCCAAACATTGATCAAACATTCTGCTGAGTTTGTACAAACTGTGAACAATCTATATGCAAACAATGTGCATTGGTGTGGCTTCTCTTCCATTCTCATATAATTCTCATACTTCTTATTGTCTATTAGACCGGGTGCGTCCCATTTGGGGGGATTACACAGAAGGACCGATTTGATCGTCCGATGTAATCCCCAAATGTGGTACGCACCCTATTAGACCTGTAACCTGGGTTGACCAGAACACGTATGGTACAATGAACAGAAATATGAGCACTGGATGGGTGTTTGTGAGTTATTGCTTCTAGCACTTATATCGGACAGTAGGTTGTCCACGGTTGATTCACAGCAGACGCTAGCAACGAATGGGTAACATGCAGGGATTGATAGACGCATTGCGCGATTTTTTTCAAGGATGGATGCCGGAGAAATTCCCATCCGTTTCACAGTTTTTAAACGCAATGGATCCGGTTGCCTGGACATTGGTGGCTTTGTTATTGCTGGCAATTGGTGTTGGACTCTATTTGACGCTCAGTACACGCCGCTTCTTTTTCAGTGTAGATGATGTGGAGACAACTCCCGAGATGTTACTGGCGCGCTTAAAACAAGACCCAAGCCGACTTTCTCCCGTCGCAATCGTCAGCCGGATTGGCGCTGAGGCAACATTGGAGCTTTTGGATTATGGGGATCAGATCCAAACGAAAGAGTGGCGCTATCGTTGGAGCGCGATCCGGGAGGAGCTTCTGCACCTGTTGAGCCAGCAGAATGCGTTTGGACCGATCTATGCGCTGGCGCGCTATTATCGCAGCCAAGATCGGCAGGAGCCAGATACATTGCGTATTCGGCGCACCGTGCTTGTGCACAAATTGGGTGCTTTGCGTCACATTGAATCGAATATGGATGGCCATCAAAGCCAATTGCGTGTGCGCTATCATCCGGCTGAAATTCAAGGTGATCTTGGCTTTGACGGTGAAGTGCTTTGGCTGATGTCCGACGAACCGACGCCGGCACCGGATGGTCCGGTTGTGGAGATGGAGGCAATTGAGTTTCAAACGATCAGTGACGCCGAAGTTACTCTGCACATTCGCCGTACGCCCACCGTTGGTGGGGGGTTTCGCCTCCGCCTTCAAAAACGACGGAATATGTGGATTGTCGTCGATGAAGAGATCGAATGGGTGAATTAGTCGAGAGTCGAGAGCACAATTCGTTCACGCAACTATTCACCCCACTATTCACCCCACCCCTTGCCCCTTCTCGACATCAAGGAGGGGAACCTGTGACTCCTCCCTTCGCGCCTAGAAGGCCACCGCCCTTGGGCGCGGGGAAGTTGGGAGGAGGGGCTGAATACGCAACACGCAACTTAGTCTATTTCCAATTTCGGGCCAGCCTATACTAATTCATGTTTACACCAGTTAATCTTCTTACTTTTGTCAATGTTGCGATCTCGTCGGTTGTGGTCATCCTGGCTTTTTCGCTGTTGGGCTATACGTTTACCTACAATTTTCGGAATTGGGTTGCGCGCAGCTTTGCTGTGTTGCTCGGTTGTGTCATGGTGGCCTATGCCAGCGATGTGGCATTGAACCGTCTGCTCGTCAGCAATTCGGCAGATCGCTGGCTCCGTTTTCAATGGATTGGGATTGCATTCTTGCCGGCTGCCTACTACTTCTTTTCGCTGGTTGTCTTGGGGACCACCAATTTTCGAGTGGGTCGGCGGCAGTGGGTGGCAGTAATACTCTTTGCGGTAGGCGTCCTTAGCGCTGCTGCTGCATGGATCGACGGCCCGCTTGTACGTGGCTACTATTTTAGCCCGCCGATTAGCTATCTGGAGCCGGGGCCTTATTTTGGTCTCTTTGTGCTCTACTTTCTGCTAGCCATGGCGCTCTCGTTGCGCAACATTTGGAAGGCAAGAAGCCGTTGCCTCACGGAAAGCAGCCGCCAGCGGATGACCTATCTGCTCTTTGGCTTTTTGGCACCGGCGGTTGGTATCTTTCCCTATCTCATTATCTTCAATGGGATTACTACCGAGTCGCGATTGGGCCTTTGGGTGTTGCTCCTCTCCTTTTTAATGAATCTGTTGGTCGCGGCCCTATTGGTCGTGATGAGCTACACCGTGGCCTACTTTGGCGTGCTGACACCAGACCGCGTGGTGCGCTATCGTCTGATTCGCTTCTTTATGCGGGGGCCGGTCGTTGCGATTGTGATTATCCTTGCCGTGCAGACGTTACCAACGGTTGAGCGTATCCTCGGATTGCCGCGCGACATTGTGCTCTTTAGTGTCATTACCGGTGTAATCGTGGCTAGTCAACTGATCCTGAGCGTCACCAAATCCTGGGTTGATTGGCTTGTCTATCGCGAAGATAATGAGGAGATTGCCTGGCTGCGCGAACTCGACCGGCGGCTCTTGACCACCAGTGATCTGCGGCAGTTTTTAGAGAACAACTTGACCGCGCTCTGTGAACTGTTGCGGGTGCCAGCCGGTTTTGTGGCCGCCGTCGTTGGGCCGGATCTGATCTTAGAAGCGACCGTCGGTCCAGATAAAGTACGGACACAGATTACCGAAATGAGTGATTGGTCCGATGCGCTGACGGGGGCCCTCAAGCAGGAGAGTGTGGCCGAACCGATCTCGCACAAAGGTTTCTGGATCTGGGCACTTGTTGAACCGGGTGGCGATGAGGAGAAGCTGCGTGTGTTGGGCATACTGGGCGTTCGTGCCCGCACAGAGACACCACTGCTAGGGCAAGATGAATTTCAGGTGCTCGACCAAATGTTGCGTCGTTTGACTAGTGCGTTGGCCGATCGCAAATTGCAGCAAGGTGTCTTTGTTTCGCTGCGCCGCATTATCCCCGATATCGACCGCATTCAGCAGTGGCGTAGCCTTTCGCTCTATAGTGGGGTAGAGAGCGATACCACACCAATGGAGACGATGCTTGATCCCAGCCCAATCCATAGCCCGGAATTTGAATCGTGGGTCAAGGATGCCTTGAGCCATTATTGGGGCGGTCCCAAGTTGACGTTGAGCCCACTGGTTAAATTGCGCATCGTCGGTGATGCACTCGATCATTCAGATGGTGACCCAACCAAAGCATTGCGGCTGGTGCTGGGAAGCGCCATTGAAAAGATGCGCCCCGATGGCAAACCCAATCTGAGTGCGCCGGAATGGCTGTTGTACAATATTCTGGAAATGCGCTTTATTGAGGGGCGCAAAGTGCGCGAGATCGCCGACCGGCTGGCTATGAGTGAGAGTGATCTCTATCGCAAACAACGGGTGGCAATTGGCCAGGTGGCCCGTCTTCTCACGGAGATGGAGCAAGAGAATGGTAACGACCATGAGATGCGTGTCGCACTAACTCAGTTGCTCGCGATGAATGGCGTCGCTGAGAATGGCGTCACTGAGAATGACGTCACTGAGAATGACGTCACTGAGGAGGGCGTTACTGAGAAGGGCGTTACTGAGAAGGGCGCTACTGAGAAAGAGAATCTCAAAGAGGGTGGTGGGATGAGCAAAACGCGTACCCAAGCGCGCCGGTGAAAGAACGAGAGTGGTAGAAGCTATGGCAAGATCATCGAAACGATCCTCCGTCCACTATACAGGTAGCCGTACGTTGGCACGCTGGTGGACAGAGTTGCGCGAAAATTTTAGTGTCGAATTGTTGGGCCTGTTGCTCTTTTTAGGTGGCGGAGGGCTCCTGCTGACTCTTTTGCGGGGGGGCGCAGATGCATCGAGTGGCGTTCCCTGGCTCGTGCAGATGTGTGGCTGGACCGCACCCTTGGTGGCGATCAGCGCGCTGGTGACTGGTGCACTGCTGATGTTGCGCGAACAGTTGGATCGCGTCGGTGGTCGCTGGAGCATTGAGGCCGTTGTAGGGGTTGAACTCCTGCTGCTAAGTTTGCAAGTGGGCACCTTTCTCTGGCAGACTGAGATGGTGAATTGGTCTCCACGGCGAGATGGCTTCAGCGGAGGTGTCGTTGGCTGGGCGTTGGGCACGCTCACGATGGCGAGCCTTGGTCGCTGGCCCGCCTTTGCTCTGGTTCTGCTGATGGGGGCAGTCGGTCTCTATTATACTGTGCCGAATACGCCGCTTATCTATCTGCTACCTCTGTGGCGTCGCTTCTTTGCTGATTTCAGTAGACCATCCACACCCTCCAAAGATGAATCTGCCACCTCGGTACAAGCTCCCTTCGCTTGGGGAAAAGTGGTTGGCGAAGGCGCTACTGCCCTGGGGCAATGGGTACGGGGCGCGATGCTTCAATTCCAACAGCGTTTACCCTCGCCGCGCCAGCCCAGCGCGCCATTGTCGACGCCGCAGGCGTCGGCCAATGCTGCCAACTTTGTCACCGCACAACAGCGTGGCGTTGACAATCGGACGATCGACAATCGGGCCGCCTATGAGGCACCACGGACACGGCTGATACGTCCAGCGGATGATGAGCTACTCCCCGCGCCACCCAACGCTCAGCGTGAAGCGGCCGCCGAGCAACTTTCGCTACCACGAACGGCATCGATCCCTGCTGCGGCCATAAGCGAGAAGAAACCGAAAGCACGCTCCCGCAAAGTAGACAAAGCCAATGTTGCTACCCCGCCGCCAACGGGAGCTGTCCCCTCTCTGGAATTGTTGACGGCTGATCTCGGTGTCTATGAGGCAGTGGGTGTGCAAGAGACCCAGGAATTGATCGAGAATACATTGGAGGATTTCAATGTGCCGGTCAAAGTCGTGCATGTCGAGAGTGGCCCTACCGTTACCCAATTCGGGGTAGCGCCGCTCTATCTGGAGCGAGGCGGTCAACGGCGCAAAGTGCGTGTCAATCGCATTGTCAGCCTGGCTGATGACTTGGCGTTGGCACTGGCGGTGCCTTCGGTGCGTATTGAGGCCCCCGTGCCTGGACGACCCTATGTGGGGATCGAAGTACCCAACAGTGAAAAAGTCACAGTGAGTCTGCGCGGCGTGATCGAAAGCGCAGCCTATCAGAAGGAAGGGGGACGGCTTCCCTTGCCATTGGGACGCAACACCGCGGGGGCGGGGGTCGTCATGGATCTGGTGCGGGCACCGCACATGTTGATTGCTGGCTCCACCGGCTCTGGCAAGTCGGTCTGTATCAACACGATTATTACGGGCCTACTCATGCGCTATGGGCCCGAATCGCTGCGCTTTGTCATGGTAGACCCGAAGATGGTCGAGTTGCCCGGTTACAATGGCATCCCCCACATGATTGGCAAGGTCATCACCGATATGGATCAGGTGATGGGCGCGCTGACCTGGATGCTTTTGCAGATGGATGATCGCTATCAAGCCTTTAAGGCGCTTGGTGTACGCAACATCGACTCGTATAATGCACTGGCCGACAAAAAACCAAAGAAGGGCGAGGAGCCGATTAAGGCGCTGCCCTATATTGTCCTCGTTATTGACGAATTGGCCGACCTGATGATGACTTCGGCAGATGATATCGAGCGACAGATCTGTCGGTTGGCACAGATGGCCCGTGCGACCGGTATCCACCTGATTATCGCCACGCAGCGGCCCAGTACCGATGTTGTTACCGGCCTGATCAAGGCCAACTTCCCCACGCGCATTGCCTTCTCTGTGACAAGCCAGATCGATAGCCGTGTGATTCTGGACAGTGTCGGTGCTGAGCGTCTGTTGGGGCGGGGCGATATGTTGCTCATGCGCCCAGATGTGGCAAAGTTACAGCGGGTACAGGGCTGCCTTGTCACGGACCCCGAGATCAACGGTGTTGTCGCCTTTTGGAAGGCCCAAGTCCCTGCGGATGCACCACCCAAGGTTGCCCCTTGGACAGGTCTGCTCGACGAGATGGATGATGAAGATGGGTTGATCCAGGATGCGATCGACGTGTTACGCGACTTGGAGAGTTGTAGCAGCAGCATGTTGCAACGCAAGCTCAAGATCGGCTATCCCAAAGCGGCGCGCCTGATGGAAGATTTGGAGAAGAAGGGGATTGTCGGGCCGGATATGGGTGGCGGCCAAGGGCGCGAGGTTTTGTTGAAGAAAGATGGGGATGAGGAATCTGAAGAGGGCGAGGCCGAGGAAGAGCTGTTTTAAGTTGTTCCGTAGCGGCGTAGACTGTAAAGCTGACTCCTTATATGCCTAGAAAAAAGAAAAGGCCGCTACGGTGAGTAGCGGCCTTTTCCCAATCAAGGAGGAACCATAGAACCAAAGGAGGTTAAGAAGGTACAGCGATATCGAGCTCCCCAGATCAATATCTTGTTGCTGTGTCCATAGTATAGCAGGGGCGAAGGGCGAGCGCATCCGACAAAGTGCACAAATAGTCTATCGGCTTTCGTGAAACGTTGCACAATGACCTAAAAATCCTCATTGTATGGGAGATAAGGACGAACCGGGAATGATCAATTTTTTTCTATTGATTGTGACCCAAAAGTGACAACTTACGGTTGAAAATCTTAGATTTTTAATAATAACGGTCGTGTAGGCAACTGCCGTGATTATTTGCATCTCGAGTAAATAAGTGAATTGTGGCGAAAATGGAAAAGGCCGCTACGGTGAGTAGCGGCCTTTCCCCAATCAAGGAGGAACCATAGAGAACCAAAGGAGGTTAGAGAAGGTACAGCGATATCGAGCTCCCCAGATCAATATCTTGTTGCTGTGTCCATAGTATAGCAGCGGTGGCTGGTGGACACACTAGGCAGTTTGCATAATATAATATTCGATTTTGATAGATAGTTGCACAAAAAAGGTGTTGTCCGTCGACAGACAACACCTTTTTTGTGCAACTGTTACTATTGAGTGGGCCAATTATCGATTCTAGCGGGGCCAGGGCTGAAAGCCAGTAATGATAAATTGAGCATCGCGCACCAGTTGGTAGAGCATGGGGCCATAGGAGAGCAAAACTAATGCAATCGTACCGGCGAGCCACGGTGTCCAATTGTCGAGCCACTTGGGTGCAGGGGTGGGGTCAAGTGGTTCAGCGATCGGCATAACAACGGGCTTCTCCTGCTTTCGTGCATAAAGAATTGTGCCAAAAATCACCAGGAAAAAGAGGGTTGCGCTGATAAAGAGTAAGCTTACCCCTAACAGCGATTCCATTAGCATCGGATCCCATGCGGGGATCTTGTAGGGTGTTTCGCCGAGCATGGTACGGCGCGGTGCGCTAAAGTAGAGACCCAGTGTATGGTAGGCATTATCCATGAAGAGCATGCCGAAAAACCAGGTCCACGCTTGGCCCAACGCCAATCGATTGGAGAATAGGCGGTGTCCGGTTAGATAAGGTACCAGCCAGTAACAGATGCCAAAGAAAGTTAGGGTTGTTGCTGAGCCGACGGTCAGATGGAAGTGACCGGGAACCCAGGAGGTGTTGTGCACAGCGAGGTTCAAGTTGTAGGAAGCATTGATCATACCGCCAATGCCGCCAAAGACAAAGAGGATCATCGCTAGATTCTGCGCCGCATAGGAGGCGTTGCCCCAGTTGAGCTTGCGGATCCACATGAAGTAGCCCTTGCCACCGCGCGCCCGGGCCCCCAATTCCAGCGAAGCGACCACGGTGAAGGCGGTCAATAGGCTGGGAAAGCCGACGCCAAAGGTCAGGATGGTGTGCAGGAACTTCCAGCCGACAGGAATGCCCGGGTCTGTATATTGGTGGTGGAAGCCAACCGGTGTCGAGAAGAGCAGGAAGAGCCAGAAGACGAGACGGGCCAGCGGCTCGCTGAACATCTTGCCATTGGTCTGCGCCGGCAACATTGCGTACCAGGAGACATAGGCGGGCAGCAGCCAGAAATAGACAAGTGGGTGGCCAAAGAACCAGAAGAGAGTGCGACCCAAGAGCGGGTCAACGCCCCCTATCCAACCGAGCGACCAGGGCAAGAGCATGAAGAGAATTTCTGATGCCACGCCCAATGTACAGAGTTGCCAGAGCACCATTGTAATCAGGACGGCTAGCGCAATAAAGGGCGTATTGACCCCTGGATTCTCACGGCGCCATGCCCAGTAGGTAAAGTAAAGACTATAGCCCACGGTCCACGAACCGACGACTAGAAGCGTCAACCCGAGATAAAAGGTCCAATGCGCCATCAGCGGTGGATAAAAGGTGTAGAGCACCGTCGCCATGTTGAGCAACAGTGGTGCTGCCGCCAATAGCAAACCAACGACCATTAAATAGAGCGCAAGATAGCTCAACCACGGATAGCGCAGCGGCCGTTTGAGGCTGCGTACGGTGGCAAAGGTAAAGAAACCACAGATAAAGAAGGTGGTCCAGACTAAAGCATTAAGCACACCATGGATCGACAACCCTTGATAGTAGCTCTTGATCACTGGCTCGATGTAAGAATAGAGGTTGATGCCGGCATGTTCCAGCCCTTGCAGAACACCTAAAAAGAGGCCAAGGGTGAGCGCACCAATGCCGATGCCAATATTCCAGCCGGTTAAGTTGTCGACAACTTTTAAATCTTTCTCGGTCAATGGGACCGGTCTAACTTCTTCTTGAATGCCCCCTGCGGACATTGCTTGAACAGACATAGTCTTCTCCTGGTAGGTAGCAGGTAGTAAATGAATGGTAACGGTTAAGGTACGGTGGATAGCCGGTAACCAACGACAAAGAAGATCGTATTGCACAATCCCTACTCTGTCGCAACTTCGGCACTATCCTCAACAATAATTTGGGCATACATCGTGTGGTGACCAATCGTTGGTCCGCCGGCACCACAATATTCGTGACAGATCAGATTATAGGTGCCCGCCTTTTTAAAGGTGGCTTTTAACGTAGAGATCTGGCCAGGCAACACCATCATGTTAATGTTGGTTTCCATAATCCGGAACCCATGCTGTACATCGCGCGCAGTCACATAGAAGGTGACTTCGGAGCCAACGGGAATCCGTAATTCAGATGGTGTAAAGCTCCAGACCTGGGCCGTCATGTATGCTTCATATTTGCCGGGAGCCAACTCACGTAGCCCCGGATTGGCAAAAGGACTGCCGGGATCATTCAACGTGGCTGGATCAATTCGCTGATAAGCCCCCGGCAACTGAATCCCCCAGGCAAAGCCAGAGAGGATCAGCGCTCCCGCAAAGATGACCAACATCACTAGCGTTACTCGGATCCAAATTGCTTCATAGCGGTCGACATGGAGGTTGGGCAGATTGTTATCAACTATCTCACCATGCCCTACTGTGGCTTGTACATGTTGATCACTCATTGGGTTACTCCTCTGGATAAGACAACAAAGTACGCATTGAACCAAAGCCCAACAGTTAGCAAAACAAAGAGGACTAACAGTGCAATCGTGCCATGTGGTGTAACGGGATCTTTCACAAACAACTCCTCTCCAACGTATAAGGTAGAAATGATGATGAACCCACTGCAATTCGTAAAAGGTGTAGGCTTTTGTGAATTGTCTATATGCGTGGGTCGATGGGAAATATTCAAGTTTTGCAGCAAGGGTTACGATTGATTGACAGCAGCATTATCGCATCAGATGTTGTAAATCTTCAGCCATTTGCGCACCAGTGATACTGTAGGGAAAGATCAGCCGGGCATAGCCCTCGGGATCGATGACGATCACCGTGCTGGTATGATCGACTGTGTAATAGGCGGCAGATGCCTCTTGATGGGTATCATAGAAGATCCCAAACTCTGTCGCCGCCCGCAGAATCGTGTCACTATCACCAGTCATGCCCAAGAAACTAGGATCGAAATTGGGTAGATAACTCGCTAACTGTGCCACCGTGTCGCGGGCTGGATCTACCGAGATAAAGAGCACCTGTACTCGCTTGGCATCCGCCCCCAATGTTTCAACCGTGGTCTTTAGCTCGCTCAAGGTCAACGGGCAAACATCGGGGCAGAAGGTGTAGCCAAAATAGAGCAACACATACTTGCCATGAAAATCGCTTAAACTCATCGGCACACCAGTTGAGGTGTCCAAGGTAAAATCTTGCACCGTGCTATTGGCCTGTAATACAGTGCCATGATAGACATAGGGTCGAAGCCAAGGTGCCAGCCAACTACCTGCTGCGATCAGCAGCCCAATTAACCCAGCCCACAGCCCAATCTGCCTATATGATCGTCGGTTTGATGAGCCAGGCATTTCTCTCTTTTGCAATTGCTCCTGGGTAAGCTCCATGATCCATTCGTTAACTTTCCGCTACCGTCTTCTCCGCTATCCCCATTATTTGGGATAACAGAGAAAGAGATGGGCCGCTTCATAGGCGAGCCGCGTGGCCCCCGTACTCTCTTTCGCCTCTTTGGCAACTAACTCGATATCGCGCTGCAAAATCGCCAGACTTGGGCGCGTGTTGCGATACTTTGCGCGAATAATACCGGCACCGTCGACTAAGACATAGGTTTGGTCAAAAGTAAAGGAGCCGTCATCATTGGCCTGGTAATAGCTACCAAAGCCACCACCAATGATATATTTCAGCGGCAGTGGCTCGCCAGTCACAAAGTGCCAGGGCAACAGTGAATCGGCTTGTTCGCCTTGGCGCTCTGCGCTGCCTGTAAATTGTTCGGCAAAGGTCTGCAACTGTTGCGGTTGATCGCGTTCGGGGTCAAACGAAATTGTCACCAAATCGACGGGAATGCTATAGGGATTCAATGGACTGGCGTGTGCCCGCAGCTCTGCCATCAGGTCTGATGTCTGGGGGCAAGGCGATATACAATTCGTATAGGTAAAATTGTAGAGAACAATATGGCCCCGTAGATCCTCATTGGTCAATCGTTTGCCCTGTTGGTCGATCAACCCAAAGCCCGGTCCCAATCCCATCCTGGGCAAAACGAGGATCGGCTGGAAAATGGCAAACGCTAGAATCGCCACCACGGGTAGAAGCAACCCAATGATCCAGTACCAAGAGTGCCGCCAATGTCCTGCGCTGGTTTTTTCTGTTTGGAGGTTGATTCCTCGGTCAGTGTGGCTTAACGATGTCATCGTGCTCTTTGCATGAGTTAAACATGTAAGTGGGATTACAATAATTGTAGCATACTTAAAATTGTTGTGCAACTGAAAGCTATAATGTACGTGAAAATTGTCACGAATGTGCCGTTACTGACAATAGTGGAAAATCAAGTGATGGGGAATAGCCAACTGTGTGGGTTCTACCTAGTCAGTTGGCTAGGTTCTGTAGATCTTTCAAACACAAGATCTACCAATATGCTACACGCGAAACAGTTTGCGTTCATTGAACGCAAACTGTTTCGCGTGTTTGAAAAAGTTTCTAAAGAGGGGAAAGGGCTACACCAGTATTGCCCAGCGAACAGTTACTTCTCGACGCCGAGTGTTGCTAGATAGGCAACCACCATATCAATCTCTTCCGGCGTCAGAATATCGCCTAGATTTTGCAACATTAGCCCTGGTAGGCAGGGGCCACTGGGGCACTCCGGCGCAATAAAGGCATTCGGCTCTAGGATCGATTGGTGGAGATACTCCACGGCGCTAAGCCCTTCCACGCGGGTGGCTGCGACGGCACCAATTTCTGATAGATTGGGGCCAACCGCACCCATCGCACCTGGGATATTGGGGATGACATGGCAACCAATACAGCCAGCCTTCGTAAAAATCGGGGCAACTTCCTCGGGCGTGGGTGCGGTAAGCGTAGCCGCCTCTGCCGCTGAGGCTTCAGGTTCAGTTGCCGTGGGTTCAGCGGCTGCGGCTTCAGTCACCGCGGCTGTTTCGGTAATGCTTGCGGCTGTAGTAACGGCGGCGCTTGGTGCCACGGCCTCGGTTGTGGTTACCGGTGCTGTGGTGGTGAGAGCCGAACTTGTCGTCGTCGGCACCGTGGCCGTGAGCGCGCTTGTCGTCGTGCTTGCGCTTGTTGTGGTAACTGCGGCTGACGTGGTTACTGGGGTCGTCGCCGTGACGCCTTCCGTCGCCGTGATGCCTTCCGTGGCCGTGACGCCTTCTGTGGCTGTCATGCCGGCAGTCGATGTCATTTCCGCCGTGGTCGTCACCGCACTTGTAACCGCTGCGGTCGTTGCGGTTAGCTCGGTGGTCAAGCTCATCTCATCGCTGTTATGCAATGTCTCTGATAAGAGAACCGGCGCACCCGCCTGCCGTTGCATCTCTTGAAATTCGCTTGCGCCCTTTTGGTAGTAGCCGACTGCTTGTCTGATTACAAAAATGAGAATGACTAACCCTAAGATGGAGCCAAGGACGGTTAGTATGGAACGGTTTTCACCCATGATCAACATTCCTATCTAGCGGCTGGTAAATTTTTTATGGTTATAATGAAAATAGGACTTACGCAGTTCTCTGGTTTCGATGCGCAGAAATGCACGCTACTCAACCGGCAAACTGCGTAAGTTCTGGAAAAATATACTGAAACAGATAGGAACTGCGTTTACGGCTGCAATCCATACCTGTTACTAATCGTGAACAAAATCACGAATACTATAAACCAAAAGCAAAGAAGACGCAAGGAAACCAGCCTTGTAGGGTGCGTCCCATTTTGGGGGATTACACAGAAGGACAAAATTGATCGTCCGGCGTAATCCCCCAAATGTGGTACGCACCCAGCCTTGTAGGTTGTTTCGTACACTCTTATGGCAGACCTTTATCGTGGGTTGTCAACAGTTCTACCCCATCTGCCGTAACCAACATGGCATCCTCCAACCGTGCGCCAAATTGGCCAGGGAAGTATGCACCCGGCTCGAGCATGATCACCATATCTTTCTCGATCACCCACTCGTTATAGGGCACGATGCGTGGCTCCTCGTGGCCAGTAACGCCAACACCGTGGCCGGTGTGATGGGGATAGACCTTGTAGCCGGCATCGCTCATAAAGTGACGTACCTGTTGATCCACCTCTTTGGCGATGGCCCCTGGTTTGATCAACGAAATCGCAAAGGCCAGGGCATCTTCACACGTTTTGTGTAATTTCACCTGTTCTGCTGTTGGTTCACCAGCATAGTAGGTGGCGCAACTGTCACTCCAGTAACCATGCAACACGGTGCTCAAATCAACAATGAGATTATCCTGTGGGCGGATTTCAAGATCGCCGGGCCAACCGCCGATGTTATTCGGTGTTCGATAGCCAACGACGCAATCATTGCCCAGCGGCACGCGATGCCCAGCCGCCTGCTGAATGGCGGCATGGATCTCCGTCCAGACATCGATCTCTCGTTTGCCCGCTTGAACAGCCTTGCGCGCCGCGGCATGACCTATATCGGTCAGCGCAAAATTGTCGCGCAGCTTTTGAATTTCGGCTGCACTTTTGACGGCGCGCAAAGGCACAAGCCAGCCATCAATCGGGGTAAGGGGGGTAAGGTCTAGCAGAGTGTGATCGAGCAATTGTTGCACCATGTATGTAACATCCTGCTCTTCAATCCCGATTGTTCCACTCCCTCTACTCTTGCGAAAGAGAGGCTCGATAGCTTCGCGTAGCCGTGCGTCACCTTTGATTGGTTGCGCGATCGTATAGCCGGGATAGGTGATGAGGTCACAGTCCGTGGCGTCGGTCAATTGTGCCATTGCCGCAGCCTGACTATCCTGTACCACCGCCGTATAGTGGCCGGCTTCATACCAGACCATTGGCGGGCCGCCGGCAAAGTAGTTGGGTCCCAACTGGACCGCCGGTGCAAAGCCGGTCAACCACTTGACGCTGCTGTTATTGGCGAAAAGGGCACGCTGGATTCCCTGCTGCTGCAAGAGATCGTGGGTTCGTTGGCGTTGTTCGCGATGATTCATCTGTTTCTCCTTGATGCGTGTTGCGTGTTGCGTGTTGCGTGTTGCGTGTTGCGTATTGCGTGCTACTCGGCATGATTTTTCTAAACCGTCAGCTATTTTCTGGCTTAGTCTTGCATCGTCTCTTTTCGTGGTCTCTTCGTTGGTGGTTTGAATGTTGGCCTCACTGCAATACCCCGTGCTCGATCAAGAAATCGAGCACAAGTGGCCAAAAGTCATCCCAATCGTCGACACAGTTGGCGTGGCCACAGGGGAGTAGGAGCAACTTGCTATTGGGCGCGGCGTTGTGCAGCGCCACGCTGTTGGCGGCAGGAATGGTTGTGTCTTGGCTGCCGTGGATCAGCAAAATCGGATGCGCGTACCGTTGGACCACCGCCAGCGTATCAAAGGGATCACTCACCAAGATGCCGGGCAGATAGTAACGCGCCGCCATCGCTCGTACGCTTGTAAAGGTCGACATCAATACTAGCGCGGCCGAGGGGCGTTGCGCGGCCAATGTGCCAATCGCGCCGCCACCCACCGAATAGCCAAAGAGGATGATCCGTTCGGCATCAACGCCCGGCTGTGTAATTACCCAGTCGTAAGCATCCGTCAACGTCCCCGCGATCGTCGCCTCTGATGGTTCACCGGTTGAGCGGCCATAGCCGGGATATTCGATTAGCAAGACGCCCCAGCCCGCGCGTGCCAGCGCGTGAACACGTCCTGGCCACATCTCCATTAGATCGCCGTTACCGTGCGTCATCAGGATCACGGGCGCGTCTGCCTGCGTTGAAGGCGGTGGTAGAAACCAACTCTCCACGCGTGCGACTGCTGTCGTGTCACTGCTGTTGTTGTCGCTGCTATCGGGGGCACGAATCGTAATCCAGCGCTGTTGCCAGCCGGGATAATCGGCAATCGTCTGCGTCGAAGGTGGCAGCATGTAGCGCGGAAAGATCGCGTGCCGTTGCACCCGATAAAAATAGCCAGCATAGAGGCCATAGAGCAGCAGCAGTATCCCAACAAGAATGAAAAAAACACGGAACAACGTACTTCTCCTATAGCATCCGCGGAGGTGGGTCAATCAATGAAGCATCCGCGGAGGTGGGCCAACTAGTGACGATAGCATACCATCCGTCCATCGCTTGTGCCAAGTGGGGTCGTCCGCCTGCAATGTACGCGCCCAAGCAGCTAATCTGCCAAGTTAGCCTTTGCGAACCCATTGACGGACCCATTCGCCTATAGTAAGCTGTGACCTAACAGTCCTCTATAGCCGCCAAATAGGCAACCGAAGGCTGAGCTTGTCGAAGCCGGAGCGGCTCGGCTTCGACAAGCTCAGCCTCCGGCTCAGGACGAAGCTCGCCTCCACTCAATAGGAACACCCACGACAACGCGCTGGCCGTGCCGGTGCTCGACGAAGACCCCGGCTATCGCTTTCTGCACACCTTGGCCCCCGCTGCCTGTGTCGCCGACCCGGCCGCGGCGCAGATGCTGGTGGCTGCCGTGGGGCGGCTGCCTCTGGCGCTCGAACCCCTCGGTGGCTATCTCGCCACGCCGGAGCGGAGTATGTTTCCCGATTTGAGCCAGGAAGCCTTTGCCACCTTGGCCGACCCGCAAACCCGCCTCAACCTCGCCGGCAAACGGCTCGGTGCGCCGGGGATCCAGACGACCTTGCAGGCGACCATCGAATTGAGCCTCAACGCGCTCAAAACCGCCTACCCCGCCGCAGTCGACACCTTCTACGCCCTCGGTGCCTTTGCCCCAGCCCTGCGACCTTTACCCGTGCTGCGGCCCAGGCCGTCACCGGCTGTGACGGCGCGACCTTGGCCGTCTTGATCTCACGCAATCTGCTGGAGCGAGTCGCAATGCAGTCGGACCCTGAGCCTGTCGAAGGGGGAGACGGGGGAGACGGGAGGGGGCGTTGTTTTGGCACTCCACCAGACCTTGGCCGATGTGGCGCACACAGACAACAGGGGAGCAGATTACCACACATCGCGACCACTATTTGGCGTTGGTCAATGCGGATCAGGATGACTGGTAGCAGATCGCGACTATCTATCCACAAATCAGTGGTGCTTGGGCATGGCTAACCGCAACCCAAGCTGATTCGCAAGCATTAGTGGATCTCGTTGATACGGTGAGCGCCTTTCAACGGCGGCAGGGACTTTAGAACTATCGTCTGCAGTGGCTATAACAAGGGCTGACGGTTGTGGCGCGCGCCGAGGATCAACGGAAAATTGCCCGGTTGCGTAACAACCTAGGCTTGGTCTACGAGGCGCTGGGGGAGAAGCAGGAGGCGCTTGCTTACTATGAGCAGGCGTTGCCGCTCCATCGGAGCCGTGGGCGACCGCGGTGGCGAAGCGAGGACGCTGAACAACCTAGGTGGGGTCTATTTCAACCAAGGAGATTTGACGCGGGCTAAGGCGTATTTCGGCGATGCATTGGCGTTGCAAATCCAAGTTGGCGATAGTTTGGGTGAGGTAGTGACGCGGTGGTGACGCGGTGGTGGTTGGCGGCCATTGCCCGGACGGAAGATGATCCGTCGACCGCGTTGCAAGAATTGGAACGATCTCGTGATCTAGCGATTGCGATTCAAAGCCCTCATGTCGCAGCTATCCAAACCCAGATTGATGCACTTATCTAGGATTTTGAGGCGCACTATAGGGAAGACTACAGCGGATTGAGGGAGGAGCGGGTTAGCTCCGCCAGGTTCGTTTGCAAGGTCTCCAGGCCATCAGCGGCTATTTCCCAGGCAAGCGCATCTGATTCAACATCCCAACTGTAATTCTCTTTGGCGGTGATCTGCTGCGTCTCGAATTCAACAAAGTCCATGCCATACTTTGCGCGCAATTGGCGGTCGGTCAGATTGTAACGGGTCAGATGGCGACGGTATTCGGCTTCCAGCAGGCTGCGCAATTTTTGGTTGATATCGCTTGATTGGCCCAGCGCCAGAATTTACAGATGGTGGGCAATTGTATCAGCAATTTGGATGGTGACGCGCATCAGTCTCCTCTTTGCTTTACAAAGGCGTGCCGGTTATCACGCTCAAGTATACCGCTGACGGCACTTTTTTTAGAAATTGGTTGATGCTGGCCGATTGGTGTAAGTGCTGCGGCTTCGACCCTGCGGCATCGCTCAGGTCATCGTTCAGAGCATCGCAGGCTCAAGGGACGCATCCGCTACGGCTTCGACAGGCTCAGCCTCCGCTACGATTCCCGATGGGTAATCATTACCGGTCGTCCCTAGTCCTTCATCGACGCCTTAAACGCCGCGGCCCGCGCCACATAAGTATCTGCTCCGTGACTGATCCGTGCAATCTCCTCTTCCGTTAAACTCCGTACCACCTTGGCTGGGCTGCCCAAGATCAACGACCCCGGCGGGAAAACTTTCCCCTCGGTCACCAATGCATTTGCCCCTACAATGCTATTCTCGCCAATCACGGCACCGTTGAGCACCGTGCTCCCCATGCCGATGATCACGTTGTCGTGCACCGTGGCACCATGCACTATGGCGCGGTGGCCGATGGTTACCCCAGCGCCGACCGTCACCGGATAGCCGGGGTCGACGTGGAGGACTGCGCCTTCCTGGATATTGGTGCGCTGATCGATCTGGATCGGCTCGACATCACCGCGCAGGGTGGCGTGAAACCAGACGCTGCACCCTGCGGCCAACGTCACATTGCCGACGATCACGGCGTGCGGCGCGATAAAGACGGTGGGATGCAATTGCTCCGGGCGGTGGGTGGTCTGGAAGGTTGGCATGGTTGGCTTTCTTGTGGACGGTAGGACGGTATGGATGCAGCCACCTAATCCGTATGAAACACTTCTGGCATCGTCGCCCACCATTCGCCCTCGGCTCGTGTTGGGAGCGGATCTTGCAGCGGGGTGCAGACGGCCCACCACTCTTGGGTGGTGGGGTCGGCGGCCATCTTGGCCATGTCGGCGTCGAAATCGTCGCCGATGTATTCAAAGTAGGCGAAGAGCAGATTGTCTTTTTGAAAGATCGAATAGTTGCGGATGTTACAGTCGTGGATCATCTTGAGCACACCGGGCCACACCGCGGCGTGCAGGCGGGTATACTCGGCGATATTTTCGGATTTGATGCCAAGAACCTGGCCATAACGTTGCATAGGGTTTCCTTTTGTGGGCTCTGATTAGATTGCGGCGGACTTGTGCTTAGTCTCTATACTTTAGCCGCGGAGGGAAGGGGTTGTCAAGGCAGGAAAGGGAAATGTGTACAGCTTGTTGCGAATCGCCAAATTCGCGGCAAGCTGTACACATTAGGTCAGCATTGATCGCTTCGCTGTGTTTAAGGCTAATTCCAATAAATAATTATCCGCCATGAAGCATGAAGATTTGCTTTTCCTTCGTGTGTCTTCGTGTGTCTTCGTGTGTCTTCGTGGATAGGGTAAATTATGGAATGGCCTAACCCGGCAGCGGTTCCGCCAGCAAGGCCTGAATCACCGATTCGGTGTAGTCATACTGCCCTTCGCCGATTTTGATCAGACGGATGTTGCCGCTTTTGTCGATGAGATAGGCAGCGGGCCAGTAATGGTTGGCATAAGAACGCCAGGTTGCCCAGTCATTATCAATCGCCACCGGCCAGGTGACGCCAAGGTTGGCGATGGCAGCTTGGACATTGTTCAGATCTTTTTCATAGTCAAACTCAGGCGAGTGTACGCCAATGATGACGAGACCGTCATCTTGATATTTTTCGTTCCATTCCCTCACCGAGGGAATCACATGTTGGCAATTAATTCAGCCATAGGTCCAAAACTCGACCATGACGACCTTGCCGCGCAAATTGGCAAGTGTCAATGGATCCGTGTTAAGCCAGACTTCGTTGTGTAATTCGGGGGCAACGCCACGGCTAGGCAATGTTGCCAAAAGCTCCGTTTGTGCAGGCGTCAGTGGGGATGCGCTTTCTGCGACATCTGCTGCTTCGCTTGCTGCGGACTCTGCTGTTTCGCCTGTCGCGGGCTCCTCTGCCACGGTTGGTGCGACAGTGTTAGCGACTGGTGCTGCCGCTTCGACAAATTGCTTGGCGGAAACTGCTTCCGGCGTTGGGATCAAGATGCGCTGGATCGCTGGCGGTGCAAGCGCAACCGGCGCGGGTGGGGTTGTACAGGCAACTGTCAACGCGATCACGGCGACCGTGCCCACTATTTGATGGAGAGCGGATCGATAGAATTGGTGATGCCACATCGGTGTGTACTCCTTTCAGAACTCCTTGCCGGCTGTCGGCAACGTTGCTGCCATTATAGCGTAGAACCGCAGCAGAATTTCTTACGTGTTTATTAACACATCGGCTGGCATCGTGACCTATAAAAAATGGCCATTCCCCTATGATCGTCTGATCCAGGCAAGTGGCCATTGTATGCTGATAGGCGTATGGAAGCCTGTTTCGTAGGCCAGGGTGCACCCTGGCCCTACGAAACAGGCTCGCTTATTGGATGAACTGGTTAGTACTGTAAAATCCACCGACCAGAGCCGTCGGGATCTGGCACAAAGGTCAGCCACAGCGTACGCGTCTCTTTGCTATCGATAAAGAATTCCGAATTGCCATTAAGTCCACGCCATGGGCTGCTGGCGCTAAAGGCAAGCTGTCCTGGATAGACCAATAGGCTGATCGCTTCGCCTGGCTGTAGATCGTATTCACTGACGCCCTGCTCAATGCGATAGCGTTGGTCGAGGGTAAAGCGGACCTGTTGATCAAAGCCATTATTGACAATGATGAGAGCTTGACCTTCGGCCAGTGAAAGCGGGGCTGCTGCTTCTGGTGCTGTTGTCACCTCTGCAGGCACTTCTTGGGTATCGCCTGTATTATCAGCCCCCGTATTGTCAGCCCCCGTATTGTCAGCCCCAGTATTGTCAGCCCCCGTATTGTCAGCCCCAGTATTGTCAGCCCCAGTATTCACGTCTGTCGTCGTTGCTGGCTCGGCTGCAGGAGATGATGTTGTAGCCACCGGTTGTGGCGTCGGTGCCAAGCGACCGTCGCTAATTTCGCTGAGCGGCAGGCTGCTAATGTTACCAGTGCATTGGATAAAGCCGGGGCTAGCGGTAATCCACCCACCGTCGGCAATACGAGCATCGACGGCCAACCATTCGCTCAACTCGTCGCGCCCCACAACGGTAACACGACCGGGCTCTTGCTCTGACCCGCGAATTTTGGAAATGATCTGATACTCAAGACCGGGCCCGCTGCGCACATTGAGGGTCGGCACCTGTAATTGACAGTTAACCTGCGTGGGGGTCTCAATCTGCTCCCCATCTTTAGAAAGGACAGGCCGCAACTCTAAGGCCACAATCTCGCTGTTGGGTAAGCTGCCAGCAATAGTTGTCTCTTCCAATGCATAGTAAAAGCCCGATTCTGCGTCGGTCGGCGTCCACTCACAGACGGTGCGGTCGGGCAATGTGAGACAACTCCGCAAATAGAAGATCGCTGGTCCATCTGCCGGCGCGGCAAATTCGCGCACAGCCGCTGGCGGTAGCTCTATCTCATTATCCTGGTAAAAGACCGATTCGCGTTTGCCCGTGCGGTTTTGTAGCCAGATCTGGCTGACTGGTGGCGAGCCGGCGGGCTGCAATGTCAAACTTTCCACGTCGCTGCCGTCGCTACTGCCAATAATCTCATAGAAGCCATCGCGATCGAGCAAATAAGGATCCCAGAAGCAGCCTTCGGTCGTCTCGGGAAGCGCAGCGTCACAATTAAAGAGGTTGAGTACCGCCGTCACACGCGGTAGGTCCACCCCAATCGATCGCAACGAATCGAGTTCATAGGTTGCACCTTCGACAAAAAAGCGCACACTTGCTTCGGTGCGATTGGCGATAATGGTTCCCTCAATTGGTGACGCATAAGCAGCGTCGGCTGCTTCGTCTGTACCCTCGCCCGCGGTCTCTGTGGCTGCTGGATCCAAGGGTCCCTCTGTGTTAGAGATGATAAGGACAGCGGTCAAGGGCACGCTCGCTGTCAGCGTGGCTGTTATCGAAAGCGTCGGTCCGGGGGATACTTCTGCCGTTGTTGTTAAAACCGCTGCACCGGTTGGTGTTGCCGTTGCGTTGGGCCCAAGTGTGGGCGGGACAAGATTCACAGCTGGAACTGTCGCTGTCACTTGCACCATGGGGAGCGGCAGCGAGGCACGTACGCCCTCGCTTGGGCGATAGGACGATAGGGAATTGGCAATTGTGGTGGTCTCTGTTCTGTATTCTCTGTTGACCACGGCCATTGCTCGATCGGACTGTACAAGGGTCAATAAAAAGACCAATGGACTAATCGTCAGCACCATAAGATTGCGACGCATGTTCCCTTCACATTCTTTCCACATACAAACCTCATTTAGCCGAAACGATGAAGCTGATGCAAAAGGCTGAAACCTCTATTTTGCAACAGCGTCAACGATCACTATAAAGAAAACCAACAAAATAGTACAACAAAAATTTACAATGTGCCAGATGTTTAAACAACGTTCGATCCATCACTTGACTACGCCACCCGGTGCTCCTTGCGCAAAAAAAAGCGCAGGGCTATACCCCTGCGCTACGTTATTTCCCTAAATTAGAACGAATCGTGATGCGGTTTTGTTCCACTACTATGTTGATCGATACCGTTATTACTAGTGTTGAAATGATTTGATACAATTTCGGTTCGATGAAAGAACCTATCCAATAATTCGGTTATGGCACAATGAACACAGGGAATTTTGGCATCGACATAGCGTGCATGCTCAGCACCGCCGGCAACTTTATCAGGATAAAGCTGCAAGCGTGCACCCTACAGATCGCGGTGTAACCCTACGCTTAACGGGTTTCGCGATAGACAACATGCCGACGAATAGTTGGATCATATTTTCGTAATTCCATACGACCGGTATCGTTGCGGCGATTTTTTTCAGTAAGATAAAAATGGGAGCTTTCTGTGCTGCGCATCTTTACTAAAACACGTGGCCCTTTTTTAGCCATGATCTCTATTCCTTTACACAATCAATCTTATATCAATCAACTTCACATCAATCAATGTTCAATGTTCAATGTTCAATCAAAACGATGATTTTTCACGACAAGTCTATCTAGTATAGCGAATCCCAACCATTCGAGCAAATTTCTCGCAAGATGGGATTAAAAGTAATGTCCGACAATATGGCGTAATTGTTCAATCGCTTTTGCCGGTAACAACGCTCGATTGGTGATAATCGCGTATTCGAGCGCGCGGGCGTGGGGTGAAGGACCAATCCCTTGTAGCTTGCGCAACGCATTGGCAACGGCGGCTTTGGCAATTTCGGCGTTATGGTGCAGGGTGCGAATAACCATCTCCACGGTAACCACTTCTTCGCTTTCGTGCCAGACATCATAGTCCGTGACATGCGCCATTACCGCATAGCTCATCTCTGCCTCGCGCGCCAACTGTGCTTCGGGTGTTGTCGTCATCCCAATGATATCCATGCCCCAGCTACGAAAGACCTGACTTTCGGCTTTGGTGCTAAACCGTGGCCCTTCAATGGTGATAAAGTTTCCCCCCGAATGCACCATTGCGCCCGTCTCTTGCACGGCGTGAAAGCAGATATCACTGAGAATTGTACAGAAAGGGTCGGCAACGTTGACATGGGCAACAAAGCCTTCGGTGCCTGCTGTTGGATCATCAAAGAAGCTCAGGGCGCGGCCATTGGTGCGGTCGAAGAGCTGATCCGGGATCACAACATGGCCCGGCGCATAACGCTCTTGCAAGCTGCCACAGGCGCTGACACCGATCAGATATTCAACGCCCAACATTTTAAAGCCGTAGATGTTGGCCCGCTGATTGAGACGCGTGGGGCCAATCCGATGACCACGACCGTGGCGTGCCAAAAAGGCCACGCGTTGCCCATCTAACGTGCCCACCATATACCTATCGGAGGGTGCCCCAAAGGGCGTTTCGACGGTTATTTCTTCGACATCCTGCAAGGCTTCAATTTGATAGACACCACTTCCACCAATTACCCCAAAGCGAACCGGCTCACTCATGCAATATTCTCCTTTTTCTTGCCTGCTCTACTCTGCCGAGTTATTTTGACAAATTTTGACCACAAAAGAACGTTCTTATTTCCTGTAAAGCCTCCTTACGCGGCTTTACTTTCTTACAAATAATGTCAGCCAATTGACAGTGCAATCTAAATTTTTGTCGCGATTGAAGCAAGCAAAAAGGAACGCCTTTACCTTTGCAATCCACTGCTCACAACGCTTTGTTGCCCTCTATCGCATCTCCAGTGAGAGCATAGATGTGCTATTGTGATGACATTTCACTGTAAAGTAGAAAAAGCCCATTCGTAATTCGTTTTACTTTTTAGTACTAGACAAATCTAAAAATTTACTGTAAACTTATTGCACTATTTACTGTAAATGCAATGGATACATCCTACGCCATTGCCTTCAGTTGTTGGAGGAATGACCAACATGAGCCTCTTTGTTTTTATCGTACTTATTGCGATTGGTGCAAGTTTTCTTGCTGCTGGTTTGATTATGCTTGCCTCAATAATGGCGAGCCATTCGACGGCGCGTTTGGCTGAACAATATCCTGAAATTTATAGCGAAGAAGCATTGGCTGCCACTTATCATCGAGTCGAAGCTTTACGCCTACAGCAAGAGGGCCACCCCAGCAGCACTCAAATTGTCGCCCATTGAGTTCTGTTTGCGCCCTTGTTTATCATCTTTGTTTGTCATCTTTGTTTGTCAAACGAGCTGCGCCATCAACCACGTTTTTTCAATTTCCACAATTCCTACTGAGGAATGCTCTCTTCTCTTCACCTCCCCTGGTCAATGATCAGCAGATCAATTGTGCCAACCGTATCGTAGATCACTAGCCAAAACGTGATTATCTTTGGTATACTACCACTTTGTACCTGTATTGTACCATTGTGCTCATACGCGAGTGGGCTCTCTCCAAATAGATATCGCTAAATAAATATCGCTAAACGTCATACAACTTTCTTAAGGGGACTCAATGGGACTCAATGGGACTTAATGGGAAGGTGAGCAGCAGGGTATGAAAGTGAAAGCGGTTGTCTATAGATTCGAGAGCACACTTCATCATAGCGAGTTTATCACTTATTGCCCATTGCTGAGCGATAGTCGGTGAGTGATAGAAGGAGGATTTTGTGAAGGCAAATTGGAGTCGTAACGCATTTCTGTACTTGCTCGTCCTTATTGCCGGTGTGGCGATTTTCTATAATACCCCTTGGGCCACACAAACGCCGGAGCCGATTACGTTGACGCAGCTTGCCACCTCAATCCAGCAAGGACGTGTGGATTCGATCCTGGTGCGCGATGAAGAGGTGCGTGTCTTTGTTACTGGTCGCGAACAGCCGTTGATATCCCGCCGTGAAGTGGGTGTCCCGCTGACGCAAACCTTAAGTGGGTTAGGGGTGCAGGCCTCTGATTTGGCAAAGGTCAAGCTGCAATATGATGCGCCCGGCAATGGGAGCAATTGGCTTGCGCTGCTGATCAATCTCTTGCCCCTTGTCTTTATTGGTGGTCTCTTCTTTATTCTTTTTCGGCAGACACAAGGGAGTAATAATCAAGCACTCTCTTTTGGCAAAAGCCGTGCCCGTCTCTTCACCGGGAATCGGCCAACGATTACCTTCGACGATATTGCCGGGGCCACTGAGTCTAAGCAAGAGTTGCAAGAGGTTGTTGAATTTTTGAAAGAGCCGCAAAAATTTGCCGCATTGGGGGCGCGCATCCCCAAAGGTGTCCTCTTGGTTGGGCCTCCTGGTACCGGCAAAACATTGATGGCCAAGGCTGTCTCTGGCGAAGCGGGGGTGCCTTTCTTTAGCATCTCTGGTTCCGAATTTGTGGAAATGTTTGTCGGTGTCGGCGCCAGCCGCGTGCGAGATCTCTTTGAGCAGGCTAAGCGCAACAGCCCGTGCATCATCTTTATTGATGAAATTGATGCCGTCGGTCGCTACCGGGGAACCGGCTTGGGTGGCTCCCATGATGAGCGCGAACAGACGCTCAATCAGATTTTGGTTGAGATGGATGGCTTTGGCACTGATACGAATGTCATTCTAATCGCTGCCACCAACCGGCCCGATATTCTCGATCCGGCACTGCTGCGCCCTGGTCGGTTTGATCGCCGCGTGACGATGGATCGCCCCGATGTCAAGGGCCGTCGTGCGATTTTGAATGTGCATGTCAAAGGCAAACCCATTGCACCGGATGTGGACCTCGATATGATTGCCCGGCAGACCCCTGGCTTTGTTGGCGCGGATCTAGAGAATGTGGTCAACGAAGCGGCTATTTTGGCGGCCCGCCGCAACAAGCGCGCGATTACGACTGGTGAATTGCAAGAAGCCGTAGAGCGTATTGGCCTCGGCGGCCCTGAACGGCGCAGCCGGCTGATCACACCAAACGATAAGAAGGTGCTTGCCTATCACGAGGCCGGCCACGCAGTCATGGCCCATCTCTGTGAATACGCCGACCCAATTCAGAAGATTACGATTGTCCCCCGCGGCCAAGCCGGTGGCTATCTCTGGCAAGTCTCCGACTATGATCGGGTCTTGGCTTCGAAGTCGTACTTTTTGGATAATATCGCAGTCGCTTTGGGCGGTCGCATCGCCGAGGAATTGGTCTTTGACCACATGTCCACCGGTGCCAGTGCTGACATCCAACAGTTAACAAAGACAGCACGTGCCATGGTCACCAAGTATGGCATGAGTAAAGTGATGGGGCCCTTGCAATTCGGCCAGCAAGAAGAGTTAGTCTTCTTGGGGCGGGAACTCGGCGAACAGCGCGATTACAGCGAAGAGATAGCCGAACAGATCGACAGCGAAGTTCACAAGCTAGTGGATTCAACTTACCAACGAGTGCGCACACTGATGAGTGATAACATCGCTAAGCTGCATGCCGTTGCCCAAGCGCTCATCGACCGTGAAACGTTGAATAAAGATGAGTTTGATCAGATTTTTTCTGCCGCATAGCGGATAGATATGCTGAAAGCGAAAGGCCGATTGACGAGCGTCAATCGGCCTTTCGCTTTCTACTGGATTCTAACATTGTTGCCTCTGATCTTTATCCAGCCATCGCTCTTTTCTTATCAACCCCGTAGAAGTACGATAATTGGAATTCGCATGGTACAATTTTGATCATTGTGCTCAACTATACTGCGGTTGAAATGGGAACCGGAGTTTCTACCCCAGCAAAACTCCGGTTCCCATTCAGAGCTGAGTATAATAGGCAAACCAAATAGACTCCGCATCAATTGTAGGCGCCTAAAAGGCCACCGCCCCTTGCGGGCGCCCGCAAGGGGCCTACAGAATGTGCGACTTTGTATAGTTTGTCTATAAGAAGGTGGAAAGGAGCATGGCGCATGGCCAAAGCAAAAGAGAAGACAATCCAACCGATAGCTAAAATTGCCCTGAGCACCGGCGGTGGTGATGCGCCCGGCCTCAACGCGGTGATTCGTGCTGCCGTCTTGGCTGCCCATACACGCGGCTGGGAGACGGTCGGCATTCGCGACGGCTACAACGGGCTGCTGATGCCTGAAAATCTCAATGGCGAAGGAATTATTACACTAAGTCCCATGAGCGTCAGTGGCATTACCCACTTGGGTGGTACGATCCTCGGTACCACTAACCGCGGCAACCCGTTGCGCTTTCCGGTACGAGACGAGCAAGGGAATGTCCAAGAGCTAGATCGCTCCGATGAACTGATCGCAGCCTTCGAGAAAGAGGGCATCGATGCCTTAATCGCCATCGGTGGTGATGGTTCCTTGGGGATTGCCAATGTGTTGGCTGAAAAGGGCGTTCGCGTTGTGGGTGTGCCCAAGACGATCGACAACGATCTCGACAAGACGGTGGCCACCTTTGGTTTTGACACTGCCGTCGCCTTTGCCACTGAATGTCTGGATCGGCTGCACACGACCGCTGAATCGCACAATCGCGTGATTGTCGTCGAAGTTATGGGGCGCTATGCGGGGTGGATCGCCCTACACGCCGGTGTAGCGGGTACGGCCGATGTGATCTTGCTGCCCGAGATCCCCTATAACATGCAAAGTGTTGCGGAAAAGATTGAGCGGCGCGAAGCTGCCAATCGCCATTTTAGCATTGTGGTGGTGGCAGAGGGGGCCGTACCCCAAGGCGGTGCGCTCTCTGTGGTCGAAAAGCTTGTTGGGCGCGAGCAGCGCTTGGGCGGCGTTGGCGAAAAGGTCGCGGCGGCCATTGAGGCTATCACCGGCAAAGAGACGCGTACCGTTGTCCTCGGTCACCTCTTACGCGGCGGTAGCCCCACCTCGACCGATCGGCTCCTGGCGTTACGCTTTGGGGCTGCGGCCGTACGCGCCCTGGCCGACGGTGAATCCGGCATCATGGTGGCGCTCGACCCACCGACTGTTAACTATGTACCACTGACCGAAGCAACCCACCGCATGAAGAGTGTTCCCCTCGATTGTGACACAATGCAAACCGCACGCGACCTAGGCATCTGTTTCGGGGATTAGCCGGTGTGAGGAATGGGAGACAAGATGACAAGATGACAAGATGACAAGATGCTATATTGCTCCTTGTCGCCTTGTGATCCTGTTGGCGAATGCGTTGTGGCGGCGGCTGAGCTTGTCGAAGCCAGAGCCGCTTCCCCTTCGACAAGCTCAGGGTCCGCTACCTTGTCTCCTTGTCTCCTTGTCTCCTTGTCTCCTTGTCTCCCTACCTACCTGACCAGGGTGTAAACCAACCATTGTGCCAGCTTCACGGCAAGCCAACTGCCTGATAGCGGGCCGTACTTTTCTTCCTACAATAGGTGCAGTCTTGGCACACTTGTGTGCCCAATCGCACGAACTCAATGGCTGAGGAGGAAGATTATGACGACAATGGTTGTAGAACGACCACCAGTCGATCCGCGTGAAGCGGCGGCAGCATCTACAAATGGTAGTGACAGCAATGGTACTGCGCAACAGTGGGTTTATCTATTCAATGAACTCGATAAACTCGAAGCAACCGTCAAGCCCAAAAGTTGGGACGATGTGCGTTCCCTACTCGGTGGCAAAGGCGCAAACCTGGCTGAAATGACCCGTATTGGGATTCCCGTACCCCCCGGCTTTACTGTGACAACGGAAGCTTGCAACGCGTATTTGGCGCACGATTATCAATTCCCGCCAACGATGTGGGAGCAGGAAGTCGCGGCGATGAAGATGTTGGAGAAGCGGGCCGGTAAAGTGTTTGGCGATGCCAGCAATCCGCTGCTCGTCTCCTGCCGCTCTGGTGCAAAATTCTCGATGCCGGGGATGATGGATACGGTCCTCAATATCGGCTTGACCGACAGCACGGCCAAGACAATGGCTGAATTGACCGGTAACCCGCGCTTTGTCTATGACTCCTATCGGCGGTTGGTGCAGATGTTTGGCTCCGTCGTGATGGGCGTGCCGGATGAACCCTTTGAGCGGGTGATCGAAGAAGTTAAACAGGAGCGTGGCGTCAAGCTGGACGTTGAGTTGAGTGCTGCAGAATGGCAAGCGATCACCGAGCGTTTTAAGGCCTTGGTCATTGCCTACACTGGCTCCGAATTCCCCCAAGATCCCTATAAACAACTAGAAATGGCCACACGAGCCGTCTTCAATAGCTGGTTTGGCAAGCGTGCGGTTGACTATCGCAACGCCACCGGTATTCGTCACGATCTGGGCACCGCCGTCAATATTCAGATGGTGGTCTTTGGCAACATGGGTGACAAAAGTGGCACCGGTGTTGCCTTTACCCGTAACCCGGTCAATGGCGACAGAGAGATGTACGGTGACTATCTGATCAACGCACAGGGCGAAGATGTGGTGGCCGGGATTCGCAACACCTCACCAATTGCCCAGTTGCAAATCGAAATGCCTGGCGTCTATACGGAATTCCTGGACATCTGTGACAAGCTGGAGAATCACTTCCACGAGATGCAGGATGTGGAATTCACCATTGAGCAGGGCAAACTCTGGATGTTGCAAACACGCGATGGCAAGCGTACGGCACGGGCGCAGATCCAGATCGCGGTCGACATGGCCAACGAAGGGCTTATCGATCGCAAGAAGGCCCTGATGCGCGTCAAACCGGAACAGGTCGATATGCTGTTGCATCCACAATTTGGTGCCGAAATGAAAGCCGCAGTGCGCGCAGCGGGCAATGCCTTGGTCGAAAAAGCGGTCAACGCCAGCCCTGGCGCTGCGGTTGGCGTGGCGGTCTTTGATGCCGACACCGCCGAGAAGTGGAACAAGGAAGGCAAAGCGGTCATCATGGTGCGCCCAGAGACCAAGCCGGATGATGTCCATGGTATGATCGCCGCCAAGGGGATTTTGACCAGCCGTGGTGGTGCCACGAGCCATGCCGCAGTTGTCGCCCGCCAATTTGGTACACCAGCCGTCTGTGGTGCCGAGGAGATGCATATCAATGTTGATCAGCGCCTCTTTACGGTGCAGTTGGAAGATCGTCTGGTTGAAGTACACGAAGGCGATTGGATCAGTATTGATGGCGGCACCGGTGAAGTCTTCTTGGGACAGTTAGAAACGCAAGAACCAGATTTCTCTCGCGAAGTGGCATTGAATACGCTGCTCAGTTGGGCCGACGAAGTCCGCCGCTTGGGCGTTTGGGCGAACGCTGACTATCCCAAGGATGCCGAACGGGCCCGTCGCTATGGCGCTGAAGGCATTGGTCTCTGCCGTACGGAGCACATGTTCTTTGAAGAAGAGCGCCTGCCGACCGTGCAGGAGATGATCATGGCAACGAGCAAGGCGCGCCGGATCAACGCGTTGGAGAAATTGCTACCTATGCAACGCAGTGACTTTGAAGGGATCTTCAAAGCGATGCACGGGCAGCCCGTGATTATTCGCCTGCTCGACCCGCCGTTGCACGAATTCCTGCCCTCCCATGAGGATCTGCAGCAAGAGCTGACCGATCTAAAGGTTCAGTTGCAACATTTCCATACGCTGAGTGAGATTGACATTGCATTGGCCCAAGTGCGGACGAAGGAAGATGTGCTGGCACGGGTGCAGGCGTTGCGTGAATCGAATCCGATGCTTGGCTTGCGCGGTGATCGCCTGGGCATTGTGATGCCAGAGATTACTGAGATGCAGGTGCGGGCGATTTTGGAAGCAGCCGTTCATGTCAAGCGTGCCGGCATTGATGTACATCCCGAGATTATGGTGCCCTTGGCTGGCCACGTCAACGAGTTGAAATTTATGAAGGCACTCGTTGCGGGTGTCGCCAAAGAGGTCTTTAAAGAAATGGGCATGGAAGTGGCCTACAAGTTCGGTACGATGATCGAAGTGCCACGCGCCGCCCTCACCGCCGACGAACTGGCCACCGAAGCAGAATTCTTTAGCTATGGCACGAATGATCTGACGCAGACCACCTTTGGCATCAGCCGTGACGATGCGGAAGCGAAGTTCCTGATCCAATATGTCGAACAGGGCATCCTGCCTAGCAATCCGTTCCAGCAGTTAGATCGTCCTGGCGTCGGCAAATTGATCGAGATGAGTGTCAAAGCCGGCCGCAGCTTCCGCCCCGATCTACATGTCGGTATCTGTGGCGAACATGGTGGCGATCCGAGCAGCATCGAGTTTTGCCACAATGTTGGCCTCAATTACGTCAGTTGTAGCCCCTTCCGTGTGCCAATCGCGCGGTTGGCCGCGGCACAGGCTGCGATTAAGGGTGAAAAGTAAAGGAAACCTAAATCCAGTTTGTTGGAAGGAGGTGAGCGGATAGCAGTGGGCAATCCGTAGAAAGTTGAATGTAGGATTCAACAAAAAGGTCCCGACCATGTTTCATGGTCGGGACCTTTTTGATTTGCGTCTAAGGCATTCTCCTCTCTGGTCTAGCATGATTGTGCATCTTAACCCTCAGCAAACCAATTTTTCAGTGGTACGCCACGTTCATTCCACGTTTATCCCACAGTTCCTGTGGTAGATTATGGATTAATCAAGTCGTATGTTCTATGCTACGGACAGGAGCGGTTCGTGCTGCGATTTCTGCTACGTCGTCTAACCTAATTCTCTTTATTCTCTTCACCATCTCGCTGATCATCTTTACCGTTACCGAGATCCTGCCGGGCGACGCCGCCGCGATGATCCTGGGCCAACAGGCCACGCCGGAGACGCTGGCCGCGCTGCGCACCCGATTGGGGCTGGATCAACCGGCCTACCTCCGCTATCTCCATTGGATCGGTGGCGTCTTGCATGGGGATTGGGGGAGTCGTTGGTGATGAATCTGCCAGTGAGGCTGATCCTGGCGCAGCGGCTGCGCAACTCGCTGCCGTTGGCGGTGTGGGCGCTGCTGGTCGGCACGCCACTGGGCATCCTTGATGGTGTGTTGGCTGGCCTCAACAACGGACGATGGGCCGACCGCAGTGCCATTGTTTTCACAAACTCGGGGTTTCATTCTGATTGCAGTATAGCAGGTACGGCAACCTTGTTTCTGTCGTTGGTAGGCGCGCTACGTTGGTCGTGGATGCTTCTTTCGTTTAGTGCGCTCTCCTTTCTCGGCTTCGGCGTCACACCACCCACGCCCGAATGGGGCTTGATGATCGCCAACAGTCGCAATGTACTTGCATTGGCACCGTGGGCCACCTTTTTCCCGATTGGCGCAATTAGTACGCTGATCATCGGCGTCAACCTGCTGGCCGGCGCGCTGGCCAAGCAATCGGCTTGGATCGAGGGGGTGGTACCGCGGTCTGAATCTATCCAATATCCTGCGACATGTTTTTGCGGATGGCGAAGCGAAGTACCAGGCGGATGTTATCGATATCAGCCAACAGGGAAATTTTGGCGGTCTCCCTGTAGCCCAGTCGTACACTCATCCCGTTCAAGCGAAAGGCGCACGAAAGTTTCCAACGGAAAGGCAACAGTGGTGGTGGTAATTGCCGGGGAGGGGGCAAGTTGCCGGTTGGGCATCGTCCGCGTTGTGCGAAGAATGTTTGGTTCTCTGCGGTTTGGTGGGGTAAGAGCCGCTTTGGTTGCGCGCCCCAAAGGCTCCCGCCCTATACTGCTGGGCTACTCAACCGCAACTGCCATGAGTTTTTCCAGTGGTACATCACGCTCATGCCACGTTCATGCCACGTTCATGCCACGTTTGTTTGCTAAAGTGCAATCAGCTTAAAACGGGTAGTGTTGACATGAGGGTAGTGGCGGTTGAGTCGCCCGGCTTTCTGGGTGGGTGCCCCTTGGGCGCGAAACCAAAGCCGGTTGACCGGCACGCCGGCAAAGTACCCTTTTCCAGCCGACCTCACTTTATAGTGCGGTTGGCTTGAAAACTGTAGTTTTTGCTTACTATACCTCAGGAAGAAACTTCAGGTTTCAAACAGAGCTCAGTATAGATGGCTTGTTATGGCTGGATAGATACAGATATTCGAGAAAAAGGTTTAACAAATGGGTTTCTTGTTTTCACTTGCCACTGCGGCCGGCGCGGCCACGGCCTTTGCCGTCAGAAAACAGAGACAGCCCCGGCTGATTGATGCAATTAGTCACAGTACACCGGTGCCCACGCGTCTGGTCGATCATCTGATGCAAACGGCGTTGCCTTACTCTGAGCAGATACGCCACATTTGGGAGATCTTCGTTGGGTCTACCGCCAAAAGCGCTGCCGAGCAACAGGTGCTCGCCGAATTGAAGTTAGTGACTCTCGGCACCGGCTTGGCCGTGGGGGGCTTTTTCTGGTATCCACTACAGCTCGCCGGCGTACTGTGTCTGTTGCCGACGATGAAGGAAGTTTTCATCGCTGCGTATCGCCACGTTGTCCACGAGCGGCGTGCCACCGGTGAGCTCCTATCGGCAGTCTTTTTGGCCGCGGCTTTGGGCGGTGGCCTCTGGTTCCCGTTGAATGTCGGCGGTTTGTTTTTGGTGCTGACCAAGTGGCTGGCGGTCAAGACCGAGGATCAGTCAAAACAGGGCATTATCGACCTCTTCGGCCAACAGATCCGCGCGGTCTGGCTACTGGTGGATGACGTCGAGGTCGAAGTGCCGGTGGAGCGGGTCCAACCTGGTGACCGCATTGTGATCCATGCCGGACAGATGGCGCCGATGGATGGCGTCATTGTCGAGGGCCATGCCTCCATCGACCAACACATGTTAACTGGCGAAGCGCAACCAGCCGAAAAGGGACCCGGCGATCCGGTGCTGGCAGCGACGATCATCCTGACCGGTCACATCACCGTTGAGGTCGAAAAGGCTGGTGAAGCGACCACCGCAGCTCAGATCGGACGCATCCTCACGGATACCAGCGATTTCAAAGCGAGCCTCGTTGCGCGCGCCACCGAATTCAATGACCGCATGGCGCTGCCCTTCCTGCTGCTGGGTGCTCTGACCTTGCCTTTTATCGGCCTGGACCGGGCATTGGGGGTGCTCACGGGGACGCCGGGCTATCGCATGGTGCTCTACGGACCATTGAGCATGTTGAGCTATCTGCATCTGGCTGCGCAACATAGTATTCTGATCAAAGATGGGCGTTCGCTCGAACTCTTGCAGGAGATCGACACGGTTGTCTTTGACAAAACCGGCACGTTGACCCTCGATCAGCCCTATGTGAGCGGGATCTATGCCAGTGAAGGCTTCAGCGAAACAGAAGTGCTCACCTATGCCGCGGCCGCGGAAACCAAGCAGAGCCATCCGCTTGCGCGCGCGATTTTAGAGGCGGCCACTGCGCAGGGCATTACAACGCCGCCGATTGATGACGCCGCGTACGAGATGGGCTATGGCATTCAGGTGCGATTGGAAGGGAAAACGATCCTCGTCGGCAGTCGGCGTTTCATGGTTATGCATGAGATTGCCCTGGCGGCAACGGTGGAAGCGCTGCAAGATGAAGTCCATCATGCCGGTCACTCACTGGTCATGGTGGCAGTGGATGGAATCCTGGCCGGCGCGATCACGCTGCAACCGATCCTACGCCCCGAAGCCAAAACCATTGTGCAGCAACTGCGCACACGCGGCCTGCAACTCTATATTATCTCCGGCGATCACGATGCACCGACCCGCCAACTGGCCGATGAACTGGGCATGGACGGCTATTTTGCCGAGGTGCTGCCTGAAGACAAAGCCGATCTCGTCAAGCAATTACAGGCGCAAGGGCGCAAGGTCTGCTTTGTCGGCGATGGGATCAACGATTCGATTGCGCTCAAACGTGCCAATGTCTCGATCTCGCTGCATGGTGCCACCACCATCGCCATCGACACCGCCCAGATCGTGCTCATGGATGGCGACCTGGCGCAACTGCCCCAAATTTTCACCCTAGCCGACGAATTCGCGGCCAACATGCGCGTCAACTTTCTGGCTGCCACCGTGCCCTGCATTGTCATTATCGGTGGCGCACTCTTCCTCGGGTGGGGATTGTTGCCGAGCCTGATTCTCTATCAAGTGTCGGTGCCCTTTGCGCTTTACAACACGGTGCGCCCTTTGTGGGCGCAGAAGCGGCAGGCTAACGTACCAACTCATATAGATACGGCGTATCGTTCAAACGTATCTGCTTTGTTGCCGGACATCACTTCGGTATAGTCCGACGTGGTGCAAGTGCCTTCTTGCCTTGCCGTTGTGAAAGGCGCGGTGTGGGCGTTACTTTCTTTCATATGGACCCTATTGATAACTTCATATACTCCGCCGCAGCACATAGTAACAGTTTCACTCGTGTACAAAATGTTACCTTATGGCGCAGCTCAGTATAATTTACTATTCATTTCACGTCAGGAGACTACTCATGAAACCAGAACTTGCTGAAGCGCAAAAACATGTTTATCACTGGGTAAAGAATGTCTTAAGCATCCCTTCGCCTTATTTTAACAATTTCCCACCCTGCCCTTACAGTCTCAATGCAATTCAAAAAGACAAGGTCGATATTCGCACTGGTGAAGGAGATGAAGTTATTGCAATGATTAACGATATTGGTCGTACTTGGGATAATTCCTACGAAATGATCATGGTCATCTGTGATCCACAAAGCATTACACCGGATGAATTGATTATTGGCACTGAAACGTTTAATCAGGAATTCAAATCAGAGGACTTGATGAGCAATTTTGAACATCCGGCCAACACGAATCCCCGCTATAAGGTGACGGCCACCAACGGTAAGTATGCGCTCGCTATTGTACAACGCTTAGGCAATTTTGTGCGCGCGGCCAAACCCCTTTACGAAAGTGGCTACTTTAAAAACGTTGACCCGCAGATCCTAGCGAACTATCCATCCTACCAAGAGAATTTTGCCGACAAGACCGACGAAGCGATGACCACTCAGAAGAGAGGTAAGACGCTGTATGGCAATCCATAGAAGCTGCTTTAATATAACGTTCATTTGATGAGTCCACTGCAAAAACCGAGTTTTTCCGAGAAGTTGGCGTATTCACCCGGGAGAACTTGCTCAAACATTCGGTTTTTATCCTTTCTGCAGTGGAGTCATTTGATCCAAAAATAAAGGAAATGATTTTGATGTATAGAGATTCTGAAACGCCAATCCGTGATGTGTTAATTGTTGGTGGCGGTACAGCCGGCTGGATGACCGCCGCCTACCTGAACAAAGCCTTTGGCAAGCAGGTGAAGATCACGCTTGTCGAATCGCCGCGTATCCCCAAAATCGGCGTTGGCGAAGCAACGACACCGAACCTTCAAAAGGTCTTCTTTGATTTTTTGGGCATTCCCGAACAGGAATGGATGATGGCCGTTAATGGCTCCTTCAAGGCCGCCATTCGCTTTGTCAACTGGCGCAAGCGAGAAGCCGGTGCCCCAGACAACCACTTCTATCACGCGTTTGGCGTGCTGCCCCATGTGAGTGGCATACCGCTCGCACAGTTCTGGTTTCATGAGACGCTGGGCAAAGGTGAACCGTTTGACTACGCCTGTTACCGCCAACCGAGACTGTTGGATGCGCTGCGTTCGCCCCGCTTCCTGGATGGTACCCCGGCGATGCCTTCCGCCTGGCACTTTGACGCCCATTTGGTCGCCGATTTCTTGATGCGCTGGGCAACAGAACGGGGGGTGGCGCGTATCCTGGGTGAGGTCAACCATGTGCAGTTGGATGAAGCGGGCGCCATTGCCGCGGTGAACACAACGGACGGGCAGGCGCTCTCGGCCGATTTTTATATTGATTGCACAGGGTTCCGCGGTCTATTGATCAACCAGGCGTTGGGCGAGCCCTTTATCGATATGAAAGACCAGCTCTTCTGCGACAGCGCAGTGGCCACGGCCGTTCCCCACGACGATGAAACACACGGCATCGAACCCTATACCTCTGCAATTGCCATGCCTGCGGGTTGGACCTGGAAAATTCCCATGTTGGGCCGCTTTGGCTCCGGCTATGTTTACGCCAGTGATTTTGTCAGCAAGGAAGAAGCGACTCGCGATTTCTGCCAACTGTGGGGTCTGGACGAAGCCAATGTGACCTTAAACCACATTCGTTTCCGCACGGGCCGCAACCGGCGCGCCTGGGTGAAGAATTGTGCCAGCATCGGCCTCTCTTCCTGCTTTTTAGAACCGCTTGAATCGACCGGCATCTATTTTATCACGGCAGCCATCTATCAATTGGCCAAGCACTTCCCCAGCCGCGCCTTTGATCCGGGGTTGATCGAACAGTTCAACCGCGAAATTGACTATATGTACGATGATTGCCGTGACTTTGTGCAGGCGCACTATGTGATTACGGATCGCGATGATACCGCCTTCTGGCGCGCCAATAAGAATGAACTGAACTTGAGCGGTGGGATGCGTGAAAAGATTGCCCAGTACAAAACTGGTCTACCGGTCAATCCCTCGCTCAATAGCGACGATGATTACTATGGCTCGTTTGAAAACGAATTTCGCAACTTCTGGACGACGGGGAACTATTACAGTATCTTTGCCGGTATGGGCTTTCTGCCGGACCGTCCGTATGCGCGGATCGCTTATGAGCCGGAGATGGCGGCGCAGGCGCGTGATCTCGTCGCCCAGTTAAAACAGCAACAGCAGGAGTTGCGTGCGCGGTTGCCCAGCACGTATGAGTACCTTCGCTATCTACACAGCGAGCAAAGCTCAGCGCCACGCAGTTCTGTGCGCCACAGCAGCCGTGCCTCAAACATAACCCCACACCAAACCCATCCTTTACCGGAGTCAGTAGCAACCAAGTGAATGAATCGTGATGGATAGCGAAAGTGAGTTGTACGATTCATCCTCTTTTCCCAAATTTGGACTTATATAGGACCTTCCATGAACCTTTATGACTTCGCACCAACAGCCGGCAGTCTCTATGAAGAGTTATTGGCAGGGTTGCGTCAACCTAACAAAACGCTGCCCGGCACACTGCTTTATGATGAGCAGGGGTCGCAGTTGTTTGACAGAATTTGTGAACAGCCGGAGTATTACCTCACCCGCACTGAGTTGCGCATCATGCAACAGTCGATTGGCGAAATAGCGGCAGTCATTGGGGAAGAAGCCGCATTGGTTGAGTATGGTAGTGGCAGCAGCCTCAAAACCAAGATTCTGCTCGACCATCTCTCTCGTTTGACCTGCTACATTCCCATTGATATTTCCAAAGAGCATCTCCTGCAGGCGGCTACCAACCTGTCTGCGCACTACCCACATCTCGAAATCTTGCCCGTCTGCGCCGACTATAGCCAATCCTTTTGCTTACCAAGCCCTAGCAAGATGGCTTCGCGCTATGTTGCCTACTATCCGGGATCAACGATTAGTCACTTCTACCCGGAAGAGGCAGTGGCGTTTCTTGCCCAAATCCGCACTGTTTGCGGCCCGGATAGCGTGCTTTTGATTGGGGTCGATTTGAAGAAAGATGCTTGCGTGATCGAGCCGGCCTATAATGATCGGGCCGGCTTTTCGCAGGCATTCACCAACAATATCCTGAAGCATATCAATGCGCAATTTGGGGCCGATTTTGATACGGTCAACTTTGCGCATCTTGCCTTCTACAACGAGCAACAAGGGCGCGTTGAGTTTTATCTAACCAGTCGTCAGCCCCAAAAGGTTCATCTCAATGGCGAAACCATCGCTTTCGCGGAAGGCGAACAAATGAATCTGGCCTATTCCTATAAATACACTGTAGCTGAATTCGCCAAACTCGCCGCCAAAGGTGGCTGGTGCGTTCAGCGCGTATGGACGGATGAGCAGCAGTTGTTTAGTGTACAGTGTTTGACCGCGGCCAAATCGCCTGCTGATTTTACAATCGCGTAAATACCGTCAGCAACTGGAGCGCCTTCCCCAGCGCCGACACCATTCTCTCGCTCGCCTATCACTCGACCGGCCTCTGGAACGAAAGTGGCCTCAACAATGCCGAATTGGATGGGTTGATCGAGGCCGGGCGTGCCGAGCCCGATCCAGCCAAGCGGGCGGAGATCTACGCCCAAGTCCAGCAGATCATCCAAACCGAAGGGGGCACCCTGGTCCCTTACTTCCGCCCTTCGTTCTATGCCCATAGCGCCAAAGTACAAGGGGTAAATTACATTCCTCAGGGACCGGTCTACTTCCATGAAGCTTGGTTGGCCGGGGAGTAGGAGTTCTCGTAGAGAAGGATTAGCCCGTCCCAACGGGACGGTTGCATTTAGGATCAAATTAGGTTGTCTCTGGTCCTACAGTCAACCGTCCCCCTTCGGTGTACTTGGAAGTTCACCGACAGGACGAAACCGCAGCTACAACAAGCCAGGCCTGCCTCTCAAGATTTGTTTTACAAACAGTAAGCAATAAAAATACTGGAGGTGTTTTCATGGGATTGTTCACAACCCTGGCTGTGGTAAGCGGTGCGGTTCTGGCGCTTGGCGCGGCGTCACGTCCCCAGCCTAAACCATTACCCTTAATTGATGCGCTCATTGACGGGGAAGCGAAAGAGGCCGTCTTACTGTCGCCCATGTCACCGAGTCCGCTCAACCAGGTGCAGAGCGTCGTGCGCGAACTCTTGGGCGATACGCGTCAAGCGCAGCAACACGCACTGAATCCAGCGTCTGCGGAGCTGGCGGTTGATAACACGGCACAGATCCAGAAGCAAAATCTGCAGGTGGCTGCTGCCGGTTGGGGGTTGGGCATCCTCGGTGGATTGGGCGCGCCGCTCCTTTACCTGCCGAGTGCACTCTGCACCCTTTACGCCTTTCGTTTCCTCTTTACCGACGCCTATCGGGTTTACCGGGAAGAGTGCCGGTTCGACCACCGCGCCATTTGGGCGATCACCATCCCCACCGCGTTGGCCATTGGTTCGGTGACAGCCGCGGCCTTTGGCGCCCTATTGGGCATTCTCAACTATTATCTGGTGGCCAAGACCGAAAACCGCTCGAAGCAGAGTATTGCCGAACTCTTTGGCGGTCAGATCGGCACGGTTTGGCTGCTCGTGGATGGGCTGGAAGTCGAAGTACCCCTGGCCGAGGTCAACCCCGGCGACACGATTGTTGTCCAGGCCGGACAGATGATTGCGGTGGATGGCACGATTACAAGCGGCACCGCCACGGTTGACCAACAGATGCTGACCGGCGAAGCGCAGGCGGTCGAAAAGGCACCGGGCGATGGGGTCTTGGCGGCCACGATTGTTCTCTCCGGGCGGCTGCAAATTCGGGTGGAAAAAGCGGGCGCAGCAACCGTGGCTGCGCAGATTACCGAGGTGCTCAGTCAAACCACGGACATGAAGCGCACCCTTGAATCACGGACCGATCGGATGTTGCAGCGCTTTACCTGGCCGGTACTGGGCCTCAGCGCACTGGCCGTGCCCTTGGCCGGCTTGAGCGGTGCCGTCTCCGTGCTCTGGTACTATCCGGGCGCCCGGTTGATGAACTTTGGCGCGCTGAGCATGTTGAGTTACCTCCAGGTGGCCGCGCAACGGGGCATCCTGATCAAAGATGGCCGGGCGCTGGAGACGCTGACCGAGATCGATACGGTAGTCTTTGACAAAACCGGCACCTTAACCCTGGAACAGCCCACCGTGAGTCAAATTTTCTGCTATAACGGCCTCGTGCAGCAGGATCTGCTGCGCTACGCCGCCGCCGCCGAAGCCAAACAGAGCCATCCGATTGCCCGTGCCATCTTGCAAGCCGCCACCGACCATAGCCTGGCCCTCCCCCCGCTGGAGGATGTCGACTACAAGATCGGCTATGGCCTCAAAACCCGGATTGCCGGCGCAACGGTCTGCGTCGGCAGTGTCCGCTTTATGCAGATGGAAGGCTTTATCCTCCCGCCGACAGTTATCGAGCAGCAGGCAGCGAGCCACGAGGCGGGCAACTCACTGGCCCTGGTTGCCCTGGATGATGAAATTGTCGGTGCGCTCGAATTGGCGCCGACCATCCGCCCCGAGGCGTATGCGATCATTCGCAATTTGCAGGAACGGGGCATCCAAACGGTGATTATCTCCGGTGACAATGAAGTGCCGACACGTCGGCTGGCGGCGGAACTAGGGATTGATCGTTACTTTGCGGAAGTGTTACCGGAAGAGAAGGCAAATTTGGTAGCCCAACTCCAGGCCGAGGGGCACAAAGTTTGCTTTGTCGGTGACGGCATCAACGACGCCATTGCGCTCAAAACGGCGAATGTCGCAGTTTCCTTGCGCGGCGCTACCACCGTCGCCACCGACATGGCCGATATTGTCTTTATGGACGGTGCCCTGCGCCAACTGCCGGCCCTCTTCCAACTGGCCGACGAATTTGCCGCCAACATGTTTATCAACCTGCTGGCGGCCACCATTCCGCCGGTTCTGGGTATTGCCAGCACGTTGTGCTTGGGCTGGGGCTTTGGTACTGCGGTCGTACTCTCGCAAGTCAATCTGCCGGTTGGTGTTTACAATGCGCTCCGGCCGTTGTTGGATGAAGAGAAACGCCGGCAGAAATTGCTCGCATAACGAAATTTTATGACACGTCAGGTACTGAGTAGGGGCATCCGCTTGCCGGTGCCCTGGGGCGACCGCAAGGGTGCGCCCCTAACTTAACGGGCGACTGCAAGGGTGCGCCCCTACGACTATTTAAAAAGATAAACAAACAAAAAGATAAACAAACAAAAAGATAAACAAACATGGAGTCTCTACAGATGCAACGCATACCAACCGTCGGCTTGGTTGAATTACCCGAACTAGGCCTGTTTGACACCAATGGGCGCAACCGCGCTTCGGTCCGCCGCGGGTCGGCGCTGATTAGCAAACAGATTTTGATGGCCAGTTTACAAGGTTATGGCTATGAGACCCATCTGGTCAACATGAAGGATGGCGATTACGAAGGGGAGTATGGCGAAGTGACCTGGGGTGGTGAAAAGCTAACAAAAGTCTATGTTGGCCGCCCGATCGAAGCGCTGGATCGCAATGACTATGATGTGTGGGGTCTTACCAACAACTTCTCGCAACACCGCGAGGTGGCTTGTATGACGATCAGGTATTTGGCGCAACAGGGCAAGCCGGTGATCATTGGCGGCTCCGATGCCATTGTCGAACCTGATCCGTATTTACAGGCCGGCGCCACCGCTGTCGTTGTCGATAAATCGGGCGCGGCCAATCGACCCATCATCGAATATGTGCTGGGCAACTATCCCAAAGCGGAGCTTTCCGGGGTGATTCTGGCCGACGGCACCCACTGTAACAAATGGGTGCCACCCTTAAGCCCCGAAGATTGGCCGCTGCCTTCGGTCGAAACCGCGCGCGCCTGTTTGGGCACGGATTACTGGAGTGCCGAATACCCGGCGCAGCTCTTGCCCATCGGCTCGATCTTCTCGGATATCGGCTGTGACCGCAAGTGTGATTTCTGTCAAACCCCCAACTATAAACTTGGCTACCGTCGCATGTCGCCCCAACGCACCATTGAATGGCTGGCGCGTGAAAAAGAGGCCGGTGCGCGGTCGATCATCGGCTCTTCCGATCAATTTTTGGGCCGGGTACTGTGGGAGGAAGGGCGCGACGAAGTTTTGGAGATCATGAAAGGAGTGCGTGATCTGGGGCTGGCCATGCTCTGGCCGAATGGCTTGGAATTGCGCAAAGCGACGTTGGGTCGCGGCTTTAACCGCCCCGGCACCGACCTCACTCCGGACGAAGAGCTGATCAACGCCGTGTGGGGTTGGGACGGCAACAGCGGCGCTTTCCATGCCTATATCCCGGCCGAACGCCCGGTCACCGGTCGTGAGAATTACGCCAAACTGCTCCCCTGGCAAGAACATTGTATGTTAATGCGTGCCATCGTCCGGTCCGGGTTGCCTGCCCTCTCGTATGGCATTATCATCGGCTTTGAAGATGAAACCCACGAGAGTCTCCTGCGCCTGGAAGAGGCCATTCACCAACTGTATGACGACTTGACCAGCATCAATCCACACCTGATCTTTCAAGTTTCCGCCTTTGCTATCTCGCCGATTCCGGGCACGATTCAAGGCAAAATGCTACGCGAGACCGGCCTCTTGCGCTTTGACGACCCGGCGATCTATGGCGGCCTGTGGACGCCCAGCGTTGACACGCACGCGCTCAGCTACAAAGAGATTGCCGAATGGCAGATTCGCCTCTTAAATATTGGCACCAAAGAAGGCCGTTCGCACTTTATCAACACCAATTTCTCGCCCGCGCCCGATGCGGTGCAGGCACAGCAGCGCGTTTGGTAAACTATCTATGAAAAAGCACATTTGGTTTGATAGCCTCACCCGTTCCCGCCACCAACTCACCATGACCTTTGGACTAGATGATTTGCGTTTTCAGGCCACCTATTGGTATGGTGATGTGGATCTGCCGGCCCTGGAACGGCGCTATGGGGAGCCGTTCCTACAAAAAATCTACTTTCATCTCATGGCCTTTGAAGTGATGAAATTGGTCAGCCTGGCGCCGGCGACACTGGACCTTGGCCCCTTTGCGCACTTTCACACCGCGGCCTTTGAAGCGCTGTGGCAGCAGATGGTGAACCGGGTGTGGGCGCAGTGGCGCTACGAGAATGGGTTGCCTGATTACCGAGGGCCACGCTTGTGCACAGCATCGATGGCTGAGAAAATCGTGCCGGTGACCATCCAACCAGGTACGGTCGATTTTCTCTCCTTTTGTGGCGGTGGCAAAGATAGCTACGTGGCGATGAAGTTGCTCGAAGCGGCAACCGTTCCTTACGCTTCCTTTGCCTATTCGCACTCCAGCTATGGGCAGGCACAGCGCCAACATGCGTTGATCGGTGGCTTGCTGGACTATGGACAACCACGCGCTCGCCACCACTTGTGGGCCTACGACACCCTGACCGACACGCCGCTACAGACGCTCTATCCCGAGTATCAGACGCAAGGGATGACGGCCGCCGAGACGCCGGCTTCGATCTTTGCCGCGCTGCCGCTCGTCTTACAACATGGCTATCGCTATCTGGTATTGGGGCATGAGCGCAGCGCCAATGTGGGCAATCTAATCTGGGAGTGCACCGGCGAAGAGGTTAATCACCAGTGGGGAAAATCCTTTGCTGCTGAGCAACTATTGAACCGTTATCTTCAACAAGAATTGATCACCAACTGCACCTATTTTAGCGTGTTGCAACCGATCCACGACACGGTGATCTTTAGCCTGCTCAGCGGGCACCCGGCCGGTGTGTCCGCCACGCACTCGTGCAACCTGCACAAACCGTGGTGCTGCCGCTGCCCCAAATGTGCCTATGTCTGGCTCAACTATATGGCGTATCTGGATGTCGAACTGGTGAACGAGATCTTTCAGGTCAACCTCTTTGACCTGCCGGAGAATCAACTGTGGTTTCAACAGATGTTGGGTCTGACTGAGCATACGCCCTTTGAGTGTATCGGCCAGATCGAGGAAGCGCGGTTGGCTTTTGAACTCTGTCGGCGCAAAGGGCTAACCGGCCAGGCGATGACGATGTATTGTGAAGCATTCCCCACACTGGATGTCCGGCCCATTGTTGACCGCTTTTTCACCGTTCATCACACAGAGCAGCAGATTCCCACTGTCATTGCCGGCCCAATTCTCACCGGTATGGAACAAGCCGCGGCAGAGGCGCGACAGCGAATCCTCTTTCAAGACGCGCTGCCCAAGGCGAATTAGACAATCGATCAAACCGCGCCACAGGCAAGAAACGCGGCGCCTGCGCAGAGGGCAGCTATGCTAAGCTCGGCCTGAACGAGCGACAAGGAGTGAATATGATCCTATCCGGCTTGCTGATCGGCGGCGGTGCGCTCTATCTGGGGGCGAGCTTCTATCAGCAGAAACGCCGCCGCAAACCGTTGATCGAGCAGTTCTGTGAGCCGCGGGTTGGCGGGACGCCGTTCCATGGGACACCGCCACGGCGGTTGGCAACCGACCTCGCTATTGGGGCCGGTGCAATTGCCGTGGGGAGTGTGGTGGGCATGGCGGCAACAACCGGCGTCACGCCGCTGCTGCTGACCAACCAGTTGATCGCCTTGGCCCGCAGCACGCCCTATGCGCCGGTCCTGTATATGGCGGCCTATGCAGCGCGGCCGTTGCTCTTGTTCCCCGCCACCTTGCTGACCCTGGCCGGCGGTCTGCTCTTTGGGCCGGTCGGCGGCGTTGTCTATACGATCATCGGCAGCAATCTGTCTGCGCTCATTGCGTATGGGATTGGTCGCCAATTGCGCTGGTTGGGAAATCAGGATCTTGAGGAAAGTGCGTCCGCGCATGTCAATTGGCAAGCCCTGGCACCCTATGTGGTGCGCATGCAAGAAGAGCCGTTTGCCACCGTGCTGACAATGCGTTTCCTCTTCCTGCCCTATGACCTGGTGAACTATGGTGCCGGTCTGCTCAATCTAGACTGGCATCCCTTCTTGCTCGCCACGGCGCTTGGCTCATTGCCGGGGACGTTGGCCTTTGTCTTAGCCGGTGCCTCAATTCAGGGGAATGGGATCACCAACGTGCCCCGGCTCAATCTGACATCGTTGACTGCCAGTGGTCTAATTTTTGTGGGCAGTCTGGCATTTTCACGTTATCTTCGGCGACGACAAGTAGCGACGGCTGCACTCCCAGTGGCCACCCCCATCATGCAATCATAGTTCATAGGGGATTCTCATGTTTCAATATCTATTGCGTCGTTTATTTCAATACCTTCGCCAATTTCAGAAATTAGAGCCGTCATTCCTGCGCAGGCAGGAATCTATCTTCATGTTACACGAGTAGATTCCTGCCTGCGCAGGAATGACATCTGGAAATTTCCGCCAAAACAAGGTTTGGCGAAG
>DAOUCA010000041.1:0-43644 GCA_034432375.1 Caldilineaceae bacterium
TTTGACTTCTCGTCACAGTACGGACATACTACCAGTTCTGGGCGCAACGGCATGTTCTCGTATTTGGTCATACAGAACTATTTGCCGCTTGCGCCCTTTTTTGTCAAATCTACTCCACGCTGTTCTGTGGTGTTACCGGTAAACGGGTTAGATCGGAATTCCCTTCCAGGAAGAAGCTGTCACCTCTGAAATCTGCTTGAAGCCGAACCGGTTGATGGGGAATGGGGAGGGGCAACAGAGCTGTAGCGCATTGTCAAAGCCCGGACACGTATGGTACGCTATCATTGTATTGGTTACCATGACTCAGTTGGTGGCCCATCTTCTCTGTCTCTCCAAAATAAACAGCAGCCGTTGCGCGTAGAGGTGGTGGCACAGTCTACGCAACACACACCACCTATAGGGAATATCATCACTCATGGAAACGCTATGGTCTTGGGGGATCAACCTGATTCTACATATACAAACGTTGGCAGGCTGGCAGTTGCCGATGCAGCTGATGACCTTTACCGGCAGCACTGAATTTTTTCTGTTGATCCTGCCGGCGCTCTATTGGGTGGGCAACCGGCGGCTTGGTGTGCGGCTGGCCATGTTGTTGCTGTTGAGCGTTGCGTTGGGCAGCATTCTCAAGATCGCAGTCCATGGTCCGCGTCCCTATTGGATCGATGAGCGAGTGCAACTGCTTGCCGGTGAAGAGCTAACCTTTGGCTTGCCTTCGATCCATGCCCTCAATGCCGTGGTCATGTGGCCCGTATTGGCACACTATCGTAAACAGGCTTGGGCGTGGCTAGTTGCCCTGCTCTTGATCCTCTTGGCCGGCGTGGCGCGCGTCTATTTGGGCGTACACTTTCCCAGCGATGTGATTGGCGGTTGGCTGCTTGGCGCGCTTCTACTGCTCTTTTGGTGGTTCTGGTCTGACGCGGTCGGGACGTGGTTTACCAAACAAACGCCCTTGCAACAGGTCATGCTTGCGCTCACCCTCTCGGTGGCCACGGTTCTGTTGGGCGCGCTGGTGCGGCTGGCCGTCGCGGCTTGGTGGGATCCGCTCGCCGGTTGGCCTGCGCTCTGGCCCCAGGAGAGCGAACGGCTCTTGCTTGCCTTCTCTCTCGGCGATATTGTCACCGCGGCGGCAGTCTTTGCCGGTATGGTCATTGGTCTGCGCTTCTGTCAACGGCAGGGCAGCTTTGCAACGGTTGGCAGCGCTGGCCAGTGGCTTGCGCGCTATCTGCTCGGCGTTGTTGGTGTGCTCATCCTCTGGAAGGGGCTAGACATTCTCTTTACACGCATCGCGCTGGATGAAAGCAGCCTTGGCTACGCCCTACGTTACATCCGCTACAGCCTCGTTGGCTTTTGGATCTTTGGGCTGGCCCCGCTGCTCTTTGTCAAGCTGCGACTGGCACAGCCAGCGATGCGAGATTTAGCCACGGATAAACACAGATAAACACAGATAAAATTTATTAGAGGTTCATCTGTGGCAGAAAAGCGTACTTAGATCCGCTGCTGTTATTGTTCTTCTTGACACCCTACCCCACCGCGCATACAATTGCCAGTACGTAACTGGGAGCAAATCCGTTCCCTTCCGTTCAATCCGTTGTTGAAACCCGTTGACCCACCTGCCCGGCGCACACCGGAGCACAGGAGAGAAAAATGAACAGAAACCACCTTGATCCCGCCGTGGATTCGAGTGAAGTCATCACCTACGAAATCGCGACCGACGAAACTTCGCCGGATCTATTTCCCGGCGCGCGCAAATACCACATCTGGACCATCGGCTGCCAGATGAACATCGCCGACAGCAACCACGTTGCCGCCGAACTCGAAAAGATCGGCTACGGCCCCACCGACAAGCTTGACGACGCCGATGTTGTTGTCCTCAACACCTGCGTCGTGCGTCAGACCGCCGAAGAGAAGGCGCAAGGCAAGCTTGGCAGCCTCAAGCCGTGGAAACGCGCCAAAGCCGACCGCACCGTTGCGCTCATGGGCTGTATGGTCGGCGTCAAACCGAGCCCGCAACTGCTGGCGTCGTACCCCTTTGTCGATGTTTTTATGCCGCCGAGTGAAGCCACGCCTCTGGTCAATCATCTGCGCCAGGAGCAGATCGACGCCGAGATGGCCTCGATTGAGCGCGAGCAGCTGGTGCGCCGCTATCAAGTGCAGGATGAACAGCAACCGATTGGCACCGTCCAGTCGATCAAACATCTCGCGCTCAGTGGTGAAGCGCCGGTCGCCGCCCATGTGCCAATTGTCTACGGCTGTAGCCACGCTTGCACCTTTTGTATTATTCCCTTCCGGCGCGGCGTCGAACGCAGCCGCCCTGTTGACGAGATTGTCAACGAGATTCGTGGCCTAGTGGCGCAGGGCGTACGTGAAGTGACACTCCTTGGCCAGATTGTCGACCGCTACGGCTATGACTGGCGCGAGGAGGGGCTGGGCAACAGCAGCACCGTTGACGCCTTCAACGGCTTTGCCGACGGCAACATCCCTGATCTCTCCGACCTGCTGCGTGCCGTCCACGAAATCGATGGCCTCTGGCGCATCCGCTTCCTGACCAGCCACCCCAACTACATGACCGACCGCATCCTCGAAACCGTGCGCGATCTGCCCAAGCTCTGCGAACATATCGAAGTGCCGATTCAGGCTGGTGACGACGAGGTATTGGCGAAGATGCGCCGCGGCTACACCAGTGACGAGTACCGCACCCTGATCGGGCGCATCCGCGAAATTTTGCCCAATACGGCGATCCACACCGATATCATCGTCGGCTTCTGTGGCGAGAGTGCCGAACAATTTGAACACACCGTTGACATCTTGCGCGAATTGCAACTGGACAAGGTGCATCTGGCGCGCTATAGTCCCCGCCCCGGCACCGTTAGCGAACGACGCATGGAAGATGATGTGCTGCCTGCGGAAAAGGTGCGCCGCCATGAGGTGATCGAGGCGTTGCAAGAGGGAATTTGCGCGGCGATCAACCAGCGTACCCTCGGCGAAACGGTTGAAGTCTTGGTCGAAGATCAGCACAAGGGGAAGTGGCGTGGTCGCAGTCGGCAGAACAAGCTGGTCTTTATTGATAGCGATCTGCCCTTGCGTGGGCGACTTGTGGAAACGAAGATCACCTGGACGGGGCCGTGGAGTATGCAAGGGCGCTTTGTACGCGATGTCTCGCCGCTTGACAGCCGCTTGACCGAACGGGTAAGTGAGCCGGTTGTTACCTTTGCGCCGAATATTGCGCTGGCGGCGGATTAACTTGCCCGGCGATAGATCACCGGGCTAGCCAACAACGCCCGCTGAACCGGGCTTTACTTTAGCCTGCGCTGTTCTCTAGCACAGTGGCTTTAGCCCAGGACGTTCCTGACCCAGCCAGATCAACCCTATGCACGAACGATATCCTTCCCTCTATCAGCAACTGCTCACCACCCTCGGCCATCTGACCGAGGGTGGCCCGATCTGTTCGGGTGCGCACATCGGCGCAACGAGCGTGCCTGAACTGGCCGCGAACTCAGTGCTCGATCTGATGTTGGTGATCGAACCCTTCCCGTTGGCGGCAACGCAGATCGCGGAGCTGCAAAGTCTGGGCTATCGACCTGCTGAAGCAGCACCATGGAGCAAGGCACAACGCTTTGTCCATGACGACGGCCACCGGCTCTTTGTCCACCACTGGGCGGACCACGGTTGGAACGATCAGCTGTTGGTGCGTGATTATCTACGCCACCATGAGGTAGCCCGCCGGCGTTATCTTGCCGTAAAAATCGCGCATAGTGACGAGGGCGAGCCAGACGCGTGGAAGACTCTGTTTTTTTCGCAGCTCAGCGCGGATGCCCGGGGCTGGTGGGTGGCGCACGAAAATTTCTCTACACTGCACACATTGGTCGCTGATCTCGCCGACCTGTCTGTGCCCTGGCATATCTCCAGTGGCTGGGCGCTCGACCTCTTTCTTGGCGAAGTGACGCGCTACCACGAGGATGTCGATATCATTATTGACCGCCAAGATCAATTGGTGCTGCAGCAACATCTGGCCGACCGCGGCTGGCGCTGGGTGACGCCACTCGACCACAAGCTCGAACCGTGGCCGCCCCACATGCGCCTCGAACTGCCCCGCCATCAGGCCCATGCTCATCACCTGCGCGCGGATGGCGAAAATGGCTTCTTCGACTGTCTCTTTACCGATTTTGTCGGCGACATCTGGCGCTATCGGCGGGAACCGTCGATTGTGCAGACGATGGAGCGGGCTTTCCTCACCACCGCCGATGGTCTGCGGTATTTAGCGCCAGAGTTGGTGCTGCTCTTCAAAAGCCGCAACACCGGTCCGCACGATCGATCCAAAGATCAGCGCGACTTCGAGCGAGTGTTGCCGGCGCTAGACGCGCAACGGCGCGCCTGGTTGCGCTGGGCCTTGTTAGTAACGGTGCCGGAGCATCCGTGGTTGGTGCAGTTGTGATGAGCTACTCTCATGTTTGAGGGCCTATGTGATGTTCGACACTGTTCGGCTAACCGTTACAGGCGCAGCCCGGACCTTTGTGGCACGTGTAGCTGGCCGATATGCACGAATTACCACATGCTTTGCCTTTGCGGCAAACCTTGCAACAGCTACCAGATTGTGACTGTGAGGGGGCTGTCATCCAGGCTGGATAGGCTGTCGGCGTTGGAATCAACGCCGTTGGTGTCGGCTGAATCACGGCAGACCATTCGATCCGATCATAAGATTCGCACTGGCCAGAGATAGCCGGCAATGTTGCCAGTTCGGCATCGACTGCTTCCGCCGTGATCCAAGCGTACTGCCCATCCCAGATTCGGATTTTGATGAAAGGTCCGCTGGCAAGCTCTGGGTACGGTGCTGTGAACGTCCCGATCCCCAGAACCTGCACCGGTGTGTTGACCGTGACGAAGCGCAACTCATTGTCACCGGCACCGAAACATTCAAAGAGATAGGCGTCTCTGATCACCGTCGCATCTGGTGCAAATGGTTTTCCTTGGTAGTCGCTGCTGCTTGCTGCCGGGGTAAGGAAAGTCGTCACATTAACGGCAGCAATCGGCTGTACGACCGCTGGGCAATCATCGCTTATCGCAATGAACTGCTGACTTGACCACCCATCGATCCCAGTATCACTTGTTACATGGAGCCAGCCATCCTGGGCCGCCAATACATCCACGCATTCATTTTGCGCAATCTGGTTGACCGTATTGAAGACTTCCCCAGGTCCGGCGCGTACATTGAGCACCGCCGCCGTCACCACACCTTTGGCACCACGGGTGAGCGTTTGCACAGCCGCTGCCGCAACCACTGGCGCAGCTGGGGGACAAGTGGATTGGGCAGTAAGATAATCTGCCGATGCCCAACCCCGCCGTCCATCGGCAAGTATGAGGGCATACCAACTGCCTTCCTGCACAATCGCGGGCACACATTCGCCCAATGCTAACGTTGCGATAAGTGGGGAATCTGTGGCGGCTTGCCGACGCACATTGAGCAGTGTCGTGTTGACAATCACAACCCCAGATTGAGGGCTGACGACCTGGGTCAGGGTAGCTTGTGCTGCAGCACGAGTGGGGATCAGCACGGCGGCGACCGCAGTTGTAGGCGTAGGCTGCGTACGCAGTGCTGACCGCTGGGACATAGTAGCAGCTTGTTTTGGCGGCTCGGCGTCCGTAGATTCTGCGGGACCACAAGCCGCGGTAAAAATCAGGACAGGGAGCAGGATCAGAGTGAGGAGGCGCAGCATATTTCTCTCGCAAAGGTACAAATGACGATGAACCTTAATGAGCTAACTATACTGCGACAGTGATGCCGAGCCGACGATCGGATGTCTCAATTGTTTAAGACAAATAGCTTAAACACTTTTATGTTGCGAAAAACCGAGCACTAAATATGGCGCGCCCAGTCGTGGGCACGCCGGCGGGACACCTTCTGACGGATTGTCGTAAGCGCCAGAAGGTCGTTATTTGCACTACACACCTACACCGACGGCTTATACAATCCTGCGGCTTCCCCTACCTGTTGCATGGCCGCCATGCCCTCTTCGATGGGCAACAGTGGCGTGGTTTTGGCTGCCTTGACCGCGCCACCAGCAAGGATCAGCATACTGCCCGCGGCGATGGTTGCATTATCTGGATAGTCAAGTAGGGCAACCAGGTCGTATTCGCCGAGACTATACCAGATGTCAACCACGCGGCCGCCGAGTCTTTCACCGGCTGCGCGCACCCGTTCACGCACATCGGCTGGGGACTGGAGTTGCGATTTCCAAGAATCTGCTGTGTAGGATAGTTGATAGAGATAGAGTGCCATTGTGATTGGTTCCTTTTAGAATTCAAGCTCTTTGGAAAACAATTGGTTGCTGCCGCCGGGGAGGCTAATTGCATGCCAGCGCGGCATAAACTCGGCGGCGTGTGTCTCTGACCAATCCTGCCAGAAGGCTTCATAGGCGGCGAGATCTACAAACTCATACTCAATGATAATTCGATCAAATTCGCCGGTGAGTGCGTGGTAAACGCGACATGGGCCTGGAAAGTTAATCTTGGGCCCTATTTCGTTTAACAAGGCAAGTGCATTCGGCATCTCGCCCTGTTGGATATGGAAGGTGCGGCGGTTCATGATCATGATTGGTTCCTTTCTTGGTACTATTGGATGAATCGATTACGGGACGCGGCGCGGCCAGACTTGTGCGCCACGCAGAGCATGGACGCGAGATTAGATCAACTGCCGCGCGATCCAGCGGCGCAGCAGGTCGAGGGTGAAACGGTAGCGCCCTTCGCTGTGGGGCAGCGGCTGCAAGATTTCCTGCGCAACAAAATGTTGCAACACTGTCGTGACTTGCTGTGGCGTCAGTTGGGTTGCCTGGTCAGTGCGTCCGGCAGCTAGATCGCCGCTGTAAAACGACGCGCCATCTTGTGCAACGCGGGCCGCGCTCACCAAGAGCGGTTTCTGTTCCGCCGCCACGCCACTCCAAAGATAGAGCAGATGCGATGTGGCGAGATCAAAGACCCCCTCCAGCGCGCGGTGGATGTGGGCCAGCGTGACGTAGGTGCGTTCTTCGCGATTCGCCTCATTGACTACCACGTGACAGAGCAGTTGCAGAAAATACGGATGGCCACCCGTGAGGCGGAACATCTGGTCCAGCGCTAGGTCGTCGTAGTGCAGATGGGGCGCGACCGGTTGCAGAATCAACAGGCGTGCCTCTTCCGGCTGCAAAAAAGTAAGCCGCCGGTGGTGGGCAACATTGAAGAAGGCGGACCAATAGTCGGGGTTGAGTTCGTGGAGTTGATGGGTGCCGGCAAAGAGCACCATGAGGTTGGCATTGGTCGCCAGACCGCTATGTTGGATTAGATGGCGCAGGTAGGGGAACAGCTCCGGCTCCAGCCGTTCCCGATCCACGCGCGCCTCCAGCTCTTCAAACTCATCAAAGAGCAGCAGCAACCGGCGCTGGCCCAGCGTCTGCTGCACTTGAGGCAAAAAGGTGCGCTCAAAGAAGGCGCTTGGGCGCTCGGCAAAGGCGGTGGCGGCGGGGATCGTCATCTCGAGCGCCACCGCAATCGCTTCGGCCAGGTCAAAGAGCAGATGGCCCAACCCCGGTTCAATCGCCAACGCCTGGCAATCTAAGTAAACCGGCACATAGGCTGCGTCGATCTGCACGAGCAACTGTTGCAGCAACGATGTCTTGCCCATGCGCCGCTCGCCAGTGAGCACCAGCGCCATGTTGCTTTCCCGGCTCGCCAAGGCATCGTGAATAAAATTCATATCGCTTTGGCGACCGACAAAGGTCGCGCTGTGGGGGCGTAAGGGGGCACCGGCCACATAGGGATTAGGGATCGGCTGAAATCCATCCGCCGCCGGTAACAAGTGGACGGTCTCATGGTAACGCAACTGCTTGGCGGCGGACTCCTCATCGCCGTAGTGAATGGTAAAGTGCAGTGGGATAGTGGTTTCTGCGGTTGGCACAAAGGTAAATGCAAGTTCGCGCCGTTCGCCCGGTGCGAGACGGGGCAACGTAGCAGTCCCTTCCCCCAACCGGTCGTAGTGAAGGTCGCGACGAAGATCGCGGTGAGGCAGGGGTGTATCTAAGTGCACGTTGATATCCACGGCTTCGCCACGCCCCTGGTTGACGAGCGCTACTATGACGGTGACTGCGCCATGCTCATCAGTCAGTTGGGGGGCAAAGACGCGGCGGGTGACCAACGTTGCCACGACTTGCGCCTGGCGCCGCAGTGCAGCAGCCTGACGCGTGATCAGCGCACGCCAATGTTCCGCAATGCGCTGAACCAACGTCTGTACCGGTGGCGAAAGCGCGCCGGGCAGATAGTGAATCATTGTGTTTAGCTGATCTAATGTCTGCACCAACAGCCCAAGCTGATCATCCACGGTGGCAGTTTGCGCATAGGCTGTTAAACCGGCGACTGCGCTCTGCAAGCTCTGTTGGGCCAGTTGTAATTCTGTGATGGCTTCACTGTCAACGCCGGTGATACCACCTATATCAGCAGCACTACGGTGGAGAAACGCTGCCGTCGGATTGGCGCAGGCCGGCAGGATATCCAGCCATGTTTCTGCCTGTAACCCGGCGAGCAAGGTCGCCAACGGGCGCTGGAGAGCCGCTGCTTCCGGCCATGCTAGCGGCGGCGTCTTGGCCAATTCCATGACCAGCGTGCGTAACCCGACAATAATCATCGCTGGTTCACGGCCACCGGTCGCCAGGAAATAGTAACCATTGGCCAGGGTGGCGGCCAGCGCCGCGCCCCGTTGGGTGAAGGCATCGGCGAGATGGCGCAAGGTGTTTGCGGTCTCCAGGTCATTGTGGGCCCGGGTGGCCAGTTCATGGAGTTGGGGGAGGAGTGCTTGAGGGACAGTGGGCAGTTCCGCTGCCAACGTTGCGGCCCGCCCGGCAGCGGAGGTGCGCCAGGCCGTGCGACTTTGCTCCTCTGCAACCAGGCGGGCGACGGTAAGGGCAGTGCCCGCCTGCACGCCCATGGTTTCTAAGAGCGCCCGATCATCCCGGGTGTAGGGTTGGCCATTGGCGCGCCGCCCCAAGGCGAGGATGCCGACGAGGGGATCGCCGGTATCTGTTTGCGGTGCGGTGAGGGGGATGAGTAGCGTGTGGAGCGTGGCACCTGCTGCCAGTTTCACGGCTAGCCCCTGTGCTAGCTGTTGGCGCTGCTCGGGCGACACGCCGACGTGCACAGGCAGAGCAGCTGCTGCGCCGTGGCTTTCGGTGAGGGTAAACCGGTCGGCTGCTTCGGCCAGATAGATCGCACCGTGGGTGGCGTGAAGCATTTCCGTGATCCGGGCAACGAGCCGTTGCAACAACTCAGGCAGCGCGATGATCGTGCGGATCTCCCCCTGCAGCGTGCGAAAGGCGGTCTGCACGTCGATCTGTTCGCGTTGAAAGGTGCGGTCGACCAAGCGGCGAAGCGTATGGTAGGCCGGCAGAAAGAGAAGCGCGGCCGTGACCGTGGCCGCGAAAATCGCAAGCTCCGAGGGCAACGCAAGCCAAAGCCGTAACAGGCGCTCTGTTAAGAAAAGGGCAGCACCGTAAATACCAGTGAGCGCGGCAATCAGCAACGTATAGACCATCGCCCGGTTGAGGATCGGGTCGACGAGCCAGAGGCGATAGCGCAGCAGGGCTATCGTCAGTGTGATCGGCACCGTCAGTCCAGCCAGATTGGCCAGCGGAAAGGCAATGAGAATATGGATTAGGCGCGGCGCACCAGCCACGAGCAACTGCGGGAAGAGCGCCAACGGCACAAAATGGAGCGTCGTCGGCACAAAGTTGGCCAGAAAACCAAGCAGAACCCAGCGCGTCTGCGCCCGCTGTTCGGCCGACTCCATGTGCCGATAGCGGTAAAACTGCGCATAGGTGCCGGTCAGAAAGCAGCCGGCGATCAGCAGAAAGGTCGCCAGCGGCGTACGGTTGGCCGTTTCACCGTAGATGTGATTCAGCGGGATGTCGGGGAAAACGAACCAGAGCAGATTCATGGCAATCCAAGCGGTCGCCAGCCATTTTGTCCACGGCGGCTGGTAGTAGCCATCGGGAAAGAGATAACCAATCCAGAGCAGCAGGGTCACCCCGATCATCTGGTTAAAGTCCGTTGGCGGGGCCCATCGGGGATCGTAGAGCGTCAGCGCATCGTCGATTGAGTTCAGTTCCAGGCTCAGGCTCAGCAGTGCCAATGCAACCAGCAAGGCGACCACTTCATGTGAGCGCCGCCAGAAGACAAAGAGACCGGTGCCATAGAGCACCACCACAAAAAGCAAACTCCAGGTGGCAATATACGCGGCGTAGAGCGGCAGCGGGATCCCCCACCCCTGTAAGACCGCCACATCGCCGACGGTCGGCCATTCCCAGGCGGTGGGCACCGTGCCATTGGCCATCTGCAAGTGGCTGAGGTAGCGCGGCAGACTGCGCACGTGAATCACCAACACAAAGAGCGCATAGAGCAGCCACCCCACCCGCGCCGCGGGCAGCCAGGCGTCGGGGATGGTGCGGTTGGGGGAGGGGCTGGTTGGGTGGTTGGTCATTGTTGGTACATGGGTAGCGACAGAATGAAGCGATGACAGGGTAATACTGTTGTACTGCTTTACAAATGTGTGCGCAGGGGCATCACCTGATGAGCGTTAATAAAATAGTTGGGTAATCTATACCACCGGCTGAAGCACGGTGGCTGCTAGAGAAAGCCCCGCTAAAGCGGGCTAAAAGCAGAGTGCGCTTTAGCGCAGCTTCCGGTATCAGGCGATGATTTCAATCATTGCCGCCGATGGGAAAGTTTGGCAGGACTTTCGTCCACTCCGGCGCTTTGGCGCCATATTTTCCAGCGCTTCCGGCGTACCGGGTAAATCTCATTTGGCGATAACGAAAGCCACTATGATTTTCTCCTTGTATTAGCTGTCAACTTTATAAAAGCTATGCGCCTGATCCGGCGCGATCAAGCCGTTCTTTTGTCCCTCTGCCGAAATGGCAAGCCACGTTTCATCTTGATTCAACGCGGTGCCGGCTGCTTCCCAAGCGGCCAAGGAGGCAAAGGTATCGAGCCAGACCACTTGATTGGGCAAGGCGATATTATGTAGCAGTTTGACATGGGCATCGGGAAATTTCTGATCGAGGCGTGCCGCCAGGTCGCGGACAAAGGCCATCTGTTCTGCGCCCTTTTCGGGGTGCATTGTCCAGGTGATGAGATGGTAAATCATCGGTGATGTTCCTTTCGAGTAGTTTTTTTAACTGTAGCGTATGTGGTTGGGGCTGCGCCACCAGGGGATGTGGCGCAGCGTGGGGTCATCTTATTCCCCCGGCGGCCGATAGCCAACGCTCAGCTTGGCCGCCTCGTCGACCTCTTCCGGCAGGGCAAGCACTGTTGTTTTGGCACTAACCGTGCCGCTGGCGTTGGTCACCAGAGAGGCGGCAATGGCGGCGGTCGTGTTGGGCAAGTCCATGATGACATAGAGATCGACCTCGCCAAAGGCAAAGTAGAAGGCGTCAAGGGTACCGCCGAGGTTGGTCACCGCCTTTTCGACGGCGGCGCGGCGGGCCGTAGCGCCTTCTTTGAGAATGGCCTGGACGCCGCCGGGGGCGTAGGAACCTTGGACGAGAAATTTAGGCATGGTTGGGTCTCCTTTTCGGAATGAGCTAGATTCTGTTCAGCGTGCCGGGGACGGGCCGTGAGCGGTTAAACCATCGAGGTCGCCTATGGCCCGTCCCCGGCACGCTGGTTGGCGTCGCCGCCGTAGTAGGCATACACTTTACTTCGACGCCGGTGCCCGATACCCCGCGCCACCGGCCATCTCCATCGCGGCCATGGCCTCACTTGCGGTGAGGATGCCCACGCATTTGCTTGAAAGGACACTGCCGCTAGCAAGGACCGACATAGTGACTGCTTCCAGACTCATCTGGTCTGGGAATTCCATGATGGTGTAGACCGTGTTGCTGCCGACGCCGAAGTAATATTCGACCAGGTTTCCGCCTAGAGCAGCGTTGACGGGGGCGTTGGCTTCGCGACGGTCAGAGGGGTTTTTGACAAACGCGGCGAAGGCCGCGGGGGCGAGTTGCATTTCGATGAGATAGCGGTTCATTGTTTGGTCTCCTTGGTTGAATATTAAATAACAGTGATATACTTACCGGGTAGTTGTTTCCAAACGGGTTGAATCTTGCGGTTGGCCATATTGGCACGTGTCATATTCGGAGAAAATTGTATGCAGGCATATAGTTTTGAAAAAGTAGTCACCCCAGATGGTGAAATTCTGTTAGACACATTACCTTTTTTGGCGGGTGAGACGGTTCAGATCATTGTCTTGCCCACGAAACGAGCACCAAAAGCGCATCGACAGCTTTCGTTAAAGGGCAGTGTCATCGCATATGTTGATCCGCTCGAACCTGTTACACAGGAAGATTGGGCAGTTTTGCAATGATTCTGCTCGATACACATATTTGGGTCTGGTGGGTGAATGAAAGCAAAGATCTACCAACCGAACATCAGCAAATCATCGAGTCAGCGCAACTAGATGGTCTTGGCGTTAGTATTATCTCCTGTTGGGAAGTTGCGAAACTGGTTGAACTTGGTCGGCTGCAGTTGACCATTCCGGTTGAGGAGTGGTTATCTGCAGCGCTACAATATCCTGGTATTCGGTTGCTTGATTTAACGCCAAAGATTGTTGTTGCATCGACACAATTGCCTGGGAGCTTCCACCGCGATCCGGCTGACCAACTGATTGTTGCCACAGCCAGGGTACTCGATGTTGCATTGGTAACTATCGATGGCAAAATTCGTCAGTATCCTCACATAAAGATCGCTGCTGTTCGTGAAACCCCATCCACTGGGGAATAGCAGAAATCGTTTGGTGTATATACAATCTTTGCGGTGCATTCATTGCAAGGGTATGCAGCAGAATCGCTTCTCCGTCTCTATTCCAAAACCCACACTTCATTGGTCCCACCATGCTCGGTGATCTCTTCCCAGCGCGGGACAAATGTCTTTGCATAGTCTGTTTGAAACCACTCAGCCCAGCGCGTTTCCATCTCGGCCACGCTGGCAAATTCAATCTCCATGACCACCACGTCGAATTGGCCATAGTAAGAACGATAGACCCGTTTCACGAGATCGGTCTCTTCCGCTTTGAGCATGGTGATCGCTTCATCCACATGACCGCGTTTGGGAATATAGGTGCGGCGGTTGACGATTGTCATGGTTGGTTCTCCTTTGTTTTCATGAGTTTGTATGTGATCCAAATCGTGCGCTCACCTGCTTTGCTGGTGTAAAAATAGAATAGCATTTCGTAGTGATTTCAGTGGTTACCCAAGAATAGGCTTTCTGGGCTTTTCTCCCAATCCGCAAGTGCTTGGCGCATGGCCGCCAATTCTGCCTCAGTTGCGTATTCCCGGTCTTTAAATCTGCTGATCAGTGCGCCGAGCGCGGCGACGGTATTTTCATTTGTTGTGGAAGGATTACGTACCATCATGCCGCAATGATCGACAGCCGCAGAGAGCGTGACGCGTTCATACCCAGTTGCCAGCAGCAGGCCACCAAGTTTTTTTCCAATCTGTGTGTCACCACCGTTCTCCCGTGTCAAGCGAATCCATAGTGCCAAATGGTGTTGCATTGCCGGCAACGCTGGTGCAATCAGCGTGCTATCCAAATCTAGCTCACGCACGCCGATCACGCCGCCGGGTTTGAGCACCCGCTGCATCTCACGTAATGCGGCAATGGGATCTTTCAAATGTTCCAGTAAGGCATGTGCCCAGACTGCATCAAAGCTGTTATCGGGGAAGGGCAGATCATAGACATTGCCAGTCTCAATGCGCACGTTAGTCAAATTGGCGGCTGTGGCGTTGGTTTGGGCCTTGGCGACAAGGGTTGCATCCTGGTCAATACCGATGACCTCGCCGGGGGCGACCAACGGGGCTAGCCCTACTGTAATCGTTCCCGGCCCACAGCCGCAGTCGAGGAGGCGCATGCCCGGTTGCAAATAGGGTGTAAAGAAACTCGCAGCATTAGTAGCTATTAGTAGCTGTCCGCTAGCCATGTACTTGTTCGGCTACGTTGGTCTCACGCCAGGTGTGTTGTTCGGTCTGGTTTTGGGTCATTTTGACCTCGCTTTCTGGAGATAGTTACCGCAACTGCCAGAGCTCATTGCTCTGTTCCCCTGTGATGCATGCTTGAAGGCGCTCCAGTATCCCTGCCGACGCGGGCGCCGCACCCCAGGCATCCCAAAAACGTTCATAGTGAGCCAGATCATCAAAATCGAGTTCGAGGACGGCGCGGTTGTTCTGCCCAAACAGGGCTTGATAGACACGAAAGGTTGGCATATCGGCCAGATATGCGCCACCGGCTTTGAGCACGTCGATAAGTTCTGCCATGTGGCCTGGTTTTGCTGTGAAGGTACGGCGGTTGGTAATCACTGTGCTTCCTTGCTTGTTTGTGATATCTGATTATTTCTTGTGACCCTATACCCCGATCCAGACAGAGGCCAACACAGCACAGTTGAGCTCGTTCAACTCTGCGCGCCAGCGGTTCGCCAAGGTATCCAGCTCCACTTCAGTGGCAGTTGCCACGCCAGTTTTCTCCATCACCGGCAACATGCTGCGCAATGTGTCCTCAGCATATTGATAGCCGGCCCAGTCCGCGCCACCACCAATAATCGCATCGACTTGCATCTGTGGCTCTTGCAAACCGGCGGCCAAATAGAGTTCGTATAATTTGAGCCCCATCTGGGTATCCACACCGGCGCGTGTAAAGGTTTCTTTGACCCAGTAACCGATCTTTTGCAGCAACGGAGAAGTTTGCGTGCTTGCGAAGCCGGTGCTCAGATCTGTCTCCAAAAATGCAACAACACCGCCAGGGCGCAGTGAATTCATTGTGTGCCGGATAGCTACGGTTGGGTCCTGCAAGTACATCAGCACGAGGCAACCCGCTACTGCATCGAATTCACCGTCCAATGCAATTTCGCGTATGTCACCAGCAAGGAATGTAATATTGTGATAACCGCTGACCCGCGTGCGTTCTCTTGCCGTCTCCAAAATCGAGGGATTGCTGTCAACACTTATGACTGCCCCGTCAGGACCGACCATCTCTGCCAAAAGCAATGCGACATCACCGGTCCCACTGCCAACATCCAGCACCCGCATCCCTGTGCCAATACCGGCATTGGTAAAGAGTCGACGGGTAAAGGGGTTGAGAATATAATATTGGCCTGATCTTGTAGTCGTTGACGTTCGTGTGCCGTGTCGCCGACCACATAGACGGCATCCGATGTTCGCTGTGCAGTCATATAAATCACTCCTTATCAGGCATGTGGATGAACTGGTATTCAAAAGAGATTGAGAACAATACACGAAAATTTGCCAAGGATTGTTAAGTCAATGTTTGTTGAGAAAGGTCACAATCATTTTTGTCAGCAGCGATACTTTGGATAGAATCGAAAGGTGATTAGTTCCCGGCACAATCAGCAGCTCGGAAATTGAAATCAATTAAGCTGTTCGATGGTTTGCTCCAGCGGAATCACGCCGTCGTTGTCAGCGACAACGATCAGGGCCGGACTTTGGATCGTCTTGAGTATATTGCCATAATCGTTGTGCGGAGTGAGATCCAGTTCGCACATGGCCGCAAAGAGTGTCTTCCAGTGCTTACGCCCATACTTAGCATCTATATGTAGAGGTTGAGTCACTGTGTCAACGTTATTAAGTCAGGTGAGGTGGCATAGGGGAAGCCGCCCTCGATCAGATATCAAACCGATAGAACCAGGGGGAATTCTGCTGCTAGTAGCGGTCGTATTTATTGAATAATGCTTGATGGTTCCTGTAATTTAGTTGCATCTTTGGGATGGGGATACAGTGAACACTAAATGATTCTGCTACGCGTACTGTGTACTTTGACATAATCGCCCAAATCCGTTCTTTCCTAAATCCAAGCGCAATGTCAACACAGCGCCAGAAAATCTTCTCGAGCAGCAAGGGGACCAAACTGGTGTCACCGATTTTGCTATTGCGGCAATCTGGTATAACAACTAAACGGCCAATTTCTACTGCCAAATTTGGGTCGAAATCCATTGCTTCCAACGGCAGCAAGCTGCTACAACCTGGATGGCTAACAGTGACACGTGCCGTGAGAAGTGCATTGACTGTAAATTATACTTAGAATCCATCCTGGAATTCTCTGTTCCTCTGGCCTACAACCGAATTTCAGGATGGATTCTTAATGAGATTCGACAGTAGGTGGTTTCCCGAACGCTAGTACTTGGTTAAGCGGACGGCGTAGTGAACGTAGCCCCTGTTGCTGACCCTGGGAAAGCCGAAAGAGCAATAGCGGGGTTTCATTGGCTGGTATTGAAAACAGATGAGCAAGCCGCTGCCGTAGCTCGTGCAGTACCGATGTTTCATGTGGTGTGAACTCCACTTTAAACTCAGGCTGCAGCATATATAGCAAGCTTGTCATTGGATGCCATGTGAGTCCCAGCTTCGTTGCCGTGAGCCAAAGCGCCTCAAGTGCTTGGCCGCCCTGCACTATCTGATGGGTAAGGTGACCTTGTATACTAATCAAGCCAACAGCGGATGAATGCCTGATTGCTTTGTCAGATAACTCCTTTAGGCTCAAACCGCCATTTTGACTACGCAACAGTTGGACGATCTCTGGTCGACGCATCAATTGAATACCAGCTTTTTGGGTTGCAGATAATGCCATGGTTGCCACATCAATACCGTCACCCGTTGCTTTGGCCTCTTCTGCTGTCCAGCGCATTTCGCTCATCAACTCTCGGTTGGTTTCTCTGTGTAAAAAGCGTAGACGATCCCCTTCGCTAATGATTGCCCCTATCTCTTGTAGTTCACTATCTGTCTCAAGCAGGTGTAGGTGGCAGTTGGAGGATTGCGCCGTATTGTGTAGTTCATCACGTTGTGATGACTGTAAAGCGATACGGCCATAGGTATGGCGGTCGGTCATTCGCCGCTGTAAATAAGGCGACAATCCTGCGCGAGTTGTCAGTTGTGCCGTTGGGTCAGGAATAAATTGAAGGGCAGCAACAACTTCCGTACATGCTTTGTTATCAATTCTATCCCGGTAGATGTTCGCTGGTTGCCCACAAGGAAGATAGGCGATTTGTGTTGCGTACCCACATTGCGCTGCGGCAATTTGCATATTCTCTATCGCAGCACCAAGTGCGACATAGGCACCACGGTGGGCGGGATCGAGTAGATTCTGGCTACGAAGCTTGTCATGAATTACCCAAAGGGTTTCGTTGTCTGTGTAGAAGTACCAGGGTTGAGTGTTCCCGCCGGAGGGTGCCAGAATTGCTTGTGAAACCATGAAATGCATAAATTCAGAGATCTGTTGTACTCGGGAATCCGCTCCGGATGAGTTCTCTTTGAGAGATGAGACCGCCGACTTTGCAAATTGCGTTAGGGGAACTTTCTGGTGAATAAGTTCTGCCAGTTCAATATAGCGACGACCAGAGGACAACTCTCCAGTTAGAACCAAGGTCCGAACAGCCGCACTCACCGTGGCACCCCCCAGTAGAATTTCTGAGCCAAGTTGGGGCCACGTAGTAATTGACTCTCCAATTTCGATCATGGATGCACCAAAACGTGCCGACAGAGATTCGATGCCAATGATTGGTGCAACAAATGGCACCTTCTCTTCATTGGTTAGTTTGGCGGGAACATTGGCTGAAGTAGTGTCGCCCAGCAAGCCGTGGAAAAGCGGGCGATGTGGTTCCAGATCAAAGCGTTCTACATCAAGCATCCCGCGGTCACTGGTCTCCATTAGCACGGGAATGCCGCGCGCTCTTGCCGTTTCACGCAGTAGAAATTTAATGCGGATATCATCGCATTCATCAATCACAATGTCAAGTGGAGATTCGCCATCAAAGAAAGCCTCTAGATTCGTTTCTGTTAGACCATCGGAAAATAGTTCCAGTTGAGCATAGGGATTAATCTCCATGATCTGGCGAGCGCACAGAACTGTCTTTGGCAGCGCAATATCACTCACCGCCGAACGGATGCGATTCATATTGGATAGATCGAGCCGATCAAAATCAGCCAGTTTAAGGCGACCACCGATTCCCTCAATCGCTAGGGCCGTTACAACAGCATTGCCAACGGATAAGCCTACGATGCCAAGAGTTACCTGTTCCAGTTGCGTTTGCTCTGCCTCGGTAATTTTGTTCCGATTGCGATTGAGGCGTAGTTCACGAAATTGCGCGGCAGGTAGCAAATGAACCATCTCTCCTGACCAAGGATAGTAGATCCAACGCCCATACTCTTTGATCGATACATTATCGAGTAGCTGCGTAATTTCTGCTTGTAGATGGGCATCAACTACTGGGTATTTGATCCACTGTGGATTACGTGTGCGAACCAGGTCTTTCAACTGTTCGTCTATGGAATCGTGAATGCGCCAGATTTTGCCCTGCGTTTGTAGTGCATCAAAGGCTTGTCGATCTAAGTCGTCAGTTAGGTCAAAAATTTGGGTCTGCCATATAAGGCTTTGTTGCATTGGGTACTCCTTTTGTATGCTTACTTCCAACATGCCCGAACACTTGTCACTCAAATGGGTATCGCAGCACACTTCCGATTATCATTTTGTTTAGATATCATACCTATAGAACCAAGGGTTACTGCGCAACCAGTAGCGGTCGTATTTCTGAAATAGGTTGGTGTGTTCTTTATAATTGAGATGCATATTGGGAATTGGTATACATCTCACGCCGAATGATTCAACGATTTTTACTGTATACTTTGGCATAATCGCCCACATCTGTTCCTTACCATGTGCATGGGCAATCTCGACAAAGCGCCAGAAAAGTTGTTCAAGTAGCAAGGTAACCATACTTGTGTTACCGATTTTGCTTTGGCGGCACTCTGGGATAACAACGAATCTCCCAATTTCTGCAGATAACTCTGGCATGAAGTTCATAAAGTTAAAGCTTTTCCATCCGTTAGTTGGGTGAACTAATTCCATAGCCTCTAGAGCGGGAAGAACGCTATTATCCTGGTTGACGATGACGCGCGCTGTTGCAAGGGGTGTATTTATTTTTTTTATAGGGTTATGGCCAGTTATTAACAGCGTTCGAGATATTCCTGCTTGGTGGAAACTATCAGTACACAATTCCAAATAGGCCATTTCAGGTGAAACGTCATGGGAGCTAAGAAGTGCGTAGTTTTCAGCAACTATCGTAAATGCCTCTTTGAGTAAAAGTTTGTTCTCTGTGACATCTTGCACGAGAAATGTCTTCGTTACTGTTGATTGTAAGCTAAAACTTTTATTGGTGACGTCTGTTTGCATCGCTGACTAACTCTTTCTCTTCATGCATTTACCACAGCAGTGAATAGCGCCCGGGCGCAATGATATTATTTGGATCGAGCGCGTTATTGAGCTTTCCTACGGTTTGCCAAAAGCTATCATGCGGTCTTTCCACAACATCTAGCATCTGCACAACATTCATACGGTACGGATAAACTCCAATCGTCTCGAGATCTCGATAAACAAGTTTATTCCAGCGGTGTGCCAAAGCAATCTTGTCTTTATCATTTCGATCAAAGAATACACGGAAAAACCCTTCCATCGCTGTATCACTAATGGCAACGAAATTAAAGTAACTCTCTAAACCAACTGTTTGCGATATATGTCTGACACGATCAATGATGTCGACTACATATTTTCCATCAAAGGGGATGGCCAATAAGGCACAGACAAAGCCAAGCACTTCTGGATTAAGATCAATGTTACTGTTTGTTAACTTGTGTCCGGTCATTCTTGCCATCGTTTCCAAACTATAATTCGTTGGTGTCCCGTTAACCATTTGGCTCATAATTTGGACATATTCGTTTTTAATACCAGACGTCCAGTCATTTGGATCGAAGGAATCAATTTGAATCGCAATGTTAGCAAGGCGATCTTTTACTTCTTCCATAGCGGGCTCTAGTAAAGCGTTGGAATAATTGAGCATTACTGATGAAAACCATGTACTTTGCGCAGGTGCCATAGTCACCGCAGTACGTGGATCTTTTACCTCTGTAACAATATGACTTCCAACAATCAATCTCTCTTCGCGTAAGGAACGAATTTCATTTATTGTAGAAATGAGGTTTTCTTCGGGAAAGAAAAAGTAGATACCTTTACGTCGACGGTATAAGCTCAAACGCAGGATAATTTTCGTGACGATACCCATGTTCGATTGTGCAAACAATCCGTTCAAATCTGGACCGATTCCGTGAGAATAATACGCAATGAAATTCTTATGGTCAGATTCTTCATGGAAATGCCAAAACCCTGTGCGAACGACTTGTCCATTTCCCAGTATGACTTCTAAGCCTAACAAATCTTGAATACGATGATCCAGAGCACCAACACCGCGCTCGAGCACATTCCCAACAATGCTTGTATCTTCTGCGGACCCAGTAACATTTAAGATTAACGAAGACTTTATTGCCTTCAAGTGGTCGGATAGTTGTTTCTGTGTGACTCCCGGCTCAATGATGGCATAACGAAAATGCTCATTGACTGTAACAACTGAATTTAGTTGGCCAAGATCGACAATCGCACACTCCGGCACTACTGGTAATCGTGATCCAAGCCCCCAATTTTTCCCTGTACTGATTGGATACAATGGCGTGTGATAGCGATTTGCAATCTCAACAACACGAATTACCTCTTCCGTTGTTGTCGGCTTGAGGATGACCGGAATCTCCCGAGGTTTATACTCTGAAATATTCGCTTGGTATTCAGCTACAGTCATTGGGTCAAAAAAGACAGCTCGTTCGCCTAGTATGGCTTGCCAAGCTGCGATGGCCTCATTCCAGTTTGTCGTATCCATTCATCTTTCCATTCGATTTACAAAAATAGTTGACCAGTGCTACGCCACCTGGGGATATGGCGCAGTCTGGCACGCTTGTTACTCCCCCGGTGGCCGATAGCCAACGCTTAGCTTGGCCGCCTCATCGACCTCTTCCGGCAGGGCGAGCACGGTCGTTTTGGCGCTGACGGTGCCGCTGGCATTGGTCACCAGCGACGCTGCGATGGCCGCTGTGGTGTTGGGTAGATCCATGATGACGTAGAGATCAACATCGCCAAAGGCAAAGTAAAAAGCTTCAAGCGTACCGCCGAGGTTCGTTACGGCCTTTTCGACTGCGGTGCGGCGAGTGGTGGCACCTTCTTTGAGAATCGCTTGGACGCCGCCAGCGGCATAGGAGCCTTGGACGAGAAATTTGGGCATGGGTTGTCTCCTGACTTTATGAGATGTGAAGGGTCACTTGAATTTAGATAATTTTCTTCTAAACTCAGCCATCCCTACGGGACTGAAGGAACTTCGTACAAGATTTTACTTCGACTCCGGCGCGCGATATCCTGCACCACCAGCCATTTCCATCGCTGCCACCGCCTCACTTGCGGTGAGAATCTGCACAGTCTTGACGCTGGTCAAGACACCGCCAGCCAGGACGGACATAGCAAGCGCTTCCATGCTTGTGCCATCAGGCACTTCCATCACGGGGTAGATGGTGTTGCTGCCCACGACAAACCAATACTCCACCAGCTTCCCGCCAACCGTGGCGACCACCGCGGCGTTGGGCTGGAAGCGATCGCCAGGATTTTTGACAAAGGCGGCAAAAGCCTGTGGGGCAAGTTGCATTTCAACGAGATAACGATTCATGATTTGGGTCTCCTTGTTTGAATTTGAACTAACAGTGATACTAGCTACCTATCCCTTTTGTTTATCCAGAGGAAAGCGCCAGTTGAGTAGCGAAGCGCAGGCAGGTGCCCATTAGGCACGAAACCGAGAGGCGGCCCCGTTGGCGACCAAGGCAGTGCGATTGACGATGGTCATGGAAATTCTCCGATCAGAAAAATGGTCAGGCTACCTCTGCTTCAACAAGGCTCAACGCAGATTCGGTTTCAATTACACGGGTCAGCTTGAATCCACTGTTGGTTAGCAGCATCTGGAATTCATCGGCGGTCCGTTCAAGTCCTCCTTCCAAAATAAGCATCAAGATGTCAGCAAACTTGCCACTGTGCGGCGTATTGCCCAGGGGTATGACTGTTTCAGCAATTAACAATTTGGCGTGAGTAGGCATTGCCTTCCGGCAATTCTGCAGGATCAAACCAGCTTTGTTGTCATCCCAATCATGCAGAATGTACTTCATCAGATAGAGATCGCCACCGGTAGTAATTGCGTCGAAAAAATCTCCGGATATCAACTTGCAGCGCTGTGCAATTTCTGTATTCCCCAACATGGGCTGCGCTGTCACAATCACTGGCGGAAGGTCAAAGAGCACGCCGTAAGCGTCAGGGCAAGTTTGCAGAATCGCGGTGAGTAGCGCTCCAGTTCCGCCGCCAATATCGACAATGGTCTTATAACCTGAGAAGTCGTAAGCAGCAGTGATAGCGGTTGTCTGGCCACCGGTCAAACCAGTCATTGCGTCGTAGAAAACAGTTGCAGCTTCCTGGTTTTGCGTAAAATATTCGCATGTACCCATGCCAAAAACGTGATCAAATGCTGGTTTTCCAGTTGTCACGCTATAGAGGATTTCGTTCCATGCACGCCGATGCCATGGCTCACCCACAAGGATCGCCCATGCTCGAATCGATGCAGGATGGCTCGTTTGTAATGGTTCAGCCAATGCGGTGAGCGCAAATTGTTGGCGATTTATTTCGGTGAAGATGCCGATGCTGGCCAGCGCGCGCATGATGCGGTAGGGCGCCTGCGTATCCACCGCTAATTGGTCTGCCAATTGCGTCACGGCGAGCGGCCCGTCAGCAAGTTGATCGGCAATGCCCAACTTTGCGGCCACATAAATCAGTTGGGAGATGGTCTGCCCGATACTCATTTGCAAAAGCATTGCTTCCGGCGGCATGGCCGTCCGTTTGCCATGCACGTTTTCGGGTGCGTTGGTTTCGCGCCCGGGGTACTGATCATTTGGCATTCGTGTCATTTCGTCCTCACTCTTAGGTCACTTCAAAATCTAAATTATCCGCTTCGTGGATAATTATTTTCTTGGAACAGCCTTATACAACAATTACCGTAACTGCCAGATTTCATTGGTCTGGTTTGTCTCAAGATGCTGGCGAAAGCGCTCTAACACTTTTGCAGCCTCGGGTGCGGCGCCCCATGTGGCCCAAAACCGTTCATAGTGGGCCATATCGTCGAAGTCCAGTTCGAGCATAGCGCAGTTGCCTTCCCCATGCATTGCCTGGTAGCCCCGAAACGTCGGTATCTCAACCATGTGATCCGCACCGGATTTCAAGAGATCAATGATAGTTTCCATGCAGCGCGGTTTGACGGTGAAGATACGGCGATTGACAATCATGGGCAATTCCTTCCCAAGAAAACTCAACCTGATGTCATATACCTATAAACATGCATAATTCGGCGGGAGAGCAAGCCTTTGCGTTTCATTTGAACGGGCTTGCTCTCCCGTCCCATACCGTAGGAGACAGGGCCGCAGGGGCCGTTTCAAGCAATTCAAATGAGCAGTTTAAGGTTCACAAGGATTGGCGGACAATGCACCAATTGCCACGCCGACACTTGTTGCTGCCATGGGTGGTGGGGGTATTGGGGGAAGGCAATACACACTTCAATGCGTTTCAGGTTACCGGTACGCTGATGAAGCGCTGGTTAGAGTATAGTCACCCTTCAGAAATTTGGCGGTCAGCAAGTGGTCAGCAAACGGTTAGCATTGCGCCTATTTGTTATGAGTGATCAGCCACTAGTTGTCTGGCTGCTTAATGTTCGCAGCACTAGTCCATAGCCACCAACCGATAACCACCACCAGCGTCAGTGGCAATCAGCCCGGCCTGATCGCCCAGTTTCCGGCGCAGGCTATTAATCGCGGTTTTCAGGCGTGCAGGGTGATTAATAGCCGCCTGTTCTTCCGGCCAAAGCGTTTGTGCCAATGCCGCGTGTGAAACGCTGTGCCCAACTCGCATGGCCAACGCTTCTAAGAGACGGTAATCCTGGGGCGCCAGGGTCAGCAGCATCTCGCCCACCCACGCCTGCTGCTGCTGTTGGTCGACCAACAAGGAGCCGGCCCGTAGAATCCCATGAACGGTCTGTTGCCGGACGAACGTTTGCAAGAGCGGTGAGAGATAGGTGGCGCGCTCGCCGTTCAGACGCACAAGACACGCGTGCTGTAATTGTTGCAATGTCAGGGTCGATTGAGGTTGGCCCGTTGCCAGCAGTGCCAATGTCCGTTGTTGTTCCACCGTCAGATAGCGCCATTGATAGTGCCAATGGGGATCAGCCTCGTTGGCCGTAACCTGTTGCATTGTCTCCTCATCTGTGGTCACACCCTTCTCTCTGGCTTCCCACCAATGGTAGCCGGCGATCTTCAGGAAGAAGGGATGGGGGCCAGCGCGATTGAGTAACTGTGCGCTCTCTCGAGGATCCAGCACTACGCCGCCCAGCGCAGCCGTCCCATCCAACAAGGCCAGCGCTTCCAGTCTTGGTAGCAACCCCAGCCGTTGCGGCAAAAAAATGTTGAAGAAAGGTGAACTGAGCGCGCTCTGTTGGGCGTAGGTCAACTCCAGCAGTGGCTGCGTGGACGCGGTGACGAAGACAATTTCTTGCGTGGCGGCCAGGCTGCGCAGGCTGGAGAAGAAGGTTTCATCGAGATGGCGGTTGTGGCTGAGCGCATCAAATTCATCGATGAGGAGGACCAGGCGAGGTACCACATTGCGCAACAATTGTAAGGCGCGGTGAAAGGTCGGAAAGTCTAACGTCACCAACAGGGGATCGGGAAAGTCGACCGCACTAGCGATTGCCGCCAAGCACTCTTGCGTGGCAGTGTAGATGGCGGACCAGAGGGCAGCGTAGAGCATATCGGTTGATTGATCTTGCCACGCCTCACCGCTAAAGTAAACAAAGCGTTGCATCCCCTCAACCATGCCATGCTCTGCCGCTGCCCGTTGTTGCATGAGTTGGCACAACAGCGAACTCTTACCAATCCGCCGCGGGCCGATGAGTGCCACACTCTGGCCATTGGTGATCAGATTGTCAAGTTGCCGCAATTCCCAAACGCGCCCGAAGAAGTGGGCCGGGTCGTGGATGGGCGTGCGGTGATAGAAAGGGTTAGATGGTGTTGGATTGATGTCTGACATAGGGTTTGTGCGCTATCACTTCCTGCATCACGAGAACAATACGATCATAAACTGCTGGCTCGCAGCGGTCAACTCGCGTTTATATGTAAACTTGGACGGTAGAGTATAGTGCCGAGCAACCGTAGCCAAGTCACCGCTTAAAATCTTCGTTCATCAGCCACGCCCAATCGGCACCCAGTGAAAACACAATAAGTTCCACGATAAACTATCGATTTTCACAGGTTGAACAGATAAGCAAAAATCTTATTCTTGACGGATCAATCCCAGCGCGGCCAAATCACCGGTTAGCTTGTTTAGTCGTTGGACGACATCCGCAAGCGCGGTTTCTGTCACAAGGGGTGTGTAGTCAGTCGGTTGTGGTACAGGGGCAGTGCCATAAAAACCGAGGCCATTGCCACTGTGACAAAACCAACCATCCAAGTCGAATGTACGACCGTTGCCGTGTTCCACTTTTGTCGACAGACGAATCACACGCTCCGGATCGCGACCGGTGGCAAAGTTGCCATTGGGCATATCAACCCATAAATTGAACAAATCCAGACAATTGAGTGCCGACTGCTGCAATTCCCAAATATACGCATCGGGACGGTTACTGCCCCCAACGGCATGGCAGCCGGTCACAATGACCGAACGCAACACGCCTTGGGCGTTGATGATGCGCTGTGGCGGGATCGTGATACCTACTTGTTCGAGCGCGGTGCCAACTTCGGGCGCAACATTGAGGCCAAACGCACAGCCGGAGATCATTGCACTGTACAAAGTACTGTTATCACCAACGATAATGGCTTGATATTGGCCTTCAAAGTGGCAGCCGAACAGGCCCAAGCTTTTTACGACACCGCCCCAGTGGTTTTGTGAACCGAGTCGCGGCTTGATATTCATGCCGCCAAGGATGTTATTCTCGAAATTACAGCCGAAAAAACAGGGGTCATCGAAGGTAGGGCCGGCAAATTCGACGCCGGTCTCCCAATGGTGTACCGTTAGACCAAACGCTTTGCATTCCCACATACCCGTGTAGCCATCGTCAGGATTGTCGGATACCGGTTCGCCACCAAGTTGCAGACCAATACTGCCCGACGTTTTACGATAGGAATTGTTGCCTTTGATGGCGCCACCGGCAAAGACACATTTGGTGAAATTCCCGACGTAAACGCCTACAGTCGTATTCACACCAAGCAGTTGTAGATTTTCCAGCCGACAATCAGACGCCAGATCCACTGTGACAAGGCGCGCCGCAAAACCAGCGGCTTCAATCGATAAATCGCGAATGACTTTGTTGGTGCCGGCGAAATAAAAGACGCCTTTGGGCCAGTTGGGCAGGTCAACGCTTACATGCCGCACCTCACTGGGAATCTGCAACGATGCCTGGTTGATCAGTTGAAAATGACCGGTGCAGCGGACCAGGTGTTTCGGCCAGGTTGGTTGGCCCGCCTCAGGGTTACTCAACGCAGACGGCACGACAATCGTCAACTGTTCGACGATTTGATAGTCACCTGTGAAGTGTAAACTGCTGTGGACGGTTGCCGGTTGTAGGCGCGCATCTGTGGCAAAGGTGATCCGCTGGTGAGGCTCCGCAAAGGTCCACGCTTCGAAGCGGTAGGTGCCGGCTGGAAAGTAAAGATGGGCACCGGCAGCACTGGCACTTTGCACCGCAATTGTGACTTCGGCGGGAGGTTGATTGGGATCGCCGGTGGCGCCATAGTCGCGCACGTTGACGACATCCATGTGACTGCGTGCTGTGCCGTCCGCATTGTGACCGACGAGCAAAAATTCATTGAGGGCCGTGCCCCAATTGGTTTCGCCTTGGGTGGGTAAATGGGTCATGATATTTATTCTCCTTTTGTGATCAGCGGTAGGTAGATGTTCTGTTGTTGGGCCGGGTAAGCCCCTTCGTTGTACGTGCCGAAGCCGTAACCGTCTGCTGCGGTGAGTTGGGCGGCTTGGGCGGTGGGTTGATGGTGCAAATTCAACGTTAGGGGCAGCAAGGGAAGTGATCCCAGAATTTGCAGAAAGGTGCGGCGAGTCAACGGCTGAGCATAAATAAACATGTTAGTTCTCCAAAGTAAGATCTGTCTATCCCTGTTGGGCTATCATGATCAGGATTACAATGCCAATCAGTAGGATGGTCCAAAAACATCCGGCACCGGTGGAACCTGTTTTGCCACTGCCCCTGCAACGCGGACACTTTTTGCGCCTGGGTGGTTTCCCTCTGCCCGTCAGATGTTTCCATACCGAGTCGTTGATAGTAACAGTTCCACTGCCGTTGCACTGTTTGCAGGTTGCCATGGTGATTCTTCCTTTACCAAGTGTTTGATATGTAGTGACAAGAGGGCAATGCTTGACAGAAGTCTGCACAGGTATCTGTTTTTGTTGCAAAGTAGGCGATGCGGTAGTGAATCAGTTCAGGAACCTGTGTATAGCGGTAGGTCCCACCACAGAAAGCAAGCGGTTGGGTATTTTCGCTAGAAGTTGGTGTTATCTCAATACCCAAATAATTCGCAATACATTGAGCAATGTTGTCGAGACTAAAGATTTCGTATTCATTGATAGCGACAATTGCACCAACCGCAAGTTGGTCCTCCCGATGTTGGTACAGGCGCCAGCCAATGGCACCCGTCTCTTCGTAACACTGGAGACCATAAAACGCAGTATCAAGCAACTTGCTCTGATTAACTGGTGTTGATAAATGCTGATTGAGTGTAGAAGCCAAGGAACGAATTTCCTTTCCATCAAACTCATTGTAAGTGTCTAATAAATCCGGCAAAAGCGATTCTACAGGAGTATTTACCAGTGGTGGACCAAATGATGGAAGATAGCTACAATCGATGATCGCGCATGCCGTCGAAGCCAGTTTATCTGTATCAACAATTGGGTCCACTTGCGCACGCACCACGGGTATAGCTAAGATGATGACGATTGCAAAGAGAAACATGAAGCCCATTTGAAATGGTAGCTTGATGAGAGCAACGAGACAGGAACTAATGGTGCGCATGGGATTTGCCTCCGTAAACGATTCAGGTAGTGATGAACCTCATTATCATACCGTGATCATAACCGTTTTTTCGTCCACCTGTTGTCTGGTAATAGATATTAACCTGTTTATCACCAGACAATCAGGCATGTATATATAACCGTTAACGTGCGATGATGGGCAGGAAAATTTGGTTGAGTTGTGATGAACTTCTTGTCGAGATATCGATGTTTACCGTTGTAACATCATCTGCATCTAGTTTGATGGTCTTTGCATCGCGAATAGAGGGCTTATCCCCTTCATAAGGTGGCTCTGCGCCATAGTAGATTGTTTCGTTTGCCCCTGATGAATCAACAAACGCAAGGCGATAGTCGTCGGCAGGGAGTCCAGCAATATGATAATTACCCTCAACATCAGTGGCGGCGGTAATCCACTCTGACCAGTCGTTGCAACAATAGCGTTCTTTGTAAAGTATTACTTCGATCCCTTTCGCTGGACTGTTCTGCACCGTGATATTACCGGAAATTTCAGCATTGTTATTGTCCTCCCCAATCACGAGATCAATGTTCGATGTCGTTGCACCAAATGTCACGCTAATATCTGCTGCACGTTCAATCGTCTGAACGCCAGGGTAGTACCGTTGAAAAATATCACTAGAGTAAGAAGAGACTGCCACATGTACCCGATAGATCCCACTGTCCAGCCCACCTACAATGTAGGGCAACCGATTTTGCTTTTCTCTCTGAATTTCTACGGTATTTACCGGCTCCCAACCGTGTAACGTAGTTTGGTAAATTGTCACCTTGACATCGTTTTGATAGATGTCAGCCATAAAGGTTAATGTACCGCTAATGGATCCTGCTTCAGCCAACCTATTTGGCATAATCGTAAGTGTCTGCCCTGACGATAGCTCAATCGGAGTATTCCCATCTGGCTCGATTGACTCAGTACATTTTTCGTTGAAAAATATACTCGGATCGGCGAAGCAGAGACGATAGCGCCCAGGGCGCAGCAGCGTTGCTTGATACATACCTGCACCGTCCGTTTCCACAGTGTCTGTGGCCTGCCACAGGTCATTAACTCGCAGATACGGTGTGACCTCAATACCATTGACTGGGTCATTTGCATACAGTACCTGCCCCTGAATCGCACCATAAGCTGATGACTTTCCCAAATAGATCTCCAGCTTAGTGCCTGTGGCTGCGGCGGTCACTGTAATATCATGTGCTGCATCAATCGAAAAGGCACCGTTGTAAAATTCGGTATATGTGCTATCGGCCTGGGTTGCGGTGGTCAACAGCCGATAGCGCCCCGGTTCCAGCTTGGTGAAGGTAAATTGCCCATAATAATCTGAAGCCTCTGCAACAATTGTTTGAAACGCATCCCTTTCAGAAAAAAGATACGCTGAAGTGTGATTAGGTCGATTACCGCTTGGCATATAGACCGTACCTTCAAGCTTACCGGCCCAGTTAAGTCTTACATCTGTTGCAACAACATCTACCCCGGCCTCAACGGCAATTGGGGTAGCATTTTGGAGGAGTTGTGCATCGGTATAATAGACACCAACATATTGGTTGGACGGGTGACTGTAGCCAAGCGTATAAATACCAGGAGCAAGTCGTACAAACCGAAAGGTACCACGATCGTCAGTCGTCCTTGAGGAGATAGATGTCCAGCTTCCAGCTGCATTGGGTGCAGAATAGAGCTGCACAGTGACGTTTGATAGAGGAACACCCTCCGGATCTAGCGCTACGCCATGAATTGATCCTTGTAGAGGATTTTCATCGATCACAAAGTTAATGCCTTCAGTTGTCTGGCCGACATGAACAAGCACCAGTGAAGCGTCTTCTAATAACAAAGCGTCGTGATAGAATTCTTCATAGCTGAAATAATTGTCGCCGAGCGGCGCCGAGGCTTTTAACTTATATTCTCCGGCGGGTAATGGCATAATCGTGTAATTGGTACCATTACCCTCTGCTCGCTGAAACACTTCATATCCACCGATACTGGTACTTTCGCCATTACGGTACAGTGAAAATGAAACAGATTTGACTGCATCAAAGGCTGATGAAATCTGACCGGAGATCGCTCCGGCCAGTGGCAGTGTCATATTGAGACCAGTTAGGTCTTCTCCGATGACAAAGAGCACTTGTGCCTCTGCGCTGGTAGTTGCATCGGGATAATAGAGCGGCAACACTTTGGCTGGATTCGAGAAGTGTAATAGATAGCTGCCTGTCTTCACATACGAAAATTCATAGTGACCATCTACATCACTAGTCGTTTGGCTTACAGGCGTGTACGAGTAACTGCCGTCGGTCAAAAGCTGCACTTCAATCTCACTAAGTGGATTGCCATCCTCATCAGTCACAATTCCGGAAATGGTTGCCGTCACTTCTGGTGATTGAGGCTGGTTCTCTTCGGCGCGGGCGTAGGGAACTGGTCTTTCACTGCTCAGGAGAATGAGGAGAAAAAGTAGAACAATCCCCCTTTTGCTTGACAAATGTTGGCGTAACTGTTTCATGGTTATTGCTTCCCTATATTGGTGAAGTGTATGGAAATGATACTATGTACTGCTGCAAAGGATATAGAGCAATCGATAGCCGAACGTGCTCCTGTTGCATTCGAAGTCCAGGTGCAACAGGAGCATTCTATGTTAAGGGATGGCTACATCCATAGCATACAACTGTACCCACTCCGGATCACTTTCCACGAATTTATATGGTTTCCCACTGGCACAATCCTGAACTGAGGCACGATACCGTTTTAATTCGTAGTTACCCACATAATGCGATGGGTCAGTTGAAAAATCCGAATCAAATCGGACGACAAAGAGAGGAGAGGTATGTGAACCAGGAGCATAATTCCATGAGTGCCATTGACTCTCGTAGGGACCAATCTCGCTCGATTTCCACTCTTCGTTACCCCACCGATGGTCATAAACAATGTTTCGATTGGTTTGATTAACGAGGCAAACAATAGCGTACGGCGTCGATGATTGTGTACCTGGTACCGGAGTAACATTGGTTGGATTAGATTCAAGGTATTCTATCCATTTGGTATTGCTACCCACATCTATCACATTTGCTCGTACAGGGTAGTAGCCATTTTCTCGCGAAATTGCTGGTTTACCATCACTACTGATTATGGTGGAGCTACTCTCTTCCCATGTGCCACAACAGTTGCCACTTGGATATTGTAAACGCTCATCTTTGATCCACATGATGGCATCGCTGTCGCCGCCCCACGATTTCCCATTTTCTGAAACAGCGTAGTAGTAATATGGATAATAATCTTGTAGCTTACCAAGAATTTTGATTGTTTTTCCTGGTGCCATCTCATACCAACCCTGTGTCTGCCAATCAGGCATAACAGCCGGGTAGCGTACACCGGGTTCTGCTTCACGAGGTGCTGGATAGAACCTGACAACGACCCAAATCGTTTCATTGGTGTCATTGCCAAACCATAATCCATCATCATCTTGTGCAGAAACGGGAAATGCTATAAACAATAGCATTGCAATTGCCAAACCTAACCCAGTGCTAATCAATGTATGCAGTTTCATTCTGGTCTCCTCTATTCCACGCCCAATTGCTTAATTAGGGCTAACACGCGTTTTACTTATAGACTAATCATTTAAAAGGCATACCTTTCGGGATTGCTTTTACACGAGAGAAGCTGTATGGCTTTTAAGGATTTTATCTATTAGGTCTACTTGTCTTGACCGATGCCATCGATTGATGAGAGTTACATTACTCACTAAAGAATCCACCGACCATCGCTCCCAGCACCAAACTGTCCACCACCAGACAGTCTCAAACCCGCCATAGGAAACTGCTGAATCAAGGAAAGTCTTTTCAAACTCTCTGTCCCTTTTGAAAGGCCATTTTCAACGCTTTCCTTAGCGGAAGAAAGAGTCTCTCCGCATAAGTCTCAATAGGGAGAATAAGGTAAGTGCTCCGCCGATGCCCTACAAAGATAGTCATCGCGACAATTCCCAAAGTGACATTGTTGGCAATAGCTGGCATCGCAATGGCTAAGACTGCTGTAAGGACCGTCGTGTAAAAAAGTGAGCGAACTGAAGCTTGCATCCCAACCTCTGTTTGCGCAGGCAGAGGGTTGATCCAATCGCGCCGGCAAAGCCAGCTTGCCACGATATGACCAATAATGAGATAGGTGATGAGTTTCATGGTATGATTTCTCCATAAAGGCAAGGCGAGCAAGAGTTTTACAGCAATGGGTATCCAAGAAATGACTACCCATCGCGTCCTTTACCCGCTGTTTACCATACCCATTAATGTCAATGGCTCTTCAAGTAACCATTGAGAGATGTTGAGGGCCATCGTATTAATTATTATTGAACCTTTTGAATCACAGGGAGATATAGCTTATACGGTTGGTTAACTGTTTGCTCATACAACTTACGCAGCTCAGCCACTTCTGTTGTCAAACTCAGATAGGGTTCATAATCAGCCTTGCGACTTGCTGCCTCAGTTTTTTCTACCTGACGCCACTCATACGTAATGCGGTATTTACCACCGAACTCTTCGAATATTAGTTGCTCTGCCAGCGGTTGACGTGTAGAAGATCCACTCTGAACCTGGGCAAACAGTTGCGCAGTCGGTGCCGCAACAAATTGCGGTTGGAACGCATCATCACTGAGTAGGCCAAGAAGATAGTCCCAAAGCTCACCTAAAATGGTTGCTGCTGCCTCTTCGGCTGCAATTGTCAGGGCTGCCCCTAATATCGCACCAAAACTCACGGTTGTGGTCTGCGATGAGACTGCGCTGCCATCGGTTGTGCCTGCCGTCAGTTCATCAAGTCGGGCCAGAAATTCCAAGATCATTCTGTTGCGTACTAACTCATACTCATTCTGAGCGAGTGCCTCAAGATGTTCCTCTTTGCCGCCGAAATCCATCTCGACTAGCGAAAGGCTCACGCGGGCGTAGTCGCTAGTTTCAGTCAGAGGAATTTCGGTAAAAATCCAGTTATACGACTTTTTCGTATCAGTGGTAAAAGAGCCCAAGTCTTGGTAAGGTATTTTGTCGATGCCATCTTTATTGGTTGCGGTTCCACCCATTGCAATCTCATCACCGGGCGCACCAATGCCGTCGTTAGTTTGCTCTAGACATTCGATCTTAGTGATCACAAATTGTGCCCATGTTTGAGGTTGTAGTGGCGCAGCGTGGATTGGTACTATATTTGTCACTAATATAACCAAGCTGAGTAATGATGCTAAAAACTTTCCTATTTTGGTGTTTGCGATTTGTAAGTTGGTCATATAATAATCCCCTTTCACAAGTGAGCATGGAGTACAGAAATCTGTCTCACAATCCCATCGTCATCTTGACCACTTCACTCAATAAGTGTTCACGTATACTTGTTTTTATGGAATGGTCTAATCAAATTTTTCCGACACCTGAAACCTTATCTGGTCTTGCAATTTGTCATAGAAAGCACAAATGCTTTGGTCTTCTATGCCCGTCAATTTTTGATATACTTGTTGTACCGGCATCACCTCGATTTTCACGCCATCGTATCCGGCTAAACATAAAACAAATGAATGGACATCTAATTCGGATTGTGCAAAAGGCATCCATTCTCCGCCCAATTGCTGCCGTAACACTTCGCCAAGGTAGCAGCCCCATATAATTGAAAACTGCCGCAACTCTCGCGCAACCTTTGTTGGTTGGACCAAGCGCATAAGCCAGCCGCGTGGTAATAAGCTCGGAAAGAGCAGCAAAAGATCATCGATTTGTTCGAGACTTTCCGCAGAATAATCAAGCTGAATCGTAAAGCGTGCACGCGTCATGTGGACAGCGCGCTGCGCCATGAGGATTGCAAGATGCAGATCTTTAGAAGGAGTCATTGTCAGTAATAATTCCTGCTACGCTCTACCACCTTCGTCGGTAGAGCGTAGCGTTCAGATGCTATGGCGTTGGACACTGTATTTGTGCAGTATTGACCTATCCGAAGAGTTGCTTGAAAAAGCCTGCAATACCCTTGGGTTTCTCCTCATGTGGTACTTGTAGCGGCCATTGATCAGAATGTAGTGCCGATTGGCCGCGATGTCGGTTTTGCAACACTGTATAAATACTTTGCTGACGCTTCTGGAGTTGCTGGCTACGCGGCTGTAATTGGTGATTAGGTCGTAACATGATGCGTTCCTTTCCACAATTGATTCAAGGTTATTTGCGTTGTGTCACAGTTGAATCTTGCTGTGATGCCATCAGCATAGGCCAGCTTGCCAACATTAGCGTCTCAAAAATCGCTAATCAGTCTCACATTTAGCCTTTTCTGGAAATTTAGCTATAATCAATGGCAACCTTCCTGTGCTTGTACTCTTACCTTTTCTCTTATGCGCTAATAGAGGTTGTCACTCGTGACCAAGCAGATGCCATCCACGACCTTTGCCGCACTTTTGCAAAATGCCCTTGAGTTAGTACAACAAACCGCTACCCTTGGTCAGGAATCACCATTGGCAGTGCCTTATTTTCTGGGTGACTATCTTTTGCAACAGCCAACCGCAATGCAGCCATCGGCGGTCGGTCGTGGCAACGCGTTGCACACTTTGCTCATTGAGGCCCTGCGCGATCTTCCCGCTCATCATGCAATGGGTGAGAGCTATCAACGTCTGCTTGATCTGAGCTATTTTCAACGCCCCAATAAGCGCTCCGGTGATCTTTGGGATCAACTCGGGATGTCACGTGCAACCTACTTTCGCGAGCGTAAGAAAGCGATTGAGGTATTGGAAAGCGCGTTAATCCGCCATATCAATCCGGCGTTACGCTTGGAAAAGCCACTACAATCGGACCATGTTTTTGGCCGGGAGCAGGAGGTGCAGAGTGGAATCGATGCATTAATGAAAGCACAAAGTGTCGGCATCGCCGGTCCCAGTGGGGTAGGTAAAACAACACTGGCCGCGTATCTGCTTGCGCAATGCCCAGCACAGCTAATCTTTTGGTACACGATCTATCCCGGCATCAATGACCAATTGCCAAGCTTACTCTTTGCGCTGGCCTATTTTTTACATCGCCAGGGTGCTTCGACGCTGTGGCTCCAACTGCTGGCTGAACGGGCGCAACCGCAACTTGAATCCCTGGTTGCCCTACTGCGCAATGATCTGGCGACAATTGTCGACCAAGCGCCGATCTTCTGCTTTGACGAGGTTGACCTGTTGCAACCCGAATTGGCAAGCCACATGCAACTATTGCAATTTATTGAAAGTTTCCCCAGCGGGTTTGGTCACTTGTTGATCGGCCAAACAGTCCCAATGGTGACCGATCACTTTATCGCACTCAGTGGATTGCCAACGGCCAATGTGCGTCAGTTAGTCGAAGTAAATGGCATTCGCTTGGAAGCTCTTCAGCTTGAACAGTTAACGAAACAGACTCGTGGCAATCCGCGCCTGTTGAAGCTCTACCTAGCACTACATCACAGTGGTGAACCGCTTACCGAGGCGTTAGTAAAGTTAAAACATGCACCTTCGTTAGAAACGCTGTTGCAGCGCATCTGGCCACGTCTGCCGGAAGCTGAGCGAGATATTTTGCTAGAGCTAGCCGTCTATCGTCGACCCGCGCCGATCGACGTGTGGCCCGAGCCACAGCAACAGGTGGCCTTGCAACAACTGCTCCACCGCCAACTCATTCAACACGATGGTAAGGGCGGCATTATGCTCTTCGCGGCCTATCGACGCGCGCTCTATGGTCAACTGACGCCCGAAGACCGAGAAGTGCTCCATGCACAGGCTGCGCAGGTACGCGCCTTTCACCAAGAGATCACCGCCGCGGCCTATCACTGGACACAGGCCCGTGATTATGCATCTGCCGTACGCGTATGGTATTCCCATCGTGAACGGCAGATCGATCAGGGGCAAGCTGGTGCGGCCCTGCATATCTTTGCCGAAATTTCGCATACACAGCTACAGAATGAAACTGATCAACAGTTGTTGGGCTTAATTCGTGGAGAACTCCATAAACTACTGGGTAACTATACCCAGGCGGAGGCCACTTTGCAGGCGATTACATGGCGTACACCGCGGCTTGCTGCTGCGGCCCGCCGTTTGGCCGGCGATGTGGCCGAGTTGACGGGGGAATTGGCGCGTGCGCGATCTGCCTATGCCGATGGCCAAATCATTCTTGAAACCCTTATCGAGAGTGATCTGGTCCTTTTACACCGAGGAATGGGATGGGTCTACCGTCGCCAAAAAATGTTGGACGATGCCTGGCAAGAAGCGCAATCGGCTCAGTATGAAGTTGAAAATCTAAAGGGTAATATTCTACGCGAATGGGGCGATTTTGCGTTGGCGGAAACTCATTATCAACAAGCCCTGCAACTGGCGCAAGAATTAAACAACATTGGCTATGAAGCAAAAACGCGCAATGCGATCGCTTCCCTGCTCATTAAACAGGGGAAATTTGTGGAGGCTGATTTGCATTTTGAGCATGCCTACCAGCTCTTTCGCCGTTTGGGACGTTTGCTCAGTGTTGCCAGTGTGCGGGTGAATCAGTCGGTGGCTTGTATGTTAAACGGTCGACCGGCCGAGGCAATTCCCCATGCATTGCGCGCCAAGAGTATCTTTGAGCGGTTACAACATTCCTATGGCGTGGCCACCGTCTATCAAGCTTTGGCTGAGGCCCACTTGGCACTTGGAGATGCATCTCAGGCAATTCAATATGCACAGGATGCTATGGGGTGTGAGGAAGATACAGTCATTCCCGATGCACTGCGGGTAATCGGCGAAGCCCAACTGGCCTTGGGCGATGGCAACGGCGCAAAGGCAACAATAGAACAAGCGATTTCCGCGGCGATAGAGAATCGCGATCGCTATCTAGAAGCATACGCCTACCGTGCGTTGGCAAAAGTACTGGTTGCACTTGAACAAACGATGGAAGCTCGCCAGGTACTGGCACAGGCGATAAGTATTTTTGAAGAGATTCAACTACCCGATGAGGTGAAACGCTCTCAAACTCTGCTATAACAAACTGGTAACCTCTTTTGCTCGTATGGTAACATGCCACGATTTGGCCAAATACTAACGGCTATTTGTCAAAGTTGGTGGTCAACACGATGGCTATACTTCCCGTAAAGATAGAGATTGATACGATTTTCACTAATTTGAGACTACGTAAGGCTAATTCAGTGCGATAGTAAGTATTGTCCTCTACGTAAAAAATCGGCTCATATCGGGATGCGGCTGAAATTGCGCTTTTTCTCTCCCGACAATCGTGCAATTTCAGTTTACCGCTCATATGAGCGAAAAATCTGTATCAATTTTACTACGACGATCTTGCCGCAATTTACACCTAAGGAGTTTCATCATGCATGATGTTGAAGGTGCTTCTGGTCTTCACTTCTGGCGTCGTCACCTGCTTATAATGACGACCATTACCATTTCGATTGTATTGTGGTTAACTTTGTTATTCTTCATGGATACATTCTCGGCCCGTGTGATGTACGCTGCACCAGCTCGTGAAGCAACAGCTTTCTGTGACACAGCCCAAGGCATTGCGATCAGTGAATGCGAAGCACTTGTAGCCTTGTACAATAGTACAGATGGGACTAACTGGTTCACGAACACCGGTTGGTTGCAAACTACCACACCATGTAGTGGATGGTATGGTATCACCTGTATAGGTACGATTGTTACTGAGATCACACTAGTCTCAAATACCTTGCGTGGTACGTTACCATCGGCGATCGGAGCGCTAAAAAATCTTAGGCGTTTGGAGCTACGTAACAACCATTTACAGGGTGAGTTGCCCACGGCAATTGAAGAACTTAATTCACTGTACGCCTTGATGTTGACTGGAAACCAATTGACCGGTGATATCTCTACCTACGCTTGGGAAAAGTTTCCCAATATGTTTGACCTTCGCCTCGATGGCAATCAGTTCACTGGTCAGATTCCACCGATTTTGGGAGAACTGCGTGAGTTGGGCAAGCTCTACCTAGGTGTGAATGAACTCTCTGGTTCGATTCCAGATGCGTTCGGCGCATATTGTATCAATGGTGTCGGCGGCATGTGCAAGTTAACGATCCTAGACCTAGGACGATCTGGCATCAGCGGGACCTTGCCCAGTAGTTTGGGCAATCTATCCATGCTGGAATTTTTCAATATTCTCGATGATGACATCACAGGTAGCGTTCCCATTGAATTGGCAAATTGGCGTAAAATAAAAAGCATTTTTGCCGATGGAAATCATCTACAGGGGGAACTTCTGCCCTTTGTCGGTATGACTAATCTGGAAACACTGCGTCTCAGCGGCAACCATTTTACCGGTACCATTCCTACGGCACTTGCTTTACTCACAAGCTTACAACGTTTGTCGCTGCAAAACAATCAGCTCCGCGGTTCGGTTCCACAAGAGGTTGCCTGTTTGGAGCACCTTAAAGATCCACATAGTGATGGCTTAGGCAATTTGGGGCTAGGTGGCAATCTGCTTACCGCCGATGACAGTGCAACCAAAGATTGTTTAGCCAATCTATCTCCCGATGGCGACTATCGCCGTGTTTTGGGCTATCAAGTGGTGCCCCCCACGTTGTTACATACAGGCGAAATTAACGATCGCTATGTCGAATTGCTGTGGCGACCAGTTGACTACGGCGGTCTTATTGGCTGGTATGAGATTGCCTATACCCAGTCACTGACGGAGACGCCCCAATTCACTGCGCGCACAAGTGACCAACGTGATGGGCGCTTTGAAGTGCGCAATCTGATGCCGGATACCGACTACTACTTTTATGTCCGTACCTTTACCCCAGCCACTGGGCAGCAAGATGAATTGTATAGCGTACCCACACTGCAACCTCTCCGTGTCCATACACCAAAGACGGGCACCCACATGGCTGTCTACAAAGAAGCATCACCGCTTGCGGCCACGCCCGGTGAAGAGGTGACCTACCGCCTCACTATCTCAGCCACAGAAGGTACGGTGGCTTTTTCGCTTGCCGATACGTTGCCGCTTTCGATGACGCTAAGCGAAAATCCCTCTGGCGGGGCACAATTTGTCAATGGGCAAATTCTTTATCAAGGAACGGTAGTGGCCGGCGCGCCCACAATCATTGCATACAAAGCCCGCATTGCAAATGATGCAAAGCCCGGCCGGATCTTGCAGAGCCAGGCGCTTGTCCAGCTACAAGATGCCGACAAAGCGGAACACCATATTGTATCCGCAGCCGTTGTTGTCAAAGGTCAGCCCACCATTGATACATTGGTATTGATCTATACGAGTGGAAACAATACTCTCGGCCCGCGGATCCGCGAACTATTTCACAAGGCAGAAGCCGCCTCCATGCCTGTGAGCATGACCACGTTCCTGCTCTATGATGGCCCTGGTGTAGATGATGCCTATTATTATCGAATTCAGCATGATACACAGCTTGACGAAGCTTGCCCCGATAGCCAAAATTGGACTTGTAACGGTCGCTATAAGCTGAATGAGAGCATGTGGAAATGGACCGATGAGGTCGGTGCTGCCGGTAGCCTACGTGATTTTGTCTCTAGTATGATGCTTGCCCATCCGGCAAAGAAGGTGATTCTTTCATTGGTCGGTCATGGCAGTGGGTGGTCCCCCAATTTCCTGGGTGAACAGCCAAGTACGCACGAGGAACAGCCGACAAATCGAGAGTATGGCGGCTTACTGTGGGATGAACAGCCCGATCTTGCCTTGTCAACTGCCGATTTGCGCGTGGCGCTGACCCAGGCTTATGAAAAAACCGGCCAAAAGATCGATTTGCTCTATCTTGATGCCTGTTTAATGGCCATGTCTGAAGTTCTCTATGAACTACGTGGCACGGTCGACTATGTACTTGCTTCGCCAGGTGTCAGTTGGACTTCCTTCCGCTACGATTTACACTTGACCTGGCCGCAGGCACCGCTCGACCCATCGTTGATCGGCCAACGGTGGATCGAAAACGAAACGCAAGAATTACAAAAGGGTGTGGCCTATCCATACTTCTATTCGCTCTTTAACCTCTCCGGAGGGCGGATAGAGGAATTGTTCGCGCACCAAGATGCGTTAGCGAGTGCGTTGATCGTAGCATTGCAGCGGGATAAAAGCACACAAACACGGATTCAAACTGCCGCTGCGCAAAGTGCATGCTTTGATACCAATCAAGATCATTATATTGATAACAAAGATTTCAACTGTGATCTCAGGAGCTTTGCACAACAACTGGCCAATGCCTTTGACGCCGAGCCACGACCCGCTCCAGAGCTAAGTGAAACCTACCAAACTGTTATTACGGCTGCGCTTGCGCTTAATGCCTATCTAGAGGTGGGAGCCGATCACTTTATTGTTACCGAGCAACACAATGCGGCACGTCATCCCCGAAATTTTCAAAGTGATCCACTATGGGAATGGCCCGATGCCAGTGGGTTAAGTATTTATCTGCCCATACACACAACTCAGGATGAGTGGCGTCGTCGGTTCTACAATGCGACATTTTTACAGAGTGCAGCCGATGGACTTTGGGATGAATTTATCGATGCCTACTACAACACTGACCTGCCTGTTCTGCCTGCCAAGTGTACGCAGTGTGTGCCAGTAGGCCCCGAGCAAATTATCACTACATCTCTACCATCAATGATTTTCTTGCCAATCGTTCAGCGCTAACTGCCACTGGATTTTGAGGAAAGTTCTTTCGGAATCAAAAGGGGCCAGAGTACTATACCCGGCCTATCTCAACAATGCGCTCACCTATAACCGTTCGCCACTGTTGAGATAGGCCGGCAGCGGCTTGTCCATACTTCCAAATGAAATAATCACGATTATGGCTGCCTCCCCCCCCCGCCAGCAATCAACCGCCACCGTAGTAAAGACGTAGCAAAGGTATCATTGAAACGTCGCGTCGACGTGGTCTAAGGCAGTTGAAAAAAAGCGAGACATAGCTTACAATATGCCCACAGAGGGTCCATTCCGTACGCATTACCGATTACTTCAACGCCACACGTCAGGAATGGACTCTTTTCTCTATCTGGTGTGCGTTTTGAAGAGTTTAACTCACTAGTCGGCCCCTCACAAAGTGCCAAATCGCAAGGATGTTGTTTGCACTTTGTCGGTGGCCCCATTGCGGTGCGCAGCGTAGCGATCAGAGAGGGGAAGGTTATGTGGATTCCATTTTTACCCAAACGGTTTCATGACAACCAGTTGGATCAGTGTGTGCTCACCTCGCTTGAGAGCGATGGATTGATCGATGTCTCGCGATTGGCTGTTTCGAGTGCCAATGGCGTTGTGACCATCCAAGGCCGGACGCGTAACGTCTTTGAAAAGAAACGGGTTGGCAATATTGCCTTACACGTGCTCGAATCCTCGGGCTTGCGCTTTCAGCAGATTGTCGATCAGATTGTCATCGAGTAGGCACAATGCTGCCGAGATTGGTGGCAAGGATTGGTGGTCAGCAGCACCTACCCACCGAAGAAGGATCGGTTATCAGCCGATCCTTTTTTTTATGACCTATTGTTGATAGCGCAAAGAGAGCAGATCCGCAACCATCAATGTGACCTCTTCTCCGCGGTAGGGTACCTCTTGCAACCGTTGCCAACCCAATCGACTGTAGAGCGGCTGTTGATCAGGGGTAATCAAGTAGAGTTTGGCGATCCCCATCGCCTGCGCCTCTGCCATAATCCGCTGCACCAATGCCGATGCGATCCCGCGCCGACGATACGGCTCTGCTACATAGACGCTAGCCAAAAAAGGCGATAGATGCGGATAGGTGCGCAGATCGTTCTCCACCAGACTCGTCGAACCGAACAATGTTTCTCCATCAAACGCAATCAGCGTCGTCGGAATCGCCGGGCAGCCAACATGGCTGGTCAGCCGCTCAATCCGTCCTTGCACCGTTGCCGTCGGATCAAGATGGCCCCACATGGCAATGTGCCAGCTGGCCAACGTTGGGATATGGTTAGGGTGGTTGGCGAGAAAATCAATCTCCATATGTTCTGTTTGCTCCGTCAACTGATGGTTGTTTTAGAAAAATCGGATTGGAGAGCGCCCAGCGCCAATTGCGTCGATCTAGATTCGCTGGTAGATCCGATTGTGACTCAATTGGCAGTTGCGCCGCCACTATATCACCGATCAATTCAGCGCGCAGGTAGGTGGTGGCCGGCACAGTGAAAGTCAGCACTTCCTGCGCAGAAGACAACGGCTGTTGCACCTGCACCTGCCCATCAGCCACTAGTTGCAATGTATAGCCGATACCATTTTGAACTGTGACCGTCACCGTGGCAGCATCGCCTTTGGCAAGCGTTAGCACGTCGCCCATCTGTACCGATTGATTATCTCGATCAGTTGCTTTCAACGCAATTCGCGGGCTGGTGGGATTGGCGCTGATCGACGCTCGACCGGCATAGATCGCTTCGAGAATACCGCGGTGACTCTGTTCATGCACCAATAGCCAAGTGGTCGGCTGGCCGAGGCGCAGCAAATTAGTGTCAGCAGCAGCCGGACAATGGTAGTCGCTACCGCCGACAACGCGAATTTTCTGCCCCGCCAGTAACAGCCGGTCCCAAAGCGCCAGACTCTCTTTATTACGATAAGGCCACGGCCCCTGCCACACCTCCAACGTATCAAAGGGTAAGTCGAAGCCATATTCCCACGCTGGGCCACCCTGCTTGGGATGGTTGACCGAGCAGAGGCCTCCGTTGGCGTGGGCGAGGTCGATAATGGCAGCAAGATCTACCGCAGTTTTGGCGCGAAAATCGCACCAGCGCCGTGCACCCCAGACATTCAAATGGCCATAGTAGGTCGTCACCTCCTGGCCATAGAGCAAAAGTAGGTCATTGCCAGTTAGGGCCGCCAAATGGGAATGATGGCTGATCGTATTGTGGTCCGTCACGGCGAGGAAGTCGAGTCGCAGGTCGCGCGCCTTGGTCACCAACTGTTCAAGTGAACCTTGGGCATCGCTGTGATAGGTGTGGCTTTGCAGATCACCACGCAGCCAGGTCAACTCGTCGGTAGTCGGCACCTGGGGCGGGTACGCTACGTCAGCAGTGGGTAAGGGCGCGAAAGTGCTCGGGGCATTGTCATCCAGCTCTGCGACGATCGCAATTTCATAATCTGCGCCCTTTTCCCAAATCCGGTACAATCCGAGAATAATCTGATAGCGCCCCGCCGGCAGCGGCCCCGGTAGATAGCCCGGCGTTGCCTCATCGATCGCCAGGAAGAACTCGCTACGTGCCGACCCGCTCCAACCACGGAAACCCAACCCACCGGGGAAATCATCCCCGCACGGGTCGAAGATCCCCAGATCGATCACATTGCCGCCGGCCACCTCATCCGACGACATCGCCGCCGAATAGGAGTAGCGCACCTGCAAGCGCCGCGCCGGCTGCGGTAGGTCAAAGGGAACATAGTAATAGTCACACCGCGCTTTTTCGGCGGGGGTGATGTGGCCGGTTAATTCGAAGTGCATGATAACCCCGTGAGCGATTCGGACAGGATGGCAGGATGATACTGTTGCACAGTCTTACGAAATGCCTTACGGTCCACAGGAATCTGTCATTCCTGCGCGCCCAGTGGGCACCCGAGGAATCCATTTGTTCGCTGTGGACTCCTGCCAGAGTTTACCCTCACGGAGGGGGGGCAGGAGTGACATAATCGCTTTGTAAGATAGTGCAACAGGTTCAC
>DAOUCA010000042.1:0-6715 GCA_034432375.1 Caldilineaceae bacterium
GGGCGTATCTCAATTTGGGGGCGACTTTCTTCTACCAGGAGTGTGCGTCGCACTGGTCGAAAGCGATCGGGGCAACGAAATAACGCTTGACCAGTGCGACGCACACGAGTTGCCCTCAAAGTGAGATACACCCGAAACTAGCCCAATCAGGAAGCAACATGACCAACCAATCTAGCTGGCGCACGCACGCTGGCACCCACTTCACCACCGAAAAGAGCGCAGCCATTGGTAAGCGCGGTGTTGTAACAGCCAATCATCCCCTGGGCGCGGCGGCTGGATTAGAGATGTTAGCGCTCGGCGGCAATGCCGTCGATGCAGCAATCGCCACCCTCTTTGCCCTCAACGTCGTCGAGCCGATGATGGTCGGCCTCTTTGGGGCGGGCTGGACAAATATTCGGTTGGCCGATGGCACGGCGATCATTCTCGACAACTATTCGACCGCGCCCCAAGCCGCCGCGCCCGATCTCTACCGACCAATCTCTGACCAATGGCCCACCTATATGGAGACGGAGGGGCGAGAGAACAGCGTTGGCTATCGCACGGTTGGTGTGCCAGGCACCTTGAAGGCGTGGAGTGAAGCCGTCGCGCAATGGGGGGAACTAGATTTGGAGAGCGTCATGCAGCCGGCGATCCGCTATGCGCGCCGTGGTTTCCGAGCCAGTGGCTACCTCTGTGAGTTGATTCACAATGCCGCCGCAGATCTAGCGCTCTTTCCCGCCAGCGCGGCAATCTTTTTGCCCAATGGCCAACCACCACAAGCCGGTGATCTAATTATCCAAGCGGAATTGGCTGATTCATTACAGGCGATCGCCCAGGAAGGGCCGGATCTGCTCTACAACGGTGCGCTTGGTCAGACGATCGTCGACGACATGCAGCACAATGGCGGTATCCTGACGATGGCCGACCTGCGCGCCTATACCACGCTCCGCCGTGAACCACTTACCGCCGACTACCGTGGCTATGCCGTCACGGTACCCGCGCCCCCTTGTGCCGGGGGTGTCCATCTGCTGCAAATTCTGCGCATTCTCGAGGGTTATGATGTTGCTGCACTCGGCTATGGCACAGCAGATGCCATCCACCTGCTGGCGGAGTGTTTCAAAATTGCCTTTGCCGACCGCGCATGCTATCTGGGCGATCCTGCGCAGGTCACGGCTCCGATCGACTGGCTAATTTCGCCGGCATACGCAGCCGAACGTCGTGCAGAAATTCAGATGCAGCAAGCGGGCAATCCACATGCAGGCATCTTACCCACTCCCGAATCCTCGAATACCACCCACGTCACCGCCGCCGATGCAGACGGCAACATTGCCTGTATGACGCAGACGATCAACGCTGCTTTTGGCAGCAAGGTGATGGTACCTGGAACAGGAATCCTGCTCAACAACACAATGGCGCTCTTTGATCCCCATCCCGGCCAGCCAAACTCGGTGGCCGGTGGCCGACGCATGACAAGCAGCATGTGCCCAACGATTATTACGTATCAGGGACAACCATTTTTGGCATTGGGCACCCCCGGCGGCGTGCGGATCTTTCCCAGCGTACTCCAAGCCATCGTCAACGTAATCGATCATGGGATGACGCTGCAAGAGGCGGTGGAAGCACCGCGCATCTGGACGCAAGGGCAGGAATTAGAAGTAGAGACCGGTGTGCCCCAAGCAGTGCGGTCGGCACTCGCCACGCGCGGGCACGATGTTGTCGTGGTGAATACGGTGGCAGGCGGGATGAATGGCATCCACTTTGATCAGGAGCATAAGAGTATGGCTGGCGCGGCTTGCTGGCGGGCAGATGGGGCACCAGTCGCCTTGGCCGGCGGGTCGGCGCGCGCGGGAATTCGTTTTCGACCGACGGTTGGCAAGGATTAAAGCCCCACGCCGCCGCAATAGCAAGGATACCAACATTTGCTCCCCTTCCTTGTTCGAGGGGAAGGGGCCGGGGGATGGGGGATAGGGCGAACAGTCAATAATCAATTGTGAATTGTCAATTGACAATTCCAAACAATAAACTCCCCTTCCTCACTCGCGGGGAAGGGGCCGGGGGATGGGGTAACTTATGGGACTAAAAATTGCAGTTGTCGGCACCGGTAAGGTGGCGCAGAACTATCTGACCGCGATCGCCAAACGGGATGATGTCACCCTCAGCTATTACAACCGCACACGCGCAAAGGCCGAAGCGGCGGCAGCACAGTTTGGCGGATCGGTCGCCGATTCGCTAGCGCAGTTGCTGGCCGACGAGCCGGATAGCATCCTCGTGCTCACGTCAGAGACGGTACGCTATGCGATCACACAGGAGTTGCTGGCGCTCAAGCCGCGCCGGCTCTTCTTTGAGAAGCCGCTCGTCGCCCAAGCAGGGCAGGCTGCGGTCACCGAGGATGATTTTGCCAAAGCGCACGAATTACTCAGCAGCGCGCGCAGTGCCGATGTGGAAACGGCAATGGTCTTCAACTATCGCTTTTTTGAGCAGACGCAGAGAGCCCGGCAACTCATCGAAAAGCACAATCTGGGCAAGCCCGTTCATTTCACGGCACTGGTCCACTACGCCTGTTGGAGTCACTGCATCGACCTGGTGCTCTGGTTTATGGGGGAAGCGGCGACAATCACGGCGTTGGCCAGCACCGAGGCCGGCCCTTGTATGGGCAGCGACAATGTACGCAGCATAACAGCAGCCGTACAGTTGACGAATGGCGCGTCGGGCACGATCATCGGTACCTGTGGCATCGACTTTGCCTTGCCGCTCTACGAGCTAACACTCTGTTTTGAGCGAGGACGGATCGCCATGCGCGATCTCGATGGCGATTTAGAGTTGATCGACTATGCCACCGGGCAGCACACGGTCCATGCCTTGAGCCGCAACGGCTCGCGCTGGGATCAATATCGCGCTTCTTTCGGCAAAGCAATCAATGCCTATCTCGACACCATTTTGCAAGGCACACCACCGCCGGTCCCTGGGTTAGCCGGTCTGCAAGAACTCCAATTTGAAGCAGCACTCAAACGGTCGATTGCCGAGGCGCGGCCGATCGCAGTGACAACCGAATTTCCTATTTACAATTAACTATTTACCATTTACCATTAAAGGGGTTGAATCTCTATGAAACTTGGCCTTGGCCTCTACCGAGATCTACTAACGCCCGAAAACTTGCGTTTTGCTAAACAGGCGGGCTGCACACACATTATCGCCCATCTACCAGGTCAATTTACACGGGGCGACAAGATTATTACTTCCGACAATGCCGACGCCGGCTTTGGCCTCTCCACCGCCGACGACCCCATGTGGAGCGAGGAGGGACTGCGTGAGTTGAAAGCATTGGTCAACAGCGAAGGGTTGACATTGGAGGCGTTGGAAAATTTTGCGCCGGCACATTGGTATGATGTATTGCTCGATGGCCCCCAGCGTGACGTACAAATGGCGCACCTCAAAGAGATCGTGCGACGGCTAGGGCGCGTTGGCATTCCCACAATGGGGTACTGCTTTACACTGGCCGGCGTCTTTGGGCGCAGCGAAGGGCCTTTTTCCCGCGGGGATGCGCGGTCGGTCGGCTTTGATGATCCGCCCCAAAAACCGATTCGCGGCGGCATGGTCTGGAATATGATCTATGATCTGGAGCGGTTCAATCGGGCAGAGCCGGGGGATGTGATCGCGCCAGTCACTGCGACCGAGATCTGGCGACGGCTCGAAGGCTTTCTCGATGAGATGCTCCCGGTGGCAGAGGAAGCGGGGGTTAACCTTGCCTTCCACCCTGACGATCCGCCGCTGCCGGTGCTGCGCGATACGGCCCGGCTCGTCACCAAGGGCGACCACTTCCAGCAGGTGCTCGACCTGCGCCCCAGCCCCGTCAACACCATTGAATTCTGCGTCGGCACCATCTCCGAAATGCTTGACACCGATGTCTACGCGACGGTGGATCGCTACAGTCGCGCCGGCAAGCTGGCCTATGTCCACCTACGCAATGTACAAGGCAAGGTGCCCCACTACCACGAGATGTTTGTCGATGATGGCGACACCGATATGTTTGAAGTGATCCGCATTCTACACCGGAACGGCTTCGATGGCGTGCTCATCCCCGACCATACGCCACTGATTGAATGTGCCGCACCCTGGCATGCCGGTATGGCCCATGCGCTGGGCTGGATGCGGGCAGCGATCATGATGGCGGGGAGGTAGAGCGGTAGACAGGTACACAAGTAGACAAGTACATAAGTACACAAGTAGGTCCGTATCTACCTATCTACCTATCTACCTATCTACCCAGTCGCGGCCCACTCATAGTGCGTCTTGCGCGCCAACTTATATTGCTCTTGGGGGATACTGATACTGGTTGCGCCGGCGGTATCCACCTCGATAATCCGCTTGCAGACCGGCTCATAGGCCGCGCGTGGGGCGACCGCGCCTTTGGCAACCAGGATCCGTTGCTGTTCTGGCACAATGCCGGCACAGGTCAATTCGTGGATGCTCATCGGTGCTGTCCGCTCGCTGTTGAGCAAGATCAGCCCACCCTTGCCCGGTGCATCGCGATTTACCTCAATCACGGCGGTCAACCCTTGGTCATGGTAGCGCCGACCACCATGACGCCGTTGGGTCTCTTCAAATTTACCGTCACAGAGAGTGCGCACGCGACCGGTCACCGCCTGTGGTTTGCCATGCATATCATCGACCTTGCCACCAACTTCTAGGGGCAGCACGGCCCCAATCCCAGCGGCCACACATTGTTGCACCGCGGCCGGATCATAAAGCGCGACCACCCACCCATCAGCCTTTTGTGACAGGAGCTGCTCCAATAGAATCGTCGCATCGCCGGCGCTACCGCCCCCAATGTTATCGCCCAATTCAAAGAGCCCCACCGGATAGTCGCTGCTCTTTATCGCCATGCGCACCGCTTCGGCGGCATCTGGCACATGGGGCACCAACGCATCGCGCAGATCCCACATCTGTTGGCCCAACCCTTCGGCTTCGCTTTGCGCCAGAGTGGCATCGCCATCGGCAATCACCACCACCGAAGGCCCCATGTAAGGCACATCGGCATATTGATAGCCCGCCGCAATGCTGGTAGCAAGAATCCCCGGCTGCTGTTCGAGTGCAATCGCGGTATCCATTAAGGTCTGCATGGGGCCGCTGCTCGTGTTGTGGTAGACAATGTTAAAGAGTACCTCCGGCTTGACGAGCGCGCTCACCGGTTTGACCTCGCCGCGGATCGTACGTACGAGCAATTCAGCGGCCTGCAACCCGCGCTCTGGCTGGTCGATGTGCGGACAGGTTTTGTAGATGATCAGGGCGGTGGCATCGTCTACCAGCTGCGGCGGCACGTTGCCGTGATAATCATGGGTGACAAAGAGGGGAAAATCGGGGCCGACCACCTCCCGCACGCGACGGACTGTCTCGCCGTCAGCATGGGGAAATCCTTCGGCAACCATGGCACCGTGTAACGCCAACAGCAGCCCATCAAGCGTGGGTAGCGCGGCCTTCAGCGCGTCGAGCAATTCGCCAAGAATTGCCTCATAGGCCGCTGCGGTCACGGCACCGGCAGGCGTGGCATCGGCACCGATCAGCGGATGTAACTCAAAATCATACTCATCCGCCCCTTTGATAAAGCCGGCCATCTCGTGGAAGGTCGGTCGATAGTGATCGATGACGGCGTCGCCGCGGTGGATGTGAAAGTTGTCGAGCGTGGTGGGAAAGATGGCAAAGGTGTTTGATTCGTGCATAAAGCCGGCGATGGCGATGCGCATGGTCGGATCTCCTTGGGTGGGTTGATAAGGGGATGTATTTGGGTCAGGGTATCATATCACTCGGTGGGCGTCAATTGGTGAAAAACTACGCCCTACCTTCTGTGTAAGAACGATTGCAAGCAAAAAGTAAGTTGAGCTAGGGGCATGGGTTGTTGTACACTGTATCAAGACTACTGTATCAAGACTTAAGAGAATATGGTGAACTTATCTGCAATTGCCTGTTAATATCCTTTCCCATAGTAATCATTTTCTACCGGACAGAATGCACTAAAATTTATGCTTTCCCAACAACCACTCAGCGAAGCTGAAACCCGCCAACGATTGATCGACCAGCAATTGCAGCGCGCGGGTTGGAGTATGACCAAAGGTAATTTGTTGGAGGAACTGCCTCTACCCGGTGATAATCCGCGCATTACAGAGGCAGGATCCGCCTACCACGCTAGCAATGAATTTGCCGACTATGCCATGCTTGGCCAGGTTGGCAAGCCGATTGCGCTGGTAGAAGCCAAACGGACTAGCCGCGATGCCTTGGCCGGCAAGCGTCAGGCCGCAGACTACGCAGATCGTATCCAAGCCCGCTATGGCATCTACCCCTTTATCTTTCTCAGCAACGGCAAAACTATTTGGTTCTGGGATCGAGCCGGCTATCCGCTGCGCGAAGTCAGTGGCTTTTTCACTCCAGATGATTTGGCGCGCTTGCACTTTCAACGGGCGTATCGCACTGCCTTACATGAGTTGGGTCCGAGTCCTGCGATCGTCGATCGTCCCTACCAAGTCGAAGCGATCAAGCGGGTAACAGAAGCGCTGGCACAAAGTCGTCGCAAATTTCTATTGGTAATGGCGACTGGCACCGGCAAGGGTAACACCACAGAACAGCGTGGAGTAGATTTGACAAAAAAGGGCGCAAGCGGCAAATAGTTCTGTATGACCAAATACGAGAACATGCCGTTGCGCCCAGAACTGGTAGTATGTCCGTACTGTGACGAGAAGTCAAA
>DAOUCA010000043.1:0-72006 GCA_034432375.1 Caldilineaceae bacterium
ACCATTACCCACAAGTGTGCGGCGAGCGTGGCGTTCCGGGGACGGCACACGAGTTGATGCGTTACCAGAGCGCATCTGTGCCGTCCCCGGAACGCGACCCTACCACCGGCCCACAAAGATGTGGGTAAAAGTAAGCCCCAACCTGGGGAGCGGTTGCCTCCTAGGCGCGGGAGGGGTCCGTTACCCATCACAACTTGTTTCATAAAACACTAGTACACAATGGCGTAAGTAAGCCCATAGCTCAACCCCACCCTAGCCCTCCCCAGTGTGGGGAGGGAATCGTCACGCCATACTGTTGGTTTATTTACGCCGCAATGTACTAGCTGAATGGCTTAGATTAATTGTAACTACTATGACAATGTTAAAGTGGTACTGAATGAATTCAGCGGAGCTTAGATAATTTAACGTTATCGTACTACGCACCTGCCGCCGATCGTTGACTCGGCTACTTCCCCTGTCGCATGAAATCGGCCACCCGCTCGCCAATCACCATGCTCGTGACATTGGTGTTGGCGCGGATGCAATCCGGCATGATCGACGCATCGACCACGCGCAGCCCCGCCAGCCCATGCACCTTGCCAACCCGATCGACCACCGCCAGCGGGTCGCTCGCCGGCCCCATTTTGCAGCTGCTCGAGCTATGGTGGCTGGTGGTGGCATTGCGCAAGATCCAACTATCCAGCGCGGCGTCGCTGGCGAGATCCTGCTTGCTCAGGTTGATCGTACCCTCGCTGATCGCCCGGTAGGCCGGATGTTCCAGCAGATCGGCGACGAGGCGCACCGCTTCTCGATGGCGCATCCGGTCAAATTCTTCGGCAAAGTAGTTGTAATGCAGCGCGGGCTGCACATGCGGGTCGGTTGAGGTAAGGCGCACCGATCCTGTGCCAATTGCCAAATAGAGCGCCGGCGTCACCTGAAAGCCAATCGGTGGATTGTCGCTGGTGTCTCCTTCGGCCAGGTCGTTGGAGGCGGGGATCAGGATCATATCATTGCGCAAATGCGAGCCGGACGCTGTGTAGCGCAAGGTCGTGTTGAGGCGCGGCGTACGCCAATCGTTGACAATCGCTGGCTTGGTGCGGATGCGGATGGGCGTCTGCGGATGATCGCGCAGATTCTTGCCAACACCCGGCAGGTCGTGGATAACCGGAATGCCCAATGCACGTAACTCGTCGGCGGGGCCAACCCCCGAGTGGAGCAAGAGATGGGGCGATGCAATCGTGCCGCCACTGATAATGATCTCATCGGCGTAGATGGTGGTCAGCGTGCCCGCCTCTTCTGCCAGCACCCCAATGGCCCGTCCGTCGCTAAATAGCACCTTATGGACAAAGGTATTGCCTTGGATCGTCAAGTTCGGTCGCGATCGCGCCGGGCCCAGATAGCCCAGGCTGGTGCTCCAGCGAATGCCATCGACATTGTTGTGCGCCAACGGCCCGACACCGCTACTCCCCGGCGCATTTTGGTCGGGGCAATCAGGGTAGCCGGCGGCGCGACAGGCGTCATAAAAGGCGGCGTGGTCAGGAGTCCACTCGTCGCGTTTGAAACGCCAGGCCGGGATCGGCCCACGGTCGCCGTGGTAATCGAGATGGCCGTAATCGAGATCGCGTTCATTCATACAGAAAAAGGGCAAGAGGTCAGCAAAGCTCCACCCGTCATTGCCCGCCGCCGCCCAGGCGTCGTAATCTTCCGGCTCGCCACGCAAAAAGATCATGGCATTGATCGCGGTTGAGCCGCCAATGAGTTTGCCACGCGGCACAAAGCTTGCGTTGGCAGTTGGCGTAAAAGTAGCCTGGTAGCCCCAGCCGTATTTCGTGATCGGCCCAAAGGCGCGCGCCCAGAGGTTACGCGGCTGGCCGTGGGCAAAGCGCACCTCTTCGGGGAGTTGCTCTTCGCTGGCAAAGTCCGGTCCCGCCTCTAAGAGCAAGACGCTCCAATCAGGATCTTCGGTGAGGCGGGCAGCGAGGATCGCACCGGCGGCCCCCGCGCCGATAATGATGGTGTTGTAGCTCAAGGTCGTGCTCCTTTGGTTTGGACTGAATAGAGTATTCAGGAGTTACGCAATTACCGGCGGCTGAGCCTGCCGAAGCCAGCGGTAATTGCGTAAGCCCTACTATTGGTCATTTTCCCTGCCGGATAAAGTCGGCGATCCGCTCGCCAATCACCATCGTCGTCACGTTCGTATTGGCGCGAATGCAATCGGGCATGATCGAGGCGTCGGCCACACGAATTCCCTCTAGCCCATGCACCTTGCCAACCGAATCAACGACAGCCAGCGGATCGCTGGCTGGTCCCATTTTGCAGGTGCTCGAACTGTGGTGGCTGGTGGTGGCGTTGCGTAGAATCCACCCATCGAGCGCAGCGTCGGTGGCAAGATCATCCTCTGTCAGATTGTCAATCCCATCGCTAATCGCACGATAGGCGGGATGATCGAGTAGATCCACCGTGAGCCGAATCGCCTCGCGTTGCCGCCGGCGGTCGAACTGCTCGACATAATAATTATACTCGAGCACAGGTTGTTTGTGTGGATCGGCGGTGGCGAGGTGGAGCGAGCCGGCACTGGCGGCGAGATAGAGGCATGGCACAAGGTAGAAGCCAATCGGCGGATTGTCACTAATGTCGCCGGCGGGCAGCGCATTGCTCGACGGCACGATGAAGATGTCGTTGCGCCACGGCGAGCCGGTTGCCGTGAAGGTGAGTGCCATGTTAAGTCGCGGTTGGCACCAGTCATTGATCACGTGAGGTTTGGTGCGCACACGGATCAGCGTCTGCGGATGGTCGCGTAGGTTCTGCCCGACCCCCGGCAGCGCCTGCACCAGCTCAATGCCCAATGCCCGCAATGCATCAGCCGGACCGATACCGGAATGGAGCAGAAGGTGAGGCGACGCAATCGCCCCGGCGCTGATGATCACTGCGTCGGCGTAGATGGTCTTGACCGCACTCTCCTGTTCGGCAAGCACCCCGATCGCGCGCTTGCCGGCAAAGAGCACCTTGTGCACCAACGTATCCCCTTGGATGGTGAGATTGGCGCGCTGTCGTGCCGGGGCCAGATAGCCCAGGCTGCTGCTCCAGCGGATGCCGTCGACATTGTTGTGCGCCAAGGGGCCGACGCCACCCGCTGCCGGCGCATTGTGATCTGGGCAAGTGCGATAGCCGGCGGCGCACGCGGCTTCGTAGAGGGCGGCATGTTCGGGGGCCCAGGTTTCCTCTTTGAAGCGATGTACCGGGATCGGTCCAGCGTCACCGTGATAGGTCAGATGGCCAAAGTCGAGATCGCGTTCATTTTTGCAGAAGAAGGGCAGCAAGTCGGCGAAGCGCCAGCCTTCGTTGCCCGCCGCGGCCCAAGCGTCATAATCTTCGGGAATCCCGCGCAGAAAGATGGTGGCATTGATCGCTGTCGAGCCACCAACCAGCTTGCCCCGTTGAACGGCTATCGGCGGGGCGGTTGGTGTCATCGTAGCTTGGTAGCCCCAGTCAAAACGGGATGCCGGCCCAAAGGCGCGCGCCCACAGGTTCACCGGCCGTGTGTAGGCGTAGCGGATCTCCTCAGGTAGCGTCTCTTCTAGTGGAAAATCGGGGCCGGCATCCAGCAGGAGGACAGAATGGGTGGGATCTTCGGTGAGGCGGGCAGCTAGCACTGCGCCCGCTGCTCCGGCACCGACAATGATCGTATTGTAGGACACAATTATATCTCTTCTCTTATGGCAATCGCCACAACGCCGCCGCGGTCCCACCCAAAATTTGCTCTTGCTCCCGTTCATTGACAAAGGGCAACCCTTCCCGAATCAACCGCAATTCCTCGGCCAAGGTCGGCCAGTTATGTTTGGCGCGGTGGTGACCAGGATAGCCGGTGCCCCAGACGGTGCGCCCGGCCCCAAAGGCGTTGACCAGTCGCTGGATAAAGGGGTGGACATCCCCATAGGGGAACTCTTGCTCCGAACGTCCGGCCACATCCGATAGCTTGAAACAGATGTTATCGTAGTGCGCCAGATTGACAATCGGGTCAAAGGCGGCGGGATCTTCGTCGATCTGCGGATAGCCCAGGTGGTCGATGATCAGGCGCAGATGCGGATACCGTTCGGCAATCGTCGCCACCTGGTCGGCCTGCTCGGCACGCATGTGAAACTGGATCACCACGTCGAGTGCGGCGATCTCTTCCCATAGCGGGCCATTTTGCTGTGTAATCAAAATTTTCTCATTGGGATAGTACATAGGATGGAAACGGAAGCCCGCCAGCCCCCGCTCCTTCACCCAATAGCGTACTTGCGCGGCGTTGTCAGAATCTTGCGGGTCGATCAGGCCGTGGCCGATAAAGCGATCGGGAAAGCGCTCGACCGAGTCGGCAATATAGCCGTTGTCCCAGGTCGACCAACTGGTCTGTACGAGGACCGCGCGGTCGACGCCGTGGGCGTCCATTTCGGCCAGCAACTCGTCGGCGGTGCCCGGCTCGTCGGGGAGGGCGGTCCAGTTGGGCGCGGTTGGGCCGATGGGGTAGCGGGGTGGGTCGATCTCCCAGACATGAACGTGGGTGTCGATGATCATGGGTCTGCCTTTTTTGATGTTGATCCTGAAACTCGATAATCGAATTTCAGGATCAATGGTTGAATGGAGTGGTGCACGGTAGCTGCTACGCGCGGCTTTATTGCATGATCGCCGGTAAGAATACCCGCACCGGCGCACTTGGCTCCTCTGTCGGCGGTAGCGCCAACGGTACAAGTAGGAAGCCAAAGTCGATGGTCAGGTTGTTGGTGTCTGCCGGTTGAGCACTGCCAACGGGACCCAAGTCAACTTCGTTCGTCGGCTCATCATCATACGTCAGCGTGATGACGCCGGTGCGAACGCCATTGGTGGCCGGATTGGGGACGTTGATGCCGTTATCGTTGAGATCGCCATCTGTGTTGGGATTCGCTTCGGTAGGATCGCTGCTGCTGAGCCCAGCTAGCGGGCCGCCGAGGGCAAAGTTGCTCGCATCGATGTGCACGATGTAGTCGCCCGGCAACAGATCGTTGAAATTATAGTAACCTTGATCATCGGTCGTGATCGTCATTGGTTGACCGTTGCCATCCAGAACCGGGTTGCCGGCACCATCTAGCAGTCGCACCAAGACGTTGGCAATCCCGACCTCGGTGCCATCCATAATGCCGTTGTTGGCAACGCCACCGCCGGTGCCATTGTCCAGCCAGACGCGGTTGCCCAGGTTCAGCGGTTTATAGACGCCAAAGTCGGCTGTGAAGTTCACATTGTCATCGTCGAGCGCGCCGCTGTAGCTGCCGGCGCCGGGCTCAGCAATCGGTTGGCTGTTCGGTTGCAGATCGTAGACGGTGGTCGGCAAACCGTTGGTCGCCAGGTCTACATTGTCGATGCCATTTTCATCGGTGTTATCGTCAATGTCCGGACTGGTGCCGCTGCCCGTTGACGAGCGATAGTTGGCCAAGACCGCGCCACTTTGGAAGTTCGCCGCCTGCAAATGGACAAAATATTGCCCCGGTGCCAGATTGTCGAAGAGATAGAAGCCGCCATTGGTCGTGGTCGCGGTGGCCAGCGGCGTGGTCGAAATGGGATCCGCCCCCGCGGGGAAGAGCGCCACCACTGCGCCATCCACACCAGTTTCGCCGGCGGCGGGTTCAAAGCGGCCATTGTTGTTGATGTCCACAAAGACGAGATTGCCAATGGCCACCCGTTCTACCTGGGCTGCGGTAAAGCCAAAGTCGTAGGTGTGATTGTTGAAACCGGGCGCTGAGAGATCGCTACAGGGGATGCTGTACAGCGCGTTATTTCCTGCTAGGATACCATTTGAATCACGCAAATTGCCGTTGGTCGTACCGCTGTTGTCGGCCTGGGTCAAGGTGAGGCCGGCGAGTGGCACCTGTTGGGAGGTGCCGGTTGCATTGGGGATGCGAATCTCATAGACTGCCGCCCCGTTAGGACCACAGAGACCAGCAACAATCCCGTTGGCGGCATTCTGGGTGACGTTGCTGTCATTGAAGAGATAGTCGCCGCCATTCGCCGTCACGGTGCTGCCGACCAAGATGCCATCGCGGTAGAGTTCAACGGTCACGCCGTCTATGCCCAGTTCATCCGGCCCTTGCACCCCATCGCCGTTGGTATCTTGCCAGACGCGGTTGCCAATCTCCAATGGGGCCAGGGGGCAGAGCGCTTCCACGTCACCGAGACCGTTGGCCTTTTCAAAGAGTGCTGGGTCGCCCGATGCGTCAAAGATGCGGTAGCGATGGCTCGTCATACCCGTTGTGTTATTGTACCATTTGAAGCCGCCGTCACTGACCGCATTGGCACCTTCAATCGGGTTGAAGATCGATGCCACCACATCTGGCAACCCAGCGACTTGGGCCAGCGCGCCAAACGAGGTCTCTTGGTGGGTTGGGCTGACCTGCTCATCCTGGTAATAATATTCGCCGCCGCCCGGTCCTTGGCCATCGCTGGCACCGCCGGTGGTTACGCCGCCACATGTGCCATTCGTTTCCAACGCCCAACCACCGCTGCCGTTGCGGCACGCTCGTAGAATATCGCCGCGCGCTTTGGCTGAATAGTTCCTTGAATCGGCGGGATCGGGACCACCGGCGACCGAACCAAAGAGATCGCCATCGCGGTCGCGCAAGGCAAGGATCATATCACCGTGGTCAAAGACGATGTCGGTGAGCCAGGGTTGTGCCCACTTGCCGTCGGCTTGAATCACGTTGTTGGGATTAAAGGTGGTGCGGTTGAGCCAATATTGCCATTGCAGATTGGTGGCACCGCGGTCATAGAGTAGCGAGAAATCGAGAATGGGCGTCGTCACAAATGCGCCATTGATATAGAGAAAGATATACGCCCGCAACGCCTCGCGGTTTGTGACTGATTCCCCCGAACAGACGGCCCCCACATAGAGCTGCCCATCGGTCACGCCAAGGCCAAAGGCATGAAAGTCCACTGCCGCGCAGGAGGCCGGCACCGGGATCGCCGTTGCGGTAAAGGCATTTGGGTCAGCAATTGGGATCGACAGCAGTGTGTTGTCGGCCAGATTGACCGTGTAGAGGGCATCAAAGGTGTCGTTGATTTCGAGATCGCCGAAGCCAACTTTGCCCACCCTGTCGAATGAGTTGCTATCGTTGAGCCAGCAGTTGAAGTTGTTGTTATTGGCATTGTGGCCCGGCGACAGGCAGCTTTCTCCCGGCTGCGGATGGGGATCGGTGCCGGCGATGGCACCAAAATCATGAAAAAGAGTAGAGCCGCTGGGCGTGGTCTGGTAGATGGCGCCTGGTCCGTTGGGCCCGAAACCGCTGTGGCGTTTCATAAAGGCCGCGGTATAAATGGTCTCGTTGCGTGGATTCCAGGCAAGGCCCCAGACGGAACCGATCTCCTTGGCGGATGCCAGATGGGTTGGCGCTGGTGAACTCACCTGCCCTTCATTGGTGGCGTCGGTACTGCCTGCCGTATAAGGAAAGGCGACCAACACATCATGGTCTTTGTTGACGCCATCTGGGTTATCATTCTGCTCGCCAAAGACAAAGCAAGAAGTTGCCAACGTGGGTGCCGGACTATTGCCACAATAATCGGCCGGATGGCTAAACGCGACATCCACATTGGCACTTGGTGCCGCCACAAAGGTGACCGATGTGCGTGAATTGGCGCCGGCTGCGCCTGGTTGCAGAAAGTCCAACGAACCATCAGCTGGCACTGTAAATTCCAGGCGCACGGGATAGGCGCCGATCGGGTCGATGCCATAGCTGCCGTCGATGGTTGTCTCGCAAGAAGTCGCTGTGCCGTTTGCATCGTAGGCGGTGACGACAATGCCGGTCAGCCCAACTTCCGTGGCCGCTCGACTGCCGTCGGCATTGTAATCACGGAACGCAACACCGGTGATGCCGCTGCCGCTGCAGGGCGCAGCATGAGCCGTGGGTGCAACGAGAAAGAAGAGTGTAAATGCGAGCAAAGGGGCTAATACCAACGCGTGAAGGGTGGGCCAATGCAGTTGTGAATGAGAGTGATAGGTAAAATGCTTCATAGTCAGCTCCTAAGGGTATCGTTCTCCGAAACTAAACTGCTTTTCAGAAGATGATCAATGTGAGCGCCTACGGAGGTGCTTCTGCAGGCGCTTAAAAATCTCATGTGCGGAGATCGACGAACTCTGCACATAAGATTTACTAACGTGTTAGAAAACGGATTGCCTCCCTGTGGGTAGTTGTTCGACCACTGTAGGGCAGTGAAAATGCGTGGCTGTCCATGGCAACAACGCCACAGTGGTAGGCCATCAAAAAACCCTGTCGGCGGTAAGCACAAAGAGCGCTTCACGAAACTGGCCCAAGGGATGGCCGGCATATTCGACTTCGATAGGAATGACGAAGCGCGTTTCTTTGGGTCCAGCGGCTCTTTCGGCCAAAGCGTCAACGGCCGTGGGAATGGTGAGGGTGAACGCAAGAAAGCCCTCTGCCTTGGGTGGGATTGTCGTCTGTTGTGCTGGGATCTCCTGTGCCCACGCCGTTGGTAGGATCGGTCGACAGCGTGCCATCTGTGCAACTGCTGAGTGGTTGGTAATGACAACCTGCAACTGCACCGTCTGCCCAGCAACGACAGCCTGCTCATAGGGCCAACAGCGTACCCAATGCTCATCCAGCCCATAGTTGGGATCGTCCCAAGGCAGTAACTTTCTAAAGCACTGCACACGCTCGGCCAGATTCGCGCGCATGAAGCCGATTTCTTCCGGCGTAAAGGTGAACGCCGGCTGGACATGGCAGTTAAAGATGTGGGTCGGTTGACATTCTTCGATCAGCGCCAGGCAGCGGTCAAAGCCTACATCCATGCCGAGCAAGTTTCGGTTGCCTGCACAATAGTCATCGATGCCCGCCGGCGTGAAGGAATCACCGGAAAAAAAGAGGCGCAGCCCGTCTCCTTCGACGAGCAGACCGCCGTGGTAATAGGTCTGGCCGGGGCAATGGTAGGCGGTCAATTGGAACTCGTTCCACTGCCAGCGTTCGCCTTCGTCTGTTCGCCGATCAACACGCGTGACGGTAGGCGAAATGCAGGGGAGTCGCCAGCCTTTTGGTGCTTCAATCACATCGGCGACATGGGCGTCAGCATAGGTCGGGCAGGGGTAGGCGGCTTGAAAGTCGGCCATGGCATCGACATGATCATCGTGATAGTGGGTAACCCAGCAGGCGGTGACCGCGCTGATTGTGCCGTCGGCCTGCCATGCTTGTAGCGCTTTGATCACTGCGGTGCTACCACAATCCATCACCAGCGCTTCGCCGTTCTGCGCAATGAGAATCCAACTGGTACTGACGTGGCGCAGAAAGTCCGGCACGGCGATCCCCTCACGGATCGGCATGTGGCCGGGGTGACCGGCGAATTCAGCAAACATCGCTGGAAAGTAATAGCGCAGGGCAGAGATGGCGACATAGGTGTCATAGCAGGTGGTGAGTCGTTGGCGCAGCAACGCAACGGCACTGATGGGATCGCGCAGGATCGTGCCGTGGGTTGGGATCAGCGCGGTCGGTTCCGTGGCGAGAATCTTTGTCAGACTGGTGAGCAGCCGCTGGTGGTCACCGAGAAAACCATGATAGTCGGTAACAGTTCCGTTGCCTTTCTGCAGGCTATAGAGATCCCAGAGTTGGCCGTCGCCATAAATCGTGTCGCCACAGAAGGCGATGCGCTCACCATCGACTTCGACCAGATAGGTGACGCTGCCATCGGTATGGCCAGGGGTTTCGAGCACGGTAATCAGGGCATCGCCAAAGCGAATTGTGTCGCCATCCTGATAGCTCTCCTGCACTTGGACCGAAGTCGCCAACATGAGATTGTGCGGGTGGATGTTGTAGAGATGCCAGCGCATCTTGGGATCGTGCCAGAAGGTCTCGACCTGTGTGAACCAGGGCGTTTCTGCCGCGGGGACGCCGACGATGGTTGTGGGGCCGGCCACCTTTGTCACAGCGGAGGCACTATCACGATGATGGTGCGTGAAGAGAAGGCGCTCGACCTGCGTAATGCCTAGGTTGGTAAGTGTTGCTGACAACGGCTCGTCGCCACAGTCAATCAACAGGGCGCGCTCGGCGATTTGCAGAATGCCCACATTGCAGATGCCGTGGTAGACAAAGAGTTGCGGGGTCAGTTGACAGATGGAATTGCTTGGCGGCATTTGAACCTTTTTTCCGGTTTCGTCTTCTTTGGGTTCCTGTTTACAATAGTAGGGCTTACGCAAGCCGCTGGTTGCCTAGCAGGCTTGCCGGCGTATCGAAACTGAGAGTTGCGTAAGTTCCATGTAGTATACAACCGAGGAGAAACCCTATGCAAGCAACCCAAAGCTGGACCCCCGCCGAACCTGATCTGTCAACCATTCTCGACGCCTATCCCGATCCGTTGCGCGCCCTCGCCCAGGCAGATATGCCGGCAATTGTACTGCGCCAAGCCTACAATCCCGATCACTGTCCCAAGCTTTTGCAGCGCTTTATGGATTGGGGCCTCATGCGCGACCCAAAGGTGGCGAGCGCCGACCAACGCAACCGCATCGACATCGGCACGAGCTTGGGCAATCGTGGCCAGGATCAGGAGCGTTTCCTCACCCATGCCGTCGCCACCCATGATCTCTTTCGGGTGCTCTTTAGCGGTTTTGATGATCCTGTGAAAACGATGTACGGCGCACTGCAACAGCTGGCGGGCAACAAAACGGTAAAGACCGCGCAAGAAGCGGATGGCCGCCAATATGGCCCAGCCATCTTTCGCATTCACTATGACAGCCACGCCTACAAACCGCACATCGACCACGTAACGCTGCGCGAAAAGCGCTTTGCCTACGCGGTCTCCCGCTTCACCCATCAATTCGCCGGCATTCTCTGTCTGCAAAATGCGTCCCAATCAGGACACGCTGCGCAGACGATCATCCATCAATGTCTCTGGACCGAAGCGATCCAACCGCATATCGAGGCCGAGACCTTCCCGGCGTATGCCGCAGCCAACAACTTGGGCAGCTACAAAATTGCGCTGGCCCCGGGCGATCTCTACTTTTTCAATACCCGCTGTATTCACGAGATCCCCGCCATTGAAGGAGAAAACCCGCGTGCCGTGCTCGCCGTCTTTATCGGCTATTCCGCGGATGACAACGAGATCTACGTCTGGTCCTAAAGGTCAATTACGAGTAATCTATGCAATACCTTCGCCAATTTCAGAAATTAGAGCCGTCATTCCTGCGCAGGCAGGAATCCATCTTCATGTTACACGAGTAGATTCCTGCCTGCGCAGGAATGACATCTGGAGATTTCCGCCAAAACAAGGTTTGGCGAAGGTATTATATACAATACCTTCGCCAAAGGATTTTCTCTGGTAGATACCCAAATGGGGTATGGAATTTATACTGTGAGCCATTTAAATTCGCTCTGGCAAATCCCATACAGCATTCTAATTGCTCATCTGGCGCATTCAGACCGTTCCGCCCAGAGGGAGCAATTCGGCAAATTGGCGAAGGTATTGGATAGTACAACAACGTTAAATTACATTCCATAGACAGGATGCACACGATTCACAAGATTTTTGTTCTGCTGTGTCAATCCTGTTAATTCTGTTAATCTTGTCTAATTTAACGTTGTCGTAGTAATAACCATAAGGAGCATCCTATGCTGATTCATCGCACTTTGTTTTTTTGTCTGTTATTATTAGTATTCTGGTCTATAAGTTGCCTTGGCTGGCATCCAACATATGCTGCTATATCGGTACCAGCAGAAGGTTATCTATATAATAGCGCAATGGCACTAACACCAACGCCGAGTCCAAGGCTCCAGCAACAGGCTGATCAATTGAAAGAAGAGGGGAATCAACTTGCTGGAGAAGGCGACTTTGCAGGAGCATTGGATAAATATCAGGCTGCCCTTCCACTTTACCGGCAAGCACGTGATCGAAGCAGCGAAGCCCAAGTGATACTCAATATTGGTTTGTCCAATGCATATCTACAAGAATATCAACTTGCCCTAGACTATTATGACCAGGCGTTAACCCTTTGGCGCGCGGTTGAAAGTCCAATCAAAGAAGCCGACACGTTGGTGAATATTGCCCTGGTCTATGCGGAAATGGGCGACTACCAACGGGTAACTGCTCCCTATGTAGCGGCGTTGGCGATCTTTCAGGAGACTGACGAAGTGCATAAAACGGCGTTTGTCCTCAACGGCTTGGGCGATACTTATTATGCCGTTGGTAACTACGAGCAGGCGCTCACCTATTTAGAAGAGGCGGAAACGCTTTGGCGAACGTTGCAAGACCGCGCGAATGCAGCGGAGACGAGTCGCCAGATCAAGCTCATTGAACAACTGACCGCACTGGAAAATGAACAAAAGTTTTACGCCCAACTGCTGGCAGAATCGTCCCTTTCGCTTGCTCGCTCTGCAGGGGGGCTGTCGGTCAATAATGACCATGCCGGTGCAGCAGAACTGGTGGAAACCCCATCCCCAGACAATGATCCAGAGACGCAAGCGGCAGCACTCTTCGAGGAAGGGTGGCAACGCTTTGAAGACGGGCAATTGGAGGCGGCCCTTGCCAAATTTGAAACAGTACTCGCGTTATATCGCCCGACCTTGGAACAGTCCGATGAGGCATTTTGTCTGTTGGCAATTGGGTTTGTGAAAGCCGAATTGTCCGATTATGTGGGCGCATTGGCGGCTTATCAGGAGAGTTTGCCCATCTACCAGGCGCTCAATGATCAGTTGGGTGAAGTGACCACACGCAATAACATTGGTCTTGTCTATGACAATCTAGGGCAGTATCAAGCAGCTTTGGACGCTTATGAACCGGCTCTCGCCCTCTATCAAACATTGGGGAACCGCGAGGGTGAAGGCATTGTGCTCAACAACATGGGATCGGTCTATCGTGCGTTGGGGCAATATGAACGGGCATTGGAGAACTTTATAGATGCCCTGGCGCTTGCCGAAGAAACCGCGGATCGCAAGGGCGAAGGCATCACCCACAACAACATTGGTGGCGTCTATCGGGGGCAGGGAAAGTACAAGGACGCACTGGGCGAATACGAGAAAGCACTGGATATTTTTCAGGTCATCGATGACCAGGCACAACAGGCAACCACCCTCAATAACATGGGTGCCATCTACGGCAATCAAGGACACTACACCGATGCCCTCGATACCTATGCGCGGGCACTTGCCATCTTTCAAACCATTGAATATCCGGTTGGAGAAGCAACCACCCTTAACAACATTGGGGATGTGCTCCAGAACATCGGCGACTATGAGTCGGCGTCCACTCAGTATGCCCAAGCGCTGGCCATCTTTCAAACAATTGGCTATCGCGCCGGTGAAGTCACGACGTTGAGTAACCAGGGTACCCTCTATCGCGCCCGTGGCCAATATCAGCAGGCGCTGGATCGGTTCAATCAAGCGCTGGCAATTGCCGATGAACTTCAACATCAAGCTACGCTGATCTTGGTGCGTAACAACATTGGTGCAGTCTATGAAGACCAGAGTCGCTACGAAGCGGCTTTGGTGCAATATCAAGCCGTCTTGACAACGGCAAAAGCGATAGGTGAGCAGGCCAATCTTGGCGGTGCCCTCAACAATTTGGGGTCGGTCCGAGCAAGGTTGGGACAGTATCAGACCGCTGAAGAAAATCTTGTGGAGGCACTGGAAATCCGCCAGGAGATTGGGGATCAGCGGGGACAGGTTTCCACCCTAATCAATCTTGGTTCGCTTGATTCAGACCTCACGCCGACCGACTCCGCGAATTCTGGTCGGGCATTGAAACAGTATGAACAAGCCTTTGATCTGGCACAGCGTATCGGTGATTTACCCGATGCGGCGATTGCGCTCAACAACATCGGGATTGTTTACGGCGTCGCAGGAGAACCACAACTGGCGCTGACCGCCTTTCAAGAATTGCGCACCCTGTGGACCGACCTGAGCAACCGTGCCGGTGAGGCCGTCGCGCTCAATAACATGGGCGCAGCCTATACCGCTTCACAAGAGTATCAGGAAGCCCTTGCTGCGTTTGATCAAGCACTGGCGATCTTTGTGGCGCTTGCTGACCCGACAGGCCAAGCGGCAACGCTGGGCTATCTCGGTTACCTCTACGAAAGTCAAGGACAGTCACGAGAAGCAATTGATTATTACAAACAAGCAATCGACCAGGTTGAGAGTGTGCAAGGTGATATTCGTGTTGACGTGTTGAAGATCACCTTTGCTGATCAACAGGTCAACCTCTATGAGCGGCTCATCAAGCTCTTGTGGACAGCACAACGCGGTGATGAAGCCTTTGCCTACGCAGAACGCGCCCGTGCGCGTGCATTTTTAGACCAGATTGGGAACCAGCAGGTCGATTCCCGCAAGGACGCTGACCCTGAGTTAATCGAACAAGAACAGCGTTTACGCCAAGAAATCATTGGGTTACAAAACAGTGTCACTGAGGGTCGCCTGGGCAACCCTGATGAGTCGCACGAAGACATTCAGGCAAAGCTGGAACAAGCACGCCGCGACTATGCCGAACTGCTGACTCAACTCAAACTACACAGTCCCGACTATGCTGCCTTGGTCAGCGTGGATACACTCAGCCTGCGCCAGGTCCAACGCCAGGTGCTTGATGAAGAAACAACCATGATTGAATATTTCGTTACCGATGAATACACCCTCGCCTGGATCATCGACCACAATCGGCGCAATCTGGTTCAGCTTAATGTTACACGCGACGATCTGGCCAACAGTGTAGAATTTATCGTTAATGCGCTCAAGGCGCAAGATGTCACTGAAGCTGACACGGCTCTGCTGTACAACAGCCTGATTGCCCCCCTCATACCCTACATCCAGCATCCCAATCTTGTCATCGTGCCCCATGATGTGCTGCATTATCTGCCCTTTGCCGCGCTGTGGGATGGGGAACATGAAGCGTACTTGCTTGAACAGTACACGCTTACCTACGCCCCCAGTGCCAGCGCGCTTCGCTTCCTCGAAACGAAACCCACTGCCAATATCAATCAACTCCTTGCCTTTGCCAACAGCGCCGATGGCTTAACGCACGTTGTCGATGAGGTTGAAGCAATTGCAGCTATCTACGACGTGAACCCATATATTGATGCCCAGGCCACAGAAACACTTGTCTACACCCAAGCCGGCGAGGCGAATTTGCTGCACTTTGCGACACATGGCGTCTACGACAAATTTAATCCCTTGTTCACGCGAATTGAACTCACTGCCGATGGAGAAAATGACGGCAATCTGGAGGTGCACGAGGTCTTTGGTTTGGATCTGCAAAACGCCAATCTCGTCGTGTTGTCTGCTTGTGAAACTGCAATCGGCGAACGGAGCCGCGGAGACGATATTACCGGACTCACTCGCGCGTTTCTCTATGCGCGCACGCCTGCGATTGTAACGACACTTTGGCAAATCGATGATGAAGCCACAACGGAACTCATGGTGAAACTTTATGAACAATTGCATAACGGCGAACCTCTTGCGGCGGCGCTGCAAGCTGCGCAATTGGCAATCCTGGCCGAAGAAGAATGGCATTCTCCTTATTACTGGGCGGCGTTTACGTTGCATGGGAAGGGCAACAGCTATTTTCAATCAAACACTGATTAGACTGCAACACCGCAAATGGAATTGTCTATTCCTATCAGAATCTTACGATCTTTCCTGAGCGTTTTCAGTTTGCCAGCCGCACTTACCGTTACAGAATTACATCGGCAGTTCAAAGGAGAAACACTCGATGAAACGTACGTTGCCAATCGCTCTGCTCTTCATGTGCATGCTCATTTGGGATTTCCCGAATCATTTTGTGTATGCAGACAGCTTTGAAACCGTCTATGATATCCCTCCCAATGTACAGAAATGCGACCCCGGTGTCTTGAAAGAGAGTGAGAAACAAAAGGTGTTGACGTATGTGAATTATATCCGTGAGCTTCATCACTTGCAGCCGGTTGTCTATGACTATGAACATGATGATGAGACAGCCCAAGCCGCATTACTGATTGTGGCGAACAATCGGATGACACATACGCCTTCCTCCGGCTCCCTTTGCTTTAGCCAAACAGGATATGACGGTTCGTCAACCAGCAACTTAATGAGAGGCCCACTCACAGAAATAAGTGAAACGCCATTGCTTGATCGGTCTACTGCAGATGTACGCGGTTGGCTAATTGACGATGAAGTTCCCTCGCTTGGGCATCGACAGTGGTTACTTGACCCTTTCTTAACCCAAATTTCCTATGGTCGCGTGGCTAACACGACAACTGACTCACCATCAGGTCAAGTTACTCGTGGCGCAGCTTTAAAGGTTGTTTATGAAGGCAAAGCACCGTTGCCAATCGATTCGCCCACATTTGTTGCCTATCCCTATGGCAATTACCCACTCGACCTCTTCAAACTAGATTGGTACTGGTCATTTTCCGTAATTGCAGACGGGAATGACGTTTTCAATAATAAAAATGTTGACTACCGCAATGCTGAGATTACGGTGACGAGTGGTGACGATGAACATCGAGTGACCAACATTAGTTATGACAACCGTGGTGTTGGCATCTCCAACCTATTGCAGTGGCGAGTTGAAAATGTAGCCATGGAAACGCGCTATCATGTGCGGATTGACAATGTTGCCGTGTTGGGTGAGTCGAAAAGCTATGAATATGACATTCAGATCACAACACCCTATTACAGCGATCTGGATGTGCCGGTTTACACACTATCTGCCAACAAAGAGACGATGATTGAGGTGAAAGCAGGCAGCGAATTTGCGCTGTTTTTTGAGCCACCGCTCGCTGATCTTGGTAGTTACCGTTTGATTGGCCAGGGCAATCTGGAGACGGCACAACATTCGGCCTATGTCAGGATCTACCGCGTGACCGGGAAGTTAGGTACCGAGATATTATTTAATGGTACAAGTGGCGGTATCCGTGTTGCCGAGACAATTGATGGCATTACCGATCCGATCATTACATTACAACAAGAACTGACTGAACCACTTTATGTGATTACGCGCGATAAAGAGCAAATTGGTGTTGAAGTCGGTACCAAATTTGCTGTTCACGTTCCCGAATCTGAAGGGAGTGACGCACTCTCCGGTGTGCGTTGGAATTATACAAGGGGAATGCAAGTAGAAGGGACGTTCTATGATGCGAACACATTGATGGTTGCTGTTAAACAAGGCGCAATCGGCGATGAGGCCGAGTTTCGGCTGAGTGATGGTAGAACATTCACTGTTAAAATTGTGACTGCACAAAATGTGCGGCCCACGCCGACCTCCAAACCTTTGCCCACGGCAACCCCAACCGTGCCGCCGACACCCACACCCATTGCCACTGCCACACCGACTGCTGCACCAGTGACTGCAACCCCAACATTGACACCCACCCCGCAACGGATTCATAAATTGGAGGTGTTGGTGAATACATTGAATGTGCGTAGTGGCCCCGGTACGACATACGCAACGATTGGGCAGATAAGCAATGGTACTATTGTCGAAGTGCCAGATGAGAATAGCGATGGCACTTGGTTGCAGATCTGCTGTCTTGCGGGGCAGAGAGGCTGGGTTATCAATCGAACGGATTATGTGCGGTTGTTTGATGAGGACATTGCTGAATGAGGAATCGAACCTCTGATGACCGTTGTCAGCGTAAGTAACTCTATAATATTAGTGATTTGTATGCCAGGGGCTACCTATGACAATCAACTCGCGCAGCTTCAGTAAGTCGCTGAGTGCCACTCTAACAATCTTATTTGTTTTGTCACTGCTAATCACAGGAAAAGCTAATGCCATTGCTATTGACCAATATGCACAACTCGATCCAGTGGAGCAATGTGGTGTGAGTCTTTTCAGGCTTTTGCAAGGCCAGTTTGTAGAAGCGCAACCGCAACTGCAAGAAGCAGTGGAATTGCTCAAAGCATCCCCCACGGCAAATCCTACTACCGTCGGCATGTGTGCCCTCTACTTAGCAATTGTTCATCACAGCACGGGCGACTGGATTGAAGCGTTGGACGCGTACAACACCGCGTTAACTTCATTCATTGACACTGATGAGCAACAGATGCAGTGGGCGGCACTCTTTGGTAAGAGTGGTGTCTACGGCGCGCGCGGAAACTTTGACGAAGCCTACAAGACGTTGCAACTGGCGCTACCCCTTACTGGCGCGGTCATACCGGGTAGTGCCGAAGCACGCTGTCTGCGCTTTGATGAGGCGGCTGATTTACCGGCAAATGTTGGTGATCAGCCGTGGGTGGTGGAGAGCCTCAAGCCACTGGCACGGGCCGTCACTCTCAACAACATCGGTCTGGCGCTTGCTGTGCCAATCAGTCAAGAACAGCCTATTGGCGGCTCCATTGACCAAGTCCAGATTTGCTATGAGAAAACACTCGAATTGATCAGCTCGCTGCGTCAGCCTGGGGGTGATACCACGGATCTGACTGACCAGTTGGCTGAAGTTCTCGGCCCGCTACTGGGCATCGATGAATCAACCTTGCGCATGATGCTTATGTTTAGCGGGCCGAGCTTTACCGAGGAGGAAAGTGCCCTACTGGCACAACTGCTGCCTGTTCTGCAAGTGATTTTGCCAATGCTAACGGAGGATTCAGGGCAGGACCAGGGTTCAGAACTCATTTTGGGTCTCATTGCGGTGACCATACCGGATCTCGCCGGTGCTTTGGAACCAATTGCACTGAGCAATTTGGGCCAAACGTTGCGTGGCACCGATGATGAACAGGCCCAAGTCTACTTGGAAGAGGCGTTGCAACAATTGGAAGCGAATCAAGCGGGAACAGATCTGAATGATGTTACAGGACTGCTCAGCAGCTTTGAACCATTGCTCGCGCTATCAGGGCTGGACAGCGGTTCTGATATCACAGAACTGACCGACAATGTCACAGAGATGCTTGACTCCATGGCACTATTGCGTAACATTATCAATCTCAATGCACGGGCCATCATCCTCAACAACCTCGCTCTTGTCTATCGGGATCAGGGTGACGTGGCGCGGGCAGAGCGTACATTCCAGGAAGTGTTGGATATCTATCAAAAGCAGTTGGCAAACAATGCCAACACGGTCAACGTTCTGGTGAATCTCGGTTACCTCGCACAAACCAATGGTGACGTTGCCGATGCGCTTGGCTACTACGATGAGGCGATTGGCCTGCTCGAATCGGTGCGTACGGTCGGCGAAGGGGATGTGATTGAGTTTGGGAATGAGATGCCGCAGACCATTCAATTTGTTAGCATGAAAGGTGTGTTGGATCAGCAGGCCGATGTCTATGCATTGGCCGCAAACCTCTATCTGCAGCAGGGCGAAACAACAGAAGCACTCAGGGTGGTTGAGCAGGGTCGCAGCCGCCTTTTCCTCGATATGGTGAGTAGCCGTGCTCTACCTTTGCAGGGGGAAGAGGGACGTTTGTTGACAGAAATCCGTGCGGCATTCGACCAACAGACACAAGCCTTTTCTTCATTGGCACAACTGCGTGCAATGGATGCACCGTTTACCCAAATTCAAGAGTGGGAACGCCAATGGCAGACGGCAAATGAACGCTACGATGCGCTGCGGGCAGAAATCACTCAGACGTATCCGCAACTACTTGATTTAATTCCCGGGAAAGTAGACCGTATCGACCTCAGTGCGTTGCAAGAACGCGTGCTCGATGATGAGACCACCGTCATTGTTTACTACCTCGCTGACGGCTATTTTGCGGACGAGACTGATAATTTGGCGATGGCGTGGGTGATTGATAATGGTGAGGTCCATGCCGTCCCGCTGGCAACGGAAGGAGAAACTGTACGCGCACAGGTGAAGAGTTTGCGTGATAGCATCATTGAAGAAAAAGATATTTATACGCAAGCAGCGGTGATGCTCTATGACACACTCATGGCACCGCTTGAATCCTATATTCAACACTCGAACTTGGTGATTGTTCCCTATGGCTCGCTCTACTATCTACCGTTTGCTGCCCTGTGGAACGCAGAAACCGAGCGTTACTTGGTGGAAGATTACACACTCACCTATGCACCCAGTTTGGCGACGCTGCCGCTGATTCAAGCACAACGCAACCCGAATGGCGGGGATGCTCTGGTCATGGGCATTCCCGATGGCTTCCCGCCCCTGCCAGCTGTCAGGGGCGAAGTTGAAGCGATTGGCGCGATCTTGGCGACAGAACCATTGCTCTCGCAAGCCGCCACGGAAAGTACCTTATATGCCAATGCGTCGGCGGTTGACATTGTTCACCTAGCTGCTCATGGAAACTTTGATAGCGTTGCACCGTTGCAATCGGCAATTGAATTAACCGGTGATGACGAGAACGACGGCATCCTCGAAGTGCGTGAGGTCTTTGGCCTTGACCTGGCCGAGGCCAACCTAGTCTTTCTCTCTGCCTGTGAAACCGCGCTCGGCGACCAGAGCATGGGCGATGAGATCACTGGCTTGACCCGCGCTTTTCTCTATGCTGGAACGCCATCAATCGTGACCACCTTATGGAGCATTGAGGATGAAGCATCGGGTGCGTTGGTGGGTTCATTTTATGAAGCGCTGACATCAGAACCATCCTTTGCTGCTGCGCTCCGCGCTGCGCAACTGGCTACGATGCAGACGCCCGGTTGGGAGGATCCCTATTACTGGGCTGCCTTTACATTGCACGGCGACTACCTAGGGAGTGGTGAACGCAGCGAAGTTGTGAGTGAGCCACCAATCCCCACGGCCACACCCATTATCATCCACGCCACCGGTGTCACGACCCCGACCGTACCAACACCAACGCCAGAGCCAGCAGTGCAATTAGAGATTATTGAAAATCTCAACGTGCGCAGCGGACCGGGAACAGCGTACGAACGGATCGGCCAATTGACTGTCGGCAATCGCGTGACTGTGATCGGCGGCAACATTGATGAGACGTGGTGGGAGATCTGTTGTGTGGATGGACAGCAGGGGTGGGTGATTAATAATGTGAACTATATGCGGGTTGTGGAGAGCGTGGATTAGACGCAAGATCATTCAAATAAGCCCCAATGACCGTCCAGGGAGCACGCCCCGTGCGGGTTCAACTCTCGGGCAAAGCCGCACGGGGCGTGCTTACTACGCGTTATTTGAATAGTCTTGGGATTAGACCTTATTTCGATTTGGAATTTGGTAGGGATTGGGAATACATAGTTGAAAAACAGACAGAGAAGATGATATGATAGTGACCATTGATTTGGTTTTTGCAGAGATGCTGGATAAATCTTCAGATGACAGCTCTTCGGCTCTTATGCACGAGAGGAAACGCGTCAGGACAGCGACGTAGATTTATATATACGATTTGGTCGCCGTGTTGGCCTCTTTGAGATGCTCGGCATCAAGCATGAGATGGAAGATGCGTTCGGGCTGCCTGTCGACCTAATCACAGAAGAGATCGCCAACCCTTATCAATTTGTTCGCGAGGGAATTGCGCGGGATTCGATCGTCTTGTACCAAGAAGACCGGGAATACCATGGCGCACCCCAGTGACGATGAGCGAGTGGCCCATATCGTAGAGGCAATCGACTGGATTATTGAATTTGTTGAACCCTTGGACTCTGACACCTTTCAACAAGATCACAAAACTAGACTCTCTGTTGCACGACTACTGGAAATCCTCGGTGAGGCAGCAAACCACATTAGTGATGAACTAAAAGAGGCCTATCCGAACATTCCTTGGCGACAGATTACTGACCTACGCAACGTGATCAGCCACGAGTACTTTCAGATTAGGCTGGAGATCATCTGGGAAGTAGCCATCAACGAAATTCCATCACTTCGAGGCCAGATCTAACAGATTCTGCTTGATCTTGATGATCAATCTGCTGAGTCGTAGCGTATGTGTTGGACGACAGGCGATGTTGTGCGCATCGCGGGCGTGGCTTGCGCAAGGTGGGTTATACTCTCAACTGCCATAGAGGATGATATTGCTGTTGATAATTTCTAAATATGGCTCATCTATGAAAAGTGTAAAAATCGATGATTTCGTCTCTGTGAAATTAGTGTATTTTCACATTTTCGGCTGATGAGCGTCTAAATATTTGGTGCTTATTCGCATGACAAATCTTTCTGCACTACAACTCAAACGTATCTATTTTTATTCACTTCAACTAGCGTAATTGTGCTTCAACCAGTGCATCTTCAGCTAGTTGAACTATTCGTTCACTAATAGGTGTAATATGTCTATAAATTTCTAATGCAAATTTAAAATGCTTTTCGGCTTCATCAAAGTTTTGCTGGGCATAATAAACTTGCCCAATCCCAAACTCTGCAGCGGCGCGCACAAGTAAATTATCTTCACTGGCATCTAGTAGATCAAGGGAGTGCTGATAAGCGTCAAATGCATATCGCTGCAAATTGATCTCACGATATAGATCACCCAGAGCCAAATAGAGGAGGGGGGTAGGTTGCAGATTTATTACTTGTGCATAGGCAGAAATCGCTTGTGAGTTTAAGTTGCTGGCTACATAGATTGGTGCTAGCAACGACGCCTCTGTCCCCTCATCCAGCCCAAGTTCATAAATCGTGTTAATTTCTGCTTGAACGGATTTCATCTGTTCTTCATCCAATGTCCGCAATGCACTCGCCTCCGACTCTCGCAACGGTGACGCAATCCCCGTGCGTGCACTCACCGTCATAAAATAGCGTTGCCCCGGCTCCAAAGCCCAACCATCGGGCCACGCCGCAGAACAAACCCGACTGCCGGTCACATCCAACTCCTCTGCACAGATCACAGCGCTCGTATCCAACACAACATCATCAAAAGAACTCAACCCACTCAAACTCAACTGATATTCCAACGCCCCCTCCACCGCCACCCAGGAAATCGCCGGCGCGAAGTCAAGCAGACTAGTATTGCGCGGGCTGAGGATAATCGGGATGTTGCCGTAGTCACTTTCGCGCTCACGCGCTTGTTCTTCCAATGCCAAGCTATCCCCGATCAAGACGATACGTCCCGAATCCGGTTTTACCCGTAGCGCACTGCCAGTCGGCATACCAGTGCCGGCTGCGCACCGTTCTTGGGTTACCGCCACTTCACCGGCTACATCGACCGTGAAGTAGTAGTCGGCAAAGCAGATTACAGTGACGTGGGCATTTTCCGCTAGTTGCAGGCGATCCCCTTCGGCGAGTGTGGTGAAGGCTTGGACAGGCTGCGAATTGCCGTTCACGTCCAGTCGCGTTACCTGCCCTTCGACCCGGGTGAGGACAGCAATCTCCTCGTTGACGCTGACGGCTGGGGATGGCGTGGGAGTGGGCGCGGGTGTGGGTGTGGGCATCGTGCAGCCGACAACCAGCATACAGAGCCAACTGCCGAGCAAAAGATGGATAGGACGAAATGATGGGTACATAGATTTATGAATCAAGGTGATGTCGCTCCTGTAGCACAATTTAACATGCGGCTGCGCATTGCTGCTGCCGCTGGTCGTTGCGGATCATCGCGGGCATCGGTGACAGCCAGCGGTTCATAGGCGTTCAACGCGGCACAGGCTTCTGCAGGTTGATTTGTGCGGTCATAAGCCTCGGCCAGGAAGAAAAATGCTTCGGCATAGCCGGAAAAAAGGAATGTCGCCTGTTTCAGGTGCAAAACGGCATTGCCTAAGTCCCCTTGTACAAGATAGACGCGACCGCGGTTCTTATGCAATGGTGCGTCATCCGGATCAATGGCGAGACCCTGGTCGAGATATTGCGCAGCTGTGGCCAGCTCTCTTTGCTGCAAATAAAGATAGCCCAAGTTGTTCAAGGCTTTGGTATAGCCTGGGTTGCGGGCAATTGCAGCTTTATAGGCGGCAACGGCTTTATCATACTGCTGATCCTCTTCATAGGCAAAGGCCAAATTGTAGTGGTAGAGGGGAACACAGGGCAGTAATTCCGTGGCGATTTCATATTGGTCAATTGCTTGCGCTAACTGTTGTTGTTCGCGGTAGGCGCGGCCCAAATTGTTGTGCGCCGTGGCATAATTCGGATCAAGCGCAGTGGCGGCTTGTAGTTTGCTACTCGCTTCCGCCCATTGCTCGTTGAGCATCAACTCGACTGCTTCTGTGTTTAAGCGTGCCGCAGAAGGGTTCGCGGTGGTTAGCCTGCTGATAAAGTCGACGTTGGGCGCGGGGGATTGGATGTCAATTGCGCGTAAAATTTTGTTCAAGAGATTGTTGCGCAAGTGGGCAAGCGCAACTTCTCGCTCAATGGGAGCAGAAGGGATTGGTTGGCGTTCGCTCGGTGACTGCAATCGCTGATGGGTACGTGCATTGATCACATCGACTGTCAAAAGCAGATCGGTTTCAACCTGCAATGTGCCATTGAGCAACAAATCGACCTCATCAAGGAGATTGTCGGTTACGGGATCGATGCCCTGAAAGCCATCAACACAGCTCAGTTGCTGAAAGAGCAACTCGCGTGTGCTCTCTAGCGTAAGCGCGCCATCAAGCAGGGGTGCTGCCCCGTTCGTTGTCCACTCTTCTGTCATCCCAAAACGTAAACGGATACCAGGTTCCCGGCAACCTAAATTTCCACAATTGGCGTCGTGCACTTTCGCACGACCGGGAAAGGCCCAGAGAAGGATAACAGCAACCAAAAGCAAGGGCTGCAGCAGCTTCAGCAACCGGCTGTTGCCGATGAGATGGCTGGCGCGCATTCCCCAATTCACGAGGGCGAAGCTGCTCAAGATCAGCGCCACTACTGCGCCCATTGCTCCCAAGGCGGCAAAGAGCGCAGCCTGCTCAAAAAGCATAACGGCACCAAAGCCTACACCTAGTACGAGGGCAGCCAGCCCGGTTACCAAATAGCTACGTCCCTGCAGGTGCCACTGCTTTATGTTCTCCCTTGTAGACGTTCCTGTATTTTGCTTCCCCATCAATTTCCTCCAATCGAGCCATCGCCATGGACCAAGAACGCCGCCCATGTGGCGGGGTGGGGGTGGGCCTGCATTGTCGCGATCTGTGCCGCGCGCAAGGCTTGGGCCGCGGACTGGCCGGCCCGCCACTGCCGGTGAAATTCTGTCATTAATGATGCCGTACTCTCATCCTCAATATTCCAGAGGGTTGTGATCACGGTGGGCGCGCCGGCATATAAGAAGCCGCGGGTGAGGCCAATTACTTCGTCGCCGGTGCTCTGCGCCCCAACGTCCGTTTTACAGGCCGAGAGCACCACCAAATTCGCGTTGGATAGATTTAATCCAAAGACTTCGCCGACGGTCAATTTGCCGTCACAACGACCCGCGGCGCACCGTTCATCGGGTGCATTCGAGGGGGCCAATACCAAATTGGACTGGAGCGGATCGTAGGGTGTCATATTACCATGTGCCGCAATGTGCAAGAGGTCGAAGTGTGCGGCATTTTCGTGGATCTCTTGCTCCGTTGCGTCATCATTCAACAAGAGGGTTGTCGTGTAAATCTGCGCAACGGCCTGCGTTTCCGCTTCGGTATAGGGCAGCGACCCATCCGGATTGCCCAACGCCAGCAGTTGGTGATAGTTCGGGTTGCGATTGGCGAGCAGGACCGGCATAACGCTGGCGCTGGGCACGTAGCTAAGGGTGTAGGCCTCAACCAGATATTGGTTCGTTGCGCCGTCACGTAGGGCCGCAAAGGGCAAGTAGTGTAGTATGCCGTGCGGTGCGATAATCAGCTTCTCGTGATCGATATATGGTTTTAGGGGCGCAAATAGTTGGTCATATAACGCGGCCGCCTGTTGATTCACCTCAGCGAGATCGCTGGTGGTATCGAGCAAGTTACGGAAATAATCGACGGCTTGCACAAGTTCGGGTGTGGTAATATCGAGCTCGACCAGCTCGATCCCGGCTTTGTCAATGACCAGGGCGGTGACCGGCGTTTCAAGCAGCCGCTCCAGCCGTGGATCCGGCACAAAGTACTCAATCAGCGTGCTCTCCTCATCAAGCAGTTGCTCGCGCACAAATTGCGGTTCCACCGTTGTATCCACGCCCGGTGCCAATGCTGTCAACTTGTCGCCATACGCTTGCAAAGCGGCCATCCGTGCGGACAAGTTTTGCTCAGCTACAGCGAGATTGGCCTCTAAATTGGCGAGTTCCTCCGGGGTTGCGCCGGCGGCCTGCCACTGTGCCAGCACCATTTGGCTCTGTTGGTACTGCCCATAGGCGCCCTGAACCGCCAGCAGTGCATCGGCTTCTTCCGGTGCCAGTTGGGGGCGCCCTGTGACCATCAGATCGCGGAAAAAGCGGGCGCGCCCACGCTCGGCGGTGCGGAAGAGATCTTCCTTGCGCCCCAGTTGGCGATAAACATCGACCGCCAGTGTGTAGACATCGGAGAATTGAGCCAGGGTACCCTGTAGCGGCAGCGCATCCAACAGATTGAGATTGCTGTTAGCATTCAGGCGCGCCGCACCGGTATCGGAGACCAGGCGCATCGTTTCCAGCCGCGCCATCGCTTCTTCATAATCATCTGCGGCCGCTTGCAGCTCACCAGCCCGATGGTGAAGATAACCGAGATTGACATAGATACTGGCACTGGCGACGCCATTGGCGAGTTGTCCATCGAGAATCGCCAGGGCATTTTGTAGATCGGTGCGGGCAGCGTCAAAGTTCCCTTGCGCAAAATAGACCAAGGCGCGATTGTTATAGACAATGCCCAACGCACCCAGCCGAATGATCCGCTCGACCAATTCGCCATTTTTGGTCTGATCGGTCAAATCAAGCGCTTGTTGGTAATAGGCGAGGGCTTTGTCAAACAGTGCGGTCTCCCCAGTATTCAGCGCTTGATATCGGTAAGTTTCGCCAATGTTGTTGAGCAGAATTGGCTCCATGCTGCCGGTGATCGTGGTGAGTAACTGCGCCATGAGCTCGGCGTTGGCATCCCCCGTATCGGCACCATTATCGAGCCGAGTTCCAGTCTGTTTCGGTGGAAGTTGGGCAAAGGCCTCGTCATCCAGATTGCGCAAGAGTTCCAGGGCTTTGACAAAATTCGCACGTGCCCGCTCATAGCCAGTGCTATCTTTACTGACTTGTTGACCGGCGAGGAGATTATATAGCAAGCCAAAGCCACTATAATTTGTGACCAATGCCGCGTTGCGCATATAGGGCGGAGACCACGCGTCGGCATCTTCTGTGGATTGAATATATGTACGTGCTTCGGTGAGTAGCTGTTCCGCTTCGTCATAGCGGCCCTGTTGCAGATAAATGGTGCCCTGCGTGCTGCGAATGTTCCAGAGCGTTTGAGGATCATTGCGGGCCTGCTCACGGGCAAAGAGTTGAGTGTAAATATCGAGCGCTGCAATCCACTCGCCGCTATCTTGATAAAGCATGGCTAAGTGGATCCCGCAGTTGGTTACAGCGTTCGAGTTCGCTGCTTCATCATGCATCAACGCTTCATAACCTTCCGTGAGCAGGCGACGTGCTTCGACAAAATTGCCTACCGTTAGATTAATAACCCCCCCGGCACAAGCTTCCACTGCCGGCGATATGGCTTCGGTGGTGGGATTTGGGTCATCACTGCTGGCTGTTACGGTTATAACTGGCGTTGCGACCACTGTGCTCTCCGGCACGGGTGTGGCCGCGGTAAGCGGTAGAGGATCGGTAAAAGCCCCGACCATCGCCGTTTGCAGATTGACTTCGAGGATCTCATGCGCCCCCACAAGCACGAGCCGATCGTCGGCGACGATGGGCTCAACCAATGTGAATTCGTCAGGTAATTGGATGGGATAGTGCTGATCGTCTCCTGGCCGCCGCACCGAAAGCTGATGGGGGCTGAAATAGAGCTCAATCCAGGGGGTAGGATCGTTCCAGGCAATGCGCTTTTGCTGAAATTTATCAAAGGCGCTGATATTGATCTGGCGCACGGACGGCCGCAAAAATTCTGCATCGGGATAGTAAAGAAGATGCCAGGACGGTTCGGCCGGCCCCTGCCAACGCACCTCGACCGTATCGTAGGCACCCTCATGTAGTTCCTGGGGCAGGGTATTGGCCGGGGCCGTAAAGGGGGCTGTCTGTAACGGCGCGCGCGTCTCCAATCCATAGAGATAGGTTGTGCCCGCATAGGCGGGGAGCTCGCCACCGGCCAGAAAAAGTGCACGCGGCGCGGTCCCGGCCGGTAGCCCTGGAAAATTGGGCGCATGGATCCGCGCACGGCTTAGCGTCTCGCCGCTCTGTTCGATTTGGAAGACACCTGCATAAGTCGGCCAAAGATAGTAGGGGGTATCTTCAAGCGCCCCGGTCGCCGGCAACCCAACCAGGGTGTCATCACTAAAGCGCCCGTTGACCAACGTGCGCAGCGCCACGCCACCGATACTGGCCGGCGCGCTGCTGCTGAGGGCATCATCCATGCGTTCGTAGCGCCATAAGGCATCGGCGTCGAGGTATTCAGGGCACCGTTCCAGTTGTTCATGGGCATCAGTGGGCGCAAGCCGGATCGACTGGCCCGAGGTCAGTTGCAAGCAGAGCATTGGCTGCTCATCCGCGGTGGTAATCTGTACATGATTGACGGCGGCGGCATCAAGCTCACTCAGCTCTGTCCGCAGCAACTCGCGCGGATGGACGCTGGTGCGTGGCGCACGGAACCACCCGCCCCAATCCGTGCCAAGTTCAACCCGATCGGCGGCAAAGAGCGCCAGCGAGTTGATGGTGTCAAACGCAAAGCGGCCGGTGCTCAATTCGATGGCTTCGTCATGGAGTTGCAGTTGTAGCGAGCCGTTACTGCCGCCGGCGCGCCCTTGGAGATCCCACTGCCAATAGCTTGAATCGTCGTTGCTGATCAGCGTATATTCGGCAAAGGGATCACTCCCGCTGTGCGCGGTAAAGAGATCGTGATCTTGTTCAATCGTCAACCTTCCTTGATAGACGGCTTGGCTGTCGTTGCCGCAACGGACGAGCAGTTGCGTGCCCTGCGTGCGCATATCGCTGATCTCACACTGGTCGGACGACTCGCCCGGCTTTGCGATGATATGCAGGGTGTTGCCGTCAAGCATGGCTTCTCCGCCAGGATGGTAGCTAAAGGAGGCAATACCGACCGGGGTGGCTGCCCACAATGTCTCTCCTTGCAAGAGCACTTCGCGCCAGGCGTCAATGGCCACCTGCCCTTCTAGCCAAGGCAACGGTTGCCAGCGATTGTCAAGGGCACGTTGCTCAAAGGTGTACGGTTCGCCAGCGGCAGGGGTCAACATGCGGAGTCGGTGCTGATTGACAACTGGGGGATGAGCAGCGTACTCTTGCAAGCTGGCCCGCAGATCCGGCGCGGTAACCGGTTGCCAATGGTTGGTCAGAAACTGCCAAATCGCGCCTTTATCTTCTGCTAAGTAGAGGCCTTTGCGAACTGTTGCGGATGGCAGCGGGATATCCTCGTGTATACAGATAAACTGAGCTGGACTCTGGGCCGTAAAGTCAAAGGTTTGGAGACCGGCACGTAAGCGCACTGTAGCGTCATTGGCCACGGTGACGTAGTCATCCTCCCAAAGTGTGTAAGCGACGCCGTTGCATACCAGCGCATCCTTGAGCCTATCGTGGGGAAAACGTCCCCCTTCCATGGTGACCGGCAGTTGTGCAAAACTCCCATCCTGCAATTTGTATTCACCGATAGTCTGTCCTGTTCCGTCCGTATACCAACGCCAGAGATCATGCTTGATGCGCTGCCGTTGATCGAGTTCGGCGGGATTGGTGCAGGGCGTAAAAGGCGCACTGCCGCGTCTTTCGACGCAGCGCGCGTCGGTGCGCACCATGAGCCGTTGCGGATCGGCCACCGGCGCGCCGACGCGGGTAATCGCGGCCGGCTCGTCGCTCGGGTTAAGCCGTAGATCATAGAGATGGGCGACAGTGTCCAGAGCGGTGTTAAGCTGTGTGGAATAGTGTTGCAAGCTGCCGCTCGTCCCCACGTAAAGCTCATTCCCGTAGCGCGCCAATGCGGTTACAACGTCAAAGGGAAACTGGCTGTCGACAAAGGAGAAAGTCGCCCATACTGTGCTGCCGTCCAGTTGATCCAAGCGCACTTCCTTATGTACCGCGCCGGCCACCAAAGAAAAACGGAGACGGGGTGTTGTCGCCAGGGGGCGTTGTTGATAGGGATCTTGTACAGCAGCGCTGCTAACAAATTGCTGGGTAGCCCCATTCCAACGGTCGCGCTCTGCGTCATTGACTAGATAAAGCTCCGTACGGGCATCGGCCAAATGGAGATCGTCCAACCGGTCGGCGCGCTGTGCGGCAAGACGGTCCGCACGGAACGTCGCCAATGCGGCAGGATCGGCGGCGATCTCGAAGAATGCCTCCGTCATGACGTGGAGCTGATCGTCATGTGCGGAGGCTGCCACCATGCGATCTGCGGTAAAGGAGAGACCGTCATCTGTTTCGGTCAAATCAAAGCCATAGGGTATGCCGACGAGATCGATGGTGAGGGTGTTGCCGTCAAGCTGCCACTGCCACGTCGTATTGTTTACAAGTGTGCGCACCGCAGCTGGGTCAGCGGCGACGACGCGCCAGCCGCTGGCGCTCTGTTGATAGCGCGTTGCACCATCCCAGTAATAAAGCGCACTGCCCGCTTCCGATTGCAAGGACCCTGTGGCGCGCGCTAATTCTTCCGGCCCTGGATCAAAGTCGCCCAGTTGATCGACTGGATGGATGCCGGCGTGACTCTGTAGATAGAGCCGCTCATCGGCATATGCCAGGCTGCGCCGATCAACATCCCAAATAAATGCGCCATTCTCCCAAACCGGTAGGGCACTGCCCGCATTCTCGTTGGCAATGGTCGCGGCGACGGTACGGTCGCCCACGGTTTCCGTAAAGTTTACATCGGCGACGGTAATCGCGTAGCGCTGCGGCGTTGCCGCGATGTTCGCCGTTCCCGGCGTCGCCGTGCCGTTCCCCGCGACAAATGCCCCACGCACGGCCTGGATCGGCGCAGCCAGCATCAACGGCTGCAAGGTAATCCCACGTTGATCGAGGGCTAGACTTTCACTGTTATAGTGCCAGATTCCATGTTGGTTGGCCGCGGTCAGCCGATTTGTCGCGGGGGCAAGCAGGGCGTCAATCGGTTCAAAGAGGAGATGACCATCAACGATAAAATCACCTTTGGCAATCGCCAGGCGGCCCGTGCTGTTGCCGTCGGTAGCGATCTCAAATGTCTGCTGCGTGCGATTCCAGGCCAGCCAACCGACATCAAGCGCCGGCGGTTCTGTAAAGTCCGCCGTGGCCCGTTCGGCCAGTTGTGCCGTGCCGGTGGGACGCTGCGCGTGTAGCCCATTTTCACGGTCGAGTTGCAACGCGATAATCGGGTTGTAGGCCCAATCGCCGTTTGCCATTTTGACGGCATTTGATTGCAAACGGGGCCAACTGTCGTCCACCACACCGCGCAGGCGTTGGTCACTGTCGGCCATGACAGCAAGTTCAGCGTCGCCGGTATTCGTACTTTCGACGACTAAGGCTTGATTGGCTGCATTGACAAAAGTAACCGTGTTGGACATGTCAACCGACACTGAGAGCAGTGCTTCTCCTGGTCTAAGCCGAAAGTCACCTGGCAACGCAAACGCCTGCGCCACGGTGAGACAATCGTAGGCAACGGGCGTGGGCAACGGCGTGTTCGTGGGGGTGACCGTCGGCGTGGGCGTTTCGGTTGGCGTGTGGGTCGCCGTTGGAGTAGGCGTAACCGTCGGTGTTTCGGTTGTGGTTGGCGTTGCGGTCGCAGTGGCGGTTGGTGTCGGGGTGGCGGTCGCCGTTGCAGTATTGGTCGCCGTCGGGCTTGCGCTGACTGTGTCGGAGACCGACGCCGTCGCACTGATCGCGGTGCTTGCCGTGATCGCGATTGCAGGATCTGGCACAGTTGCGTTCTGCGTTGGTGCCGCTGTGACCGTCGCTGTATGAGTCGGCGTATGCGTCGGCGTACGCGTCGCGGCGCTGGTGGGTGATATCGTGGGCGATGGTGTAGGCGTGCTGGTGGCTGTGGCGGTTGCCGATGGTGTGGCGGTTGGCAGCGGTGTTGGCGTCGGAAGATAGCACGTAGTCATGGTAAGCAGTTGTAGCTGTTCACGGCTGAGATGCCACCAGGCTTGATCGCTCCCGCGCACAAGGGCTACACTCTCTGCGGTCAGCAAATCAGTGGGGAGTGGTGCAGAAACCTTGCGGAGGGCGTTACCATCCCAATCGTAGGGGTAAAGGTCACTGTCAACGGCTGTCGCGCCCATCTCCTCGGCGGCAAAGATCGTAAAAGTGGGCTTGCTGCTTGTATTACCCGCCGGCGGTGGAGCAAAGCCATTGTCACGCCATACTCGCCACTGACCACCACTTTGGAGCCAAGGCAACGCCTTCTCGTCAAAGATCAGCTCATTGACATCGGACCACAAGGTGGCGCGTAGTTGGCTGTTGGCTTGCTGTTGTAGAACAAGCAGCGCATCATCGCTCCGCAGTAGTAGCGCTTCCGCATGGGTTCGTACAGTCTGCACGCCGGTAAAATGCTGGGCGTCTGTCGATAGCGCCACCTCACGATTCGCCTCTGTATCAAAGGCGCGCAAGCCTGTGTCCGTTACAAAGAACAGCAGCGTTTGCCACGGGATCACTTGTTGGATCTGCGCAGGATCCAACCAAAAGGGTGATGGTCCAGATTGGGTGCACTCGTAGCGCCGACCGTTGTGCGCGCTACACTGCTCCAGCCGGCCATCGCCATCGAGTTGCCAAACGGTGCCGCTATCGTCGAGATAGATGGTGTTGGTTGGCGGTGGCGCATACTCGGCAAAGCGTGTGGGGTGGGGACCGGCTGCCTGCGCCACCCACCACGTGCCTTGCGCCTTGCTGGTGACGATTTTGCGGTCGATGGCGGTTGCTTCCTGGTAGCGTAGCGATGGGTCGGGGTCGCCTAATGGCGCAGGCGTCAGCCAGCGGCGGGTGGCAGGATCGTAGTACTGCAGGCGATCTTGAAGCAAGAAGGTCCATAGATCTCTCTCCCCGGCGCTGGTTGCTGCTTCCCGTTGCATGTCGAGCAGCGCCTCTGGTGCGGCGCCAAATGTTTTTGGCGGCGGTTGATAGACGGCTGCGAGCGCAATCGGGCTGCTCTTGTCGGCGAGCATGGCGGGATCAAAATCGCCGACATAGAACTCCCCCGTCGCGGTTGCGGCGGTCACCGTCTCCACCGCGCCACCCCCTGCGGTGCTCGCTTCCACATTGATCGATGCAAAGCCGTTTACTGTTTTGTCCAACGGCAACGGGATCTCTGTCCAGGTGCGGAGACGCAGATCGTAGTGCCAGAGTTCGCTATCGGTGGCGAAAAGCAGATAGGCAGGGCTACGGTCAAAGATCCGGCGCACGGCGCTCTGTTCTGGCCCAAGGCCCGGGGCTTCGAGCAGTGTGGTGCGCTGTCCGTTGCGCCATTCAACGACTGTTCCATCGGCAGTTAACCAAGCGGCGCGATTCTCTGCTTCGATCACGGTCACCGCCTGTGCCTCATATGGTCGTGGGGTTAAGCTAACCGGATCGGTGCGGCAACTATGGGGCAGTTGAATACTGTTAAGCGCGATGAAGGTGATCGTCATGCTTGCGCCGTTGGTGCCCTCTGTCAGGACAAGTTGATCTGCGAAGCGGTAGAGCCGTCCGCCGGATGGTGCCAAGCGCTGCTCATCGCGATACCACGAACGGGCCGCGGGATCGTAAAAGCGCAGACCGGCATTGGTCATGACCGCGATTGTGCCTTGGGGCAGTTCACGCGCATCGAGCACTTGTTGTACCCCAGCACCGGCGCTGGGGTTGCGAAAGAAGCAGCGGGCGCTTGCAAATGTCTCTGGCTGGCTGAGCGGTTGGCCCATAAAAAAGCGCGTGTTGTCAGCAACGCGGTCGGTCCAAATCCAGTTGCCGCCGGCCGTCGATAAGCCCAAAACGTCGCCTGCATCGGGAAATAAGGCTGTTGAACCGAGCCAGGCGACGCGATTGGTCAGCGCCAAGGGTTGGCGGTTAAAGATGCCACTGAGCGTAACCGCGGTCTGGGCCGAGAACTCCCAACGGTTAACAATTTGGCGGCCGTCACGATCATATTCGGCAACGGCGCCGGCACCGGCAAGATAGAGCCATTGCCCATCGGCCAGCACATCGCTCAACGTCGCATCGGTCATGGGAAAGCCCGCTTGGTCGCCGATTAGGACTGGGTTATTCCCGTTGCTCTGCACCAGCCGCTGTTGGTCGGTACGCATTATGATCTGGTTATTAAAGGCGACAATCTCCTCGGCTGTCTTGTCAACCGGCGGTGCCGTAAATTCTGTCCATGCTCGTTGGTCGAGGTTGTACCGCCGGAGTCCATTTTGGGTCGAAACAACCAATTCATTGCCCAATTCGGCCACATCCAACAACGGGCGATTGTTGAGTTCGGGCACGGCTGCGCCGGTTAAACGGCGTCGTTCGTCTGCCGCGGGATTGGTCGTGGCAGTTCCCGTCGAATGGGTGAATTGATAGAGACTGCCGTCACCCGCCAATAGGCCAATGCCTTGGGTGTCCCAACTGCGTACCTGTTCGACAGGACCGGGGATACTTTGCGGTGCAACTTCGCGGCCGGAATCTGTGATATAGGCACTGGTTGCGGCATCCGCCACGGCATGGGCATAGACGTTGACCGCGCCCTCTGTGCCCGGCGTTACTGCATAGAGGGCATCACCGGAGACCAACAGACGTACCTCTTGATCGCGTAGCCAATCGGGCAAAGCAGCGGCGTCGATATCTTCATAACTTCGTTGCGCGAGGTTGTGCAACAACGCCCCCTCGTCCCCGACCAACAACACTGTCCCATCCAAGTCGGCGGCGGCGGTGAAGCTTTCGGGGTCAAAGGCTGTTTTGGCCTTGGTGAAGATGGGGCGCGGTTCTTTCGCATTTTGATTGATCGCAACCAGATTCCCGGCCGCCGTCAGCACCAACACCTCACTATTATGACCATAGAGCAACTTCTTTACGTCCGCATCGTCCACCTGCCAGCTTACCAGCTCGGCCCCTTCTTGCAGTAGGCCCACACCGCGGGGAAAGCCGAAATAGAAGCCACCAGCGTCGGCAGTCGGCAAAAGCGCCGAAACCGGTTGCTCAAACACTTGTTGCCAATTGTGATCCTGCAGCGCATATTGATAGATCCCGGTGCGACCGGCGACGACCAATCGTTCGCCCCAATCCTGGGCAAAGTGTAGATTCGACAGACTTAAATCGGGGTAAAGATTGCGCTCATGGATGAGGACCGTCGGTGTAGCAGTGGGCGTGGCCAACTTGCCAAGCCAAAGGCAGGCCTCGCCACCCACTTCACACGGATAGTGCATGAGCATCCACAGCGCCCCATCGGGTTCGGCATCGAGATCGACAACAGCACCAGGGGCAATCTCGACCGCTAACAGCTCAGTTTGTCCAGTATCATTAATTTGGAGCGACGTGAGACCGTTTGGCGTCCCGATCCAAAAGCGCCCTTGCCACCAACGGAGGTGGTCGATCTGTAACGCGGGCAGTTGGTTGTAAAGATCCTGCGATAGCGTGAGCCAACGGTGTGCGTTGTTGTCATAGATGCCAATACCGGCATCGCGTGTACCGACAACCAGCCAGCGCTTATCCGGTGAGAGCACCGCTGTCGTGAGTTGTTCGGTGGTGATCGGGAGCCCTTGCGCGCCGACAAAGGCGGTATCGGCAATCAAGATCTCCCATTGCTCATTCTGTTTGCGCACCAACCCGCCTTCACGGGTCACGGCCCACAGCACATCTGCATCCGGACAACTTGCCGCGCGCGACGAAAGCGGATCGGCACCGCAACCAGAGCGCAACATGACGAAATCACGGTTGATCGGGGCAGTGGCCGCAAAAGGTTCTTCCGCGGACCAGAGCCGGGTGCGTGGATTGTAACGATGAATGATCCCACCCGCTTGCGCAATGTAAAGCTGTCGATCCGGCAGATGGGTGACAGCCGCTAGGAGGGGATTGCGCGCGAGCTGATCGCGCACGTTGACGAGAATCCGGTTATCGCGTACAGGTTGCACTATGGGGGCGTCAAACCACCCGGCGCGCGTACCAACAAAGACGTAGGCAAACCAGCCGCCGATCCCAATTAAGATGGCTGTTGTCAGACCGACAAGCATCACAATATCAATACGCCGACGGAGTGGAAGCTGCCAAGCGCGGTGGCGTAGCCGGCCACGAACTTGCGCTTCGGGTGCGCGATCTGGGTGGTGCCAAAGAGTTTTCATCGTCTGAGTATGCTTATCCCTATCCTGCGAACTCAAAAATGGAGGAGGTGGCCACCGTAGGGGCATGGTATACCGTGCCCCTACGGTGGGGACGTTCGCTAATGTGCCTTTTCGGGCACGAATTCATGATTACAGTAGCGGCAAACTTTGGCGTCGATGTTTACCCGTTCCGCGCAACGTGGACACTGTTTTGTATTGGTCAGAAATTGTTGCTGATTTTGTTCGTTGAGACGCTTTGCAACGGCATAGGCGTCATAGACCGACCAAATGTAGACGATCGCCCCTGTGAAGAAGCCAATAAAGACTGAGGTTAACAGCGCGTTCACGATCTGAATACAAAAAATAAAGATGCCTTTGCCTACTTGTCCATTGTAAATTTGCCCAAGACCATTGAGGAGCAGGCTGAGAATTGCCGCCAACGTGGGGTTTTTTTCTTGTACGGTAACCATTGTTTGTTCCTTTCTAATAGGCATAGAGCTGTAACAGAATGAGGACTCATCGCTGAATTCAAGGAGTAGAATTCTTGGGTGGATCCCGATTAACCGAATCGTCGGCTAATTGCATCAAGGAGTTGCTGTAGCTTGTGCTGTAGGTATTGTCGCCGTTGCTGTAGACGCTGCCATTGCTGCTGTAGCCATAGTTGGATCTCCCCAGAAGCAATATAGTCGCGGTAGCGCTCGTTCGTCTGCTGATAACGTTTGTCCCACTCGATGCGGGCTTGTTGACGCGCCCCCTTTGCTTTCGCCGCAATTTCCTCACGCAGACCATAGCTCTCGTCAAGTTTCGTTGCTTGTTGCCGTAGGGCACGCAGAGAGGTGGTCAATTGCTTGGCCATCGTTACCACATAGGGTCTTGTATGGTCGCGGATGAAGCGATAACCGGGGCCCAAGTGTTGCAGTTGGGTGATCATGTTGCCGACCCACGCCTGTTCCAGCGAGTGATATGCTTTGTTGAGAGGTGGTGGCCCAGCGGCGTGCGCCAGTGTCGCGACATAGGTGAAGGCAAGGTCAAAATCTTGGGCTACGATCAGTTGTTCGTCATCCAAAGGTGAAGCAAACCACCGTTGTTGACGGGCCGTCACCTGACGCGCTTGCAATGCCGCGCAGAGTTGATAGTCGGTCGCCGTTGGCAAATTATCCAATAACGCTGCGACGCGTTGCCGCCCGACTTGCGCTTCCTCACGCGGATCGGTTGTATAGGCCAGTGCAAAATTCAGCGTTTCTACCCCATCAAGATAGCCCAGGGCCATCGCCGGCTGTGCGCCAAGGTAAGCAGTATAGATTGCACTTTGCAGTGTCAGCCGCCCGATGAGGGCCAGCTCGGCGGGTGATAGTGTCGCATCAAGGGCGTTGTGCCATGATTTGTCGGTGGCGGCCAACGCCTGACGACTGCGCCGTTCATCAAGTGCCACCTGTTGAAGTAAGGTACCGAGTAGGGCGCGCCGATTTGCCACAGCTTGGGCAAGCAGATAGCGAGCAGCAGTGGCGTCGACCTGCTGCAACTGTGCTGTCGCCATTAAGTGGTTCATCATTGTCGGTTGGCTATAGAGGGTTAGGCGGAGATCTTTGACCAGGCTTGCGATAGAAAAAGGTGTTTCCTGGTATATCTCGTCTAGCCTTCCTCTTTGCGATGAGCGTTGGCCGGCAATTGCTGTTAGTCGATTGGCAACCGGCAATGCACAAGCGGCTAATAATGCCAAAGCCTCGACTTTGTCTTCTGCCTTGTTTTCGATTGGCTGCTCTGTACTAGTATTAAAGAGCAGCAGCTGCAGCAAGGTTTCATACCACAAAACCGCTGCCGTCAAGCTATCGGTCAACATGCTGTTGGACAACAGCGAAAGTTGTACAAGCAGGTGTGTAAAGCGGGCAAAAGCTTGTAGCGCAACAGGGTCGGCGGCAACATCTGGGCCTATACCAACATAGTGGCCGGCCAACGCCCGTTCGCGCTCGGTTACGGTTTTGAGCAGATCGGGCGTATAACCACGGCGCTGAAACTCTTCGGCAAAGTGCAGCAAGAGTGGATGCAGGTGCGGCTGATGGCTGGCAAAACGCAACAATGCCATGTGCGGCTGCAAAATGAGCGACCGATCAGCCAGCTTAGAGATTGTCCACAACAGCAAGAGCGTGCCGCTAATTCCCCACCAGATGATGCTCATCGGGAAAAATATCGTAAAGGTGTAAGCCCGCACCGGTAAGAAAATGCGATCATGCACCCAATAAAGCAGGTACAACGGGCCACTCCTGCCGACTGGCCACCGAATCAATATGAAGATCAGTAGCACAAGCGTGGCCACGATTAGAAAGATCGTAAACCGGCGTGACTGCCGAAACAATCGACCGGAGATCTCGATCTGGGGTATGGGTGCCAAAAAGGGCGAACGGAAAGGGATCATGAGCTGATAAGAAACTCCCAATAGGTGCGCAGACTGTCGAGCGTGTTACGCCAGACAAAGCCGATAAGCTGAAGCCAGTAGTAAAATGCTACGAGCATGCCAATGGTGACCACGCCCCCAATCAACAGCGCACGGTGGCGAATCAACCACTGCCGGATACGGCGATAGCGCAAAAGCAACCAGGCGCGTAGCCATTCGTAGCCAATGAGAAGCCAGAGGCGACCAATCTCAACCCGAAAGCGTCGCCCCGCTGGAGACCACCAAGTTACTCCCGTGTAGCGCCGCAGCCAATGGCGCTGGAGATAGAGCAGCCACAACCGAAACGGTTTCGTGGCCGTCTGAAAGCGCCCCAACCACTCGCGTAGCAGCGGCATCAAGCCAACCTCCAGTGTGGTGCGCTCGGTTAGCCAGGTGCTGACCGCCGCTTCGCTCCCTTGCACCAAAGTGGCGCTCTCTTCACGCACTTCCGCCAATGGTTCAGCGCCCTGGCCGAACTCTTGGGCATAGTTACTCATCGTTCCTCCCGCAGCCGTGCCAAGATCGTCCGCAGATCGGCGTGGGTCTGTTCCAACAAGGCGACTTCGGCGGCCACACGCTCTTGGACTTCTTGGCGCGCGTCTTGCGCGTCAGCTAGCGCCGTCTCTACCCGTTGACGCAGATTCGCCGTAAATTGCGTCGTCTCATCAATCTTTTTATCAGTCTCTGTCACCAGCGTCTCGGTTTCTGTGGTTACCCGGCGCATTTCATCGTAAAGCTGTTGCAATGCTGCCAACCGCTGATTGAGATCACGAATTTCCTCCGTCGTCGTTTGGGCCTGGCGGACGATCCTGCGCACTTCAGCTGTCAATACTGTGGTAAGCTCAGTGGCCTTGGCCGCGATTTGGCGACTGGTCTCTTCGGCGGCAGTGGCAAAGGTCGCCACCATTTTCTCTGCTTCCTGGCTGATCCGTGCGGCAATATCCCGTTTGGCAATGTCATTGGCCATTGTGCGGATGAACTCATCGATGCCGATTTCATTCATAATCGCGAGATTGTCGTTGAACCACCCCAGTTGGGTGTGTAGCGGCTGCAACAGGCGCTGGTCTAGAACGGAAATATGGATCTCTTCCGGGGCATGGGGCGATGGTTCAAAGAGATAGATCGCCTTTTCCGGGATCGACGCCACGCCATATTGACCGTGGAACCATTGCGATAGTACATCGCGCAAATAGGTATCCATATCAGTGGCGTCCCAACAGTGCATCGGTGGGAAGAGGGTCATCCCCTTTGGCACAAAGACCCAACATTCATTCCCGCGCCCACGGTAATAGCGCGACCACAGGGGATCGAGCCAAAAGTGCATCGCCAGCTTATCCAGCGCCTCCCACTGTGGTAACGGATTCATTTCATCCATGACAACATGGGGCGATTTGAGCAGATAGTGCAGCCCCGCCGGATAGTAACGCTCAACCGCTTGAAAGCCATACAATAGATCTTCACCTTGCAAAAACTTCATGGGAATGCTGCGGATGACGTCGGCCAATGCCGGTAACTGTTTTTGGGTAAAGCGCAAGAGGGTTGGCCGGGCGGCGTTGATGCTACTCAAATAGGCCAACCGATACTCGATATCCAATTGCTGTTGGGAAAGGCGTTGGTATTCATTCCGCTCCGCCTCTTTAAATTCCTGATAGCGCCCCTGACGCAAGGCCAGGCGGTAGGCGATCAACGGCTCTGCCTCCGCAATTGCACTGCGCAACCGCTGAATGCCTTCCGCCGTGGTTGTCAGGCTATGCACCTCAATATCGATATGATCCGGCAGTGGTGGCGTAAACGCACCTTGCTCGTAAAAAGTCAGCTCACGCAAATAGTAAAATTCAAGCTGTGCGCTGCTTTGCGCAGAGCTATCCGTCTGCGCTTGTTGGTTCACCGCCGCCAATAATTCACCACCGCGGGCATACGCTGTATCCACCGGCGCTACCGTTGTGTTGGCGTTGTCTGGTTCCCGGCCGGCCACGGTGTCAGTAGCCGCGGCGTCTCCGGTGTCCGTGCTGGAAACTTTCGTACGAAACAGTGCCGGCGTCAGACGCAACAACCGGCAAAACTCATGCAACCCTTCACGGCTTGGCCTGCTCTCTTCCGGCAGAAAGACCGTTGTGTCGCCATCGGCAAAAGCGCTCAAGACGATACAATCGGGAAAGCGCCGGCCAACCCACGCACTCTGGAACGACGAACGGCGTTTGGGGTCTGCCAATAGGTGAAAGAGGTGAATGGCTTGCCGATTTCGATCCGTGTGCGCCGCTGTGATGCGCACGTCAGTTGCATGAAAGCGTAACTCTTCAACGATGGCCGCCGCACGTTCCGGTGTTACCCCTGGTGCGAGCAATAGAAATTCGCCGGCTTGGGGCAAGGCCGGTTTCTCAGCAACATCACTGAGCAGCAACAGCCCGACACTCTGCGCCAACGACACCAATTCGGCCTCTGGCTCGCGCCGGCGCGGTTCGCGTTCGGTAATCTGACCATAGATCTGTAGCAACGCTGCCAGCGCTTCCTGCTGCGGTTGGAACTTTTTTGTGTTCCCACGCGCCAGATAGTCGGGCAGCACAACCGTAACCGATGTACCATAGTACTGCGTGCCGTAAACCCCAAGACGCACTTCTTCTAGCCCCACGCCATGCGTCGCTTTTGCGGCTTCAGCCAGCAGATGGAAGGCCTGTAACGGCGTCAGTTCATCGAGTAAAAACGAAACCTCAGCCACGCCACATCTCCTTCAATAGTTGGTCGAGCCACGCCTGTTCCAAGAGGCAAGCGATCTCTTTGCCGTCTAGATCATCCCGATCATTGGGCAGCGGCGCTTTTGATGCTTCGCCTTTGACCTCAAAGCCCCATTTTTCAGCCGGCTCTACCAGGGGTACCGCTCTGTTTTTGCTGGGAAGCAATTCATCCGGCACCCACGTAACGCTCAGCGATTGATTCGGCTTCCCGGCCGCTTGCAGCAAACGCGCCAGTTGACCGGCGCGAGGCGAAAACGTGCTGAACGCACTCTGTCGCTGCCGCGCCGGCAAAAAGAGCATGATGTGGACATAAGCAAATTCGTCCACTGCCAGCTGATCGTTCCGGCGCCGGCGGTGGCTCTCTTCCTCTGCTTGCTGTTGCCACGTGCGACTTTCGCGTTGGCTGGTCCAGGCTGTGCGCAACCACTCCTTGAGGTGGTCCGCGCGGTGTGCTGCTTCTCCTGCCGCGGGTGCAGCCGATTGCGCTACCAGCGCGGCGCTCGTCTCCGGCAGGTCGGCAGGAGTTGCCGCCGGCACCGCAAACAGATCGGCGAAACGGTTGCCGTGGGCGATCGGCAGTGGCTGAAAGGCCCCGCGCTCATCAAGAAAGGCGGGCAGCCAACGTAGGGCGCGCAAAAATTCATCACGGTAGCCGGCTGTGGCTGCTTCGTCGATATCGCTCTCGAAGATCGGCATCTGGTTCAACGGAAAGACAGTAGAGCGCACCTGGTCAAATGGATCGCCCTCAATCCAACGAAATTCACTGTGATGAAGTCTGTGGTGGCGCAGCAGGACACTCAGTTGCATCATGCAATCAAACCAACAGGCTTTCAAGAAATCGACATGAAGACTTGGCTGGACATCGGCCGGCATCAGTGCCGCAATCAGCACATCGCGCAGCTTTACGCGCTCCGGTGGACGTTCAATCGCCAGATAGCCCGTGTTTAAGAGTCGGTCAAGTAACAGCAGACGCGGATGCATAAATTCACTCATGAGGATGTTATTGATATCTTCCATGCGCCGTGTGACCCGAATCCCATCGACCCCACCTTCTTTGCGGGTCTGACTTCGTTGGCGCTTCAGTGGGGTGACCAAGCGCGGCAATTTCTTGGCCTGCTGTTCATTGGCTAGCTCCGGACTGAGCTGCTGCAATAGCCGCAAGGCGGCCGGATCCATCTCCGGCAGTGAATAGAAGGCCGAACCGGCCCGTTCCGTTTCCCGCGAGAGGCTGGACAGCACAATCGCTCGCTCTTGCCAGAAGAGTTGAAACTCTTTGTCATCACGCATGGCAAGCTGCCGGATCTGTGAACTCAGTGCTTCGGTGTATTGCAGATACGCATCATTGGTAATGCTATCTGCAATCTCATCAGCGCAGAAGAGATAACATCGGCCAATCCGGCGGCAGGCTGCCAACACCACCGGCAGAATAATGCGCAAGGCGCTGTAGGTGGGATTGGCGTTAAAGAGCGCCCCAAAGCCAATCTGCCGTTGCCGGGCCTGGGGCTCTTCCATACCCGGTGCTAACTCGTGCTGAATGCGGGCAATGACCGCATCCCAAGGTTGTGGGGCACGGCGCTGTTGGGACGGATCGAGCAGCACCGTTGCCGCGGTTGCCGCCAATGTAGGCGGAATGCCGACATGGCGATTGTGAAAGGTGTTCAGAATTGTGTGAACCAACGGCCGCTCCTGTGGTGTCGCGGCGTCGAGCGTCTGCTGCACAAGCGGCTGCCAACTGCGCGGTGACACGAGTTGCACAGTCATGGTGGCGTCATCACCTTCGTCACTCGCCGCTACCGACGGCACTGTTGTAGGTTCTGGAAAGTTAGTCATAGCGGATTGCCACCCTCATCATGCGCTCCACCGGATCACTTTCGTTGCGATCCAGGAAGAAGCGGGGAATCAACTGCAACTCTTCGGCGCGCATCACAATGGACACCGGCGGCTCCACTGCAATGGCGGCCTCGTATAAGCGATGGATGAGCATGATGTGGATGATCTTGATCAACCGACGGTTGGACATTGCCGAGAGATCATATTCACGGGCATGTTCAACAATTTGTGTCAAGCTGTTGTAGAAAGGGTGTTCGATTGCTGGTCGCAACCGCCCCTGTTCGGTAAGTGACTTAATGTCGTTGCGCAGCGCTTCCAACTCATTCAGCAACGTGTAATAGCTCCCTGCATCCAGTGGCCGTCGGTAGGTCTCTTGCCAGCCGACATGCACTAACTCTGCGAGTTTTGACACATCAGACGCAACGTTGTTGACCTCGCAGCGCAGGACAAAGCGGTCATAGACGGCACGCAACTCAGCCGTTTCCGGAATTTGATTGGTGGCCGCAAAGAGACACTTCATATTCACCCTGCGGATTTCGCCCCGATCGTGAAAGATCCCTTCATTCATAAAAGCGAGCAGTGAATTGAGGATCGCGCTTGACCCATTAAAGACTTCATCAAGGTAGACAACGGTGGCGTTTTGCATCATGCCCTTCTCCAGGCGCGTCAGTTCGCCCCGATCTAGCTTGCTGATATCGTAAAAGCCAAAGAGTTCTCCCGGTTCTGTAAAAGGCGTTAACAGATATTCAAAGTAAGCATCGTGTCGACGATCGTGTGACTGTTCATCGATCAGCCCCGTTAGCCCACAAAAGGCACGGATCAGGCGAGATTTTGCTGTACCGGGCGGCCCCACCAACAAGAGGGGTTCACCGGCCGCGACCGCGAGGATCAGCGCACGAATTGGATCTTTGAGATTTACAAAGCGCGCGGTCAGATTCTGCTCAACCTCGTGCAGCTTGTGCAAGGTCTGGCGGTGTGAACGAGTCAATTCGGCTAAGATATCTGAATCAAACATGACTGTCTCCCAGTTTGTTGTTGACATAATAAGCATAAAACCAGCCGGGTACGGCTGCTTGCCAGTTGGGCGCCGCAAAGGTTGGCGCAACAACCGGCCCCCGTTGGATCGTGCCCGCACGGTAGAAACGGTTGCGACGCGGTAGCTGGTTGCCGGTCTCCCCGGCAGGATTCGCTGGCGAATTGCTTTCAACCCCTGCTGTACTAGCCGGATCGACGTGCGGTGATCCAATAACCTGGTCGGTCGCTACCGATTCTAGGCCTAAAGCAGGGCGGCTCAACGTCATGATCGGTAATCCCAACAAAGCATTGTAGAGCATGGGTGTCAACCGGTCTGCTGCCTCTGGAGATTGGTTCAGCGCAGACCAGAGCAGCCATTGGTCCCAAAAGCCGGCCCACTCGGTTGCCCCCAATGCCCGTCGCGTTGCCAAGTTGCGCAAGCGCCGGACCGTCCAGCGCTCAAGCCAATGCGACCAACGGAGCTGCGCCAGACCGGATGCGGTCGGGGGCGGCGTCAACGCCACGAGGATCCAAAAGGTGTTGGGCGAAAAGATCGCCAACACCTTATCCAGTTGGGTCATGAGAACGCTCTGGCGCAAGTGGCGATAGAGCAACACCGCGATCTCCTCTTGGAAACGCAGATCGCGCCAGGCCCGTTCAGCCGTCAATAGCAGCAACTCGTCGGGAATCGTCGGCGGCACCAGTGGACCCAATCGCCCTTCCAGCCGATTGAGCAAGATGGTTAGGTGGAGACGCGGGGGCCAACGACGCAACGCCGCCTTGGCTCTGACGAGACGCCGTTGGCGCAAATGGCGCACGCCCTCTTGTAGATTCAGCCCGAAATCATCCGCAAGGGCGTGGCGGCCATAGACAAGATAGCGATCAACCAGGGTGCGCCAGGACAATGGCGGCCGATGTACAGCTAGCTCGGCCTCTGTGAGCAAGGTCGAAAGGGTTGGCAATGGCCGCCGCTCAAGGAGCCCCTGGACGAGATCGCGCGCTACGCGTTGCAGCAGTTCGACTTCGGTCGTTAGCGGGAATGTCGTATAGTCAACGTCCAACAATAGCGCGGATTGCTGCTCCGGCGCAGGCGGCTCTTGGTGCGCGGCAACCGCCGCTTCAGTGACAACGAAATCTTGCATGGTTCTCCAACAGATTTTCTGGTGACGTTAGATATCCAGCCGACGCACCCCAATGGCCGTCAGATAAAAAACAGTTGCCGCAGCCACCAGCCAAGGCCATAGTGGATCACCGCGCTGTTCTGGTGGTTGACGCTGGAAGAATGGCGGCACTGCGTCCGGCTTGGCGGGATCAAACTCAATCCCACCACCGGCAGCGGCAATCGCATTCAGTAAAGCATCGTTGCGCCCATAGCTATACCGTTCTGCCGTGGTGGAGGCCGCCGTGGCACCGCCTGGTGGAATGAGCAATGGAATCCGCTGTGGCCGGGTTAGTTGGTCCGGCCCGATCTCGGTCACCACCAGGGTGGCTTCTTGCGCAACGGGTAGACGTGGCAGAGCAATGGTGCCGTGAAATGTGGCCGGGATATCGGGATCGGGGCGCAGTGCCACGTTGATGACTGTCCCACCGGCGACCGTTGTGGTCACGCCGGGCGCTGCCCCAATTACCGGCTCGGCGATGATCACCGCAGCATTGAGACGGTCGACATCGGGTAGCCCGTCCGCTTGGGCGCGTAACGCGATGGTCAAATCCAATGTGTTGCCGCCGTCAACCAGATCAAAGGTGTACCGATCGCGTACCTGATAGGCGGCCAGTCGCTCGATCCACGCGGTGACCGCTGCGCGCCCTTCTGCGGCCTCCAGCCAGGGGTCGGGAATCGCCGTGGTAACGACACCCACATAGCCCGCCCCATAGGCACGATAAGCTAACACCGGGTCAGTCAATTTGGGGCGGACCGCAATCAGGTCGGCATTCTCACGCAGATAGGTGATGGCGTTGCCGGTAAGGGGCAGGGCCGGTACGGGCAGACGGTCGCTGATATGCATGAGGCGATTGAGCGGCAGGGGGGTGTAATCGCCCGGCTCAAAAAATTTATCGCGCGGCTCCGGTTTGAAGTAGGGAATTTCAATTCCCGCCGGGTCAAATTCTGCCGTCACCGGAAAGGGATCGGCCAAATCGTTTAATGGCGAAGTGGCAGGGACGGATGTTTGGCCGATGGCAAAGGCTGTGGCGCGGCAGTCAGGATGGGTATTGACAGCATCAAATTCAACAATTTCACCGTCGGAAATAAAGATCAAGCCACAATCGAGTTGACGATCACGTTCAAGCAGGGCCATTGCGGCATTGGCATCACTGCCGCCACCGGCTTGGATTGTGTCGATTGCCGCAATTGCGCGCGCTTTGTTGCCATCCGTCATCAAGGAATCACGGATGAGATAGGTGGCACCGCCCCCGAAGAGCAACAGATCGAGCCGATCTTGGGGGCGCAGAAATGTATTGACAATATAGCGCGCAATCTCCTGTGACTTGGCCAAATTAAGGCCGGCCATTGAGCCGGAAACATCCATGATAAAGGCTACCTGTCGTGGCGGCGGCTCTGGCGTAAAGGGCCGCGGATCCACCGACACCGGTAGCGCCGGATCGACTGGTGTGTCGGCATAGCTCATCAGGATCGTCGCGTCCTCTTCGGTCGCGCCGGCGTGATCGCCATTGAACACCATGAGCCCCAGCCCTGTATCTGCAACTTGGGTAACTACGTGGCGCAGGGTCTCTGTGCTGAATTCATCGGCGGCGACACTGCTGATCACAAGCGCATCGAAGTCGGTGAGATCGGTCGCCACGGTGAGTTCGGCGGGGGTCAGAACGGTGATCTGGGCGCGATTGGTGGCGATCGCGCCGGTCCACCGATTGTCACCGCCGACGGCGAGCAGCTTCAAGGGACGATTGACATGGGTGAAGAAGCGCTGCCTGTCGCCAACCAACCCATCCGCTTGTTGCAGGACAAGATCAAGGAATTGCAACCCGACGCCGGCAAAGCGTAAGCGCTGGCGCAGGCGACCATCGCGTTCGGGTTCTAGGCTTACCGGTGCCGTAACCCCGAGTGCCTCGCCAAAGCGGATGAGCGACGCCGGTAAACCATGATTGCGGGTAATCGAGAGACGGGCCTGAATCGGCACCGGCTGCCGATTGAGCAGCCGCCCACGCAAAAATGTGTCAACTTCCGCCTCTACCTGGGTCGGCAAATTGGCGGCAACGGCAAAGATCGGCTCGCCACCAGTGATCGGCAGGATATGGATCGGGATCCCTTGTTGCGCCAGATTCTCGGCGGCGGTTAGGCCATCACCAGTGGTTTGATTGCCGTCGCTGATCAGCAAGACAGCACCCCGCCCGCCGGCGCTTTGAATTCGGCCTCCCGCTTGCAGCAATGCCGCGGCGAGATCGGTGCTCTGTGTCGGCGCAAAGGCATTGGGCTGCAAACGCAGAAACGCATCGGGCAACTCGCGCAGCGGTAGATTGCCTTCGGCCATGACGGCGCTGCTGCCAAAGGTAACAAGGTCGGCGTTACTCTTCTCCTGGATCGTGGCCGGCGTCTGGTTGACACCGGCGGCTACGATGGGCGCTGCCATCGCCTGGATTTGTGGCCAGCCGCCGGCGGCGCGTTGTACACTTTCAGAAACATCGACCAACACGGCGAGGTGCAGCGCATCGGGATCCGGCCGGTTTACATAGAGGGGATTGAAGGCTGCCGTGGCGAAGCAAAGGGCCGCGGCCAACGATGTTGCGAGCACGGCACTGCGGGTGATGACGCGCTGCCCCAGCACTTGCCAGCGATCCAGGAATCCGCGGCCCAACAAGAGGAGCGCCGCAACGAGCGCAAGCCCGACAACGATGGTGGACCACGGTTCGTGGGGTTCAAAGGTTAACGCCATCGCCGGCCTCCATAGAGCGCCAGTGTGCGCTCAACCGCAAAGATCGACATCGCCAGCGCCAGCAGATAGGGCCACAACGGCCAGGTGCGCTGCCCCACGCGGCGCGGTTGTAGTGCGCTGATCTCACCATAGCTGCTAGGAAGGCGCGCTGTATCCCCCTCACCGGCGTGCAGGGCGATGCGCGAACCAGCTGGCTCCGGTAGCGCCGGCGTGGTCAACGTGTAGAGGGGCGGCAGGGGACGCTCTTGCAACAGCCAACGCACACCGTTAAAGAAGGCTGTTTTGGAAAATGCATCAACCGTCTCCTCGATCTGCGTCGGTAGCCCAGGGACGAGGACTGCCGGCGGATTGCGGCGTTGTGCCAGCCAGACCAGCCCATCAGCGCCACGCAGCACAGGAATAAAGTCGGCCGGTAAGACCGTTCCTTGGATCGCCAACTGTTCGGCCACATCCAGATTGAGATCGGCCAGCAGCGTGCCGGCATCGTAAAAGTCGAGTATTTCTTGCGACCGATCCCCGGTATAGCCGTTGCCGACAACCAAGGTTGGCGTTGTCGAAGCGAACGCTGCATTGCCCGGTGCGTTGCTCGCGACGACGCGCAACTGCGGGCTTTGGGCATCTTGAATCCAACCCAGTTGTTCATGCAGCGCTGTCTCTGGAAGCTGCCAATTGACATGGATCGCCGCGCCTTCGTTGATCTCCAAGATCGCGTGATCGTCCAATGTGTAGGCACCGCCGGGAATCAGTTGCAACTGATATTGTCCTGGGCCAGGCGGAAGCCAAGTGGTGCGCCACGTGCCATCACCCCGCCACTGGATTGGCTCATCGGCGATGCGGGTGCCGGTTGGGCCGGTGATAATCATCTGTGCATTGATTGGCGGTCTGTTGTAATACTGCGCCGTTACCTCTACGCCATGCACGAGTCCACTCAACGGGTCACGCATGGCCCGGATGGTGTTAAAGCCGCTATTGTCGACCGGCTCACTCACATCGCGCCAGATCATGTCGACCGGTGCTGGCTCGCCGATCCAATCCGGGGCCGGCAGGTCGGTGATGACCACCAAATGGGTGACGGCGCAGGCGGCAGCAGTTGGGTCAACAGCACCCTGCACAGCGAGCGGCTGCCCTGTTGCTGTGATGCTGATCGCTACGCTTGGGGTAACGATTTGTTGCGCCAGCAGCGTGCGAATCAACGCCAGATCGCTCCCCAATGCGCGAGGCGTGATGGTCGCGAGTGCGGCCTGCGCGGCCTCTACCGCGGCCGCGCCGGAGAGATCCGGCAGTTGTCGATCACGACGGGCGAGATCAAAGGTTGAAATATTGATACAGAGATCGACCGGTGGCGTGGCTTCTGTGGCCGCAATTTGTGCTTGAGCCAGCACCGCGTTGGCCGCTTGTTGCGCCAGTACCATACGATTGCTGCCGGCTTGCGCGGTGCTCATGCTGGCCGAGCTATCGATGAGCAGCCACAGGCCGATACTCTGCGCATGCCCGGCCCCGGCCAGCGGATGAAAGATCGACAAAAGCGCGGCCAGCAAGAGCAAGAGCACCAGCAACTGCAAATAAAAGGGTCGCGCCAACAGCGGATTGCTCAATCGTAGTTGGCGGTTGGTTTGGCGCGCAGGCGGCAGATTCACAAAGAAACGGGCGGCTGAGAGTTGGCGCCGTTCCAGCCGGGGGCGCGCCATATAGAGCGCCACCAAAACGCCAGTCAACCCGCCAAGAATCCAGATTGTTGTCATGCTGATTTACGTTCAAACAAACTTTGGAGCGCACGATCCTCTAAAAAGTGCGCCTGGAAAAAAGCGGCGTGGTCGATTGGCGTTGTTGGCCAGTTCCACCGACTGTCCACACGGTTGCGGTGTAGCCGGTCGAGAAACCGTTGCTTATGTTGGCGAATTGTGGTGGCCACGGTCTCCAATTCCGCCTCGCCGATCTCATAGTGCGGGCGTTCGACCGCAAGCCCCGGTCCCTCGATCAAACGGGGGCCAAGACCGACCAATGCCCGCTCATGCTCCCAACTATCTAACTCCACCAGGAGCACCTGGCGAAACCCATTTTGCGCTTGGACGATCCGTTCTGCCAACTGTTCAGCCTGTGGTGCCGTAAAGTAGAGATCGGTCACGATGAGCCAGATGGCGGTTGGGGGCAAAAACGGGCGCAAGCTATTGAGGTTGAGCGCTTCTGCCTCCAGCCCTGTTTCGCTCTTTGCCGGCGGCTGACAGCGCGCCAGTCCGCTGCGAATTTGCGTCAAGCCGGCTGAACCACGCAACACGACCGGCGGTTGCGACGACGCCGCAAAAAGTTGGTGGAGAATCACGCGGTCACCGGAACGCAGCGCAACCCAGGCAATGGCCTCGGCCAGCCAATTGGCAATTTGCAACTTTGGCAGCGCCGGCGGCAACTGCATCGTGGCCCGCGTGTCGAGGGAAATGACGAGCGAATATTGTTCCTCCGCCACAAATTTGCGGACCAGCAGCTCATACTCACCACCATAGCGGCTCGACGCCCGCCAATCGACGTGGCGAATATCATCACCGGGAATATAGGTCGTAAACTCACGAAACTCCAGGCTTTGTCCTTGCCTGCGGGTAAGATGGCCACCGCTCAGGCCCGATCGGAACTGCCGCTGTGCGCGCAGTTGATAGCGTCTGAGCATGGCCTCGGTGAGTGGTGAAACGGGCAGTGCGCTCATGCCCCACCATACTTTTTGGCAATGACAGTCTGCAATGTTTTTTCAAAGGCATTTTGGTAACCGGCGGCTTTGGGCGCGGCCAAAATACAAAAATCGGCGATCAACTGATCGAGGAGCGCCGACTCGTTGATTTTGTCCGTGTTGTTCTTGCGACCATAGGTTTCGACCCAATGAAAGTGTAACTTGATGCGGTGGCGAAGCGCCGGCAGCACCACACGGGCGAGATCGCTGCCATCCGCCGTCTCATGGACCGCGTCGGAAAAAAAGAAGGACCAGGCCTTGGTGCCCAACATAAGGGCCGTTGCTGCGCGTGGCCCCAATCCATAGACGAAGAGCGGCTCGACCAGCTGTTCCAGTTTGCGCTTCTGTTCGCGATCCAGCGTGTTGAGGCTATCGAGTTCGGCAAACTGTTGGTTGGAGGCGAGCAGGATCGTGAGGATGTGTGCCTCAACGGCCGGCAACGGTCTGCGTTGTTGAATCGCAAGGCCGTACTCTTGATATCGTTCCGGCGCGTTGTCACGAATGGCGATTTTGGTACTGTCGCTCACCACCTTGCCGAGTGAGCTTTGTCCATTTTCGCTTGCCAGCAGACCCGCTGTCTTGCCCATGATTTCGCGCAATGTTTTCCCCTGAGGGGTCGGCATCAGCAACTTGAACATGAAGCGATCCGATTGCGCTTCGGGCAGTGTGTAGGTCCCTTCGTGGTCAATCGGATTTTGGGTGGCCAGCACCATAAAGGGCTTTGGCAACTTACGGCTCTCGCCTAGGACGGTTACCTGTTTTTCGGCCATCGCTTCTAGCATAGCTGACTGCGTCTTGGGCGTTGCCCGGTTAATTTCATCCGCAAGCAGTAACGAGGTATTGATCGGTCCCGGCACAAATTCAAGCGTCATCACACCGTCACGCGGGATCGGCATGTAGGTGCCGGTGATATCTGCCGGCATCAAATCCGGGGTGAATTGGATGCGACCTTTGGCAAAGCCCAATGTATCACCAAGCGCCCGCACCAATGCTGTCTTGCCCAAGCCTGGATTGCCTTCAAGCAGAACGTGACCATTGGTGTAGAGCGCCACGAGACAGAGGCGAATCACCTCGTCGAGATCCTTCATTTCTTCTTGAACAACCGTGAGTGCTATGCCGGCAAATTCTTTGGGATTCATTGCTTTCATTTATCCCGCTCTCCAAAACTAAACAACGCCCCAATTCCCCCCACAACGCCACCAATAAACGTTCCCCAGAATCCTATTTCCCACTTATGGTTCAGCACGAACCCTTGCGTGGCCGCTTCGTTCACACCATCTTGAAGGTTCTTACGAAAGAGCAACCAGACACCCAGTACAATCACTGCCCCAATCAGCGCGCCGACGGAAGCCGAGTTGCTTTTGGCATTCCACAATCCCAACCCGGTTAATAACAGAATGACACCGCCAACCAAACTCAGGTACAACATCGGATTTCCTTCCTGCGTTTGCCCATTGACTGTGAGCCCTGTCGCAATATCCATAGCAGAAGCCTCGTTGATCACCGGCAGATTGCCACAAGAAATTGTAATCCAGGGCAAAAAGAAGCAAATTAGAACTACAAGGCCCATCGGGCTAATCAGCTTTGACATGAATGTACTCATAGGATCTCCTTTTGTTTATTACGCACTCGTCTGTTTTGCTGCAAAGGTCTAGTGCTGACTACTGAAAAACCGCATAGATCCAATTAGGTAAAATCTGTTTGGGTCTGCTCGTCGCGTCCGGCTGTTCTGGCGTTGTGGCCGTGGTTGTGGTAGTTGCCGTCGCCGCCCCTACGGTTGCGCTACCATTGTCGGACGTATTGCCTGGCTGTTCGGCCCCGTAGAGCAGCGTCATGGGCGGAATCTCGACGGTCACCACTTGACTGCTATCGGTGGGCGGTGGCGGCATTTGTGCCACCGCGCTCAGCCCTTCTGGGCGAAATTGACTGATGGTATTATTACCGACTTGATTGTTATCCGTCTCGGGTGTATCAGTTGCTTCGGAAAAGCCGCCACTGATGTCGCCTCCCGGACCGTCCCCACCACTGCCGGCACCGGGTTGCGATTCACCGGGTTGAGCTTCGCCGGGTTGCGAATTGCCGGGTTGAGCTTCACCGGGTTGCGAATTGCCAGGTTGCGAATTGCCGGGTTGAGCTTCACCGGGTTGAGCTTCACCGGGTTGAGCTTCGCCGGGTTTTGCTTCACTGGGTTGCGAATTGCCGGGTTGAGCTTCGCCAGGTTGCGACTCACCGGGTTGCGATTCGCCAGGTTGAGCTTCACCGGGTTGAGCTTCGCCGGGTTGAGCTTCGCCGGGTTGCGATTCATCGGGTTGAGCTTCATCGGGTTGCGACTCACCGGATTGCGCTTCGCCGGGTTGCGATTCACCGGGTTGCGCTTCACCGGGTTGCGCTTCGCTAGGTTGCGCTTCACCAGGTTGTGCTTCGCCAGGTTGCGCCTCACCGGGTTGCGATTCATCGGGTTGAGCTTCGCCGGGTTGTGCTTCACCAGGTTGCGCTTCGCCGGGTTGCGCTTCACCGGGTTGCGATTCGCCAGGTTGCGCTTCACCGGGTTGAGCTTCACTGGGTTGAGCTTCACCGGGTTGCGATTCATCGGGTTGAGCTTCGCCGGGTTGAGCTTCGCCGGGTTGAGCTTCACCGGGTTGCGATTCACCGGGTTGCGATTCGCCAGGTTGCGCTTCACCGGGTTGAGCTTCACTGGGTTGCGATTCGCCAGGTTGCGCTTCACCGGGTTGAGCTTCACTGGGTTGAGCTTCACCGGGTTGCGATTCGCCAAGTTGTGCTTCATCGGTTTGTGCTTCACCAGGTTGTGCTTCACCAGGTTGCGATTCACCAGGTTGCGATTCGCTGGGTTGTGCTTCTGTGCTTGGCGTGTCTGGAACAGTCGTACTGGCTGCAGTGGAGTTGGGACCTGTGGTGTCGCCAGGAATGTTAGTCACACTGCGGGTGGCCGGCGGCGACATCGTCGCTTGGGCTTGTGGATTGTGCGTTGTGCCTTCATCAGGTGCCGGCGAATTCGTTGATTGTGCATTCGAATTCTCCGCCACATCGGCTGTAGCACGCGCAAGCGCGGTTGCGCTTTGGGTTGGTGTCGACCCGTTCTCAGCATTTTGCGGCGTCGTCTGTACGGCTGTGCGCGTTGCCGACAGTGGAGCTGCCGCTGTTGCGTTTGTCGCGACGGTGGCCATTGAGAGATTAGGCGTTGCCGCGGGCGTGGCTGCGCCTTGTTGGTTGCTTGTTGCTACGGCCGGCGCGGCTTGCGCTGCCGGCAGTGCCGTTGCGCTGCTCGATGGAGACGGTGTAGCCGTTGGCGAGGGGAGCGCAGTGACCGTCACGGCGGGTACGGTTGCCGGTGACGTGGTTGCCGGCGTTGCGTTTGGCCGCTCGGCGATCGATTGTGGTAGAACGGTAACCGGTGGTGCAATCAAGCCGGTGACGGTGGTGAAAAGCAAGAGCATGAGCGTAGCCAGCAGTGGCCCAACAACAAGTAAACCCCGCGCTTTTGCCTCTTGTTGGGCATTGGTTATCACGTTGGCTTCCAACAGTTGCACCGCACGCTCGGCCCCGCGGCCCTGTGCCAAATTTAAGATGGCAACAATACGCCGTAGCAACGAGCGTGGTTGCTGTAGATCGCAGGCGGTTACCTGCTGGAACCGATGGTGGATCAGCAAGGTTTGATCGACCATCGGCCACTTCGATAATTCGATGGAGAGCGGATAGCCCCAACAAACACCCAAGTTATAGAAACGTTGATCAACGTAAAAGAAGAGCGAGTAGACCGCACCGGTGCCCATATAGAGCATTGTCACTGTAATGCTGGTGCAGATCGCCAGTGTCCACAGATCAATGCCCACACCGTATAATAGGATGAGTACCAGCAATCCACCACCCGATACCCAGAGCAGGTGATGGGCCAGAAACCAGAGAAAAAAGCGTAGACTGTGAAGCCGTGCGTTACGGTCCGGCGTTATTGAATAGCGGTAACGACCTGTGCTTAACTGCGAACGCAGTAAGAGCGCGCCACCAAAGAGCAGCGCGGTAACGACACTAGCCGCAACCAACACCCAACTCATCCATTGCAAGAAGAGCAGCGGTTGCGCAACTGCCCACCAGAAAATGGGCACCCCAGCGCCGATGCTGAGCAGCAAAAGTAGTTTATCGGGGATGGTTGGTTTTTGCATGTCTCAATATTGCGTCAGGTATTCATTCAGTAGCCATTTCCACGTCGTGCTGCTACTTGTTGGATTAATGACAGTTGATTTAATGATAAAATCTAATGTTCCCTTAGCTTATTTGGTTGACAATGTGAGTATACTTTGCTGAGCAACAAATGATCTACACAAAACCTATTGAGTTTCTACAGTTGAGGTTCTATACTGCGGTTGTAATCAAACCCGGAGTTTCTATCTCAGCAAAAACTCCGGGTTTGATTCAAAGCGGAGTATAAGAATGCGTAATTTAACTTACTTCACAATAGAAATGACGTACTTCTTTTCCAAGCGTCGCGCACAATATCGTGGTTTAGTGGTAACTCTAGTTTAGAGTTGGGTGAATGCTAAACGATGAAAAAAGAGTAAACAAAGCCAAACGAAGCCGAAAGGCAACGCACATTACCAACTAAAAAGAGAAGTATACCCACCGAAATTAGGCAGACTTGGCCTGTTTTTTGCCCTTTTTGATGACGGGATGGCGTTGGCGCGGCTTGGGAGAGTAGCCGAAAGTGCGTCCAGTGCCCTTTCCTGCGGGTCTGGGCGCAGAAGCCGGTGTCCCCAACGCAAGCAAAAAGGGAAAAGCGTTGCGCTGTGTCTGTCTGGCGGTGAGTTTCCGTGGCTGGCCCTGCTCAGCGCATTGTTTGTGCCAAGGCGGGCGATGTTGAGCAACCTCATCACGGATGAGCACCAATTGAGCATGAGCAAGGGCACAACACCAACCCCAAAGCTCATGGCATTCCGGTTCAGGGGAGCGGCAAGTGTTGAGTCCCATGTGTTGTTTCAAAAAGCGAAACATATGCTCGATGGCAAAACGCCACAAATACATCTGGCAGAGGTCAGCGAGCGCAATGGTTTGGGGACCACTCCAGAAAAAATAGAGTGGTCGCTGGAAACGCGGTGTGCCATCGCTCTTGAGGAACTCAACCATCAGTACGAGACCGACCAGTGCTGGTATCCGATAAAAGTGCAAATCATGCCAAGCGCTTAGACGAACAGCTTGGCCGAGAACTGTCGTGGTTTCCAGGCGGTCAGGCGGACGGTGCGGGTCACGGAGCTTGAACTTCTCCCCATGTTTGCGTGGTCGCCCCTTTTGCGTTTCCACAGGTTCCGGTGGTTCTTCATAGAGCACCCGATTGCTGCGTAACCGCACTAAAGCCACCACCGTCGTGACCACCAGAAACGCAACAAGAAAGACGTAGTTGCTGTAGAGTGAATCCGCTACCACGACTTTGCGATTCGTCCCTTGTTTATCTAACGCTTTGACTTGCTTGGCCGCAATTGCGCTATCGGTCTCGTCGCTTTCGATCCGCTCCACGTCTTCCGGCATACACCAACTCGGTCGCTGCGAGAGCACGCGCACCAGCCATGAATAGCGATGGCCGACCACTTTCGGCGCATGACGCCCTTTCTTCGACTGTGTCCGGTCTTCCAACGTCTCCGCTTCTGGATGGGGCGCATCCGTCGCATCGACCACATGAACTTCATATCCCGCAATGCGTTCCCCACTAGTCGGTTGGTTGCGATACAGTGCCCGCCGAATGCGCTCCACCCCTAGCTTCCCGTTTTCCAGCAGATCATAGACGCTACTGAACTTCCGCCGAAACAGCGGCGATTCGCTCACCTCTACCGGTGATCTCACTTCCTCTGCTCCGCTTAATCCATCGATCAGATCCAGCGCCGCATCCCCTCTTTTCTCGAAACTTTGGTATACTTCTTTTCGGAATCGGTTGATCATTGGTTTCTCCTTTCTTTCAACCATCACCAATTTTCGCCGATTCCTTTTCAGTTACTAAAGTTCGTTATCCTTCCTTTGGCTCTAAACTCAAGGTGGTAACAATAATGTGAATTGTGCTGAGAGTTTCATGCGCAGCAACCTGTAATTTACAGGCTAACTTCACTCTCCACCCCGATAATCGCCATGCAGACTAAAGGCGGCCCAGTAGTAAGGTGACTGCCACTGCGGTTCAGCCAGCAGCGTCAACTGGGCAGTACGTAGCGCAGTTGCTGGTGTTGAGCCCTGTTGTAATGCTTTATAGAAAGCGACCATCAACTGCGTTGTTGCGGCATCATCGACCGGCCACAGCGTTGTCATGACCGCTGGTGCGCCGGCCTGGAAAAAGGCACGGGTCAACCCAACTAGTTCATCCCCACGGCTTTGCGCGCCGAGTGCAGTTTCGCAGGCAGAGAGCACGACGAGATTTGCATTGTGTAGGTCCAATGTGAAAACTTCGTGTAATTCTAGATTGCCATCATGGGTTGGATCGGGTTGCAGAACGAGATACGTGAAAAGAGGATTCACAGAATTGATTACGCCGTGGGTGGCGAGGTGAATGAGATCGGCCTGCACCATCTGATTGGTAACCGCACCTTCGGTCGCCGCTGCTCCTAACAGTGGCTCGCTAGCGTAGATCTCAGCGATTTGTTGTGCTTCGATTTCGGCACCGCTTAGGGTCGCATCGGGATTGCCTGCCACCAATAGCCGTTGTTGGTTCGGATTCTGTCTCTGTTGCAGGAGGGGCAATATACTCGCACTGGGCAAATAGGTGATTTCGTGTTCCTCTGCCAAATAGCGCTTCTCCTGTGCATTCCAAAGCGCAGCAAATGGCAAATAGTGTAAAACACCGTGGGGTGCAATGGATACTTGCGGTGTGGCAACCAACGACTTAAGCGGTGCCCAAAGTGTTGTATAGAGGTCTGCTCCTTGCTCATTCACTTCAGAAATTCCAGCATCATCTGATACTTGGACTGTTTGCCGCCAAAAGTTGATCTGATTATATAGCGCAGTGCTGGTGACCGGGAGCGAAATCAAGGTTGTGGTCTGCTGATCCACAACCCACGCCAGGGGTTGATCGAGAAACGCAACATCAGGTAAGAAGTAGATGACGAGTGTGCTTGTTTCATCGATTGTCTGTTGTACATCGGCTAGCGAAAGCACGGAGGCGGCAGACAAAACAGTGTCCTCGGCACTGACGGTCTGTAGTTCAATGCGCAGGCGGCTGTATTCGCTGCGTGCGGCATCAAGTTCTTGTTGCCACGTCACAAGGGCATCAGGACGCTGTTGATCGAACGGCTTTGCGTTCTCTGCAGCCAAATTTCGTTGCAGATCATTCATCTGTTGGCGCAGGCTCTGTTCTTGTTGGAGCAGCGCTGTCTGTGCCCCAGTCTGATAGTTGATCTGCCCCTGGGCAATCTGATCGAGAAAGGCGCGGCTACGTGCCTGCTCACTGTACAAAAAGGCGCGGTCTGTTTGGTCTTGTGCCAGCGCAATCAGTACACCCAGATCATAAATACCGCCCAACTGTCCTAAGAACGCTGCCTTAAGCTCGGCAACGGTTAGAGACCCCTGGAGATCCTCCAACCGTTCAATTGCTGTGGTAATTGCCGCATCGGCAGCTGTGAGATCGTCATTCAAGAAATGGGCTGACGCCGCAATCAGATAGCTGCCCAACTCGGCAACAGGATCATCGATTTGCTGTGCAAATACCTGTGCTTGCTCCGTATGCGTAATTGCCTCACGATAGTCCTGCACTTTAAGGCTGAGAACGCCAAGGATAATCGCAATCCTCGCCTGATCTGCTGTGATCGGCGTGCTCACGCTCAGCGTGAGCGCCTCCTCGCCATAGGCGATTGCCGCGGGCAGGTCATCCAAAGCTGCTGTGACCAGGGCAAGGTTTGCCAATGTCTTTGCGGTGGCCGGTTGATTCTCTTGGGTTTGCCAGATGGTGAGCGCTTTGGTGAAGTAACTGCTGGCTTCTACATAGCGTGCGTTTTGGGCATAAAACAGCCCCAAATTGTTATCAATGGCGGCAACCGCGCCCAAATCACCCGTGTCGCTGAAGATGGTTTGCGCTTGCACCAAGTAGTCTTCACCTTCCATCAGATTGCCGGTATGCAGATACGCTGTGCCAAGATTTTGCAGCGCCACTGTCTGGGCTGGTGTCATCTGTTGCGCTTCCAGGGTCGGCAGCACCTCCACATAGGTGGCAATGCCGCGCTGATAGTCACCTCGCGCCACATAAACCGCTGCCATATTGGCGCGGATGGGAGCGCTGAGCGTAGCTGGTGCATCATCCGGTAGTTGATCGAGCAATGTTTGGTAGGTATGCATCGCCTCGTCAAAGCGACTCAGGTCGGCATAGACCGCAGCAATGTTGCTCTGACTTTCCAAGACTTTTCGGCTGCGTTGCGGTTCGTCCAATGTTTGGCGGATTTGCAGGGCCGCTTCAAATTCGTCGAGGGCTGTCAAAAACTTGCCCTGCGCTTGATAGACAACCCCAATGTTATTGCGAATGTCGGCTTCGATGGCCGGGTCGGGAGAAAGACGTTGCTGTTGATTCCAAGCAGTGTTGAGTATGGCGAGCGCGTCTACAAAGTCATTGCGACCGCGCAATGCGAGACCGAGGCTGCTCATTGTGACTACCTCGTTTGCCGGTTCATCGGCGCTCTGCCAGAGCGCACGCGCTAGTTCCAAGTCTGTCACAGCTTCATCGTACCGCCCGTCGATGATCGCTAGATTGGCGAGATTGTGGCGTGTAGCGGCTTCATTGTACTCAGCGTAACCATATTCATTGTTATCATTCTCCAACTCGACAAAGAGAGCCAATGCTTCGCTGAACCAGTCTTGTGCTTCCGGATAGTTATCCATCTGCGCATAGACGGCACCGAGATCCAAGGAGACTTCCGCTATGCTTTCCTGATCGTCATTTTCCTTGTAAGTGGCCAATACCTCTGTGAAGATGGCTTTGGCCGCGGGGTAATCGCCGCGCTCGTATGCAGATTGTCCTTCCAAGTAGCGTTCCGTTGTGGGGTTGCCCAACGGCAGGCTTTGGGCAATCAGCAACCCTTCAAGCAGGGTGGTGAGGCTTCCCAGATAATTTTCGGCTTCCATCTGACAGACCGCTTTGAGCGTCAGCGCACGGACTTCGCCGCTACCGAGATCCGCACGGCGATAGAGTCGGCGTGCCTCATCCATCAATATGATAGTTTGTCGGCAGTCACCCGCCTCATACGCGCTTTGTCCCTGGGTATACAGCGTTTCTGCTTCTTTTACTGTTGCGTCATCAAAGGGCAATTCTTTCTTGATAAGCTTCTCGTAAACACCAGCACCGGCGGTGATCGCTTTGAGATAATACCCGACGGCCAATTGCATCTTCTGGCGACTGAAAATGGCCTCTACCTGATAGGAATCGGCGAGGCGAAGATAGGCGTCCGCCGCGCCTAGTGCATCGCTGGCGATTACGAACGCTTCCGCCGCAGCCTCCCATTTTTGGCGCGCTTCTGTTTTGTCGGCTGCGCGATCGCCTTCGCCCAACAGAAATTTTGCCTCTGTCAGCTTCGCTAGTTTCATGGATTCTGCTTCGATTGGCTCTAATCTTTGTGAATTAGGTAAAATTTGTTGAACCATTTGTTCAGAGCGAGAAATACTAATTGTTTCAGTACTAATTGTTCGTGAATAGGGTAGTGTGGCTAATTCCGACACAGGAGAAGCTGCTAATATAGTAGAGGAAAATATAGAATACGATACTAACTTAACCTTTATTGGAAGCATAATGAGAATTAAAGCTATTATTAATGGAGACAACCCTCTTACAAATAATGGCGTCCTTCGATGATAGTAAGACTCGTTGTGCCTGTCTGTTGAATGTGTAGATTTATGTTCAGTCGCCTTAATGCGTAAATATAAGGTTTGTGAAAATGCTAAATAAAAATAGTGAATTGGGCTTTTATGTATGAACAATTTCAATATGTCAAGCTCCTCTAGAAAATAAGTTAGAAGGATACCTACCTGTTGAAGTTTATATATCATTTATAGTCACCTGTTAGTACATATGCAGCCCAAAAGTATGGATGATTGTATGTCTCCATCTTAATCATGTCATTTTGAGCCTGACGCAATGCTTCAGCTGTTGACACCCTGTTTTGCAGATTTTGATAAAAAGACTTCATCAAATTTTCAGAGGCAGTATCATCAACATCCCACAGAGTCGAAACAACTGCCGGGCTACCTGCCGATAAAAAAGCTCGATCAAAACTAATAATGTCATCACTCGGAGTTACCATGCCAATTCCAGTATTAGATGCTGATAGAACGACTAAATTAATGTTTGCTAAATTCAGGTCGTATATTTCGTATATGCTTAGTCTGCCATCGTATTCATTATCAGAACTCAATTCAAGATAATTAAACAATGGATGACCTGGAATTGTTTTGGCAATTGTTGATATGTGAAGAATATCTACAACATTTCCTCGTTCAAAAACTTGTTTCTCTGTAGCACTTTTGCCAGTGAGTGGAGAAGAGTTATAAAAATCCACGACCATATTAACCTCTTCTCTTGCATTTTTCCTAACATTTCCTAGTCCAAGAATGCGTCTGTCATTTTGATTCTGTTTTAATGAAATGTACTTTAAGGTACTTGCACTTGGAGCAACAGAAATAGCATAATTTTCGATAATATATTGATTATTTTTCTCATTCATCAAGGCTGCAAATGGTAAGTGGTGCAATACTGAATGCGGGATTATAATTAAATTGTTATTAGTAATATAAGATTCAAGAGGCTTAAATAATGAGCGATATAATTCCATAGAAGCATCTTGGTGTGGAGTTCTGGTCGTTAATGTGCTAAAGAAATAGTCTACTTTGTTTTCAAGTGTTTTTTCGTCTATATTGATCTCAACTGTATTAATTTCTGTTTTCGTAATAATCCATACAAGAATTTTTTGTCTCAGAATAAAAAATTTAATAAGTGTTGAGTCATCATCTAAAATTTCTTCTTTGACCTCATCCAGCGATATAGTCTTTACCTCACTTTTTGCCTTAAATTCAGGACTAGATAGTTTGTAATTATTCAATAGCTCCTCATACTTCTCATAATAAAATTCTTGATTGACCATACGTGTTTGTTGAAATGGATCTGGACGCAAATCTTGGCTGTCATCAGTAAATAGTGGTCTTCCAAAATTTCGCAAATCAGTTTCTTCATTACGTAATTCTATGTCTGCCCCGCGCCGAAAATCGATTTTAGGACTACCAACTTGATTGAGTAATACGCGGGAACTAGCTAGTTCCGCATAGTGAAACGCTTCGGGAAATCGCTTTTCTTGCCAAAGCAAGCTGATTAACTGATCGTAAGTAACAAGAAATTTGTTGATAAATGAGGATTTTAGGTCTTCAATTTTAATTGAACCATAAAATTTTTCGATCAGTTCAACTGACTTGATGTATGAATTTATGGCATGGGCGGTGTCACCATTGCTTTCATGAATTTCACCTATTGCCATTAGTGTATAGGCTTTTTTTAATGAATCATTAGATTTATCATAATTTTCTATAGCTAGATTGTAATTTTCAAAAGCTTCATCATATTTTTGTTGTTTTTTGTACATATCGCCAATGCTATTTAATGTTCTACCAATTTCATAGTAATTGTTTGTTTGTTCGAGATTGCGTAATGCTACTTCATAACCGTTTAGCGCATCTTGAAAATCACCTTTCAGTTGGTGTATGTCTGCAATGTAGCTTTGAATAATACCTATATTAGCGGTTTCATTAACATTCTCGTATATATTCAGTGCTTTCTCTTGGTATTCCATGGCACTGTCATATTGATCATTGAAAAAATCAATTAATCCAAGAAAACTAAAGGTCTTTGCTATCTCATTTGTATCATTTATTTCTTGAAACAGTTGTAATGCATTTTGATACTCATTATAGGCTTCCGTATATTTTCCTAGCTCTTGATAAACACTTCCAATATAATTCCTAGTGAGTCCTTCTCCTTGCCTGTCGTCTAATTCAACGTATATATCGAGTGCGTCAAAATAGTGTCTGAACGCGCGCTCATATTCTCCATAATTTTGATACAGTAACCCTAAATTATTAAATGTTGTTGCGTCTCCAAAAGGGTCATCAATCTCTTCTTGCATCTCATAGGCTTTTTGAAAATATTCTTTCGCTGTGTCAAGTGAACCTTCTTTATAATAAACACTCCCAATATTGTTCAATGAAATTCTACTCCCAATTTTATTTATTGTGTCCTGATAGGCATCAAATGCTTGTTTATGGAATAATAATGCATCCTCAAATTGACCTTGAGACTGATGTATTTGTCCGATTTTTGTAAAAATATCCCCCTGTTCTAGTGGATCTGGTTTTAGTTCTTTTAGATATTCAACAATATCTTGATTCACTAGCTCACGCGAAGCTGCTAACCTGGTTTGTGTTGCTGCCAAATTACGTTCGATCTCAGCAGCTTTTTGGGCAGCTTGAGCCTTTGTCTCTGCAACTTGTGTTAGAGCAAAATTACGTTGTGCTCTATACGACTGATAAGCAGAAAGCATGATGCTCATGAACATAATAATACAGAAAAACACTAAAAATATTCTGTTGGAATTAAAGATGGTCCATATATTATTGTTGTGAGTATCTGGGGTAGTATTTATGTTCTGATCTAGTCCATTTTCTTTGGGATGATGAGAAGAGTTACTTAGATATTCGAACAACTCGTTCGTTAAAATACCGATTCCTAGCACACTAATTACATTGAGAATTGTATGCAAGCCTTTATAGAAAATGTGTTGTGGATTTATTACATCGAACAAACTAATTAAAATCGGATAGACGATACCAAAGATTTCTAAAAAGATACGTATGAGATTTACCCAACTCTTATTTAGTGATGCGATTCGTTTTATTGAATTAACATTAAATTTTATCTTTTGCATGTTGTGTATTAAAGAATTTCCATAAAAAAGTAATAGCTTAATAATACGGATCACCACCCACTGCATCTAGAGGTCGATGACAAATGTCACTATTACCGTTTTCAAGAATGATTTAACTTTTCTGTGGGATTGAAAAATTGGTAGCCTACCGGGATGGAGTTGGTCAGGTGTAAATGCCGACCAAGATTTCCAGTGTAATCGGGTGTAAACTCTCCCTTCGGTCCTTTCCCCGACATCAAGGAAGGAAAGAGGTAGTTCTTCACCAAATGTCGGGGAAGGTTGGTAGGAGGGTTTACACCCGATTAATTTCTTAACTCGCCACTAAAGTAAATGTTTTTATAGCCTTTCTCGCGTCGCATCAAGTGAAGCCTCAACATCGGCCCGTTCATGCTCCGCATTAACCGTCTGATATAGCGTAAGCGCTGTGGATAGATGTGGCTCGGCCTCGGCATAGTTGCCACGGCTGTAGTAGACCAAGCCAATGCCAAATTCGGCAGCGGCCTGTACTGCCGCATCCGTGCGGCCCGCGGCCGCCAACTGATCCAGCGCACTCTGATAGGCGAGGAAGGCAAAGCGTTGCAGATCGATTGCCAGGTAGAGATCACCCAGCGCAATGGCCACCTCTGGCGTGGACTGGATCTCGTATGCACGCGCATAAGCAGCGATCGCCTGCGCCATGAGACCGGCTTCCCGAAAGTGGCCGGCCGATAAAAGGTTCTGGGTCATTGGGTCCAGGTTGAGGGCTTCGACCGTCGCAAGCGTGGCCTGCAGTTGCTCGGTATCCGCAACTGCCAACGTACGCAGTGCGCTGACTTCCGACTCACGCAGCGGCGCGGCGATCCCCGTCCGCGCGGCAACAGTGAGAAAATAGCGCTGGGCCGGGTCAAGTTGCCAGGCTGCCGGCCACGCTACACTGCAGATGCGATTCAGTGCCGTGCGGTCATCCGCCACACACTCCATCGCATCGGCCGCAATGGTCACATCTGCAAAGGAAGCCAAGCCGCTGAGGCGCAAGACATATTCCAGCGCACCGCTCACGTCCACCCATGCAATCGTGGGATCAAGGACAAAAAGCGTGGTATTGCGGGGGCTGACGATAATCGGGAGTTGCCCATAGTCCGCTTCACGCTCCCGTGTTTCCCCTTCGATGACGGAACTGCCGTCATTATCAATCAGGCGGCCGCGCGTGGGGGCAACATAGGGCACGCTGCCGGGCGGCAGAGGCTGTCCGCTGCCACAGGCTGTGCTGTTGACAACGGTCTGCGTCCCATCGGTTACCTGATAGGCCTGATCGCCGTAGCAGACAATGGTCGCCATTGCATCCGGCGCAGCACGGACGGTGCTCCCTTCCCGCAGTTCTTGAAAGGCTGTGGCTCGAATTTCTGCTGCAACCGGACGCATCAAGCCTGAGGAACGGGTATGTGCTGCCGGTTCGTCTACAAAAACCGCACCCTGAACGTAGGTCAGCACGGCGATGGTGTCGGCGTTATCTGTGCTTCGTTCTGCAGTTGCATCTTCCACCGTTGCTGTGGGTGGAGCAAGTGTGGGTGTGGGTAACTCTGGTGTCGGCGTGATACAGCCGGGGATCAAGAGTAGAAGTAGACAGCTTGTGTAGATGATTTGTTTGGTTAGTCGCAGATAAGTTCGCATCGGTTCCTCCCATTGTTACTCGGTTGATGATGGTTCACAGCCCCAGTCCAGGGCTTTTTGTTGTGCATCCTCTGCCCGTTCCTGATTATCCAGCTCCGCAATTGGCAGATACGCTGTCAGGGCGGTACAAGCCGCCTCCATCTCACCAGTTTCCCAATGGGCTACTGCTAGATAATAGATGGCCTCGGCGTAAAGATTGGGTTCAAACAGAGTAATTGCCTCTTGCAATGCAGGAATTGCAGCCACAGGGTCACCCTGGGCGAGATAGGCGCGCCCCAAATTCTTATGCAGGTATGGGGCAGATGGTTCTAGGCCCAGACCTTGTTGAAATGCTGCCAGCGCCTGGTCCGGTTGATCCATTTGTAAATAGGTGAAGCCCAAGTTGTTCAACGCTTGTGGGTAGAGCGGCTCCAATTGGATGGCTGCCTGGTAGGCTGCGATGGCTTCCTCATAATGACCCAGCCGTTCCTCTGCCAACGCCAGATTATAGTGAAAGGCAGCGATGTTCGGTCGAATGGCTATCGCACGTTGATACTCGGCAACCGCTTCCTGCCAGTGCTGTTGCCGGTATAAAAGCTGACCCAGATTGTTGATGGCGTCGGCATAGTCCGGATCGATAGCCAACGCTTGTTCCAGCAAGGTTTGGGCCGTAGCAAAGTTGTTCTGCATAACGAAATTGGCGGCGTCGTTATTGAGGTGCAATGCTTCGCAACTATCTGTTGGGACGCGACGCATTATCTCGACTACTTGTGACTCAACCGAAATTTCTAACGCCGCCAGGATCGCCTCAGCTAGTTGATTCTGTAGATCGAGTATACAGGTAGAAGCTGTGCTACTATCATCGTCTACTGTTCCGCTAACAGAAACCGGGCGCAAGAACTCACCGTTACGCCCATACAGATCGGCACTAAGCTGCACCTCGTTAAGCTTGCGATAGCTCCCCACGATCCAGAGATCAAGTGCCTGCCGCTGGTTGTCAGTTAGGTGTGGCCCCCGTTGTGTAAATCCGCTTAACGCCGGCACCTGGCTCAGCTTCTGATAGATAACCCGTTCTGTGTCATTGATCCAAATGAGTTCATGTGGCGAGGCACCCGGTGACAGATTTTGCCATTCATCGACTGCAAAGCGTTGTGTTGTGGCATCGCTGCGAAACCCCGGTTGTCCAAGTGCAAGCCAAATTGCCAGTGCAATCACAACGGCACCAATGCTGCCAAGCGCGCGATACCAATGTCGATGGAGTTGGTGGAGCCATCTGTCAATCCGTAGTCGCTCTTGTTGCATTCGGTCCGCATTAGCATCTAGTTCATCTGATTCATCGGTGTCTGGCGGGAATGTGTCTCCCGATTCTTCATCTGTGTTGCTCGAATCTGGATCAATCTGAGAAGATAAATTTTGATTATCAGCAGGAACATCATTTTCCCCGATCGCATTCTCTCCGACTGCCTCAGAAGAAACAGCGTTTTCCCCTTCCACGTAACCATAACCCGCGGCGTGCAAGAATGCCGGACGCTCTTCCCGCGGTACGCTCAATATATCGGCGATCTGAACGATCACCTCCGGCTGATTCGGCCGGTTATCACCGTTGCGCCAGCGCGAAACCGTAGCTGGATTGACACCAAGTCTTTGGGCCAACCACGATCCGGAGCGATCACGAGCCGCCAAATATTGATTGAGCAGTTCTGCAAAGTCGGGATTGTAACTCATTGGCTAAGGAAGCATTCGCAATTGATATTTCTGCCGAAGTTGCACGGCGTGCACGAGTTGCATTGGCTGCAACGCCGGTGAAATCACGGAAATTTTGCACCGGTTGCACCGATGCAACGCTCCCGATGTAGCGCCCGAAACTCTATGCTGACCGTGTCATGACAAACACAGACTGTCCACCGTCACATCAGCCGAAGATTCGCTGATTATCACCAAGATAAATCAATCTGACAGCTTACGTGACGAGAGACAAACAACAGCTTTTCCACTTGCTCATTGGGGAAACACGCGTGTACCACGGCGGCTACTGTGAATCGCTCGCCTTGGTGGGATCCTCAACTCGATGGGCCTCTAGCACCAATGGAGGTACATTGAATATGAATGCAAGCACAGTTAAATCAAATTTGCGCAACCGCCTGATTGCTATCGGCGTGGCCATCGCTCTGATTGTAGGGGCTGTCATGGCCTATCCGGTCTTTAGCGATGGGCCAGGCAATGTAAGAGCTAATAATGCCGTTGAAGCACCAGCGATGGCTGGGCCAATTTTTGGCCCAGGCGGTGGTGGCGGCGGCGGCTGATCGGACTCTAACCAGTAATTAACATTCAGAATAATTTTTACCCACAATATACAGTAGTTGGTTTCAACTTGAGTATACTGTATATTGTGCAGTTTTCTTATTCTGAATGTTATCTAGTAGGTAGTTTGCCTAGCGTCTATATTGGTACCAATATAGACGCTAGGCAAACTCGGCATCAATCGTTGTGTCACTTCATGTATTTACTCGAAGTGACACAACGATTGATCGCTGCGCCCAGAGGGAGCCGATCTATGCCCAGAGTTATTAGGAACTATGAAATTTGTGATGAGACAAGTTGTAAATGTGTTGCTATAGTTTCCGTAAGATGTGGGTAAGTAAGCTGCTTTTCAGCTGATTGCAAATGAAGTTGCGCTTGTTGAAATAGTTTGTATGCTTTAAATGGGTTGCCTGCAGCTAACTGTGTCATCCCCAGTTCATCTATCATATCGACGAGCCAATCAATGCGGTTCAGTAAGTGACAATGTGCAATGCCTTTTTCTAATACGCTAATTGCATAGTCAAATTGCTTTGCCTCACGATAGGCAATTCCTAGATTATTGGCGTTTATAGCCAAGTGCATTTCATCATTGAAATGCCGAAAAATTGATTCAGCACCACGAAAGAGTTCTATTGCTTCTTCTACGCTACGATGGCGCAAAAAGAAAATACCTAGATTCATTTCTGTTACTGCTTGCTCAAACATATCATTTAGCTCTTTAAATAAAGCAATCGCACGTTCATAGTACGCAATAGATTCTTCATCATGACCTTGAAGCTGTCGGACATTGGCAAGCTCGCGCAGCCGACGAGCAATCTGCCGTTTATCACCGTGAATTTCCCATAAGGTCAAAGCCTGAGTAAAGTACGAGTCCGCCATCGCCAAATCTTGTCGGTCAAAGGCAAGCCAGCCTAATGTTACAAAGCCCGTTGCTTGGTGTACATCTGTTTTTGGTAACAATTTGAGAGCCGTATTGGCCAATTGCTTTGCTTTTTCAGTGTTTCCTTGCATCCAAGCAACAAAGGCTTGTTGATTTAGAGCTCGTGCTTGATTACTGAAATCGCCAAGTGCAGCAAAGTATAAGGTGCTGAAGTGATAGCAATAATCTGCCTCTTCAAGTCGATTTCGTAATTGATAAAGAAACCCAAGTTGTATATGTAGGTTTGCAGATGTTAAGGTATCCCGTGCAGTTTCGCTTAACTGCGTTCCCCGCCTCAAATAGGGGATCCAATCATCTCTATGTCCAGCTTTCTCCATTTGTGATGCTATCTTCAGTAGTAATTTGCTTGTATCAGGCCATGCCTCTACCAAACTTAGTGCATAACTCAATACATGCATCACTCGTTGCCGCACTTCTTCATCGAGAAACAATGCACTATCAGGGATCTCTTCAAGTGTTGCTTGCACGCTTTGGGTAACGAATTCCTTGAAAAGCTCGGCGTAATCAGGTTCTGGTTGTGCAGATGCGGCGTTATTAGCTCCGTCATCATTGAGCCCCATAAGGCGCCTCCTTACCCTTAGGTGCTGATTTTTAGACAAATCCGATTGTGATGTGAGCTGTAGTGAATGCATATTACTATTCACATTGGTAAACATGTCTTATGATACCCAGTAACCGCTGTAATGAACAAGGTCAATCAATCCAGATGAACGGTTCGTTAGGGAATAGTGAGTATCCACCTACCCTTCAGCAAGCTCAGGGACCACTTTACACTTCTTTCTTAAAAATTATAATCAGCAGATCGCACTATGTGTGTATTGAGCATTCTCAGATGCTCGTTTGCATCAGGGGATACAAACTAAGCTTACGGCCTACTGATAACACCAATCAGGGTAAACTCTACCCTGCACTACCACTTTCCGATATCCTCTTGCAGGAATGTCCTTGTCAAACTATGGATGCTGTAGCGTCGTTCATGCAGTCCGCCACGCACATCTACCAGGTTGCGCAAGACTAACGTATTTAGCCCGTTACGGACGTCACCCACATCCAGTCCACAAATTCTTGCCAAAAAATCCAGGGGTTCTCCACTTGGCTTGGTCAACGGCATCGTCAAAAATATCTTTCTTGTCATCTGATCCAAGCTCTCCCAAGCACGCCGATAAATGAAGGTATATAGATTCCCTATTGGTTCCCCACGGGCACTCTTTAAATCCTCCAAAATGGATTCCAGTGAATGAACATGGGTTTGACCTGTTACAAGACGTAGCGCAAGCGGATTGCCACCGACGGCATCGATAAGAGGTGCTAATTCTTCATCAGCACACTCAGCTAAGAGCGGAAGATTGCTCTGGATTGCCTCTTGGCGAATGAGGGCAAGGGCATCAGAATGATTCAGTTCGGCGAGTTGGAGGGGGAAAATATTTGCTTCTTTACGCAGACTTTCCCGTGAGGTTAAAATGAACTTTGATGGGTTGATCAACGTATACAACGTTGGTAATAGACTTTCCACATCCACGAGTGTTTCTAAATTGTCGATGACAACCAGATGTGGAACTGTTTGCAAGTGTGCGCGTAACGCTCGCATTAATTCTTCTGTCGCAAGCTGTCTAGCAGCCAACTCGGGCATAAGCTGTGCAGCTAACCTCTCCACCAGCATACTCGCTGACAACGCCGGTTCGGCCAATTCGTTGATGGCACCGCCCAAATTAAAGCGTACCTGGCGGGCCGTAATCCATCCGACTTCATCGACCAGCCCTTGATGAATGAGCTGGCGTACTGTATAGTCAGCTAATGATGTCTTGCCGATGCCACCAATGCCTTCTAGAGAGATTAACCACGGTGATTGATTGTTTGTTAACATTCCCTGAAGTTCTGTCACAAAACTGTCAACGCCAACTAAATTGAGATAGCTTGACGGCTCCAATCGAGCTATTAATATCTCTTTTTGCGCTGCACTGGCGTCAAGTTCCATCTGGTATACTTTAGCTTTCAGCCGCTCGATAGCTTTTGCTTGCATCGTATAGATTGTGCTATCTGCCATGTTGTAGTGATTGGCAAGACGCTGAATAGGCCAAGCATCTAAGAACCGATATTGCAGTAGCTCTGCATCGGTATTATACCTCTGGCCTAGTTGCTCAATTGCGTTGCGCAAGAGTTGGTTGATTGCTCCACGTTCATCACCAAGATTTCGCAGTTGACGTTCTCGTGCAATCTGTCGAAAAAGATATAAATAGCGAAGTTGCGCTTGGTCGTTGGCCGCGTCATGCCACTGTTTCAGTGCTGTGCGCACGTCATTGAGCAGTGTAGGGAACTGAGGGGTTTCGGATTCAGTCATTGTATCATCCTCATCGCAATTCAGCTTTACGTGATAGCTGCCCGTTCATTATATGTGTACAGCATATCATGTAGACCCTGCAAAGACAATGGACTTGGAGGTCTTCAAGAGGTTTCTTATAGATTCTGGTTTGCAAGAATGCGTAGAAATGCAATAGGAATTGAGTAGATCATTCATAGGTTTTGTGTTTTAAGCTGGATTACACAACTCAATTTGTTGCCCATCATTTCTACAGCCAGCCCAGTTATTTTTTGCTGACTAGCTTGAGGAACCTACTTGTACAATGTTATTATCTTGATACAATCAATGTCACGATATCATGGATCGGAATCATTACATGTCAACGAAATTCCTACAGTCAACCTACAAAGCACACTACGTTATTATCATATGGGGAGACAAGTTTGACGAAGATGTGGCTACAATTTTCACAACTGAAGCGAGGCGTGTCGGTCTGTGTGTAAAAGTTGTGGGGGTAACTGGTGTTCAAGCCGCCGGCGGCAATGGTCTCATTATTTCCGCTGATCTAACGCTCAGTCAAGCAATGATATTAGCCGATAACGCAGTCTGTGTCGTTGTACCTTGCAGTGCAGCAGTGCTCCAGCGTGTTGAAAATGACCCACGTCTGTCTGAGTTTTTTCAGCGGGCCAATGTAAACCGTGCCTTATTTGTGATAAGTGGCCCAGATGCCATTGAACGCTCATCGCTTCAAGAGATAGATGGATCACTATCTCAGTACTCGGTTTATCGTGATTATGAGAATCTAATTGAATCTACACAGGAGATTATTCGCCAGCTTTCTACAGCGGTTGTCACAGTTTAGCATACACCATTCGCAAATATCGATCGTGGCAAAACAAAGCTGCAGGAATAAATAGTTATAGGAACACAGTTGCGCAGACCCACATAAAATTCGATAAGCTAGTCACCAACTGTCGTCTTCGTGGCACAGCACTGTGAGTACCTCACGCCTAAATGTGGCGTCGGTGGCTTTGCTGGACCAGATGTAGGCTTCACTGGATCAGAGATTGGCCATTTTCAGGGTAAGCGGAGTGAGCCTAAGACGGCGAAGGCTTTGCCGGCTGCGCCCTGATCATCTCGCATGATCGCTGGTTCCTTGACCGCATCGCCACCCATATCCTGGCCTTTGAAGGGGACAGCCAGGTCTATTGGTTCCCCGGCAACTATACTGAATACGAAGAAG
>DAOUCA010000044.1:0-7367 GCA_034432375.1 Caldilineaceae bacterium
TCGCTCGTGACCGTCTGCGTCACACCATTGCTGTCGGTGACAAGCAGATCGACATTTTCGAGATCGGGTTCACCACTGTCCTGGGTGCCGTTGCCATTCGTGTCGAGATAGAGGTGACCGCTCACGGTGCCACTCAAGTAGTAGCCATCGTTGCCGGCGTCGGTGTCGTTCCCCGCCACCGCGGTGACCGTGGTCGGATCGGTGCCCTCGGTCTGCGTAGAGCCGGTCGGATAGTCGCTGTCAGTCTCATCAACATCGACCGTGGTCGAGCCGGGCGGCACCGTCGCGGTGTAGTTCCCGCTGGCGTCACTCGTGACCGTCTGCGTCACGCCGTTACTGTCGGTGACGATCAGGTCAAGATTTTCGAGATCTGGTTCGCTACCGTCCTGGTCACCATCGCCGTTCGTGTCGAGGTAGAGGTGACCGCTCACGGTGCCAGAGAGATAGTAGCCATCGTTGCCGGCGTCGGTGTCGCTTCCAGCCACCGCGGTGACCGTGGTCGGATCGCTGCCTTCGGTCTGCGTATACCCGGTCGGGTAGTCGCTGTCGTTTTCGTCAACATTGACGGTGGTCGAGCCGGGCGGCACCATCGCGGTGTAGTTCCCGCTGGCGTCACTCGTCACGGTTTGGGTCACGCCGTTGCTGTCGGTCACAATTAGATCCACATTTTCGAGATCGGGTTCGCCGCTGTCCTGGTTACCATCGCCATTCGTGTCGAGATAGAGATGGCCGGTGACATGGCCCTGTTCCTGATAACCAAAATCGGCAGTGGTGTAAAGCTCTCCGGCGGTTAGTGGTACAGTCAGCGGTTGATTGCCGGTTGTCAAAACGTAGTAAGCGGACAAGGTGCCATTATCCACCGTGACGGTGTAGTTGCCGGAGTGTAAACTGTTAAAGTGGTAGGTGCCGCTCACATCGGTTGTGGTGGTGATCACGGCACCGCCAGGCAAGGTTAAGCTGATGACCACCCCAGGCAGACCAATTTCGCCACCATCCTGGTTGCCATCACCATCGGTATCCACCCAGACCCGATCACCAATAGTGGCCATGACCGTGGTGATCGCGGCGCTAGCTTGGACAGTCGGGACGGTATCGCTGTAGATATCGGTCGCGGCACTGACATCAATATTGTTTTCGGTCGGGCTACACGCACCGACGACGGTGAAGTTGACCGTCATTGTCAATGTATTCCCCGCGGCCAGAGGACCAAGATTATCCCACAGGGCAACACCGCCACCTGATGCGTCGGCTTCCGTCGGGCTGGCGGAGAGATAGGCGAGACAGGCGGCACTGTAATTGTCGGTCAGCGGCAGATTGGGAATGGTTGTCGAGCCGGTGTTGGTCAGGCTAATGGTGAAGACGACGGTGTCGCCTATCTCTGCCAAGCCGGAGAGGGGCGCGCTCAGCGTCTTGCTGACGCTTAATCCTGGTTCGCTTGTAATAACCGAAGCGCTAGCTTGGGTGGTGGTGATCGGCACGCTGTTCTGATCGATACCAGCGGCGTCGGCCAGATTGGTGGCCGGATCACAGGCGGCGTCGGCGCGGAAGTAGAGCGTGATCGTCTTGCTACCGCCGGACGCGATCGGCCCAACATTGTTCCAAGTAATCGTCGGCGTCACCACGGCGCTTGGGGCAATGCTCGCCGATTGATAGCTCAAACAGCTTGCCGGGAAGGTGTCGGTAACGGTGGCGGTCGTCAGTATGGTTGGTCCTGGGTTGCCGATGACCAGCGCATAGCGCACGGTGTCACCAACCCGTGCAATCCCGTCAGCCGGCTGCACCAACTGTTTGCTCAAGTTCATGGCCGGTGTCGCGCTTTGGACGGTCGCATTGGCGCTTGATCTGTCGCTGGGATCGGTTGGATCGGTATAGTTGACGGCGAGCGTCGAGCCTTGGGGAGCATAGAGCGCGCTATCGTTAGTTGTCCCCACGGTTACAGTGCTTGCGGTGATACAGGTGCTAAAGACACCCGTATTGATACCAGTTTCTGTTAACGTGACGCTCTCCTGATCACCACTGGAAGCCGTGAGGATCGCGGTGACAGTTTCGACCGTTGCCGGGTCAAGATTCTGATCGACATCGGTAATGCGCACACAGACCGTTTCATTCGGTGCGTAACTCGTGGTCGTTGAGCCGTTGTCGCCGGTGGTAAATTCGGCATGGCTGGGTGTACCGGTATCTTGAAAGTCTAAATTGAAGATCGTGCTCGCGCCAGCGGTAATGCCTTCGTACCCTTCGTACGAGGTCAGAGTTACAGTGTAATTGCCGGTGGTAGCTGGCGTGGTCCAGGCATACTCAACGGTTTTGGTCAGCGCACTGCTATCCACAATTTCCCCGTTGGTCAACGTCACCGTGCTGCTGCTGCCATTCGGATCGGTGATCTGCAAGGTATTGGTGGTAATATCAGAGGCCCCAAAGGGATCGCTGACGGTGGCGCGGATATAGACGATGTCACCATTGGTGCCACCGGTCAGAGGAGAACCAGCTGGATAGGCGGCGTCGTAGATATCAAAGGCGTTGACCTCAATAACCGTGGTCGTTGGTAACTCGATCTTGGAGGGGTAGCTGCTGCTGTCGTGGAGGATCTGGAAAGTCAGCCCCGCTACGCCGGTGGTGACGGTCAGGCTGACCGCTTCGCCGGCAGCGATCGTTGTGTCACCAACCAGATTCCCTAACCAAACGACTTTGTAGATGGCTCCGCCTAGGCTGCTCACCGTCGGATTCGTCAACGTGGCAAAGGTTGAGCCATTGGCTTTTACCGTTGTCGTGACAGCCATCCCCGTTACAGGCGTACCCGCGGAAACAGAGATGTAGTTTGTCACGGTGATGGCACTACCGACCGGCATCACAAAGCTGCCGGCCATGGGCAGGGTCTGGGTAAAGGTCGCACTGGCAACACCGGTGGCCGTTGCTGGTTTGAGCGAGACCCCGCCGGCGATCCATTCATTGTTGCTCCCGCTCCAACTTAGGGTGACCGTAGGTGAAGCGCCGGTTTTGGATTGGCCCGCCCCGGCTGTTTGACCGCTAAAGGGTTTGGCGTTCCATAAGGAGGAGCCGCCACTCGTTATTGCGTAATTGGTTGACGTCCTGCCACCAACAATCCCGAATACCAATTCATTGGCTGCCGATGTTACCGCAACAGAGGGCGTGGTTGAAGTGCCAGTAGCTGAAGCAAACGTACCAGTTGGCGTCGTTTGATTGACACCGGCATAGGTCACGGCACCGATAACTGCCCCTTGATTCAGCGTATTGCTCCAATTGACCACAAGAGCGTTGCTACCAGTCGGAGGATTGAGCAGGCGGAAGATATAGCTACGGCCATCTGGAGTAGCACCCGAAGCTAGCTGGTTGGTCCCAACCGATGTCATCGCCTGGCCACCATAGGTAACAGAACTTACTAGTTCACTGTCATTATTTCGGTAGGAGACACCGACCATCAAGATGCGATTGGAGCCAGTTGAACCGGAATCGTAGTTAAACGAATAGGTCGAAACAGTTTGGCCAGAGGTTGAAGACGCGGCTGTGCCGACCACCGTGATGTTCCCGGTGCCTCCACCGCTACCCAATACCGTTGTGCTCGCCGTGCTGTTATCACCGGTGGCGACCGGGTCGACGCGGTCCAAGCTCTGGCTCGGATCGCTCAGATAGAGCACCTTGGTTTCGGTCGGTGGCGGGATATAGATGGTGTCATCGCAGCTATCGCCAAAGATGGCGTCGGTGTAGGTAGCGACCAACGCATCACTCACGCGAGCATAGAGGGTGCCATCATCGGCGACCTGACCGGCCAAGGCCGAGGAGGGGATACTACCACGGAAGATGCCGGTGTTCACGCCGGTTTCGGTGAGGGTGACCGTCTCGCGGTCGCCCGTATTCTGGTTCACCAAATTGACGACCAAACTCTCTACTGTATCCGTGATGACATTCTGATCATTATCATCGACGGCAACATAGAGGATTGCATCTTCGGTATAGGCAGCGACCGGCGTACCACCGCTATCGACAAAATTGACGTCACATTGGGTGACGGCAGGGCTGTTGACCGCCAGACTATTATCTCTGATAAAGTTCTCGCCACCAACAGAGAGGCTCACTTTGTTATCGATAGTGGTGTAAAGCGGTGGGAAGGCATTGGCCTGCACCAGATAGGTCACCTTGATCGACCCACCAACGGGCAGATTCCCAACGTTAATTCCGTCACCATCCAGGGGGAAGATGCTATCTGGTGCACTGTCATCGGGCACAGGATTCCCATTAAACTGGGTGGTACCGGTGATATAGGTCACATTGGTCGGCAACGTGTCACTAAGAATTGTATTGAAAAAGGTGACAACACCGAGATTTTTTGCTGTGACAGTATAGGCGACAGTCTCACCAGCGTCAAGCAATGTATTGCTATTATTGTCGATGTAGAGCGCGCCAAATTTATCCAAAACAACCTGCGGCAAAGGGGGAATCGAATAGCCAACATCCAAGTAAGGCGTGCCGGCTTTGGCCGTGACCGGATCTTCGCCATAGGCACCAGTGATCAAGGTGCCGTTGACCGTGTAGACACGCATACCGGTCTGATCCTTATCGGGATCATAGATCTGTTTGGATTCCAACGCGCTTAACGCATACGAAATATCATACTTTCTGCCATTGATGTCAGTCAGACTACCGGTGTTCCCGTTGCCATCATAGTCGACGTAAATGGTGGTGGGCTCGACCGCGGTCACCCAAATGGGGCCGCCATTGCCGGAAAGATCAGCCGTGCCCGGGGCCCAACCGACGGCAAAGGCAGAGGTCAGAGAAGATTCCGGGACTAAGGTATAGCCCCAATCATAGGTTTGGTCAGTGCCGCTGCTGGAACTGTCCATTGTGCCATAAGCAAAGAAATCGCTGCCATCATTGGTATAGAAGTGAGCGCCAGAGAGGGAGGGCATGACAAAGCGATACGCCCCCGCTGCACTGACGGCAAAGGAGCCTGTCCCCGCTTTGGTTTCATAGTTGACGGTAATGGCGGAGGCGTTCGGATTGTAGATCCAGACATTGGCCGGGTAGGTGGCGCTTGTTGTGCCGACGGCGGTGTAGTAGCTGGCATCCCATTGGCTGGTCGGGGGAATCGTAAACCAGCGCGATTCATAGCTGGAGCCAATATCGCCGGTGATCACATTAACTTGTATTGGTGCCGAGGCTGTTACGGCGGCGTTGCTATTCATCCCCCCATTGACCTGGTAAGATTGGCCTTGGTTGAGGGTCTGGGTGATGTCGACCGAACCGTTACCATCTTTGTCGATCTGCACAACCGTGCCATCCTCACTGGCCATGATAAGCAGCGAGGTGTACTCAAACATGGAACTAGAACTTAAATCCTGTCCCAAAGGAATTTTGTAGGCGGTGCCCCAACGCGTCGTATCGACGACTTCGACAGCATCGGCCAAAACGGTGCCGGGGCTGGTTGCCCACGCCGATTTTGTGACGGCGACGACTTTGGTTGAGCCGATTTTATCTCGTCCATCATAGAGAATTGTCGATGGATTGCGTGGTATCGCAACATCATTTTCGAGCACGATAACGGCACCGGCGTTAAGAATATCACTCGGCACTCCGGGAGGCGCGCCATTAGCACTATTGCCATCACCCCAAATTTGGGTACCGCCCAAATTGCCGGCACCATAGAGATTGCTGGGTGTTGCCAGATCAGGCTCGTAGCCATTTTCCCATTGATCATAGTAGAGCAAGGTGCCGTCGGCTGTGATCGAAATACCGGTAACGCCATGCATGGTAGACCCCGTGCTACTGGAGATCTGGAGCAATGAGGTGCGAATTTGTTCTTCGGGCAAAGGTAAGTAGAAAACTTGTACGGGCGGCAAGCCAGCCGCCCAAACAATCGCTTGCGTTGGCCACGGCGCTCCAACGCTGGGTGCAGCTGACCACCCAATGAATGCTAAGAGGGTAGCCCCAATCAAAAGACGGGCCATTTGGGTCCAACGCTCAAAAAGAGCGCGCGCAAAAGAAACTATCGTCTTATAACTCATAATCATCCATTTCAAATTATATTCAGTTACGATGTGTGTACGCTTTGAGGAGTCATTGCTGAGGTTAACAGAAAAGAGTCCACTAAAAGGTAAATTTTACGCTTGCATCTTTTCGGTGGACCCTCTATTCATTCAAAAACCAGACCTACCACGGCAACGTTACGTTGGCGCAGCTAGAGATGCAATTTAATGTTGGCATACTATTTTGGCATACTATTTTGGCATACAACAGGCTTCAGGTGCGTCGCACTATTCACATGAAATATTGCACTGAACAGTGTAACGCACCTGAGTCGTTCCTATAGCAAGCCTGTTGGATCGATGGTCAATTATACCCTGTTGCGATCTGCAAGGAATTTGACTGTTTCTGCAAGAACAACCGTCTCTGTTTATCTTGTTCTCCAAGTAGTCTCTGCCGGCTATTTTCAATCATTTTTGCGATGCTGCCATACTGGATCAAATAGCGTAGCCTGGGATTGCGCCACTGAATCGAAGAATCCGGGGATAACAGCTCATGTTTCGCACCCAACTGTGTCTCACTGATACGAATCCAGAGTGTCACATTGCTATCTTTGTTATCCATGCGTACACCGAAGAGACCCATCTGGGGATGGCAGTCCACGACAATGCCCTGCGACTGCTCACCTTGCTTACTCGTAAATCGATAAATGTAGCCCAAGTAGTCAACCATGTTTGTGTCCTATTCTCTATCAATTTCCGTGAGCCATAGATAGGTAGACCACACTGTCTGCTTAGCCGATCCACAATTGGTGGCACGTTATGAAACAGGCTGCTATTGTTGCGATCTACTTACGTTACTCTGTTTACAACGGTAGCCCCACTGCCACAGGTGCGACTGATCCTCACTACCACCTATAAAAATTCTCAATATAAAATTAGATTACAGCATTACAATCAAAAGTTTACATCAAATCAGAGCTCGTGCATCAAACATATATTCGATATGCACTAGTACGTTGGTACTAGTGCATATCTCCGCATCGACTTATTAGGCTTCACACTTCACAGTTGTTGTCATGCCATGTTGCAGCCTGGCATTGATAGAATTGAAACCTTTGCCAACCAAATAGGATTAGGAATCAATTGAATACTGCACACAAGCGTCGTTTGCATTTTGCATCACAATCGGCTACCATCTATTTATAGATGAAATCCTTAAAAGTCGTACAGCCTCTCTCGTGTAAAAATAACGCTACTATACTGCGTTCAGAATGAGAACCGGAGTTTTGCGGACCAACGGGATCGCGTGCGTCGCACTGACCGCCAACTGCTTCCAGTCCGCTAGATGCTTCCGTCAGTGCGACGCACGCTGGCCGAAACTAGGGGTTT
>DAOUCA010000045.1:0-42728 GCA_034432375.1 Caldilineaceae bacterium
CGCCAATTTCAGAAATTAGAGCCGTCATTCCTGCGCAGGCAGGAATCCATCTTCATGTTACACGAGTAGATTCCTGCCTGCGCAGGAATGACATCTGGAAATTTCCGCCAAAACAAGGTTTGGCGAAGGTATTAGTAGGGACACTTGAATTTAGACTTGAGATCGGTGATACCTCTTTTTCCTAAACTCATTTGATCCCTACGGGAATACTTATTTCGGTGGCAGCGAGCCGGCAAAGTTAATCCCCCACTGCACCCAATCCGCCAATGCATCGTCACTGGCGACCCCTTCCCCATCAACATAGATCATGCCCTTCATCGGTCGCCCGGTAAAATCCATTTTGTGGGCATAGGGACGTTCCAGCGCAGCGGCATATTGCTCTGTGCCAACTCGCAACATCAGCCGATCCTGCACAATACCACAACACATATTCCCGCGCAGCATAAAACATAGCCCGCCAAACATCTTCTGTTCGCGCACGCCAAGTTCCTCTTGGAGCACAACCCGCACCCGTTGGGCAAGTTCTTCACTGTACGCCATCGACTTTCTCCTTGGGGATGAATTGTGATTCAGCTAAATATTTCAGCAAGAGGTAAGTGTAATCCCAAAACATCATCGACAACATCACCCGTACTATACGATGTGAAGGTTTTCGGTGATGTATACACCGTGATTGATCGGTTATAAGGGTAGACAATCCAACAGGAGCGAACGCCCAGTGCAAAGTAAACATGCACCTTGTCAATCAAGCTTTGTACCCCTTGCATGGGCGAGAGAATTTCAATCGCGCAGAGCGGCATCTCTGCCATCTTGAGCACATCTTCCGTCACATCAAGCGAACGGCGACTGTAAACGCTCACATCGGGTTTGATCGAATCTTTGTATCTAGCCCGTAGCGTTTCATCGTCTAATCTACTCACATCCAGACTAAGTTCAGTCAGCGCGGTATACTCTTCCAACGCAAAAAGTAGCACGGCCAACTTTGTCTGCAAGTAACTGTGGTTAAACGAACCCATCTCCGCCAATTCCTCTGGTGCCACTTCTTCATCGTAGGTAGCAAGATCATTATCGGCAAGTAAGATACTCATGATTTTTCGCCTCCGTGTTTTTCGCCTGCCGGCATTATATCACAGAGGGTTGCCCGGCTGCACAAATCATAGCATGTTTGTTCTGTTTTGAAATATGACAGGAGATGACTTGTAATCGCTGGTACGCTCTTTGCCGGCGGTTCGCTTCACATTCAATAAAGGTAACAATTCACCCCACCCCTGGGAACCCTCTGGGCCCCTCCCCGACATCAAGGAGGGGAGAAGTGCTCCTCCTTGATGTCGGGGAGGGGGTGGCTGAGTATTTACCAATAAAGGTCTCATTCCCATGGTTAGTGCGTTAGCGTTAGATCAGATCAGCAAAGCATATCAGGTGGTTAAAAAGCGTCAAGCACCGTTCACTGCGCGCTCACCTCATCTGCAGGGGCTCACTCGTCTTTTGCTGGGCGAAACCTTTAGTACATTGGGCAGCCGTGAAGTCACTACAATTCCCGCGCTAGACAACATCTCCTTCACCGTCGAGCCGGGCCAAGTTGTGGGCCTCTTTGGTAAAAATGGCTCGGGCAAGACGACCCTGCTTTCGATCCTCGGTGGCGTCTTCCCAGCGGATAGCGGCTCGGTCCACTGCTTTGGCCACGATATGCGCACGGACCTGGCCACGGTCCGCAACTACATTGTCCCGATCTTTGGCTGGCTCGATGCGATTACTTGGGCCTTCACCGGGCGACAGAACATTGAGAAATTCCTGCTCATGCATCATGTGGAACCAGGGCCACTGGCCGGCCAAATTGAGGAGCTTGCCCGTGCGATTGAACTCGATGAGCGTCTCGATGACCGCGCCGCGCGCTACAGCCAGGGGATGCGCATCAAATTGCAGGTGATTGCCGCGATTCTCTTGCAGCGCGTTTATGGTCAATCACTTTTACTGCTAGACGAGCCGTTCATCGGGCTGGATCTCTTCTCCCAACGTTATCTCCGGCACTTCGTTAGGGAAGAGCTACGGAGCGATAACTTTTCCATGTTACTGGCCACCCACCAGCCGGATGACATCGAAGCGCTTTGCGATGAGGTGATCGTGCTCGATCGCGGGCGGGTGTTGGTTAAGGATTCCGTGGTGAATTTGCGGCGGCGGGTTCGCCAACGTGAATCGTTGCAGTTGGTCTACGCGCTAGACGAACAAGTCAACTTGCCACTGATCCCCCACTTGCCTGCAACAGAAGCTGTGCACACAACGCGACGCGGCGGCATGGTTGAGTCACGCTTCATCGTGGAGGAGATCGGTACAACGCTGGCCTTGCTGCTTCCCGCACTGTTGCAAGCCAACTGCCATTTGGTTTCCATCCAAACCAAACCGCTGACTTTTGGCGATCTCTTGATAGAATTGGTGACAGCTTCTACAACTGCTGCCGCACAAATCAACCCTTCATTCTGAGCAATAGGAGTTTTATGACAAAAGGATTAGTGGGCAAAGTCGCATTGGTTACTGGGGCCAGCCGCGGGATTGGCAAGGGTATTGCATTGGGGCTAGGCGAAGCGGGCGCAACCGTTTACATCACGGGACGCACTGTGGCAGCGGGGGAAGCAACCGTTGATCTTCCCGGCACAATCGATGAAACGGCAGCGGAAGTCGCAGCGTTGGGTGCAACCTGCATTGCGGTCCAATGTGACCACTGCAACGATACAGAAGTACAAGCTGTCTTGGAGCGCATTCAGGCCGAACAGGGGCGCTTAGATATTCTGGTAAACAACGTGTGGGCGGGCTATGAACACTTTAATGATGGTACCGAACATTGGCTGGAAAAGGGCTTCTGGACTGAGCCCATCTCACGGTGGCGCAAGATATTTGATGCCGGCGTGCGTGCCCATTACGTTGCCAGTGTGCTAGCTGCACCGTTGATGATCGCCCAGCACAATGGTTTGATCGTTAACATCTCTTTCTTTGCCGCCCAGCGCGTCGACAAGGGCGTGATGTATAGCATGGCAAAGCTGGCCGACGATCAGATGGCGGCCGCGATGGCCCATGAACTGCGGGAACATAATGTTGCGGCCATTTCGCTTTACCCAGGACTTGTGCGTACCGAAGCTGTGCTAAAAGCGGCCGAATGGTTTGACCTCTCCAATTCGGAATCACCCCAATTTCTCGGCCGTGCGGTAGCCGCACTGGCCGGGGATCCAACCATTATGCGGAAGTCGGGCAGCGTTCAAATCGCGGCGCAAGTTGCGTTGGATTATGGATTTAGCGATGTCGATGGCAAACAGCCGCGCCCACTCACGGTTGCCGAGGCGTAACCGATGTTGCACGCTATTTCATCTTGGAGGATAACGCCTAATGCAATTACGCCAATTTGCAACTGACCTGCGCTGGGCGGTGCGGCTGAGTTTTCTCTTTCTACGCTTTCAATGGTCGATCCGCGCCACCTTTAAGACGGGGTTGCTGCTCTCGCTGGTGAACAACGTGGTGGGGCTGCTCAGTTGGTTCTTTATTGGTACGATGTTTCGCTCGGTGCAGGTGGCGGCGCTGGAGAATTATGACCAGAGTTATCTGGCCTATGTACTGGTCGGCAGCTTTATCGCCACGGTCTTTGGCGTGGGTGGCTTCTTCTCGCCCAGCCGCTTTTTTCAATATGAGATCTTTGGTGCGGATTTCAAACGCTGGTCGATGAGCCCAACCGACCCGCTGCTCTACAATCTGGTCGCCAATCGGGTCCTCGATTTTGTTGGCTATACGCTCACCACGCTCCTGATTCAGTTTGTGGTAATCTTTGGCGTCTTTGGGCTCTATTTCGGGGTGGAGTTCAACATTCGCATGGCGATGATTCCAGTTGTTGTCGGCTATCTGGTGCTGGCTGCCGTTGCCCAAATCGGCTATGAAATGGTGATGAGCAGCCTCTTTCTGCACTCCTATGCACTACGTGCGGTTAACCAGAATGTGCTGGCAAATCTGTTGGGCACGTTGAGCATTGTGGTGTCGGGGCAGAGCTTTCCGGTTGAGGTTCTGCCCGATTGGCTGCGGCAGGCGACCTGGATCTTTCCGCAGGCGCAGGGCTTCATTGGGGCGCGGCTCTTGCTGGCACCACTGTCGGCCAATGGCGAATCGATTTGGCCCCATTTGGCTGCGCTTTTGCTGCAGTTGACCATCTATGGCGGGTTAGGCTATCTTCTGGTGACCAGTGGGATTCGGCGCGTGCGGCGTGAAGGATTGGTTCAGGTGCCGCCCGCCTAAATTATAGATGACAGAAGATGTCAACTATGCTCCTGTAAGATAACTCGGTTGATCTCATCATTTGATTGTGGCCACAAAGGAGCAGCACGCAATGCAAGTCAAACCGATGCAAGTCAGTGCCGAAGTGCAGGCGCGCTATCAAGCCGCGCTCGATTCGTTAACCGCCAAGCTGGCACAAGATCCCTACATCCTCGCTGCGATTGTCTACGGCAGCGTCGCCCGTGGCGAAGCGTGGGAAAAGTCGGACATTGACATGGATATCATCCAGCAGGATGGGCTGGGGCGTGATGGCCGCCATGTTTATCTGGTGGAAGAGGGGATCAATATTTCGGCGACGGTGGTCTCACGGGGTAAATTTAAGCACGACCTCGATGCCGCGCTCCAAGGCTCGTTTAGCCACGCCATCCGTGCCCATGCCAAGTTGCTGCTTTGCAAAGATGAGTCAATCGCGGCCTGGTTTGCCGAGTCCAACCGCATCGGCGACCGCGATCGCGAATACCAACTGCTCGCCGCGGTCTCCGGCGTCCCGGCGCTGCTTGATAAGGTGGAGAAGTGGCTCTATGTCAAGCAGGATCCACAATACAGCGTCGTCTGGCTGCTCAATGTGGCCAACAGCCTGGCACGTGTTGAGACGATCTGGCAAGGGGAAGCGCCGGGTCGCGAGGTGCTCGACCAGGCACTGCGCTACAACCCCACGCTCTTTCGCGCAATTTATACAGACCTGCTCCACGGACATCAACAGCCGGCAGACATTGAACGCGCGTTGCGCCTGATCGATGCGTATCTCAGCGAGCGTGCCGAGGTGATCTTCAAGCCGCTGCTCGACTATTTGGATGAAGCCGACAGCCCGCGCACGCTTTCGGAACTGGCGCAGCACTTTGCCAAGAAGATCCGCCCCGACGGCTTTATGTGGGTCGATCTCTTTTGGCCGATTGAATGGTTGTCGCGCAAAGGGATCATTATAAAAGTGGCGTCACCGCTGCGCTTGACCAAGAAGAGCCCGGTGACCGTCGAGGAGCCCGCGTTTTATTATGAGCGGGATGAGTTTGATTGGGCGTAGTGGTTGTAACGAAGTATCAGACTGAGAGCACGGCAGCTTCAGCCGCTGCCCAACGTTGTCCAAGTTGTGCCATTGCCATTGGGTCCCAGTTATGCAAGGTCTCGGGATCAAAATCTGCACCGTTTGGCCAGACTAGTGTTCTGGCATTGTGATCAAGCTGGACCTGCGCAAAGAGCGCCACATCCCGCAGCGGCCCAAAGACTTCACCATACAGTACCGGTCGGAAATTAATGACGCGCGTGGTGTCGTCATTGAAGGCAATTTCTAAGGTGTACTCGTTAATGCATTTGAAACTGGTGACGCGATATAATTTATGTGCCATAATTGTTCGTGTCATGCTGATATAACTTACTTGTGTAACGGTTCAATTGACTGAAGCGCGCGACCCGCTGTTGCACGGAGCCAGTTTTCTTGCAGCTCGCTTTGATGAAGTCTCGCCCACTCCAGCACTAACCGCTCTTGTCGACGGGGTAACCGTCCGGCCAATACCTGGAGCGTTTCGACTGAATAGCTGGCATCATGTTCGCCATAACTCACATGAAAATGTGGCGCATGATGCCGGATCGACATTTCAAAATAGATGTAGATTCCAATTCCAAAAAAACGTGATATCTCAGGCATGAGGGGATGAATGCTGGATGATGAATGACTGATTATTATCATAATATAGATCTGGTGGTATTCAATTGTCAAATGGCTCGTGTCATATAAAGCAAGAAGAATGAAAAATGACCCTTGGCTTAACTAACCGAGACACCAGCAGTTACCACGAGTTAATCCTTGCCTTTCCGCCGCGCGTTATCCATACCAAAGCCGCCTTTTTTCGCCTTCCCCACGGCTTGTTCTTTGAACAGGGGATAGAGGTTGCTCAATAGTAAAGCCACTCTTTCTATTCCGTAATTAGACGTTCTGCATCATAGAGTCGTGGTGTCTTTATGCCATACTTTCTGGCGTCTGATAGTACTTCCTGTACGGCATAACCAACTTTAAAGTGATTATGCGCCACAAGTGCATAACTCATGCTTTTCGGCGAAAAAACAACGTTACGCATAAGAAATCCAAAAACTCGCGGCGGTAGGGCGTTTACCACGCTTGTCAGAATATCAAGCTTTGCGCCTTTGGCTTTCAAAACAGGAACAATTTCTTTCATGGTATGCCCTATTCCAGTGAGCGCTTCGGATGAAGAAATTACTTTTTCAAAACTGCCACTTTTTAACACTTCGGCTTCCATTGCCGCGTTCAAGGCGAAGTGATTCCAGAGCCAACTCTGAGGATCCTTTTGAACCACGACCTTGAAGCCTGCTCCAGTAAAAAGCTTGCGAACCGCTAAATCTCTTTTGGTCGGCTCGGATTCAAATGTTCCAAACTGAACGGTCTTGTAAAGCCCACCGTAAAGCGTGTTACCTTCAAATCCACCACCAGCACCGGGGAAGCCGAAAACAAGTTGACTGAGCGGAATCGGCTGAACGGCTGATTGCGGGTCTTGCCAAAAGTTATTGAAAAAAAGCACGGTTGCATTGCCAACCCGTGGCGCGAGGTACGTTACCACACTTGAGACTTGTTCGGGGTTGACACTCATAAAAATGAGGTCATAGTCGTGAGTTTCCTTTATTTCTTCATGGGTTACAATCGACCATCTTTCTTTGACTAACCACTCTTTTTTGCTGCGCCTTGCATCCCATAATTCTAAGTTTACCTGTGCGCCATATTGCGCCTTCCTACCTTCACGAACATAGAACTCAACGGTATGGCCTGCATGCTCAAACGCCCAAGCGTAGAGTGTGCCTATAACACCGCGCCCCAAAAATAGTATTTTCATAAAGCCTCCTCCTAAATGATCACATGTTGAAAAGTCAACATATGTTTGATATTCTTAGCATAGTGATTGATGGCGAGAATTTCAATGGTTATAGTTGCCCCAACTGTTGAGAATTCAACACATGGCGCTAATTTGTTGAATATCTGGAGGAAAACTTTGTGGATAGAAGAATCCAAAAAACCAGGCAGTTGATTATGCTATGCCTTGCGATGTGCAGGAAATTACCGAGCAACTTATGTTTTTGCTAGAGCCACACCAAGCACCCTGTAGCACTCTGACTTAGAAGCTCTCCTGAAAATCTCTGTCGCGATCACTCGTGTAGGTGTACACCGTAGACCCACAACCGATTTTCAGGATAGGCTCTTAATCTGCATCTGCGCTGTGTACATAATATCCACTCACGGCAAGTGTGTGAGGATTCATCGTAACCGTTGCGTTCTATTTATACGCCGCCGCAGCACATATTACTATTTTCACTCGTGTGCAAAATGTTAATTTATGGCGTAGCTCAGTATAATTATTCGGCGACACCGGCGTTTCGTCGCTTATCTCAAATGGAGAACAGTATGGGACTTTTGACTTTCAGTATCAACGTCACCCTGGATGGCTGCATCGACCATCAGGAAGGGATCGTCGATGATGAGACGCACGCCTTCTTCACCGACCTCATGGACGAGAACGGCGCGATGCTATGGGGCCGCGTCACCTATGAGATGATGGAGAGCTACTGGCCGATGGTTGCCCGTGGCGACGTAGAGGTGCCACCGGCGATGCGCGAGTGGGCGCTCAAGCTGGAGGCCAAGCCAAAGTACGTGGTGTCGTCAACGCGAACGGACTTCCCGTGGACCAACAGCCATCACATCGCCGGCGACTTGCGCACGAGCGTGCAGCAACTCAAGGGTGCGACCCCTACCGGCGTGCTCCTCGGTAGCGGCAAGCTTGCGACCGAACTGGAGCGGCTAGATCTGATCGACGAGTACAAATTCCTCGTCCATCCCAGGATCGCCGGCCACGGCCCGACTCTCTACCAAAGCGGGCTGCCCAACACGCGACAGCTCGAGTTGATCTTGGCGAAACCGCTCCGCTGCGGCGCAGTCGCCATGCACTACCGGCGTGTGTACTGACCCGAAGATGGATAATGTCACCGAGCAATACTACGGTTGTGACGAGACCTGGAGTTTTATAGAGCGGGGAAAACTCCGGGTCTCATTCAGAGCAGAGTATAGCTGTATCTAATGTCGGCTATCAAGAGTTGAAAATTGAAAACACGGGCGATCCGCGTGTGCAACGCACGAAGCAGCTTTTGCAGCAAGCCTTTCTGGATCTGCTGATGCAGAATAGCTTCGAAGCAATCACCGTGAAAGAGATCTGCAAACGGGCGATGGTCAATCGCGCGACGTTCTATGCCCATTTCGATGATAAATATGCGCTTTTGGACGAGACAATCCATACTATCTTCCAGCACATGCTGCACAAGCGGCTTCCGACCATGGCCGTGACAAGTCCTGCCGATCTCGAACAGGTTGTGCTGGCGGTCTGCGATTTTCTGTGTCAGTTCGATGGGGCGTGCAGTCTAGTCGAACGCCGGTTCGAGGTGTTGGTCGAGAAAGAGATTAAGGCGCTAGTCGCAGAGCAGCTCCAACCATGGTTCACCGCAGCAGATTCACTAGCATGGCCCGATGGCACGACTCCCGAACTGGCTGCAGTGATGGCAAGTTGGGCAATCTACGGTGCCAGTTTGCATTGGAGCCGTCAAAACCCGCGGCCCATCGTTGATGCATTCGCACATGCGCTACTGCCGCTGATCACAGAAGGTTATTTATTATCGCGAGGCAAAGCTAGTGTTGTAACAGTCCCACCGCACGCCATTGCGCAGAGAACATAAGTCATATACGCCAGCCGCCCAACCGCCTCTGTAACAATGAATGTGCAGCGTTACCCGCCCACATCGTCCGCTCTCTCGTCCTCATCGTCTATAGGCGAGAACCAACAGCCCGTCCACTTATTTACACGTTCGGTTGACGCTCCGCAGTGGGGAAAGTACTAAAAAAGAGGAGAATCATTGGGGCTACGTCTTATCGTCAAATTATAGTCAAAATTCAGCTATCAGCCGATATGATACGCTTAAGTTGATCGAAGGACGCCTGGATTAGGCTTGAGAGATCCGGTGCGTCGGGCTCGACAACCCAGCGTGCGTAGGCTGTTTTGAAAACAAGATCACCGATATTCGCGGCGAGGCTTGCCACCTGATCCGCCACTGCGCGTTTCCGTAACGCGTCGGCTATGGCAGACGTGAGTGCGGCAAGCTTGAGCAATTCGCGTTCTTGCAGCTCTGGATTCGCCGCAATCACGGCCTGGCGTTGTCGTACGAGCGCATGTCGTTCCTGGAACATCGGGACAACCGCTGCCCAAGCGGCCATAATCATTTCGATGGGCGTTGCCGTAGTCGGTGCACTCTCGATGGCGACTGCACATGTTTGGAGCAGCGCCTCTTGCCACCCGAATAGCACCTCTCGCTTATCAGCAAAGTAACGGAAGAACGTCCTCTCCGTGAGTCCGGCCCGTTCCGCGATCTGTACCACGGTCGTTTGCCCATACCCCTGCTCATGGTACAGATCCAACGCAGCCTGCTCAAGCCTACTTTGGGCATTGGGCTTCCATCGACTCATTTTCTAGTAACTCCTTTTTTGAAACTCCTTTTCCCACAACGCCAATGTCAGTCATTGACATCACGGGAATTACATGATACAGTTATTGATGTCAGTTACTGACATGACGGTGTCGTGATCAAAGATAATCATACCACAAGGAGAACTACAATGTATGAAACTCCAATTCTTGTCGTAGTAGAAGTTGTTTCCGTTCACGATCCAGTGGGGCTGAAAGAATATCAGGAGCGCGCTAGTGCGCTGATTGGTCCCTTGGGCGGAACGGTGATCGGACATGGCGGAACGCCGATCGATGAAGAGCCTGGTTTTGCGCCGCTTGCGATTCAACGTTGGCCCTCGGAAAGCGCCTTCCGCGCCTGGCTGGCGAGCGAAGCCTATCAACCGCTTCGTGAAATTCGGGTTGCCAGCGCCACCATGCGGGCTGCCATTGTCCCGGTGCGTGCATGAAACGCGTTCAGTATCACCACTATGGCGGCCCAGAGGAACTGCGGCTGGACGAAGTTTCGCTGCCAAACGCGTGGAAGGGCCAAATTCTGGTGAAGGTCAAGGCAGCATCCGTCAATCCGATGGACTGGAAAATTCGCCGCGGCGAGATGAAGATGCTATCCGGTCTCCGGTTTCCGCGCGGCTTGGGCCATGACTTCGCTGGCGTGGTCGAAGCCATCGGGCCGGGAGTGGAGCGGTTCAAAGTGGGCGATGAAATCTTTGGCATGACCTCGATCCCTCAAGCGGGTACATTTGCCGAATACGTCGTCGCCGACGAAAAAAACGTTGGGCTCAAGCCACCATCCGTTTCGTTCGAGGAGGTGGCCGCCCTGGCAATCGTGAGCATGACGGCCTGGACTGCGCTGGTGACGAAGGCACATCTGAGCGCTGGTCAGTCGGTCTTTATCACCGGGTGTTTGGGTGGGGTTGGACGTTCGGCAGTACAAGTTGCGCAAATGTGCGGTGCAAACGTCGTCGGCAGTTGTAGCGCGTCTGGACGCGAAGAGGCGCTGGGACTAGGCGTGGGCGAGGTGGTCGATTATCGCGCCTTCGACAGCGCGCCGTATCGGCAGCGCTTCGATGTGGTCTTCGATGCGGCGGGCGCGTTGTCGCTTCGCCAGTGTGGCACGGTGCTGAAACGCGGCGGCATGTCGCTGCACATCGTCCCCACGCCCGCCAAACTGGTGGGTAGCCTGCTCTCGTCCAGACATCATCTCGTGTTCGGCAATCCGACCCCACAAGGCATGGCAGAGATCGCTGATGCCTTCGAACGAGGCCAGATCGTCTCGGCAATCGGTCACATAGCGCCGCTGTCCGCGGCGATCTCGGCCATCGTCGAACTCGAGAGGACAGGCTTGCCCAAGGGAAAGCTCGTGATCGTTCCCGATCGATAGCCGACGGCGGGGAAAGCCAACGACAACCATCGAAGCTCTTGCGCGAACCAGAAGTTAATAGCTAATAATGCATTTACCCTATCTTGTTCGCTCCGATCTCTCTAGTCAAGGCAGGTAATGAGACTGTTAGCCCGGTGGCTAATTAGTTATAGAAACCGTTATCAGAAGCACATGCGCTGAATCGCTGTAACCGGCCCAAAACATGCCACAAGATGTCATCATTGCTATGGTACGCTCAAGATCTGTTTACTGTCCGACTGTCCACTGTCCACTGTAAAAGAGGGAGCATCCATGCAAGAGACGATCTCTGTCAAAGGGGCCAAGGAACATAACCTGCGCAACGTTGATGTGGAGATTCCGCGCAACAAGTTTGTCGTTATCACCGGGGTGAGTGGATCGGGTAAGTCATCGCTGGCCTTTGATACCGTTTACGCCGAGGGGCAGCGGCGCTTTCTCGAATCGCTCTCGGCCTATTCGCGTAAATTTGTCACCCAACTTAAAAAACCAAATGTGGACTTTGTCACCGGGCTCTCGCCCGTCATTTCGATTGAGCAGAAGACGACGGTTGCCAACCCGCGCTCGACGGTCGGCACGATGACTGATATCTCTGATTATCTGCGGATGTTGTTTGCGACGGTTGGCATCGGCCACTGTCCCTATTGCCAACAGGAAGTGCCGACGCGCTCGACGCACCAGATGTTGGAACGGATGTTGGCTCTGCCGGAAGGAACCGAAGTCGAGATCCGTGCCCCGGCCTTTAAGTACTATGGCGAGGATTTGATCTATCTCTTTGACGATATACGGACCAAGGGGTACCGCAAGGTCGTGATCGATGGTCAGCCCCACGATCTAAGCGAGGAGTTGGCGCTCGATGAAGAGCGTGACTACCAGATCGAAATCGTTGTCGACCGCTTTGTTGTGCGCCACGACCGCACCAACCGCATGGACAAACAGATCCTGGCCGCGCTCGACTTTGGGCTGCTCATCGGCGAAGGCTTTCTCAGCTTTCAGATTGTGACACAGGGCAGTAAACCGGTCACCACGGCGTACTTCTATCGCGACTTTGCCTGCCCGGCGCATGGCACGGTGATGGGCGAAGTCGAGCCGCATTATTACAGCTTCAACCTGCCCTCGGCCTCCAGCTCTTGTCCCACCTGTCTCGGCTTGGGCAACTATCGGCAAGTCCACCCGAATCTGCTCGTCCCGGACAAACACCGCTCGATCCGCGATGGCGCCTTTGTCGAAGCGGCGCTGCGCTATGACAAGAATAGTTGGGATGGGCGCATGTTATACAGTTTGGCGCAGCATTTCAATTTTAGCCTCGATACCCCTTTTCAGGAGTTGCCGGATGCGGTTGTGTCGATGTTGCTTTATGGTGCCAAGGGGCAGAAGATCAAGATTGTGATCCCGCCCGATGCCACGCAAGGGCAGAAACATGCCGGCAGCGAAGTCGGCTTTGGCGGTGTGATCCCGCGCATCGAGCGCCACTATCGCCAATATCGCAAAGGCGGCACCTTTAACCATTGGATGGAAGAGTATCTCAAGAAGGTAATGGTCGAGTACACCTGCCCCGATTGCGGCGGCAAACGGCTCAAGCGGCAGCGCTTTCTCGTCACCATTGGTGGGCGCACGATCCACGACTACGGCGAGCTGCCCTTTGAGGAGCTGATTGAAGTGCTCAAAGTCGCGCCGATCCCACCACGCAAAGCCGCGGCGGGCCAACAGATCATCACCGAGTTGGTGCGTCGCCTCGATCTGCTGCTGCACATTGGTCTCTACTACTTGACCCTTAACCGTCCCTCGTCGACCCTCTCCGGTGGCGAGTCGCAGCGCATTCGCCTCTCTACGCAGATTGGCTCGGGTCTGATGGGGATGCTCTATGTGCTCGACGAACCGAGTATCGGGCTGCACCCAAAAGACAATATCCGCATGATCGAAACGCTCAAGCATCTGCGCGATCTGGGCAACAGCGTTGTCGTTGTCGAGCATGACGAAGAGACGATCCGCGCCGCCGACTATATCATCGAGATGGGACCGGGGCCGGGCGTGCATGGCGGTGAAGTGGTGGTGCAGGGCTGTATCGAGGAGATCATGCGCAACCCGGCGTCGCTAACCGGGCAGTATATGGGGGGCATCCAATCGATCCCGCTGCCCACTAGCCGCCGACCGCCGAATGGCAAAAATCTGATCATTCGCGGGGCCACAGAAAACAATTTGCGCAATATCGATGTGACGATCCCACTGGGGCTCTTTACCTGTATCACCGGGGTGAGCGGCTCGGGCAAGAGCACCGTGGTTCACGAAATCCTTTACAAAAAGCTCTACTCGCTCCTGCACGACAGTCGTATTCTCTCCGGCAAACATGTGGCGATTGAGGGGGTCGAACATGTCAGCGATATCATCCACATCGATCAATCCCCCATCGGGCGCACCTCGCGCTCCAATCCGGTGACCTACATCGGAGTTTACGATAGTATTCGCAAGCTCTTTGCCGCCACCGAAGAAGCGCAAGCGCGTGGCTTTACCGCCTCGCGTTTTAGCTTCAACGTCAAAGGGGGACGCTGTGAGGAGTGTGCCGGTGAGGGGTATGTCACCACCAAGCTGCAACTGATGGCCGATGTAGAGACGCCCTGTCTCGTCTGCAAGGGTGCGCGCTACAACGAAGAGACATTGGAAGTGCGCTACAATGGCAAGACCATCGCCGACGTGCTGGAGATGTCGATTGAAGAAGGGGGGGCATTTTTCAAGGAAGAGCGCTATATTGCGCATAAGCTGGGCATGATGGCGGAACTGGGACTGGGTTATCTCAAACTTGGCCACCCGGCACCTAAACTTTCTGGTGGTGAAGCACAACGCGTGAAGCTGGCCGATCAGTTGAGCAAGATCAAGCGGGGCAAACAAAATATTTACATCCTTGATGAACCAACCACCGGTCTGCATCTCGCCGATATTCAGCGGCTGCTTGATAGTCTAACCAAGCTGGTTGAAGTGGGACACACGGTGGTCGTGATTGAGCATCATTTGGATGTGGTCAAGACAGCCGATTGGCTTATCGATCTGGGGCCGGAAGGTGGCCATCGCGGTGGGGAAGTGGTGGCCTGTGGTACGCCGGAGATGGTGGCACAGGTCGAGCGCTCGTTTACGGGGCGCTATCTGCTCCCTCATCTAGCAGTGGTATAGCGCTTTCCCTGAGGAGGCTGGGGCAAACGGCTCCAGCCTCCTCGCGGGTAAACCTATGGCAGAGAACTGCCGGAATCACGCTTCATCGATTTCTTGCGTCGATTCGAGAAGGTCGAGTGGCTCAATCATGATCTCTTCTGTCTCCTCTTCATCGTCCGGCGCAAATCTCTCCTGCATCCCGTTGACCACTGTCTCAGCCCCTGCCGCGATCCCAGCGCCGGCGCGCTTACTCAGATTGACCAGTCGCGCAAAGCCTGTACTACTGCGGTCCGCCAGATAACTGCCTGCGTCTACCATACCTTTGCCCGTCCGTCGCGCTTGGATAACATAGAGCTTTTTCGCCGACTGACCAACTGCGGTTAATTTGGCACCCAACGTGGTGGACTGTTGCCGAATTTGTTCCCAGGAGTGCTGTGTGGTTTCGGTAAGCCAGCCCATTAGTTTGCGTTCATCCACGCCACTGATCGTGCGCAAGCTGGTGCCCAACTCTTCCATTGCGGCCGGCTCCTGTTGGAGATAGGCCTGGGCACGGCGACCAATTGTATACGTGGTTACGATGTTGATACCGGCGACCGCTGCCACGCCCAGTACCACGGAAATTGAGCGCGAGAAGAGACCGGTTGCGGCTTCTTCTGCCACCTCAACCGCGGCTGCGCCGTTAACCCGTGCGGCTAGTCGGCGGCTAGCCTTGGCCGCAATTTCCTGGCCTTGTTCACCTAGTAACCGACCCGTACCGATGCTAATGCCGGTCACTAGCATGAGAATGTTGCGCTTGTTTTCGAGGGATAAGGTAGGGGCGTAGAGGTTGATCAATTGAAGGACCAATTCTCCCTGTAACTTGTACATCATGCCGAGATCAGCTGCCGTGCCAAAGGTGAGTGCTATCACCGTACCCAAGCCGGGTAGCAAGGTGGGACTGGCCGTCACCGCACCAATCGCACCCGCTTCCATACATTTGCGCCGGATCACCATCTCCGCAAGCTGATCGGTCGTGGCGTTTGGATGTTTTGCGCGCAAACTTTCTACGTCGGTCAAGGCCTCTTTTTCATCGGCCTTGGTCATCGACTCAATGGTCTCCTGCATAAACTTGGCGACGAAATTATTTTCTTGTGGAGCAGATGGCTGTTGGGCCTCACTCATTACATCCTCCGGTTACTGACAAAGATCTACAACTCAACGCACTGCTTTCAAGGAAAAAGTTTACCATCTCCACGGAAAATAAGCCTCTGCTTTGGCATAAACGCTCGATACATACCAAGGCACAAGGTGACAATCACTGCACGTAGCTCACCGCTACTCCCCTAATCTGGTTGCACTCGCTTTGCCATCAGGATATCGGGTTTGCCAAAGCCATTGGCATCGGGCAGGAGGCCATAGATCACAAAGCCGCACTTCTGGTAAAATAGATAGGGATGGTGATCAAGATTGCGAATCGTCTGGATGTGATGGGCAATAGTGGGATAGAGGTCGACGCCGCTGAGCGAGGTTTGCCCCACTTCATCATCTGTGCCCAGCATAATCGTCGAGCCGCCGCGCTGCCGGACCAACGCCTCCAAATCTTGCACGAGCGCTCGGCCAATCCCTTTGCCCTGTTGGGTTGGATCGACCACGAGCGGATGCAATTCCCAGACCCGCCCGTGATAATGGGGAACCCCGCCGATCCAACCAACGACCGTGCCGGCGTCATCCAACGCGATGCGACAAATTTTTCCTGTTTCGAGCGCTTCGTGAACTTCTTGTAGCGCTGCGGGCAGGTCCGGCCAAGCCGAGGGCGCAAAGGTTTTGAAGCCATCGACCAGTAGTTGCGCGGCTTGCTTGATCTGGGTTACGTTATTTGGATCGAGGTCGAGAATCATGCTACACCGCATATCGTTTCACCAACTGGTAAACTGCCTCACAACCAAACGCAAAGGCCTCGACCGGCACCCGCTCATTGGCGGCATGAACCGTCGGCCCTGGATTGAAGCCCTTGGGCAAGCGCAATGGTAGGAAGCCATAGTTCTGAATCCCCAGCCGCGCAAACATGCGCCCATCGGTAAAGCCGCCGACCATCGACGGCAGCACGACTGCTTCGGGATCGAGGTCATTGAGGATGCTAGTCAATAGCGGGAAAAGGGACATGTCGACATCGGTCGCGCCCGGGTCGTGGCGGATGATCTCCAATTCCAGCGGCTCACCCAACAACGCCGCCAATTCGGCCTGCACATCGTCATAGGTAAAGCCGGGCAGCAGCCGGCCATCGAGTTCGAGCGTGATCTCGCTGGGATGGACATTCGTCTTGTCGCCGCCATGTACGACCGTGGGGCTGACGGTGTTGTGCAGCAGCGCGTCGAGCGGACGGGCGAGGCTGATTCCCTGTTCAATCAGCTGATCGAGCACGGCGTCGGTCTGGCTGGGGTCGCGTAAACTGGCAATCAGCGCATCGGTCGGTGCGGCGGTATGCTCGGCCAACGCCGCCAACATCTGCTCCATCACCGGCGTCACATGGACCGGTAGCCGCGTGCTTTCAATCGTGCCGAGCACATGCCCTAACTTGGCCATCGACCCCTTGCCGCGCAACGGCGACGAACCATGCCCACCCGGCCCACGAAAGGTGGCGCGCATCCAACAGACCTGCTTCTCGGCCACCATCACATTGTAAAAGCGCTGGTCACCAATAAACGAAGAGGAGCCACCCCCTTCACCGATGGCATACTTGGCACCAGCAAACTGCTCGGGGTGCTCCTCGGTCACAAAGCGCGCACCATAGTCGCTGCCCGCCTCTTCGTCAGCCACAATTGCCAGGATGATATCGCCTGCCGGTACAACGCCCTCCGCTTTGGCACGCATCACCGCCGTGAGCATCATCACGACGCCGCCCTTCATATCGAGTGATCCGCGACCCCACAGCACGCCATCGATAATGTCGCCAGAGAAGGGGGGCTGCTCCCAATTTTGCCCGACCGTCGTCACCACATCGACATGGCCTTGCATCACCAAGGCCGGTGCTTCGCCACGCCCTTTGAGGCGGGTGATCAGATTGGGGCGGTTGGGATCTTTAGCCAGGATCGTCGTCTCAAAGCCGGCCTCTTTGAGCAAGCCATCGAGATAGTTGATGCAGAGGATTTCATTGCCGGGCGGGTTGGTCGTGTCCATTTGGACAAGGGTTTGGAGGATGTCGACGGGGCGTTGGTAGATGGATGTAGACATGGTGGGTTCCTTTGTGGACGGTGCTGGTTTGCCCCGTAGGGGCGGATGAGTTTAGTCAATTTGACATAATTTGATGTTAATCCAAAATGGATTCTGCGTCAACAGATTATTTCATGGCACCGTCACCTGAAACTCTCGAAACCTGCAGCCAACCGTCTGCCCCACGCCCGCCGCAATTCCCACATCGAGCCGCGCCAACGGTAGGCGCGGCAGCACCTGATGACCCACCAACTGACGATTGACATAAAACCAATGCTCCTCCTGCAGCGCCAGAATCGCTAACTGGTTGGGTTGCCCTGGCTGCAAACCAGCGACCGGAATCTGGCGCAGATAGACCTGTGCATCGTCGCCACCGTTGCGTGTCTGCACCACCGAGATGCGGCGCAGCCTGTCGCGCACGCGGAAAAAGGCATAACACTCGTCGTTGATCGCCTCAAACATGATGCCATAGCCGTCCGCCTCACCACTGCCCTGGACGAGCTGAGCCTGGACGGTGAGATAGTAGTTGGGCGGGGCGAGACAGTTGCTGTCGCCCCCCATAAAGACATCCTCGTGGTATTCATTCTGTACAGTCAGATGATAGCAGCCGTTTTCCATCGAGCGCGTTAGTTGGCAGATCCCATTCTGTTTGTGGCCCACTCCCCACCGCTGATAGTTGCTGGTGAAGGTTTCTTGAAAATAGGGTCGCCACGTCGTCTCAATTTGGGCAATGGCGGGGATGGTCTGTGGTAACGGCTGCGCACCATCCTCTTGTTCGCGATAGCGGAGCACTTCGGCCTGCGCCAACACGGCAGCCGGTGTACCATATTTTACCCATGCTGGGTTGACGGCAAAGAAAAGTAGATCGGCCTGAAACGCAGTCAGCGAGAGCGCCGTTGCTAACCGTTCAATGACATCCGGTGTACGCGGCAGATAATCACCGGCAAACCAGCCGGCTAAGGTGCGTCGACTGACGCCAATCGCTTCCGCCAATTCGGCCTGAGTCTTGCGCATTTCTAGATCTTGATGCAGGTGAAAATAGACGGTGAGCAGTTCGGCAAAGGTGTAGTTGAGCATGGGTGGGAGATTGTCTGTTTTGTCCCGTAGGGACGCTTGACTTTAGGAAACGATAGAATTCAACCTGTCAAACCCTAAACTCAGATGTCCCTACGGGACAAGAACTTGTGATTTGATGAATTGCTGGAACGAGTTGCACATTTGTGCAAGTTTGGCGTTCCTACTTGGTATATGCTGCCATCGTACCGTGGATCGGATGGCTATACCAAAAACCTGAAAGGATAATTCCATGTCAAGCTCCCCAAATCGTTGCTCCTTCATTCTGCTGGCCGGCTTACTCCTCCTTGCTATGCTAATTTTCTGGCCACTTAATCATGGTACAGCAGAAGCGCTGAATACGATTACCTTTATCTCCCCCTTGCCGGTGACGCCCGTGGTGGAGACCCATCGTTTAACGTTCTCATCTATTCAGCAACCCTTGACTACGACCTCCAGCCTGACGCCAACCCTGCCCCACGATCTGCTCCTGGTCAATGAAAGGGGATTCATGCGTTGGCGTCACGCCGCGCGGCGGCTGGAGACAATCGTTGACACCACGGTTGGCGTTTCCGCTGAACAGCGGACGGTGATGAGCCTCGCCACCACAGTTGTAACCGCAACGCTGGACCAGGAGCCGTGGCGCGTGGTCAATTACAAGGTCAGCCAAGATCAACATCAGGTGCTGGTGGCCTATGGCATGGGCATTGTTGGCGAAGGTGGTACTTATCATCTGGCCCGCTATGAATCGGCAACGGCTCAGTTGACAACCCTCTTAACGACGACCTATTCTATCAGCGACTTCATGATTGCGCCTGACAGCAGTTGGGTGGCCTACCTGCTGCGCGATACCTATGCAAGACATCCTTGGTGGCGCAATCTCTTTCACAGCCATGCGTGTGGCTGTGAGGAAATTTACCTGGCGACGGTCTATCTGCTCCGTCTGCAGCCGCCCTATACGCCACAGCCGCTGCAGATCTGTGGTAGAGACAGCAATGGTATGGGTGAGTGTGGCGGCTTAGTGCCGCTGCTTTCCGATCAAACAGGGTTCGTCTGGCAGGACGGTGCCGGCTATTGGCTGGCTGATCCAGCAACGGGTGCCGTCCGTTTCTTGGCCGATTATAGTCGGCCCGCCATTGCCTTGCCCGATCCTCACCTTGGTGCCAAACTCTCGCCCGTCTCACCCTATGCCATCAGTTTGATCGCCGAGCCCGCGGCGCTTAGCTTTGGACTCTTTAATCGTCAAAGCTGGGAGGTCATGAAACTGCCCGAGCAGAGTAGTCGCAGTGTTTACAGTGGGTCACTGCGCTTTTTGCCGAACGGAGATCTATTATGGGTCAAGCGTACTGGTGGTGGAATGGTGCTTGAGAGTTGGCGGTTGAATGAAGGTTATGGTGGAACACCAACGCGGCGCATGATTTGGCAGTTGCCGTTGACCACGCGCAATTATGCGATTGAGACTACTGTGTTGAGTGGAGAGTTGAGTGGAGCGAAGATAGGTCTTAGCCTGGAAAGGCCGGCGCGCAGTGGTCAGACTGCTGCCGGGCTGTATTGGATCGATCTGTCGCAAGGCCAGCTGATCAAGGTCAACCGCTTACCGGTTCACGCAGAACCCCCCGATGTCGCGGTCGCTGACACGATCGAATGGGCACCTGATGGCAGCGGCGCACTCTACATTGACGATACTGCAATCGTTGGACGAAGTGCTGTAACATATGTACCTGCCGATGGTTCACTGCTGCAAAGCTTCGGCACGGTATTTGGTCAACAGCCGGAGCAGATCACTTGGCTGCTACCTACGGCCCGTTAACCCGTTTATGAATGTTATGAATTAAATTCGGTAATGAAAACACCGCTTCGCATCTGGGGATGCTCGCTACTCTTTACCGGATTATTTTGTTAACCTCATCAACGGGTTTCTGCATCGTGACCTGGCATATTGGCCAATCGTCACGGAACCCCCTCCTCGTTCTCTGTCGCTACTTTTGCACAAGCGGTAAATAAACCACACTCGACGCCGTCCCCGTCACCGTGTAGACCACCGTCAACTGTGGCCGGTTGGCGGCAGTGGCACTTTCGCGCGCGGTAAAGCGTTTGGTTGTCTTGTTGTTGCTTTCATCACCGACGAGCACCCAACCGAAATCACTGGCTGGATCATCGAGCCACTGTTGCACGTCGGCGACCATCGTCGGCGAAGAGGACCATTGATAAACAGCTATGTTGCCCACTTGTATGCTCGCTGTGGTCGTAGGCGCAAAATCACCGCCAGGGGTCTGCCAGAGTGCCGTGTCGAAAAAAGTGTGCAGCCAGGTGGCGTCACCAGTGGTTGCCGTTGCACCTTGTCCTTCACTGGCAGAGGCGTCCGAGGAACCTTCGCCCCAATCCGCCAATGCGCGATGGAGTGCAACATTCGCAGGTCCGCCACTCGTTTTGGACATTTGTAGTTGTAGCGTGGCGCTGACAACGGTGGCACCAGCGGGTAGTTGGCCGGCGACATCAAAGGCAAGCAGTCCACGCCGAATCTCGCCACCGCTCGTCTTGCCCACAAAGAAAAAAGCGCCAACCCCATTGCTGGTATCGCCGCTATCGCTTTCATAGAGGGTATTATCTTTGACGGGGGTAAGGATCACGGTTGTCGTGATCACTGCTGCTTGGCGATGATCACTCAGATCTAGCGCGGCCGCTAACAGTGGTCGGCTGGTCGGCAACAGCTCAAAGAGCCCCCATGAAAAGGCCAGCGCGACCGCGGCCATATGAAACAACGGTTTGCAACGCATGATCAATTTACCCCCTCTTTTGTCTCTATAATCAAATGATCCACCACCGCCTTGAGATCCCCCGTCGCCGCAAAGACGCGCAACTGACGGTCGGCGCTCGTGCCATTCTCCAACATGCGTTCAATCGGCTTGATCGCCTCACGCGTATTGAGCTCGTCAATCTCTTCGCCGATCAGCTCCAACAACTCACGCACAAGCGCGCGCGTCGGCACCTCTTGGCTTTTGCCAAAATCGATCATCTTGCCATCAAGTCCATAGCGTGAGGCGCGCCAGCGATTCTCTTCGATTAGGTCGCGGCGATAGACCCGAAAGGTCAGATTTTTGCGGCGCAGCTTCCAGAGCCAGAGCACAATCGCTTGAAAGACCGCCGCAATGGCAATCGCCTCATCGACGCGCGTGCAGATGTCACAGATACGAAATTCGAGCGTTGGGTATTTGTGATGGGGGCGCACATCCCACCAGATCTTGCTGGCGTCCGGGATGACGCCGACGCGTGCCAGTGAGTTGACCAGGTTGTCATATTCGGCTACGGTGCGGCAGATGTCGGGAATGCCGGAGCGGGGGAAATCTTCAAAGACAACGGATCGATAGCTCTTGAGGCCGGTTTTGCGTCCCAGCCAGAAGGGGCTGCTGGTGCTGAGGGCCAGGATGTGGGGCAACATGTAGCGCACCACATTCATCGCATCGACAGCAAAGGCACGGTCTTCAATGCCCACGTGGACATGCATCCCAAAGATCAGCAGCCGCTGGGCGAGCAGTTGCATCTCTTCCAGCACGCCCTGGTAGCGCGGCAAGGGTGTCACCGGCTGGTCAAGCCAACGCGAAAAGGGATGGGTAGCCGCGGCCACCACCGCCAACTCTTTCTTCTCCGCCAGGCCAATAATAAAGTTGCGCTGTTTGGCTAACTCTTCGTGTAGTTGGCTAATTGTAGGGCAAGGTGGTGTTCCCAGTTCGACCATCGACTGGTGGAGTTCCGGCTTTAACTCGCGCTCAATCATAATCACCCGATCGTTATCGATAAACTGGGTGATAAAGGAACGCATCTCGCGCGTCTCCGGGTCGATGATCTGGTACTCTTCTTCGATGCCCAGAGTTAAGGAAGGGCGTGGGATCATCATCAGATCTTCTCCATATCAGATCTTCTAGATCTTTTCTGTCTCGGCCACAATAAAATCAACGACCGCTTTGGGATCCTGGCCGGCTGCCTGCCAAGCCGCCACCTGTTGCCGTGCATTGGCGCCGCGTTCTAAGATGGTTTCAATATGGGCCAACTCCTCTAAACTGTTGAGGCGCTCGGCAAATGGGGTAACAAAGGTGACCAACTCGCGAATGAGATCGGGCGCAGGGATCATCTGTTCAAGCCCCCAATCAATCAGTTCCCCTTCGAGCCCATACCGCACCGCCCGCCATTTGTTTTCGGCGATCAGCAACCGTTCGTATTGTCGAAAGGCCATGTTGCGTTCGCGCAGATCGACCATCCACGCCACTGTCGCCTGGATCAGCGCAGTAATTGCCAGCGTATCGCGCACATTGGGTAACATGTCACAGATGCGGATGACAAGGGTCGAGAAGCGGTGGTGGGGCGTAATATCATAGCGTATTTGGCGAGCATCGCTGATGCTGTTCGTACGCACCAGTGTATCGATATAGCTGCGATATTCTTGATAGCTACCAAACGAGCCGGGAATGCCCGTGCGCGGCAATGCGTCCATCAGCACGCTGCGGTAACTTTTTAGCCCCGTGTTGCGCCCATTCCAAAAGGGGCTGCTGGTGGCGAGACAGAGGATGTGCGGCAAGACATAGCGCATTGTATTCATCACATCGACCGCCAATTCGCGATCCTCGACCCCAATGTGAATGCGCAAGCCAAAGACCAGCAAGCGCCGTGCGATCATCTGCGCGTCATCCAGGATCGCACGGTAGCCGGGCATCACATCGCTGCGCCCTTCCCAATGGCTAAAGGGATGGGTGCCGGAGGCCGCTAACTTGCAGCCATTCGCCTGCGCAAAGGTGAGCATCTGTTCCCGCAGCCGTAAAAGCTGTTGTTGTGCTTCTTTAATATCGGCGCTGACCGGCGTGCCAACTTCAATGACTGCGCTGCTGAGTTGCTCCGTAAAGGCAGTCTCTCTTGTCCGTTCACGCACGACCATCTGTTCGCGCGACATCGACTGGTGGACATACCCAAGTAACTCTCGGCTTTGGGGCTCGATCAGTTGGTACTCTTCTTCAATGCCAATGTTGCAGGAGGGATGATACATACTCGCCTTTCCGTAATCGCTTGCCAACAGCAATAAGTGACTGAACCCTATCATTTTTTACATAAACGGTAACTGCCAAGCCACCCTGTGGGCCCAGCTTCCCGCGAGCAAGGGAGGAGCACTGCTCCCCTCCTTGATGTCGTGGAGGGACCAAAAGGGCTTCCCGGGGTGGGGTTAGTCGTTATCATAAACGAGTGACAAGTGACCACCGTTTTTTGTCTCATAATCAATACCTTCGCCAATTTCAGAAATTAGAGCCGTCATTCCTGCCTGCGCAGGAATCCATCTTCATGTTACACGAGTAGATTCCTGCCTACGCAGGAATGACATCTGGAAATTTCCGCTAAAACAAGGTTTGGCGAAGGTATTGATAATGTTACGAGGTTTCAGAGATCTATATATGCCAAAAAAGCCTCATACCAATTAACAGTGTAACAAAGGTGACGACCGCCATACAGCTCCCGACCTTTAAAAAATCACTCGGCTTGTAGCTCCCCGGCCCCATCATCAAGATGTTAACCGGATGAGCAATCGGGGTGAGAAAGGCGGCGGAACACCCGGTCGCCACCGCCACCGCGACTGCCTGCGGATTCACCCCGATTTGCAGCGCAGCGGTGACGGCAATCGGCCCCAAGACCAACGCCGTTACCTGGCTGCCGATCACCTGCGTAATAAACATCGTCAACAAAAAGAAGCCGCCGATCAGTGTCAGCGGCCCGTAGGGGGCCGTGAGCGCGACAATCCCCTCACCGATGCGCTCGGCTAACCCCGTGTTGATCATTGCAATACTAATCGGCAACATGCCGGCAATCAGAAAAATGACACGCCAACCAATGCCGCGGTAGGCATCATCTAGATTGATGCAGCCACTTAAGGCCATCGCCGCCACACCGATCATCATCGCTTCGGCGGTAGGAATGATCTCTAAAATAGAGACGACCAACACTGCAACCGTAATTCCTACGGCCCACCATGCCTTGTCGGGACGGGGCGGGCGCACACTGTGGGTGCTCTGCAGGACGAGAAAATCACGTTCTCGTGTTAACTCTTTGATATGCTGCGGCGCACCAATCATCAGGATGGCATCACCCGGTTCGAGCGGGATTTTGCCGACATCGTTGCGAAAGCTCAATCCTTCGCGCCAGAGTGCCACTGCTGTCAAATGATACTTGTCGCGGAAGTTGAGATCGATCAGCGATTCACCCAAAATGCGCGATCGTGGGGGAATAATCACTTCTGCCAAATCGACAAAATAGGTCTGACCATCGCTGCTGTGCCCATTCGAGCGCCCAATCTTTAGGCCCCATTCGTCCAATTTGCCGACGCGATCTTCACGTCCTAACACCACCAGAAAATCACCGGATTGAATGGTTTCATCCGGCTTTGGGTTAAGTAGCGCCTGATGTCCACGCCAGATTGCAATGACCGTTAAGCCCAATTCCTGTCCAATTTTGCTCTCACTCAGGGCCACACCCACCAAGTGGGAAGTTGCCGGAATCTCTACCTCCCAGAGTTGATCATGCAGTTGATACATCTCAGCCAGATTGCGTGACAGCAGATAGGGGCTCGCGCTTTGCCCGACCGTCTCGCGGCTGGGCAGCATAAAGCGGCCGATAAAGAGCATAAAAAGGATTCCTGCAATGACAATTAGCCCGCCAGTGGGGATAAAATCGCCCATGTTAAGCCCATCTTGGCCCTGGTCACGCAGAATGCTGCCAAGAATAATGTTGGCTGTCGTGAAATAGGTACTCATACCGCCGAGCAAGGTGCCAAAGGCCAAGGGTAACAACAGTTTGGAGGGGGGCACATCGGATTCGCGCCCAACCTGGACGGCCGCCGGCATCAGCACCGCACCGGCGGCAATTGTACTCATCACCAGCGACATCAGCGCACCGACCGCCATGAAGAGCGTCAACAGTCGCGTCTCGGAGCCACGTCCCAACTTGCGTAAACGGCCCGCAATTGTCTGGACGACACCGGTATCTTCCAAAGCTTGGGTAATGATAAACAAGCCGATGATCGTAATCACCACCGACCGACTAAAGCCGGAGAGTGCTTCTTGGTAGGTGATGAGCCCAGTGAGGGGGAGGACCGCCAGCACGAGAATCGCAATCAGATCGACGCGCAGGCGATTGGAAACGATTAGGACAAGGGTGGCGACGATGATCGCCAATAGGATCCATTCTGGTGAAGTAAGCATACAAAAACCGCAAATCTCTATTTTTCGTCAATTAAAAAGGCGGGCACCACTGAACCACCGCCTGCCGTCACGTTGAGCAAGGTTACCGTGCTCAAGCGAGTCAAACAGCCGCCGACTCCCTCGCCATGAAAGAGAAAGGGATCACAATCAACCAGCCGCTGACTGATATCTACGGTACCATCGTTATTGATGCGTGGGAAATCCTCATACGCGATGGTGGCGCGCGCTTGGATGATGCTCGGCTCGCGTAGCCCGTTCTGTAGCGCGGCGTCCCACACGGCTTGTTCCGTCTCCCAACCAATCAATACCCCTTTGCCGCCATACTCTTCGTTGGGCTTAAAGACAAGCTCATCTTTGTGCGCCGCGGCCCACGGCACGAGATCTACCGGCGTGCCATCCGGACCCATTGAGTTGCGCTCTTCCAAAATGCGCGTCCACGGAATATGTTGGCGGATGGCCGCGCGTTCGGTGGGGGTAAAGAGGTGGGCATTGCGCTCATCCGAGACGACGGCAAAGCTCGCTTTTTTGTGGAGCAACTTGCAGTTAAAGGGGTTGGCCATGCAGACGACATTGGCGCGCACGGCCTCAATTATTGGATGATCCAACCCATAGCGTTGCACCAATTCGGTGGCCAACACCCGTTTGTAGACAAAGTCGATGGGACGTCCCGCCGCATACATCTGTCCATCGCGCAACTCCATTGCTTCGGGTGTGCAGATCGTAGCGGTAATGCCGTGGCGCGCAAAGTATTCAACAAAGAGTTTGAACTCGGTCATCGTCGGCACGCCCGCCCAGTCGACAATCGCAATCTCGGGCAATTTGTCACGGTTGCCGCGCCACTGGTAGTAGATGCGCAACAGCGCGTCGACGGCGTGGGGCCGCACTTCTAAGGTCTGGGTATTATAACGTTCGCCAAAGCGCTGCATCAACGGCAATTCTAGGAAGAGTTCGGCCATGACATCGTTGTAGGCCATGCCGGCGGGGCTTTCGCCATTAAATTCAATGTAATGGAGCGTATTGGAGCCGTCGGGGTGGCGGGTAAAGAAGCTGTCGAGGCGGGCGGTGGGGATGTTTGTCTTATAGCCGGTGGGGAGGAGCACCAACTCTTCTTCAATGGGATCTAAAAAGAGTTGACTGCGCAACTGTGGGTCGGCCAACAGCGCCGCCGTGAGCTTCTGAAAGACGCTGAGCATCAATGTCGTGCGTTCGCTCAAGTAGCGATAGCTGGCTGCTGTGTGAAACATCGGGCGCAAGACCGTACAGAGCGGTCGATCCCCAAAAACGAGGTTGCGGACACCCAGGCCAGGATAGAGCAGATCCCAACTCTCTTGCGCCAACGTGCCGGTGGTGCAGAGATCGTGGTAGTGGTTGATGGCAGAGTGGATATTTGTCATAGGCTTCGTTTGTTCCTACGGATGTAAAGAATCTTCTCTCGCGTCTTCTTCTAGCTTCTGTTGGCATTTCAATTTTGCAGGGTTGAAACCCGCTGCTGACATCGAGAAGCCGCCTCAGCGGCTAAAATCTAGCCGCTGAGGCGGCTTCTCGATGTCAGTCGGCCAATTTATTGGCCGTTTGCCCTCTGTCTTTGTCTCTGTCGTTTTCGAATTGTACACGGTTGGCCACTGCCGAAAGAACAATGACAGGGGACCACTGACAAAGCAGCACTTTCGTTTGCCAAGTATACCATTACGAGCCTAATTCTTTCAACACACCCTTCACCAACTTCGTCAACCGTGGCACAATGATCTTGCCCGCCTCGTTAACCTCTTCATGCGAAGGTTCGTGCTCAATATCGACCTGGTCAATACAGATGTTGGTAATCGTGCTGATGGCAAGCACCTGCATCCCGGCGTGGTGGGCCACGATCACCTCCGGCACCGTACTCATGCCTACGGCGTCGGCACCTAAGACGCGCCACATACGGATCTCTGCGGGGCTCTCAAAGTTGGGGCCGGCCAGCCAGGCATAGACCCCACGGCGCAGATTGATCCCTTGTTCCTGCGCGACTTGACCAGCTAGCTTGCGCAATTCTTTCGTATAGGCACGGTTCACGGGCGGGAAGCGGGGACCAAAGCTGCTGTCATTTGGTCCCATGAGCGGGTTGTGACCGGCCATGCCGACAAAATTAATATGATCCTCAATCAGCATGAGGTCGCCAACTTCAAACCCGTTGTTGATGCCACCCGCGGCGTTGGTCACAATCAATGTCTCAATCCCCAGCAACTTCATCACACGCACCGGCAAGGTGACCTGTGGCAGCGTATACCCCTCATAAAAGTGAAAGCGCCCCTGCATCGCCAAAACAGTGACACCGGCCACCTCGCCAATCACCAGCCGCCCAGCATGACCGGCCACCGTGCTCACTGGAAAGTGCGGGATCTCGCTGTAAGGAATGATATCCGCCGCTGCAATTTCCTCGGCCAGCGGACTCAACCCCGTGCCCAAAATCAGCCCAATCTTTGGCTGGTGTGCTGTTTTGCTGCGAATGTAGGCCGCACATTCTTCGATATCTGCTAGGGAAAATGTTGTTGTCATTGGGTATCGATCCTTTGTTGTTGGTGCTTTATCATTGGCCCTTTATTATTTGCCATCGGCTGGACTTCACCCTGAGCCGGTCGAAGCCTGCGGTTGTACATCGTTCCGCTTTGTTACTCCACCCACTCCTCGATCATCCGCACCTGTGCATCTGTCTCCGGACTGCGGGGGCTGCGCACTACTTTCTCGACCGTCTGCCACCAGAGGCCAATCTGCGCCAATGCGTCATCACCGGTCAGCCCGTGGCGCACGAGATGACAGCCAACCACCGTGCCCGTCCGCCCAATCCCGCCCCAACAGTGAACATAGACTCCCTCACCCACGGCCAATGCCCTATCGATTGTGTCTAGGATATCGACCATCTGCCCTTTAGATGGTACGCTCATATCGTAAACCGGTAGCCGCCGATAGGTAACGTTCATGCCGCCAACGGTGGCTACGTCGGCGAGAATTGTCTCATAGGGCACTAGGCCATCATTGGGGTGGGTTAGATCGACGAAGTAGCGGATACCTGCGGCCAAATAACCCTTTAGGCGCTGGCGCGCGCTTTCAACACGATAGGCACCAGGATACTCGCCCGCCAAAAAGCGACCGGGAATGACCCAATAGCAGTTGGCGTGTGGACGCGGAAACTTCTCATAGATCGCTAGATCAATGTGCCGAGAAGTGGGTCGGGGAGATGCAGTCATGGAATTAACCTCATCGAAATTCGCTGTCACTCTGAGCGTCGCTTATAATAATAGGACTTACGCAAGACGCCGGTTGCGTAGGCAGCTTTTTGCCGTATCGAAACCAGCGGGCTGCGTACGCTCTAAATAAGTATGCTAGTTGCATGAACCGTAATGCTTGAAATATAACACGTGAATTATTGGAGAGAAATCGTATCACAAGCTGTCCCACAGGACAAGACGATTAACGTAGCTGGGTGGGAATCAGTTTGGGAGACGAATTTCAAAGTAAGCTGTTATCCTGTAAAGATTATGCCTGTTCAAGAAAAGCCAACCTCAACACCCAAAAATGGGACCAAAAAGCGGAAGAGCCGCAAGTCGACTGAAGGATCACAGAATCAGTCCATCAACAAGGCGTCCGTCCATCAGCGCCATGTCGCCGAACTCTATGAATTTACCAACAGCTTCTTTGCACTGCTGGGCGGCACAGTCAAACGCGCTGATCGCCGAAAGTATGGGCCGCTGCTGGTGACGTTGTCGGCTGAATTGGCGGACTATTTTGGTGCAGAGACCTTGCACCTGGCTTTTCAGCAGGCAGAACCCGTGCAGGGGCAGGCATTGGTTGCCCACGGTAGCCCCGTTTTTGATAAGATGATCAGCTATCTGGAGCGCAAAAGCGCCGTGGCGTTGCAACAGTTGCCGATCCGCCACAGTGCGGGTGAGGAGCTGTTGCAGGCTGTACGCCCAACCAATGCGGGTATTGTTAATCTGCGGACCCAGCAAGAGATCCAACCGCTCTTTGCCTTTCACTGGCGGCTCACCTACCGCGCCGATGACAAACGTGAAGAGCTTTTCACAGTGATTCTCGATGCGGATGGACGGCGCATTCCGCACCCCGAAGAGGTTGGCAGTGGGGCACCAAGTGATACGCCGCTGGCTATTGACACCTTGCTTGGCGATGCCGAAGCGCCACCGCCGGAGACAGATAGCGAAGGGCAGCCGATGCCCCCCAAATTGCCGCCAATGACCCATCTGGTGCATCTGGCTGAGGTGGCGCGCAAATATGCTGTCTATCATGCCGATGTGCGCTCTGTCAGCCACGAGGCAGATATTTTGCCGCGCCTCTACAAAACGTTGAATCGCCTGAGTACTTATTATCAGCAGCAGATTGAAGAGGTATACGATGCCCATGACCTCACCGGCGAAAAACGGCAGGCACTTGAAGCAGACCTCGAACGTAAATTGGCCGAAGAGGTAGAAAATCACCGTCTGCGTGTCCAATTGCAGTTGGTCAGCTATGTTGTCTTTCGGGTGCCGGTCACCAAGGCGCAGATGACGCTGAACGATGGCAACCAGGATGTCACCGTCACCGTCGAGCGCAATCGCTATACCGGGCTGCTGCGCCGACCACGCTGTTATGCCTGTGGCAAAGAAGTGACCAAATTGGCCATCGACCGCAACGGCCATATCAGCTGCGATGCGTGTGTCCAACAATGTGGCAGCTGTCAAGATATTCTCTGCGCCGAATGTGGCGTTGACGCGTGCCCAGCCTGTGGCAAATTGAACTGTGAACCCTGCGGCACTCTCTGTTGGGCCTGTGGCGAGCGGGCTTGTGCCGAGCATATTAGCAGCTGTCCCACCTGCGGCGACGCCGTCTGCCATGCCTGCCAGACCGAGTGCGCGGTCTGTGGGGTCCGTCAATGTCGTAGCCATCTACGCCTTGATCATGTGCGCGCTCAACAGGGCGAAACCGTCCTTGTCTGTGGTGCGTGTGCACTCCGTTGCCCTGGCTGCGAGCAATATAGTGCGCAGATCGGTCGTTGTGAGAGTAGTGGGCAACGCTTTTGTGAGAGCTGTCTTGTCAGTTGTGGCACTTGTGGCAAACGGGTTGGGCCCGGCTTTTATGAACTATTTGATCAACAGCCCTACTGTTTGGGCTGTCTACAGGAGTGCCCTTCTTGCGCCAATTTGGCGGTAACAACGTTGGCCTGCCCAATCTGTGGGGGCGGCTATTGTGCCGCGTGTGGCCAGGCGTGTGCCGTTTGTGGCGCGGTGTATTGTATAGAGCACAGCCATTATATCAGCACTTGTGATCATACCATCTGTCAGAACGATCTGGTCCATTGTACTGTCTGCGCGGGTAATCTCTGCCCAATCTGCAACGAACAGTGTGCGATTTGTGAAGGTTATCATTGCGCTGATCATGCGGTGCGTTGTCGTCGCTGTAGCCAAGTATATTGTGGTGGTTGTATACAAGAAGAGGGCCTTTGTTGCTCCTGTGCTGGTATTGATCGGGAGCGCGATGTGGTCGATCTGGAAAAGGAACCTTGGGCTGCTGATCCCCGGGTAAAGGGCTTAATCGAGACCTTTACTTGGGCCTGTGCCACCAATCAGCGCTATAAGATCTATTGGGGAGAAGCGGCCTTGGGGCGTACCGCTGTAGTGGTAACAACCTTTGGTGAGACCGGCGAAACGATTGTTCTGGTCCGTGGTAAGAGTGCCTCCACCGCCAAGGGAAAAGCTAACAAACAGAGCGATGACGTACCATCATCTGTTGAAGAAAAAGAGCCCAATGAGTGGATGAGTGAATTTCAGAATTGGCTGCGGCGTGCGCGGCGGCGACGCGGGCGATGAGCAGATTGGTCAATCATGCGCCAGCCGCGCAACGGCACCTTACAGATTGCCATCTCTGTCCACACCACTGTGGAGTGGAGCGGGCCAGTGCGTTGGGGCTCTGCCGCGTTGGGCAGCGCAGCTATATTGCCAGCGAAATGTTACATATGGGCGAAGAGGTGCTGATCCATCCAGCGCACGCCATCTTCTTTAGTGGCTGCACTGCCACTTGCCGCTTTTGCACGGCAGCCAAAATCGCCTTTCGCCCCACCTATGGTGTTGTGGTGACACCAGCGCAACTGGCCAACCGCATGGTTATGCGCCAGGCGGAAGGGGCGCGGTCGATATGCTTTATCGGTGGCGATCCGGCCCCCCATATTCCCTTTATCCTCGAGACATTGGCTGTGCTAGGTGGGCGCAAGCAAGTACCCACAGTCTTTAATAGTAACTTCTATCTCACTAACGAAGCGCTCGACCTTTTAGATGGTGCGATGGACATCTATCTACCAGATCTAAAATTTGGCCCCGCGATTGGAGCGGATAGCTGCGGCGAACGTTTGGGGGGGATGCCAGACTACTGGCAAGTGGTCACCGGTTGCATCGACCGCCTCTATCGTGAGAATAAGCGGATTCTGGTGCGTCACCTGCTGATGCCAGGGCACTTTGACTGCTGCACTGTGCCTGTCTTGCAGTGGCTGGCCGAGCGACAAAGCATTGAGGTCAGTCTCTTAACGCAATATATCGCGCCGGCCCATGCCAAGGGAGCGTTGGCCGCTGAACTAGATGACCATGAGGTGGTAAAGGCACAGCGCTTGGCCACAACATTGGGGCTCTCTCTCGTGCAATGATTGGCAACCACAAGCTCTTCACTCATTTCCACAATATCAATAGCGCTTTGACTGGATAAAGGCTTGGCTAAGGCTTAATTATGCCTTGTGTATGGCTTGATTGTGGCTAAATTTTTGCTTTTTGCTAGCTGAATTTTGGCTAAATTGTAAAATTAGCATGCTTAATGGCAATGGCTATGCAAAGCCGATTGACTGCAAATTGAGAATTGTTAATAGTGAGTGGAAAGCTTGACTGGCCGGCAATAATTGTTTATTATAACGATAACTTTGCTGAATAATATTCTACCTTACTACCTCAAGGAGAAATGAGCCATGCTTCACCTGATCCCCGCCACGCTGGCGCAGTCACGTATCTATCATCTGTTGGTGGCGCTTTTGTTGCTTTTTTCCCTTTTTGTCACTACGACTTCTACCCTCCATGCCCAAGCACCGATATACGTTGTGCAGCCAGGTGATAGTCTGTCGGCTATTGCGCTCCGCTATGGCGTCAGTATGAGTGATCTTGCCACTGCGAACGGCATCAACAATAGTGATCACGTGTGGGTTGGCCAACAGTTAACTGTGCCAGCCACCGGTGATAATAGAAGCTGGAGCAATGCATCCACTGGAACAACAGTGACTGTCGGCCGCGGGGATTCCCTTTCGCTGATCGCCGCCATGTATGGGATGAGTATCCAAGAGTTGATGGATCTGAACGCTCTGACTGATCCCAACAATGTTTGGTTGGGACAACAGGTGCAGGTCCGTAGCGGTGCCACAGCGGCAATCCAAAGCACCTCCGTTGCTCAAAGCAGTGGCGATCTGATCTACCATGTTGTACAGCCCGGTGAATCACTCTCTGGCATCGCCGCCTATCATGGGGTAACGATGCAAGCGATCATGGACGCCAATGCGCTCTGGGATCCCAACACGGTGCGCGTGGGGCAGAGGCTGGCGATTGTTGGCGGGCGTCAACCCGCTGTGAATAATGTGTACGCTCCGCCGTCCGGCCAAAAGCGCATTGTCGTAGATTTGAGCGATCAAACGCTGACTGCCTGGCAAGGGGAGAGCGTTGCTCTGTATACAAGCATTAGCTCGGGCACCTGGGCGGCACCGACTGTCACGGGATATTATAAGATTGATCGCAAATATGTAAGCCAACGTATGACTGGCCCCGGGTATGATATCCCAGATGTCCCCTATGTGATGTACTTTTGGGAAGGGTACGCTTTTCATGGTGCATACTGGCATAACAACTTTGGCACGCCCATGAGTCATGGCTGTATACATCTGCGCCCTGGCGAAGATCAATGGTTATACAATTGGGCCGATCCAGGCACCGATGTCTATATCAATTGGTAAGTTTTCTCTCTCGCAGATAACGTTGTCTTTTCCTTTATAGCAACGTTCCTTTATAACAACGTCATATTTTGGCTCTTGGCGAATTAGTGGGGGGAAGGGCCGGTTGCGTGGAGTGCGGCACATTGAACTCGTAGCGAAACCAAACGGGGCGACCTGCTGATTTGGTTTCGCGCCTAGAAGGCAACCGGCAAACGACCGCCTACCGGGTGCCCCCAGGGCGCGGCGTTTGCTAACCCTCATCGGTTTACACCACACTAATTCGCCAAGAACCATATTTTTTAGTTCACGAACGTTCATTAACCTTACGATTGGTCGAGCCCTTCCTAGTACGGTGAAGGGCTCGACCTTTTTTTTCTCCGTGTAATTGACTGTTGCAATGACCACAATTAGTTGGTGAATATTGACAGATTGCTGACAGGAAATATCGGTTTTTTTGTCAGTACAATTAATTGTGAGAGAAAAGAGATATTCTTTCACGTAAGGTTTGAATGGGATAAATATTCGAGTTGCCGTGAATTGGAATACCATAGGCAGCACGTAGATACCATTATGCTTTATGCCTGGTCATCAATATAGAGTTGCTCTAATCGATAAAATCCTTAAAAGTCATACAGCCTCTTTCGTATAAAAGTAACGCTACTATGGATGACTTTTACATGATTAGTCTATAAGTTTAAGTAACGCAGGTGATAGTCGCCACCCACGAGGCGCAGCGCAGGTGAAACTCTGACACGCGAAATCTAACTTGACAGCGACGCTTACCTTGCCAATCTGTGATTGCTAAACAGCTCTATTCGCCTGCCTCCAATCGGATCTGATTCTTTGATCTGCAAAAGGCTTTGATTGACTAAATTGTTAACTAATGAGAGAAAGCTGAGACACTATGCGCGCATATTGGGGAGGTGCACACTCTGTCTTTGGACGGATTGTACACTTACTTGTTCTAACTACACTGTTAACCGGTTGTGCTATGCCACCGCTTGCCTCGGCAACTTTGCTGACCCCTGGCGCTATTCTTTTGACGAAGCAAATACGTCAGGAGCAGGCAGCAACGTTACAGCCCTATTTAGAGAAACTGGCACGTCTCGATCCAACGGATGTTGTTCGTGTGATTGTGCAATATCAAAAGGAGCCGACTGCATTATTGGCGCAATTGGCAAAAAACCATGGGGTGATCGTCAATGAACTGGCGTTGATTGACGCCTTGGTGATTGATGTGCAAGCCGGCGCATTACCTGCATTGGCGGCAGATGAGCGTGTCCGTTGGATTGCACTGGATGCCCCAGTTCGCAAGTCGGATGTAACCGATGGCAGCAGTGGCAATATTCGCGATGATTTTGACCAGATCTCCTTTGCCGGTAGCAGTGGCGCGCTCCCTTGGGCCGGAGCATGGCAGGAGATCGGCGAAATGGATGGTGCCGCTGCCGGGAATGTGGCCGTAGTCGCCTTTTGGGGTGGTGCGCTACAAGGGCTTCGCCTGCAAGGAGCTCAAATGGGGGCAGCACGTGCGCTCCTGCTTGATAGAGCCGAAACGCTTCACCTTGGCCTATCGTTTCGCCGCAAAGGGTTTATGGAAACCGATTATGTTGCCATGGAACTTTCGCGCGATGGCGGCGCGACCTGGCAAGAGGTGACACGCTTTGCCGGACCGGTCTCTGATGCAGAGATGCAATATGGTGATTACGACCTGACCGCTTATTTGGCTCAGCAGGTAACCCTGCGCTTTGTCACGGCTCCCACAATGAGCGCCGATGCTGCCTTCTATATGGATGCCATCGACGTGCGCCCTACCTATTCTGCCGAGAGCAGTGCGGCGGCCAATCAGATCTTCCTGCCGATCATTGCTGGGGCGGGTAATGCTGAACCCAATCTCTTTGCAGCTACCGCAAGAAGTAAAGAGGAAGCTTTGGTGACGGCCAGTGCTACCCAAGCGTGCAACTACTATTGTTTCGATCTCTCAAAATTAGCCAGCACCTACGTCAAAGCTATCCGTGCCGATCAGCTGTGGAATGTGCCTCCGTATGTGCGTGGTTGGGGGGTGACAGTCGCCGTCGTCGATAGCGGCATTTCTCCCCACCCGGATCTCAATGATTACAATGGCCACAGCCGTATCGTGGCGCAGGTCAACTTTGTCCCCAACAGCAGCGTGCCGGATGATTTTTATGGCCACGGCACCCATGTTGCGGGTACCATTGCCGGTCTTGGTACCAGTTCTGGCGGCGTCTACATGGGCGTGGCCCCCGAAGCGCGGTTGGTGGATGTCAAAGTGACCGATGATTACGGCATGGGCAATACGTCGGATGTCGTTGCAGGGTTACAGTGGATCTACAACAATCGCAATATCTACAACATCAAAGTCGCCAATCTGTCGCTCAACAGTACCGTTCCCGAAACCTACCACACGAGTGCTCTCGACGCAGCGTTAGAGGTCCTCTGGTTTAATAAGATTGTTGTTGTCGTGTCCTCTGGTAACGATGGCAAAGAGAAGCTCTATCCGCCGGCGAATGATCCTTTTGCCATCGTCGTGGGCTCAACCGATACAAAAAATACAGTGGACATCGGTGATGACAAGCTTTCCAGTTTTTCGGCCTATGGCATGACGAGTGATGGCTTCAATAAGCCGGATCTGGTTGCACCTGGCCAAGATATTGTAAGCCTGTTAGCCGGCGATGATATCAATCTGAAGAAGGTTCTGCCCCTCAACGCGATTTTGGGCTATGCCAATAAATATTTCAAAATGTCCGGCACATCAATGGCTTCGGCGGTTATGTCTGGCGCGGTGGCGTTGCTCTTAGAAGCGGATCCCAAACTAACGCCCGATCAAGTCAAGTATCGGCTGCTGTCGACAGCACGTCCCTTTGCAGCAAACAATAGCACATGTGCCACTGGCAGTGGCTATCTCGATCTCTATGCAGCTATCTATAGTCAAAGCACACAAAGTGCCAACACCGGTCTACAGGCTAGCCAACTTTTGTCGAGCGGTTCGAATCCAATTACTTGGGGCAGCGTCAGTTGGAACAGCGTGAGTTGGAACTCGGTCAGCTGGAACAGTGTGAGCTGGAATTCGGTCAGTTGGAACAGCGTGAGTTGGAATTCGGTCAGTTGGAACAGCAACAGTAACGGCGGTGGCAATGGCAACACCGACTGTGGTGCCTCGTTCTCTGCGCTAACCCTCGTCAACGCACAAACTAACCGGGATGTTCAGCCGCTCTACGAAAATGTGATCATTGACTTGGATAGCATTGGTACCTCCTATTTGACGGTGCGCGCCGACCCTGTCGGACCCGTGAAAAGTGTGAAATTCATCGTAAACAACGTCTATAGCAAGATTGAAAGTGCTGCACCCTACGCGCTATATGGCGACAGTAACGGCAACTATGGTGGCACCACCTTCTATCCTGGTACCTACGAGACAGAAGTTTCGGCCTACGATAAAACGAATGCGAGCGGAACCTTGCTAGCCAGCCAAAAATTTCAAGCAATCATCATCTCCTCCAACTATAGACCTCGACTCCATTCGATACGCAGTAACTTCTGCATCGAAGGGTCGCGCGGGTCATCAAATCAAGGAATACAGATGAAGCAAGATGGCTGTTCAGGCATTAACGACGAACAAACGTTTCGGATTAAGCCTGTGGCTGGACAAAAGGATCTTGTGAATCTCGTAAACAGCAGCAATGGCTTCTGTCTCGATATTGAAGGTGCCTCTACTGGCAGCGGTGCCAAGGTGATTCAATGGAGTTGCCACGGGGGCACAAATCAGCAGTTCCGCTTAAAAGGAGCGGGCAATAATGCCTTTTATTTGATTGCCGTGCATAGCGGGAAGTGCTTGGATGCTTCCAACCGGAATCTGTGGGGCGGCACCGTAACACAGGAAAGCTGTGCCAATGGCAATACCGACCAACAGTGGCGTTTGGATTAAGAACCTATCCGTAAATTTGGTTGTGGCCCAGCGGGAACAGAGAATTTACGGATAGACCCTAAGCGATATTGTGCATAAAAACGATTGATTAAATGAGTGCCCTGCCCACATACAGCGTGCATAGGATGGATTGGGAATACCAGCAACCAGCATGCGTTCGCGATCCATCCTATTTGTAAAGCCGATAAAGCCATAAAAAGCAACGCCAACCTGTTCAACAGGTTGGCGTTGCTTTTTATGGCTTTGGGCAATAATGACGGGCTATCGGCAATGATTCTTCCAACCTTATAACCCTGTCCATATTTGACGACGCGGGCGGGCACACCATGCGGAGCGGGGAATGGGTCGGCAGGAATCAACGGGGACTCGCTGCACGCCGTGATCCTACAAGGGATCCTTCGTTGTGCTCGCCGTGTTCTAGCAGATGTTCTACCATCCCCACGACATTCAATCATTCAAGATCGGACATTTGTTGTAACTTTCCCGTCTTCTGCGCAAGATGACCGAAGTAAATTGTCAAACAGTACCAGAGGCCTATAGACATTATTGTTTAGGAATAGTAAGGTTGCAGGTGTAAGCGATCGAATGAGAAAAAGCAAGGCAGCGTGCGCGAACACGCTGCCTTGTAGGTGGACGAACTTTGGTTGGCAATCTAAAAAAGGTGTCCGTACAATAGGATAGCATAGATTGACTGAATTGAAACTTGCAATTCGGTAATCTTTTCTGCTACATCACCTCTTTTACCTCCATCTGCTTTTCTTAACAAAATCCAAAGAGCTATCGCATTCGATGGACTGCCACGGCAGCAAACTGCCGCAGATTCCCTGAGCGCGGGTTTAGGTGTTTTTTGTCACTGCTTCTCTGACCTTAGCTGCCATTAAGGTCAAGTGGCTGATATTCCTGCGCGGGCAGGACAGACAATGGACAGAAGATCATATTTTGACCAAAAAGGAAGAATTTTATGCGACGTTTAATGATTATCATCACAGCTTTGGCCATATTAATTCCAATGATCCAAATGGCGGGCTATGGAACTAGCTTGGCCCAAAGCATCCCTGGTGTTGGCATCGGCACGAATTCACCCGACCCGTCGGCGATCCTTGATATTGACTTTACCGACAAGGGTGTGCTCTTTCCGCGCTTGACCACCGCCCAACGCGATGGGATTGGTGTCCCAGCACCGGGGTTATTGATTTACAACATGGATGACAACGTGCTGCAAGTCTATGATGGCAGCGCGTGGCAGTAGCTGGCTGCCAACCGACACTTGTCAGGTGTCGGCACCTGACAAGTGTTGTATAGGTGATTCCCATGCCCGCTGGCAAACGCGGATCGGACGCGACGCAGTACTGACTTGGTTTGACGGTCACAGTGGTTTTCTACAAGTCCATGACCAACGATTTGTCGAACCGCCAAGGCAAGACGACCTCGACACCTGACAGGTGCCCACACCTGTCAGGTGTTACAACGCAACCAACCGACTTTCTCTTGTAGTCCAAAGGAACAAACAACCATGAACAAAAAACTCTCCTATTTTTTGATCGCTATCGTCCTCATCCTGACGATCGTGATCCCGGCCAGCGCCCAATTCGGCATTGGCACCAGCAACCCCGATCCCTCTGCAGCGCTCGATATTGTCTCGACCGACCAAGGCGTGCTCCACCCGCGGTTGACCACGGTACAACGTGACGCCATCAGCAGTCCCGCCGAAGGGCTGACCATCTACAACACCACTGATAGCTGTCTCCAAGTCTATGATGGCACGGCGTGGAACTGTGCCGTCGGCGGCAGCGGCGGCGGTACGACTAATGGCGACAGTTCCATTACGCTTACGACCGGCAGCGGTGGCATTTCTATCGAGGAAGTCCCACCTGTATTTAATTCAGGGCAAAGTGTGGACATTGCTTGGCTCGATAATGATAGATTTATTGTTGTTGAGTCTTATTCAACTAGCGCTACTTTTCCTTATTTCCCCATTGGAAAGGGCGTTTTCGCAACAATTTATGATGTTAATTTTCATCAACTTACGCGTTTTTCCGTCCCTGTACCCGACGATGCAGCTACCACGACAATTGGGTTCTGGCCGGTAGTGGTTGCGAAATTGCAGAACGGCAATTTGATGTTTGCCACTGTACGCGCAAATCCTACCACTTATGTTAGCCAATTCTTTGGTGTTGTGATCACCCAAGAAGATGGTACAGTCGTTACGCCTTGGATCGATGTCGCCGCTGCACAAGTTGGGTTAATGTCGGGCTTTACCCCTATTCAAGATCTTGTTGTTCTGGATAACGGCAATGTTGTACTGAGCGCCATCTATGTTGCTAACAATCACAAGCCGACCAGCATTGTCATGCAAGAGGATGGCACGTTTATTCGCGAAACTCGCTTTTACAACGCGGAACCACTCTTGCATTCAGATAGCCACGGTGTTGCCGCAACCACCTTTGGTTTTGCCACAATCTGTGCCTGTTATCCGAACAGTGCAACGCCGCCACCCCCCTATACCCCATACTTTGAACTCTATGATTTTGACGGCAATGTCTTGGCGCAGCCAACGTTTGAGACCGATCCGGCAAGTCCTTTTGGGCCGGCGCAAGCCCAATACTACAGTACGATGGCGTTGGCGCGTGTACAAGGAGATACCCTATACGCCAGTATCAAGCGCATGAGAGATGGGCAGTATGCGCCGGGGCCTGATGATTTCGATCCCTATCAAACGACCGTAGACCACATGATGGGCGGGTTTCGCAAATTTACTGTAAATTCAAGCGGCGTGCTCACTGTTGTGAAGGATATTGAAACTACGCGTGAGCCAGGTACGATACGCACGCGCTTCGGTAATTTCTTGACAACATTCTCTGATGGTCGCCTGCTTGCTTTTGGCAGCAAGGTTCCCGATTTATTGTCCAATGGTGAATCCGCTGGCAGCAAGTACGATAATGGTGCATCCCTGCCGATTATGCATTTTGATGCTAATGGCGACTTTACTGACATTACAAATGTCGCACTCAAACCCTTCAACTATCGTAGTGGGTATGGTGCATTAGGCATTCCTTGGCTCGATCAATTCGCCGGCGTTGCTGATGTCTACCAGCACCTGCTCTTATCACCCGATGGGCAGAAGCTTTTCCTTGCAATGCATAACAATATTTATGGATACCATTATGTCACCTTTGATCTTTCCACTGGTGAGCTAGTGCCCTACACGCGCACGTTGCTTGATAATGGTCAGGACCAAAATTTGCCCAAATCCGTCTCCTTTTACTCCGTCTATGAAAATTTGAACACGGTTGAAATCGCCATCACCAACGGCGCGGGCACCAATGATACATTGAATTGTATCGCTTGTACGCCAACAACGGTTGCCGGCAGCTATAACGCTGCGACCAAAGTGCTGACCTTGACGGATGTATCTGCATCCGGATCAATGGTGGATGGTGGCTTTGCAGCAGCATTTCAGTATCTTACCTTCATGCCAGACGGTACAGGCATTCGAACGTTTGAGATTACGGCGACTGATACCAATGGTAATTCGGTATCTAAAACCATGGAGTTTGAGGTTGTCGCGCCATAGGACGGACTTGGCCTGTTAGTCATCGCAAGTCTAGTGATCAACAGGTGCTCAGAGGGGTGATACAGAGTTGCGATGGTTGCCTTGCATAGCCAAACCAAAGCGATCGACCCCTCTGAGCTCCAAAAGAGCCAGTTTATAAACAATGAGGTAACTGATGATACGAACAGACTCTCGACGGGGCCCTGACCGCCGGCGGCGTGCAACTTGCGTAGCGATACTCACCTGGTTATTGCTCGTGAGTGTCTTGCCGACCAGCGCGGCCTTGGCCCAAGATGTCACCAATACAGGGACGGTCCACATCAATGAGACGACAACCGTCCACTTTGGCAGCAATTTCACGAATAATACGAGCACCACGGTCACCAACGACGGTAACATCGAAGTGACCGGTGACTTTAACTTTCAAAACGGCGAGATCGACGAGCCGAACAATGGTATCGTGATCTTTCTTGATAACGCCACCGCCACCAATGCCGCCGATGCCAGTCATGTGGATGGCTCGGTGCGTAAGAACGGCGATGACGCCTTCACCTTTCCGATTGGCGATCAGAGCCACTATGGCCCTTTGGGAATCACTGCTCCCCCCAACGTCACTTCAGCGGTGACGGCCACCTACATCTACACTGATCCACACAGTGCAGTCGGTAGTGTGCTGGGAACTGCTGTTACCAGTCTGAGTGCAATGGAATACTGGACGGTTACGAGCAGCTCGGCAGTCAGCCTCACGCTGCATTGGGATGCCGGCAGTGGCATTGCCACCCTGAGTAACGGCAATCTCCCTAACCTGCGTGTCGTCGGCTGGGATGGCAGCCAGTGGACGGACCTTGGGAATGCAGGAACCACCGGTGATGCCACTACCGGCACTATCACTTCGAACACCGTGGCACCAAATAGCTATCAAGCGTACGCTATCGGTGCAGCCGACCAGACTCCGCCAAGTGTGACCATCAGCACACCGATTGCGAGTGATAACACCATCGACAGCAGCGAAGCGGGTGCAGTCGAGATCGCCGGTGTGACGGACCCGGGCATCACGGTGACGGTGACGATCACCGACGACCAGGGCGTGACCGTCAGCACGACAGTGACCGCGGACGCCTCGGGTAACTATACCGCGACACTCGATGTGAGTGGTCTTGACGACGGCACGTTGACTATCGGTGCTGAGGCTGAGGACGGTGTCGGCAACATTGGTATCGCCACGCCAGTCAGCGCCACGCTCGACCAGACTCCGCCGAGTGTGACCATCAGCACACCGATTGCTGTTGATGATATCATCGCCGCCGGCGAAGGAACACCCTTGACGATTATGGGTGTGACGGACCCGGGTATCACGGTGACGGTGACGATCACCGACGCTACGGGCAACGTCGTCAGCACAACGGTGACCGCGGA
>DAOUCA010000046.1:0-87659 GCA_034432375.1 Caldilineaceae bacterium
CCCCACAACTCGCCATGTTCCAGCCCGATGACACGGCCCAACCCCCATAGCGGTGTTTGGGTGACCGCCACGGCTTCCAACGCGGCAAGCTGTTGTGCACCTTGGGTTACGACCCAGAGTCGTGCATTGCTTTTCTCCTGTGCGGCCAACGTCTGTACCAGATGCAGCAGGTTCCCCAGACTTGCTTCCTGTTGCCGCATCAGGGCAGCACTGTCCAGCTGGCCTGTACTGTCGATGCCATACAGGTAGACTACCCCACGCCACGGTTGTGCGGTCTCCGCGGTCGCCAGTTGGGTCACCGCGGTAGGAAGGTCGGCCGGGAGCACAACAATTTCGACCGACTCACCCAATGTCGTCAGTTGCGCAGCCAATGCCATCGCGAGGTCTTGTGCATCCGTCACGAGTAGCCAGCGGCCTGGTTGGTCGGGTTGGGTTGGTGTCAGCGCTTTGCTTTGCCGCTCCCACGCCACGTCGTAGAGCATCCCCTCGACTTGGTTGGCAAGCTGTTGGGCGTGGGTTTCGGTGCTGAGGGTGGCCAAAACCCGTTCAATAGTCGCTCGTTCATCTCTCGCAAAGCGCCCTTTCTCACTAACCCAATCGGTCAACTGTTCAATCGGATTGTTCGCCAGCCACTGGGCAAAGCCATCTTGGGCTGCTGTTTCGCTCTTCTTATCACCCTTACTTTCAACCCAATAGCGCTGCCGTTGAAACGGATAGGTTGGCAAGGTCATCTTGTGCCGGTGATAATCCTTATCAAAGCCCTGCCAGTCGATCTTGACACCCCGCACGTAGAGCCCACCCAGACTTTCCAGCATCTGCTGCCAATCGCTCTGGCCCTGGCGCAGGCTGGGCAGCATGACCGGATGCGTTGTGCCACCGTTACTCATCCTGTCATCTTGTCCTCCTGTCCTCTTGTCATAAGTCTCCCCCGCCATCCCCAACAGCACCGGCTTCGGGCCAATTTCTAGGAAGATACCGATGCCCTGCCCGTGCAAGGTTTCTACGCCATCGCCAAAGCGGACCGCCTCACGCACATGGCGCACCCAATACTGCCAGTGGGACAGTGAGTCAGTGGACAGTGGGTCAGTGGACAGGTTGCCGGTGATGTTGGAGACAAGCGGGATCTTGGGTTGGTGGTAGGTGATGCTTCGCGCGACTTCGGCAAAGTCAGCGAGCATCGGCTCCATCAGCGGCGAGTGGAAAGCGTGTGAGACGGTCAGCTTGCGCGTCTTGACCCCTTCGGCTGCAAGTTGGTCAGAAATTTTCAACACCGTCTCCCGCTTACCGGCGATGACAATGCTCTCCGGGCCATTGACCGCCGCGATGGAGACTTCATTTTGGTATGGTTCAATCGCCTGGCGGACCCGCGCTTCGAATGATGAGCCTGTCGAATCAGCCAACAGTGAAATCATCTCGCCGTCCTGCGGCAGCGCACCCATTAGCCGCCCGCGGGCTGCCACGAGCTTCAGCCCATCTTCCAGGCTGAAGACCCCTGCCACGCAGGCCGCCGCCAACTCGCCAATGCTGTGGCCAATGAGCAGATCCGGCTGCACGCCCCACGCCTGCCACAACGTCGCCAACGCCACCTCCAGCGCGAAGAGCGCCGGCTGCGTATACGTCGTGTCGTCGAGAGAACTGGCAATTGGCGATTGGCGATTAGAGATGGGGGACTGTCCACCGTCCACTGTCCCACTGTCCACTGTCCCACTGTCCACTGTCCCACTGTCCACTGTCCCACTGTCCACTGGATACAGCACCGCCAACAACGACACTCCCGTTTCCTGCTGAAAGAGCTCCTCGCAGCGGTCGAGCGTGGCGCGGAAACTGGGGCTGGCCTCATAGAGTTCGCGGCCCATGTCAACGTATTGCGACCCCTGGCCCGTAAAGAGAAACGCAACCTTGGGCGGTGCCTGGCGGGGGGCAACCACGCCATCATGGAGAGCGTTGCTTTCCTGGTCGGTAAGATAATCCGTTAGCTGCCGCTGCATAGTTATAGTCGAATTGGCAGTGAGAGCCAGCCGATGCGGGTAATGGCTGCGTCCGACGTGGCTGGTATAGCAAAGATCACCTAGATCTACTTCGAGTTGTTCAGCAAAAAGGTCCAGGTAGCGTTGGGCATAGGCACGTAGCGCTGTTTCTTCTTTTGCAGCAATCGTGAGCAGATGCGCTGGGCGATCCACTTCATTGATGATTTGTTCTACCACCGGTGCTTCGGCCACAACTACATGGGCGTTAGTACCGCTAAAGCCAAACGAACTTACCCCACCGATGAGCGGTGCACCGTCTGCCGCTTTGGGCCAAGGCGTAGCTGCTGTTGGCACCTTTACCGGTGAGGAATCCCAGTCAATATGCGGGTTGGGCGTCTGTAGGTGTAAGTTGGGCGGGATCGTGCCATGCTGCAACGACAGAACAAGCTTCATCAAGCCTGCGACACCGGCGGCCATTTCCAAGTGGCCGATGTTCGTCTTTGCCGATCCCACATAGAGGGGACTCGTGCGGTCCTGAAAAACAATACTCAATGCGCCAATCTCAATGGGGTCGCCCAGTGGGGTACCGGTACCATGTGCTTCAATGTACCCGATCTGCTCTGGCTTTAGCTTGGCATCATCGAGCGCACGGCGGATGACTCGCTCCTGGGCTGGACCATTGGGCACGGTCAGGCCGCCACTTGGCCCATCTTGATTGACCGCCGAGCCACGAATCACCGCAACAATAGTATCGCCATCCGCCAGCGCGTCCGAAAGGCGTTTGAGCACGATAATGCCACAGCCTTCACTCCGCACATAGCCATTGGCCGCCGCGTCAAAGGTTTTGCAGCGCGCATCTGCCGACAGCATGTTGCCGTTGGCAAACATCGTCGTCCACGCCTCATCGATCAACAGGTTTACACCGCCAGCCAACGCCGCAGTACATTCACCATTGCGTAGGCTCTGACAGGCGAGGTGAATGGCCGTTAAAGAGGAAGAACAAGCGGTATCAACTGAGACACAGGGACCAGTAATCCCCAACAGATAGGAGATCCGACCGGCTCCAGCACTGGCTGTATTACCGGTAGCCGTGTAGAGATCGCTGCTTTGGTTGGTACAATAGTTGACATAGCCGCTCGTGCCACCACCGATGAAGACCCCCACTTCGGTGTTGATCAGTGACGCCGGAATGAGATTCGCAGCTTCGAGTGCCTCCCAAGTTGTCTCTAACAAAAGACGATGTGCGGGGTCCATCACAAGAACTTCGCGCGGAGAAAGACCAAAGAAAGCGGGGTCAAATTGATCGACTTCTGCCAAAAAGCCACCGAGCAAGTTGCTGCGTCCACCGAGATCGACTGTGCGCGCAGCGGAGAGTTCACCAATTGCGTCGAAACCAGCCAGCAGTCGCTGCCAAAAACCATCCGGTGTCTCCACACCACCCGGATAGTGACAACCCATGCCAATGATAGCGATGGGTTCTTGATAAGCCGCCAATGCTTTCTTTTGGCGTTGAATAACGGTGGCGGATTGCTGTAACGCGCTCAGTAGTTCTTGTGTCGTGGGTTGATTCGCCATCAGGCTGTTTCCTCATACTCTTGTGCAATAAACGCGAGCAACTCATTGCTCGATAGTGCTGCGAACGCTGGCTCTTCGGCCTGGCTGTTGGAGTGTTTATTGCCATGCCCATTCATTTTGCTCTGCGCTTGCGCCGCCGACTTTACGCCCAATTCCAATACATCCTGCAACAAATAGGGGGTCAGCGCATCCAAGGTTGGATAATCAAAGAGGAGAGTGGAGCGCAAGGTGCAATCCAATCCCGCTTGAAGTTTGTTCTTTAGTTCTACGGCCATCAGCGAGTCGAGGCCAAAATCAAAGAGGCGCGCAGCAGGGTCAATGGTTGTGTTTGAACGCAGACCCAACACGGCGGCAATCTCACGCTGTAGATAGTCAGTCAGTCGCGTTGGCCGTTCCGCCGCCGGTAGCGCCGTCAACAGGTCGCGTATAGTCGTCCGCTTGACACCATTTTCTGCCATCTGCGGTTTGTAAATTAGCGGGAGAACGCCAACTTGGGCCACCGACTGTTGCAGCAGATGCTGGAAGAGCATTCGCCCCTGTGGCGGAGGGATCATCGCCATCCCCTGCGCCTTCATCCGTGCCTCCAAGCTCGCAGCCATCCCCACATCGCTCCACGCGCCCCAGTTGATGCTCAACCCTGGCAAGCCAGCTCGCCGCCGCTGCTGCATGAGCGTGTCCATAAAGGCGTTGGCCGCCGCATAGTTGCTCTGCCCCGAGGAGCCCCACAGCGAGGCGGCTGAGGAGAAACAGACAAAGAAATCAAGCGCTATCCCTTCGGTCAGCGTATGTAGATGCCAACTGCCATCGACCTTGGGAGCCATCACCTTACCAAACCGGGATGGCTTCTGCTCGTGCACGATGCCATCATCAAGCACCCCCGCCGTATGGACAATTCCGCGCAACGGTGCAATGGCGGTGCAGCGGTCAAGCACCTTTTGGACCTCATCGGCATTAGCGATGTCTGCCGCTACCACATGGACTTCGACATCGGCCGCGGCCAGTTCGGCGAGGATCTGCCGTTGCTCATCGGTTGTCACACCACGCCGTCCAGTGAGAATGAGCTGCTTTGCCCCATCGGCTACGAGTTGCTGCACAATTTGTAGACCCAATGCACCCAAGCCGCCGGTGATGAGATAGCTCGCCTCCGCTTGTAACTGGATGGGTGTTGGTGACGCAAAGTCAAGCACCACCTTGCCAATATGCTTGGCCTGCTGCATCGTGCGAAAGGCGGCCACACTCTCCTCTGCCGCAAAGCACAGGTGAGGCAACGGCTTGAGCGAACCCGTGCCCAACCGCTCGGCCACCGCCCCCCACAAGTCGCTTTGTAGCCTTGGCTCTTTGGCCATCGCCTCCCCTAGATCGTAGGGGAAGTAGGCAACATCCGGCCGCTGCGTCGCAACCTGCTCCCAACTCCAGATCCCCAGCTTGCCAATCTCGACAAAGCGCCCACCCTTCCCCACTACAGTAAAGCTCTGGTCGATAAAGTTGCCATTGAGACTGTTAAAGACCACATCGACCCCGGCACCAGCTGTCAGCCGGTCAATCTCTTCGGCAAAGTCAAGCGTACGTGAGTTGAAGACGTGGGCAATGCCCTGCTGCTCTAGAAATGCCCATTTCGACGGGCTCGCTGTGGCAATGACTTCTGCACCCAGCGCCTGCGCAATCTGCACCGCCGCCTGCCCCACACCGCCCGCCGCCGCATGGATCAACACCCGCTCCCCCGGCTGCAACTTCGCCAGCTCCACCAGCCCATACCAGGCGGTCAGGAAAGCCAGCGGGATGGTGGCGGCTTCCGCATCGCTGAGCTGCTCTGGGATACGGACCATCTGATCCGCAGCGACCGTGAGATAGTGGGCAAAGGTGCCCGCCGCTGTTCCCATCACGCGGTCCCCCACCTGCAATCGCGTTACTCCTGCGCCGACAGCACTGACCACCCCGGCACATTCAAAGCCCAATCCAACATCCTTGGCCTGCGTTACCCCCAGCACCTCCGCATAATACGTTTGCAACATCCCTAGCGCATTCAACACATCGCGGAAGTTGAGCCCCGCAGCCTTGACTTCCACTTCGATTTCCCCTGCCCCCGGAGTCCGGCGCTGCAACGGCACAAAGTGCAGGTGCTCCAACGACCCATAGTCGCGCAACGCAAGTCGCTGCGGCTGCGCCTTGTCCAGTACCGTGGGTGCTTGCCACGGCACCACCGCGGCCACATACCGCTCGCCATTGCGATACGCCACTTCCGTGGCCGGCTTTGCCTCGTTCCAGCCCGCCATGAGCTCTTGGTGCAGGAGCACCGCCTGTTCTGTAGGCGCTTCGCTTGCATCCAGATCAAGGCAAATGGGATGCAACTGGGGCTGCTCTTTTGCCAACGCCCGCCCAAAGCCCCACAACGCCCCCGCCACGCTCATGTCGCCGGCGATTCCGACCGCACTCGCTGGCTTGCCAGCCATAGGCTGCGCGTCGACCACCTGGCATCCTTCTGTCACTATCCATAGATGGACAGTCAAGCGCGTATCGACTAATGCTTGCGTTAGCGTTAACAGCTGGCGACAGAGCTCCAGCGCCCTTTGCGGGGTGGAGGTGTCATCTTCCATTTCAGCTGGATAGCCGCAATAGAGCACGCCAATCGAACCATTGTGCTCCGTGATCTCAGTGACAATCTGCGGCAAGGCAGTGGTCTCCTCCGCCTCCACTACTGTCACGGGAGTACCGTCGGCTTGTAGTAAATGGATCAGTGCATCATTGCTCACTAGGCATCCATGAACGAGTAACCAATGCTCTGGCTTTACCCGATTGTTCGATGTAACCGGCACCGGCGCGGCCTGCCACGCCAGGGCATAGAGCCAGTCGGTGCGCAGACGGTTGGCTTGTAGCGCACTGGCCGAGGCGGCACGCAGCTCAAATTCTGCAATCTCGGCAACGAGTTGCCCCATCTCGTCAAACAAGGTGAGATTCCACTTCATCGCCGCCACTTGCACCACATGACACCACCAGCTATCGCCCCGGGCGGGCTGCGAGAGTTGCAACGACGCCAGCGCAAAGGGAAGAGCGAGCACTTCCTCATTCGCACCCGCTTGCTGCACCAGAGCGGTTGCCTGAAAACAGCCATCGAGCAGACCGGGATGCAGCGCGTAGCCGGCCAGCGTCTCAACCACATCCGGACGACTCAGCTTGACCAATACTTCGGCAGCCCCATCACTGCCCCTTTGACTCTCTTCGGCTGGGGACCACGCGGCTGTCAGCCAACGAAATGCAGGACCAAAGCGCATCCCGTTCGCTTGTTCGCGCTCATCGCGCAGCGGGCAGGGCTGCGTGCAGCGCGCCTGCACCGCCGCCAGTGTCGCGGCCGGGGGCGATGGGTTGCCAACACTCATTCGCCCCGTGGCGTGGGTCGCCATACTTTGCTCAGCGTCAGCAACTCCCTCCGCAAAGCTAATCAGCCGGAAGTCGGCGTGCGGACCGGAGCCATTCCCCGGCCGCGACGACAAGAGAATCTGTGCGGTCCGCGTTTCTGCTTCATCAATGGTCAGCGCCTGCGGAAAGATCACATCGCTCAGTTGATAGCCCGACGCTCCTTTATACGCCAACTCAGCTGCGCTCAACACCATCGCCAAATGGCAAGCCCCCGGTGCCACCACCGTCTCATAAACCCGATGGTCGGCCAAAAAGGGTAGGATCTCCATGCTCAGCGCCGTCTCAAAGAGCGTCTGGTGGATGGCCGGCGACTTGATCATCTTGTCGAGCAGAGGCCCCAGGGCCGCCGGTCGGCGCACCGCCTTTGCCGGCTTGACCCAGTAACGCTGTCGTTGAAACGGGTAGGTCGGCAGCGCAACCTTGTGTCGTTGATAATCCTTATCAAAGCCCTGCCAGTCGATCTTGACACCCCGCACGTAGAGCCCACCCAGACTTTCCAACAGCTGCCGCCAATCGCTCTGGCCCTGGCGCAGGCTGGGCAGCATGACAGGATGACTCGATGACCCGATGACGGGATGAGTTGTGCTATCGTCACTTATCCTGTCATCGGGTCTTCCTCTCATCTTGTCATAAACCTGTCCCGCCATTCCCAACAACACCGGCTTCGGTCCAATTTCCAAGAAGATGTTAACCCCTTGCTCGTGCAAGGTGGTCACGCCATCGCCAAAACGCACCGCCTCGCGCACATGGCGCACCCAGTATTGCCAGTGGGACAGTGAGTCAGTGGACAATGGGTCAGTGGACAGTGGGTCAGTGGACAGGTTGCCGGTGATGTTAGAGACGATGGGAACGAGCGGCTTGTGATAGGTGATGCTTTGCGCGACTTTGGCAAAGTCGTCGAGCATCGGCTCCATCAGTGGCGAGTGGAAGGCATGCGAGACAGTCAACTTGCGCGTCTTGACACCGTCGGCTGCGAGTTGCTCGGCAATTTTCAACACCGCATCCCGCTTGCCCGCAATGACAATGCTCTCCGGACCATTGACCGCCGCAATCGAGACTTCGTTTTGGTATGGTTCAATCGCCTGGCGTACCCGCATTTCGAATGATGAGCCTGTCGAATCAGCTAACAGCGAAACCATCTCGCCATCCTGCGGCAACGCGCCCATCAAGCGCCCACGCGCCGTCACCAGCTTCAACCCATCCTCCAGACTAAAGACCCCCGCCACACAGGCCGCGGCCAACTCACCGATGCTGTGGCCGATGAGCATATCCGGCTGAATCCCCCACGACTGCCAGAGCGTGGCCAGCGCAACCTCCAGCACAAAGAGCGCCGGTTGCGTGTAGGTCGTGTCGTCGAGCGGATTGGAGAGGGGCGAGTGGCGACTGGAGACTGGCGACTGTCCACCGTCCCCTGTCCCACTGTCCTCTGTCCCACCGTCCACCTCGCCACTCTCCCCTGGGTAGAGCACCGCCAACAACGACGCCCCCGTCTCCTGCTGAAACAGTTCCTCACAGCGGTCAACCATAGCGCGAAAAGAAGGGCTGGTCTCATAGAGTTCACGGCCCATGCTCACATATTGCGACCCCTGACCCGTAAAGAGAAACCCAACCTTGGCTGTTGCCGATTGAGGCAACGTGCCATTGTCTTTCCCTGCCTGCTCCGGTTGCTGAGTATAGGCCGTGAGCTTTGCCTGCAAAGCTGCCTTTGAATCGGCAACAAGGGCCAGACGGTGTGCGAAATGGGTGCGCGTCAGATGGGTTGAGTAGGCGAGATCACCGATATTTCTGAAAGTTTCATTTCCAAGAAAGGCGTGATACTTGTTTGCGAGTGCTCGGAGCGCCGCCTCACTTTTCGCAGCGAGCGTGAAAAGTTGAACAGGACGTTCTGGTTCTGGTTGGGTAGCGGCCGCCTCATTCACCGTATCTTCCGGTGCGGCACTAAGAACAACATGCGCATTCGTGCCACTAATGCCAAAGGAACTGATTCCCGCGACGCGGCGCTCAGCGGGCCACTCGACCAATGTACTTGGAATTTGGATCGGGGAGTCTTCCCAGTCAATATAGGGATTGGGTGTATGAAAATTCAAATGGGGTGGAATTTGGCCATTTTGTAGCGCCAATACGACCTTCATTACTCCGGCAATGCCGGCTGTGGCTTCCAAATGACCAAAGTTAGTCTTCACCGAACCAACCCACAAAGGCTCATGACGACCCCGAAAAACGGCATTGAGGGCACCGATCTCAATTGGATCCCCCAAATTCGTACCCGTACCGTGTGCTTCAATATAACCCACTTGGTCCGGCGCGATCCCAGCATTTTGCAAGGCACGCTGAATGACCCGCTGTTGCGCCGGCCCACTGGGCGCGGTTAAACCGCTGCTGTGACCATCCTGGTTGATCATGGAGCCACGGATCACAGCCAAGATCTGATCGCCTGCCAGTTGGGCATCCGAGAGGCGCTTGAGGACCACCATGCCACACCCTTCGCTGCGGGCAAAGCCATCGGCGGCAGCATCAAAGGTTTTGCACCGCCCATCCGATGCAAACATACGCTCGGTAGAAAGGGAGGCAACTGTGGCCACACCCTCGCGTAAGACCAAATGGACGCCACCGGCCAATGCCAATGTACACTCCTGGTTACGAAGGCTTTGACAAGCTTGGTGCAACGCCACAAGCGAAGAGGAGCAGGCAGTATCAATGGCAACGGCAGGGCCAGTTAGCCCCAATAGATAGGCGACTCTACCAGCAGCAACACTGTGTAAATTTCCCGTAAAGGTATAAACGGGATCATACTCAGCTCTATCTGCCTGTTCATCGATCATGTGGATGTAATCACTATTATAAATCCCAACGAAGACACCAGCCTCACAATCAACCAGCGTGGCCGGCAGAATGTGGGCCGCTTCTAAGGCTTCCCAACTGACCTCCAGCAACAATCGTTGCTGTGGATCCAGCAGCAAGGCCTCGCGCGGGGAAATCCCAAAAAATGCAGCATCAAACGTTTCGACCTCTTCAAGAAAGCCGCCTTTCAACACGAGCGGCTCAGCGTGATCCCCCTTGGGTTGACGAACACGATGGGAGGGCAACTCTCCAATCGCCTCTTTCCCAGCCTGCAGTAGTTGCCAGTACGCTTCAGGTGTATCAGTGGGCGCGCCCTTTGGGCCAGGAAAACGACAGGCCATGCCAACGATCGCAATCGGTTCGCGATAGTTATAAAGTGCCTTATTTAAATCTTGGATCACATGTGCTGACTTCCGTAACGAGTCTCGAAATTGCTCTTCGCGCGGCGGTTGCGTCATAAATACATCCTTCATCATCTAGTTGCTAGTTACTGTCTTCTCAAGAATTCAGCATCAATTTGCGCCATTAGATCATCATCAGACAACTGATCAAGATCAGTAAGCTCCGGTGGCGAAACCGTGAGCGTATGATCGGTAGATTGTGTGGGCGCGGCGGGATGCTCTTTTGGAGTAAAGGCAAGACTCTCCAAGAGAAAATCTGCAATCTTGGCCAGCGTGGGATAATCAAAGATCAGCGTGGCCGGCAATTTGAGTGCCAGACGGGCACTCCACTGATTACGGAGGTCAATGGCCATCAACGAATCCAAGCCGATTTGCAGCAGACCCTTATTGGGATCAATGGCCGTCGAATCTGGCAGACCAAGTACACGGGCAGCTGTTAGACGGAGATGGTCTAACAATAACGCTTGGCGCTCTTCACGGTCAGCCTCTGCCAATTGTTGATGCAATGGCAGTGCGTCTGCTTGTGGAGAAGTTGCATCGATCGAGATTACCGGTCGAATGGCGCTGTAGTAGGGCTGAATGTTCGGTAAGTGGGCGAAATAGCGCGCCCAAGTCATGGGTATTACACCGACTTGAGCCACGCTCTCTCGTAATAAACCAGCAAAGGTGGCAATCCCTTGGCTTGGCGAGATACTACCTTCGCCGCGTGCCGCCATCTGTGGCCGCGTTTGGGCTACGAGCGCTGCGGCCAATCCAATTTCTGCCCAACTTCCCCAATTAATGGCGAGCGCCGGCAACCCTTGTGCCCTTCGGTAGTGGACAAATGCATCCAAGAAGGCATTGGCGGCGGCGTAGTTGGCTTGGCCGCGATTGCCCAACAGGCTGGTTATTGAGGAGAAAAGCACAAAAAAGTCCAACGGGAGAGTTTGCGATGCTTGGTGTAAATGCCAAGTACCTTCTACTTTGGGTGCCAGTACCTTGGGGAAGCGGTCCCATTGTTGGTGGAGAAGGGCACCATCATCAAGCAGGCCAGCCGCGTGAATAATTCCGCGTAGAGGATACTTTGTATCGATTTGCGCTATGACCTCTTGCACCTGTGCACCGTTAGCCACATCTGCTTGCACCACGGTAACTGTCACTCCATGCTGTGCCAGTTCAGCTAGTTGCGCTTCTGCGGCGGAAGTCGGCCGGCTGCGGCCCATAAGTACGAGATGGCCAGCTCCTTGTTCTGCAAGCCACTTGGCCGCCGCTAGACCAAGAGCGCCAAGGCCTCCTGTGATCAGATAGCTAGCCTCCCGGCGGATACGCAGATCGTGCGTGGTGGGATGAGTGAGGATGATTTTCCCAGTGTGCTTGGCTTGTTGCATATAGCGAAATGCGGAAACTGCCTTCTCGATTGGAAACGAAAGATAGGGCACTGGGCCCAGTGCCCCTTCCTGAAACTGATGCATCAGTTCCTCCAGCACTTGGCGAACCGCTGTTGGCTTTGTGCGAAGTTCTGTCAGCAGATCAAAAAGCTGATAGGTCACATCGGAGCGTACTGCATGGAAGGCTTCTGCCGTCCATACATCGCGTTTGGCAATTTCAATAAATTTGCCGTGGGGTGCCAACGCGGATAAGCTCTTTTCAATAAAGCCCTCACCAGTTAACGAATTCAGCACAATATCAACACCGACCCCGGCTGTGTCCCGTAAAATTTCTGCGGCAAAGTCCAGTGTGCGCGAGTTATAAATGTGCTTTATTCCCATTGCACGCAGCGTCGCCCATTTGGCAGGGTGGGCAGTCCCATAAACCTCCGCGCCGACCGCCTGCGCGATGCGCACGGCTGCCATGCCGGTACCACCACTGGCGGCGTGGATTAACACCTTATCATCGGGTTTAATTTGCGCAATGCAGTGAAGCGCATAATAGGCAGTAAGAAAATTAATCGGAATCGTAGCGGCCGCGGCAAAACTTAGATTGGCGGGGATCGTAGCGATTTGGGTGGTAGCCACGGTTAGGTACTGACCAAAGGAGTTGCCACCGACCACGACTACACGATCGCCAGGGCGATACTCAGTCACCGCATCGCCAACGGCAATGACTTCGCCGGCACATTCACCACCCAGATGCTCTCGGTCAAAAGGCAATACGCCTAGGACATCAAGCACGTCCAGAAAGTTCAATCCAGTTGCATAGACTTTAATCTCAACCTCGTCGGCCATCGGTGGCCGACGGTCGAGTTTAGTCAGTTGAAGCCCCCCCAATTCGCCGCGCGCCTGCACCGTGAGTTGATAGGGAGTGTCAGGCAGAACAAGTGCATCACGGACAGCCACTTGGGGATAGCGTACCAGGCGCGCCACATATCGCTGACCGTCACGCAGCGCCACCTGTGCTTCACGGTTGGGAGCAGTAGATGGTGTAATTATTTCAGTCAAAAGTTGCTTTGCAGCGACTGAAATATCCGCCTCATTCTCCCCCTGTCCATCTATGTCCCCTTGTCTATCTATGTCAATGCAAACACAGGGGTGTTCAGGATGTTCGAGTGTCATCACCTTGGCGATGCCCCAAAGTGTTGATTGGGCAACACCGGCTACCGCATCAACATCGGTAACGGCTTGTGCGCCTTGGGTAACGAGCCACAACCCGTCCGGCTGCACCCTCTGCTGTAGAAGGATCTGTACCAGTGGCAAGACTGTCCCACAGCCGACTTGGGCTGCGGTTGTCAAATCAGAGGCTTGTGCAACAAGCGGTGTATCCAGCATCCACAAGTGGACAACCCCATCAAATGTTCTTTCTGCGGTTAGTTGCAACAGCAACGGCTCAATCTGCTCACGCTGCGCGGGGTGTAACTGATAGGTGGTTGCATCAACTTGCCTCCAAGACGCTTCAGCCGCAACATCGGCATAGACCAGGAACGGTGTGGCTCCTTGGTGGCGCAGCTGTGCAGCTAAAGCGGCCCCAACGCCCTGGCGATCGGCAAAAATCAGCCAGCGTTGCCCCTCTACCGTCGGCAGTGCCGTCCCATCAGGGGCCGTTTGTGCCAATGGCTGCGCCTCCCAGCGCACGGTGTAGAGCCACTCGCGCCAACTCTCCTGTCGTTGCAGGGCCTCTACGGAAGCGGGACGCATTTCAAAACCAGTCAGTGTGGCGAGTAAGGCCCCGTTATGCGCAAGCAACTGAAGATTCCACTTATAGGGAGCGACCTGAATTGCATGACACCACCAGGTGCTACCGCGGGCACGCTGGTGTAACTTAAGAGATTCCAAGGCAAAGGGCAGCAGTATCTCCGGTTGCTCGCCCTTTCGCCGTGTCATCCCAGCTACCTGAAAACAGGCATCCAGCAGACCAGGATGGAGGAGATAGTCATCGATTATCGCCACCGTCTCCGGCAATTGAAGCTGTGCCAGCGACTCCCCACCGGCAAATTCGCACGCTGTGGCAGCGTCGGTGCTCTGCCACAGCGTGCGAATCCAACGGAAGTTAGAACCGAGCAAAAATTGTGCATGGTCCAGATCAGCATAATAGGCAGCCAAGTTGAAAGGCTGATCACAGCGTTCACGCAACTGATCCAATGCGGGGCTAACGAGCAATTCTTGATTGCTCTCAGTAATATTGCCCGTGACGTGGGTAGATGTAGCGACCTGATCCATTCCCAGTTGGGCGATTGGCGCAAAGCTAATGACTTTAAATTGGCAATGCGCACCACGCCCATTGGCTGCCACTGGGGTAAAGATAGTCTGTACGGTAGACGCGCCATCTTTCGGAATCACCAACGCTTGCGGCAAGACCACATCTTCTGCCTGAAGGGCTTGCTCTTTGCCAAAGGCCAACCCAGCCGCATTGAGCACCATAGCCAATTGGCAAGCACCAGGGGAGACGAGTTTATCATAGACCCGATGATCGGTAAGGAACGGCAAACGCGCTACGCTAAACTCCGTTTCAAAAATCGTTTCTTTGATGGCAGGCGATTGCGTCATCTTGTCGATCAGTGGGCGCAGTGCAGCAGTGTGCCGCTTTTTCGGTGTGTCGACCCAGTAGCGTTGCCGTTGGAAAGGATAGGTCGGCAACGCCACCTTGTGTCTCGCTCCCCCCCGATCAAAGTGGTCCCACTGAATTGTGCTACCGCTTATGTATAATGCACCAAGGCTCGTCAATAGCTGTGACCAGTCCCCGCCTTCTTCGCGTAAACTGGGGAGTGCTTGGCTTGCTGTTTCCCTTTCCACCATGCCAAGCAATGTTGGCTTAGGGCCGATCTCGAGAAAAATGTTGATACCTTGCTCGTGCAACGTGTTCACGCCATCCCCAAAACGAACCGCCTCGCGCACATGGCGCACCCAGTATTGCCAGGTAGCCGGTGCGTCAGTGGACAGTGGGTCAGTGGACAGTGGGTCAGTGGACAGTGGGTCAGTAGACAGTTTGCCGGTGATGTTGGAGACAAGCGGGATCTGGGGCGAATGGTAAGTGATGCTCTTCGCAACTTTGGCAAAGTCCGCCAACATCGGCTCCATGAGCGGGGAATGGAAGGCATGGGAGACGGGCAACTTACGCGTCTTGATCCCCTCGGCAGCGAACTTATCGGCAATTGCCAAGACCCTTTCCCGTTTACCGGCGATGACAGTGCTCGTTAGCCCGTTAATGGCAGCAATCGAAACTTCCTGAGCGTAGGGAGCAATGGTCTGGCGCACGCGTGCTTCATCAGCTAACAACGACACCATCACACCATCCTGCGGCAAAGCACCCATGAGCTGCCCGCGTGCTGCCACCAGCTTCAGTCCCTCTTCTAGGCTAAAAACCCCTGCCACACAGGCCGCCGCTAACTCACCAATGCTGTGCCCAAGGAGCATATCCGGTTGAATCCCCCACGACTGCCACAACCTCGCCAACGCTACCTCCAGCGCAAAGAGCGCCGGCTGTGTGTACGTCGTATCATCCAAGAGATTAGAGAGCGGAGACTGTCCACTCTCTAGTGCCCCACTGTCCCCTGGGTACAACACCGCCAGCAACGACGCGCCCGTCTCTTGTTGAAAGAGCTCCTCACAGCGGTCGAGGGTGGCGCGGAAGGTGGGGCTGGTTGCGTACAATTCACGCCCCATATCGATATATTGTGCCCCTTGACCAGTGAAGAGGAAAGCGATCTTATGATTGGCTTCTATGGCTTGTCCAACCGAAGCCGTCAACGGGGTCTCGCCCTTCGCGATGGTAGACAATTTTTCATGCAATTCTGTTTGTGTACCCGCAACGACGGAAAGCCGATAATCAAACTGTGCGCGCCCGGTATTGGCTGTAAAACAGAGGTCGGCAAGGGCTAGATCGCTGGTGGCAGCCAGATGATCGGCATACCGTTGCGCAAGCTCCCGTAGAGTGCGTGCAGTGGTGGCACTGAGGGTAAGCAAATGGACAGGGCGATCACCCTCCGGCTGGACAGAGCCAGCAAGCAGCTCCGCCGGTGTCGCCTCCAGCACAAGATGCGCATTGGTCCCACTCATGCCAAACGAGCTAACACCTGCAAGTCGACGGTCACCAGTCGGCCACGGCTGGTGCTGGGTAGGGACAGCAATGTGATACTCTTCCCAGGGAACCTGGGGATTGGGTTGGTGAAAGTGGAGATTGGGGGGAATCTCCGCGTGCTGTAACGCCAGAATCACTTTGATGACCCCAGCAACACCAGCTGCGCCCTCTGTGTGTCCGATATTCGTCTTAACGGAGCCAATGAACAGCGGAACTTCCCGGTTGCGGCCATAGACGCTTTCCAGTGCTCCTACTTCGATAAGATCACCGACTGGTGTGCCTGTCCCGTGTGTTTCAACATAGCTTACCTGCTCTGCACTGACACCGCAGCTTGCCAACGCTTGTTGCATGACCCGTTGTTGTGCGACACCATTTGGCACAGTCAAACCGCTGCTGCGTCCATCATGGCTCACCGCAGATCCACGAATTAAGGCCAAAATTCGATCCCCGCCAGTAATAGCATCCGCAAGCCGTTTGAGGACAAGTACACCGCAACCTTCGCCGCGCCCCATCCCATCTGCTGCTTGATCGAACGCTTTACACCGACCATCGACAGAGAACATATGTAGCCGGGCTTCCATGATGGTCAGGTGTGGTGATACCATCAACTGGACACCGCCGGCCAGTGCCAAATCACACTCTCCTGTACGTAAGCTTTGGCAAGCCAAGTGCAACGACACCAACGAAGAAGAGCAGGTTGTGTCTACGGTAAAGGTGGGGCCTTGGCTGCCCAGGAAATAGGCCAGTCTACCAGCAGCCACGCTCATCATGCTGCCGGTTGCAGTATACGCATCAATTTGCTCGAAGGTCTCAGTGCTCAAATAGGAATAATCATGCGCCATCATGCCAATAAACACTCCGGTTTGACTGCCACGCAAACTGGATGGGTCGATGCCGGCATGCTCAAGACTCTCCCAACTCACTTCTAACAACAACCGTTGTTGCGGATCCATCATTCTGGCTTCACGTGGCGAAATCCCAAAGAAAGCAGGATCGAAGTTATCGATCTGCGTGAGAAAACTACCGTAACGGGTATAGATTTTGCCTGGCGCATCGGGATCAGGGTTATAAAAGTCATCGGTATCCCAGCGCGACGCCGGCACCTCCGTAACAGCATCTAGGCCATTGCGTAGTAGTTGCCAAAAGCGTTCAGGCGTATCAGTATCTTGGGGAAAACGGCAACCTATCCCAACAATCGCAATCGGATCAGCATTGATGATAGCACGGTTTAGCGCCTGATTTTGCGCAACTAGCGCCAGCTTTTGTGGTGATAAGGTTGCGAAACGTTCCGGTAGTTTGCTCATCTTATTGAACCCCTGTGCGGTTGAGCTTGATTTCTTAAAGATTGGGCCACATCATCCTCGGACATCTGGTCTATTTGGCTCAGTAACAAATCGAGGTCATTCGCCTCCAGCACTTCTTCGATAGTTTCAACGACAGTTGTAGTAGCGCCCAGAATCTCTTTCGCTAAATGATCAACCAATCCCTGAATCGTTGGATAATTAAAAGTAAGCGTTGCTGGTAATGAGCAATCGAGGTTTGTTTGCAAGTGCTTGCGTAGCTCTAACGACATCAGCGAATCCATACCCAATTGGAAGAACCCCTGATCAATTTGTGGTAATGTTCCTTGCGGAAGTCCTAATAGTTGAGCAATCTGCCGACGAATGAAGGTCGTTAATTGCTCTAGCCGATCGCCAACAGGCACCTTCTCTAGTTGCTGACGAAAGGTAGTGGCGGATGGCGCAACTGTCTTTCCCAACTGTTGTTCCGGTCGACGAGATTGTATGTGCGTAGGGAGGTCCGCAAACAAAGCTGGTTCATTACCTACTGGAAATTGCTGCAAAAAACGCTCCCACTGGACTGGCACAACACCAATTTGCGCAGGTATGGCAACATCCTCATGATGATAGAGAGTTGCAGAAAGCAGACTATCTAACGCGGCAATTCCTTGGTCAATGGTAATCGCTTCCAAGCCCGTCATTTTCATACGTTGTTCTACCTTGTCACCGGCGGCGATACCAATTCCTGCCCAAACCCCCCAATTGATACTCAGTCCAGGTAACTTGTTCGCTCGTCGGTAATGAGCAAACCCATCCAAGAAGGCATTTGCCGCGGCATAGCTAGCTTGTCCTTGATTGCCTACCAGAGCGGTCGCTGACGAAAAGAGGACAAAGAAGTCCAATGGTTGCTTTGCCGTTAGGCTGTGAAGAGATAAGGTACCCAAGATTTTTGGTCGCAAGACCGCTCTCATACGTTTCCAGTCTTGTTGCAACAAGACACCATCATCAACAACACCGGCGGCATGAATAATGCCGCGCAACGGATGTGTAGCGCTGATGGTTGCTAACACTGCCGCGACTGCTGATTGCTCAGCCACATCGACTTGGGCAAATCGTATGTTTGCGCCAAGTTCGCTCAATGTTTCTAGCTGGATTTGGACTTCGGGTGTGGGTTGGCTGCGCCCTATCAAAAGCAGATGCTGTGCACCGCGCTCAATTAGCCAACGCGCCACTAACAAGCCGAGCCCACCCAAGCCACCCGTAATTAAATAGGTGGCATCAGGGTGTACAACTGCCTCTTTGTGATTTGGTTCTTGTGTCGACATCTTGGCAGGTAACTCATGATGGCGATGAAGGCGTGCAATATAGCGTTTACCTAAGCGAAAGGCAACTTGGTCCGCCTGGGGAAGCGCAGGGGATGGCAAGGAAATTTCTTGATAGAGGCTCTGTACTTGTTCATCAATGATAGCCGCAGCATCTAGATCAATACAGCAGCAAGCGAGTTCAGGGTGTTCAAGGGCAACAACCCGCCCTAATCCCCACAATGGTGATTGGTCTACCCCGTCAACCCGATCTCCGTCTATTACGGCCTGTGCGTTGCGTGTTATCAACCAAATCTTCTGGGGATGTACAGGTTGTCCCAACACCGCTTGGAAAAGATCTAATGCCGAGCCACAACTGGCTTTTACATTCATCTCCAGATCAGTTTCAAGATTCGCTGACGGGAACGTCTGATTCAGGCTCCACAAATGAATGACCATATCCACGGCCGGTATTGCGGCGCACAAACGCAGATAGTCTTCAGGCGCATGTGGATCAATCTCAAAGGTGTAGTCATTGATTTGTTGGTAACTTGTACGCGGGTATACTTGAATTACGCTGTCTCCCCGTTGCCGCAATCTTCTGGCTAGGGCTTCCGCCAAGCCTTGCTCATCAGCCAGTAATAACCATTGCCGCTGCGCCGCTGCTGCCACTGCTTCTCTCTGGGTTTGGTCAGTTGTATCTGACGCCGGAGTCGGCTGCCATTGCAGCGTGTACAACCAATCGCGCCATGCCGCTTTGCCGCGCACTGCTTCTGCCTGGGCAGGGCGCATATAAAAGCCAATCAGTTCCGCCAGCACATGCCCTGCGTCATCAAATAGTTGGATGTTCCATTCATCTTCCCCGACATGACGTGCGTGACACCACCATGCATCGCCGGCAACAGGTTGGTAGAGGTTGAGTTCCCTCACCGCAAAAGGCAGTAACGACCTATGGGTCTGATCAATCAACCTTGCACTGGCCACGGTAATGTGGAAGCAGGTATCAATCAGGACGGGGTGAAAGATATAGCCGGCAATATCGCCTGCCACCTTGGGCAGGCGCAGCCGACCAAAGGTTTCACCTTCGCCGCGCCAAATAGATTCAAGCGTTTGAAAACTAGGGCCGAGGGCAATCTTGCCTACTTCTAACGCCTCGTATAGCGTTTCAGCTGCAACCGGTTCCGGACATCGGTTGCGCAATGTCTCCAATGAAACCGGTGCTGGTGGGCTTTTCACGGATGTCATCACAGAGCCGGTTGCATGAATCAGGGGCTCGTCGGCTTCGTTGTCACCATCAAAACTAATTACTTGAAAGTCTGTACTGTGCCGTTCCCCATTTTTTCCAGACGCCGTCAATACCAATTGCACCGTCCGCGTCCCTTGTTCCGGCACGATCATTGCCCGCGGAAAGACTGCATTTTCAATGCGGAAAGCTTGACCACCAAACGCCAATTCCGCGCCACTCAACGCCATGGCGAGATGACAAGAGCCAGGCGGAACCATGGCATCGAATACCCAATGATCAGCCAAATAAGGCAGGCGGTCCGCACTAAATTCTGTTTCAAAGAGCGTTAGCTGGTGGGACGGCAAGCGAACTTGCTTGTCAATTAACGGCAGTACTGCTGCGCTTGGCTGCGCTTGCCTAGAGGCAAAAAGCCAAAAGCGTTGGCGTTGGAACGGATAGGTTGGAATCTCCACCTTGCAGCGCGTATAATCTTGATCAAACCCTTGCCAGTTGACCTTTGCCCCGGCTACATAGAGTTCACCCACTGTTTGCAACAGCTGTTCCCAATCAGATTGGCCTGGGCGTAACGAAGGCAACCAACGCTGATTGCCCTCCGGCAGGCACTGTTGACCCATGCCAAGCAGCACTGGCTTGGGACCAAGCTCGAGGAAAAGTGTACACTCGCGTTCGTATAATGTCGCCATACCGTCGGCAAAGCGTACCGGCTGGCGAACATGGCGAACCCAATACGCCGGATCAGTCACTTCTTCCCTGGCCACGGCACCGGTGAGGTTGGAAACAAAGCGCACTTTGGGCTTGGCATAGGTGACGGTCTCTGCTACCCGGCGAAACTCCTCCATCATTGGTTCCATCAGGGGTGAGTGGAAGGCATGGGAGACCGTTAGCCGACGGCTTTTGAGGCCCATCTCGGCCAATGTGTCAATTATCTCTGTGATCGCCTGTTGCGCACCGGCAATGACGATACTCTCCGGGCCATTGACCGCGGCAATGGATACATCGTCATAGGGTGCGATCAAGGACGCAATGGCTGCCTCATCCGTTGCCACGGCAACCATTACACCACCTGCCGGCAATGCACCCATTAGCCGCCCGCGCGCGGCCACCAGTTTTAATGCATCCTCCAGGCTAAAGACGCCGGCAATACAAGCGGCGACATATTCGCCGATACTATGCCCCATGACCAGATCGGGATAGATGCCCCACGACTGCCACAACATCGCCAGCGCATATTCCACGGCAAAGAGCGCCGGTTGGGTATAGGTGGTCTCATCAATGAAGGGTGCATCCTGCGCCCCCGCATCAGGTGGGTAGAGAATGTCAAGCAACGGTTGCGCCAAATCGGCATCCAGCAGCGCGGCGCACTGCTCTAGTGCTTGCCGAAAGGTCGGCTGGGTCTCATACAATTCGCGACCCATGCCCACAAACTGGGCACCCTGCCCCGTAAAGAGAAAGGCAATCTTGGGCCGCTCATCCTCACCGACTTGACCATGTAGCCGATCGCTGCTCGATTGTTCTTCACCTGTAACATAAGCAGCCAACTGGTCGGCTACAGCAGATGGCGCTTGGTCAACCAAGGCGAGGCGGTGCGCAAAGTGCGCACGCCCCACGTTGGCGCTGTACCCAATATCGGCCAGCGCTCTATCGCGATGCTCCGCCAGATAGCATTGATAGGTTGTCGCCAAAGCCTTCAATGCTTCGGGAGATTTGGCGGAGAGGGTCAGCAAATGAAGCGGGCGTTCCATGGGTGCGGATGCCGACTGTGGCCGCGCCAACGCCGGTGCCTCTTCCAAAATGGTGTAGGCGTTCGTTCCGCCAATGCCCAGCGAATTGACCGCCGCGCGGCGAGGACCATCCTGTGTCGGCCACGGTTGCAATGTCGTATTGACAAAGAAGGGACTCTGCTCCAAACCAAGGCGCGGATTGGGGGTTGAAAAGTGCAAGCTTGGGTAGAACACTTTGTGTTCCAATGAGAGCACCGCTTTGATCAAACCGGCAATCCCGGCGGCGGCATCAGTATGACCGATATTGGTTTTGACGGAGCCAATCGCACAAAAGCCAGTCTCTTTAGTGGCGAAGGCTTTCTTGAGCGCAGAAATCTCAATATAATCACCCAAATGGGTTGCTGTGCCATGCGCTTCCACATAGCCAATGGTGGTGGGGTCGACGGCGGCAGCGGCGAAGGCGCGCTTGATTGCCGTGGCTTGGCCGTCGACATTGGTGGCCCAATAACTGAACTTTTCGCCCCCATCGTTGTTGATGGCTGACCCACGAATAACGGCCCTGATCGAGTCACCGTCGGCAAGGGCAGCCTGTAACGGTTTCAGCACCACCAACCCAACGCCGGAGCTAAAGATCGTTCCCCTGCCGTCGGCATCAAAGGCACGACAGTGACCATCGGGCGAAAAGACGCCCCCTTCGTCATACAGATAGCCTTGAATGTGGGGAACGCGTACCGTCACGCCCCCGGCCAACGCCATATCACACTCCCCGTTGCGCAAGCTTTGACAGGCAAGGTGGACAGCAACCAGGGCCGTTGAACAGGCCGTCTGGATCGTGACACTTGGCCCGCGCAAATTCAATTTGTAAGAGACCTTGGTACAGAGATGATCCTTGTCGTTGCCGATATGTTCACGCCCGGTGAGTTGCCCGCGCAATTGATGATTGATATGGGATTCAGAAACGAGATAGCTGCCCATCAGGCTGCCGGCACCGCCAAAGATGCCAATCGATTGGGCGGGTTTGGTGTCGGCGTAGCCGGCATCTTCTAGCGCTTCCCACGCGGATTCGAGAAAGAGCCTATGTTGTGGGTCCATGGTTTCGGCGTCACGCTGCGAGTATTGAAAGAATGCTGCGTCAAATTGGTCAATGTCCGCCAGCACCGGCGCCGCCTTGACATAGTTTGGCTGTTCCAGCAAGGTTTGGGCAACGCCGACAGCCAGTAGTTCTTCATCGGAGAAGAAGGTGATCGACTCCGTCCCCGTTGCCAAATTGTGCCGAAACTCAGCAAGGTTGCGGGCACCAGGAAAGCGACAGGCCATCCCAATAATGGCGATCGCGCTTGGATGGTCAAGAATATCTGATTGGCTCTTCATCGTCATAATCCGTTAGCTAGGTTGAAGGCTGGTTTGCTTGATAATGGCTTGCGTCTTTTTACCGGTGGCGTTCATCGGAATTTGCGTCACAAATTGGATGACCTTGGGAATCTTGTTGCGCGCAAGTCGTCGGTGGCAGTGGGCACGGATCTCGGCCTCGGTTAGTTTGCGGTCGGTCTGCTCCCGGAGCACAATCAATGCCTTGACCGCTTCGCCTAACTGCTCATCCTCAATACCAATGACCGAGCAATCGACGATATCGGGCAATGCGACCAAGACCGCTTCGATCTCCTTGGGACTGATCCGCTCACCGCCGACCTTGAGAAATTCTTTTTCTCTGGCCACCAGATAGATGTAGCCATCCCCATCAATCGTCGCTAAATCGCCAGTGCGCAATTTGCCATTCTTCAAGATCTTTTGGGTCTCTCCCTCATCTTCAAAGTAGCCGAGCATAATATTTTCACCGTCAGCGATGATCTCGCCGATTTCCCCCGGCTGAACTGGTTCGTTATGCTCGTTAAGCACCTGCAGCGTAACTCCAGGAATGCCTTGGCCAATCGAACCTAATTTGGCAGGCAAAGCAGCGGGCGGCAGATAAGATAGGCGTGCGGTCGCCTCGGTCTGCCCATACATGACATAAAATTGAACCGCCGGGAACGCCTCTAGAAATTCGCGAATAAAGGGATCGGCCAATTTACCGCCTGCTTGGGTGACATAACGCAAGTGGGGAAAGGTCGTTTTGGTAAAGCTCTCGGCACGCCGCAAGAGAATTTGGAAATGGCTCGGCACACCGGCAAAGCCCGTGCACCGGTAGGTTAAGAGATCGTCGCTGACGGTTGACAACAGCAGGAAGCTGTTGTTGAGTACGAGCGAACCGCCCACCTGCACATGGGTATGCAACAACGAAAGCCCGTAGCAGTAAAAGAAGGGCAAGACCACTTCCATTATGTCGGCAGCCGTCAATGCAAGGTAGGCAATAATGGATGCCGTATTCGCCTTGAGATTGGCATGGCTGAGCATCACCCCTTTGGGATGGGCGGTCGAACCAGAGGTAAAGATAATGGCAGCGACGCGCTGATCGTTAAAGAAGGTCGCCGCGTGGGGAGCCTCCTGCCCCTCTATCAAGTGGCTAGAGAGCAGAATCTGCGAATCAACTGCCTCATCATCGATCAGCCTGATGCCAGGGATCGCAAGCCGAGTGGCATACTTTTTCTGGGCCAGGCAAAGTGTTGCCTGACACTTCCCGCCGATATAGGCCAGCTTGCCCGGTTCCGTTGCCGGATTGAGTGGAACGACCATATTCCCGGATTTCATAATGGCGAAGTAAGCAGTAATAAAGAAGACCGAATTATCACTGATCAATAAGACCTTCTGCTCTTCGCCAATCAGCTTGTTGAGGAAGGTGGCCAGGGTTGTGATCCGCTGCCAAATTTCTCGATAGGTGACCGTTTCCGTGTTGCCAAGAACCAGATCTTTTTCTAGCTCCTTCGTGTGAGCAAAGAGGGCATCTACAACATTCATGCAGCCACCCGCTCTTCGTTCAATTGCGTTGCGCTGTAATTGGTCAGCGGTGCCATGCGCAGGTACTCTGTGGTCTGGCGCTTGCGGGCAAAATTGTTAAAGACAGAGATGACCTGCTCCTCCGTAAGCGCAAGTTCGGCCCCCACTTCGCTGGGTGTATAGCCATTTTCCCAGCCATACCACAGGAGATCCAGGGTGGCAAAGGGCAACTGAAAGAAAAATTCTTCCTGCGTCTGTTCGGCACTGTAGGTGTCGGTCGTGGGGGTACGCTGGAGGATCTCATCGGGGACGCCGAGATAACGGCCCAGCTGATAGACCTGGGTTTTGTAAAGATGACCAATGGGCATGAGATCCGCACCGCCATCGCCGTATTTCACAAAGAAGCCCTGTTGCACTTCATGTTTGTTGGGCGTGCCGACAACCGCATAGTGGCGCGCTTCGGCATGATAGTACAACATCGACATGCGGCTGCGCTGCTTAAAATTCGAGGCGGCCACAATTTCCAGATATTCCTTGAGGGGCAGGCGCACACTGTTGCAATTGCCATCGCCATCGAGAATCGTTGCGGCATAGAGGGGTGGGATATCTTGATTGAGAATATCATGTTGCAGCTCTATTTTGACCCGATGTTGCTCGGGCGAATAGTTAGGGAAGACGCGTACCAATGCCTCATCGCGACGCCGATAGCAGCCGAAGCCATCCAAGGCGGCGGTGAGATCTTCGACAATCGTTTCAACCCCAAATTTTGCCGCCAGCGCGCGAGCGAATTCCAGACTATCCGGGCTGCTGTCGCGTTCGGGCAGCATAACGCCGATGACACGGGCGGGAGTCAACGCTTTGGCAGTGAGAGCCAATGTTACGGATGAATCAATGCCGCCGCTAAGCCCCACAATGGCGCCCCGTCGGCGCAGTTTTTGTTGGACATCCTGTCGCAGTTGCGCAACAATTTGCGCGCAAGTGGCAGCGATATCCAGTTGCAATAGTTCTTTGTGAAACGGTGCCTTACTTGTATTCATCAGTTAGCCCTCTTTATAAAGAAATGATGCAAAAGCTGGGTCGATAGGATCCCAACGAGTGCCATTCCGTCGGTTTCCGAAATGGGTGCGCCGGCTCTTGCTTTATGTAAAAATTGTGCAACGGCTTTCCCGTCAAAGATGCCGGTTGCAGAAAGGCTCTGGGGCGACAGCAAATCGTGCACATAGTCAGGCGCATCCGGTGATAAAAACGCCGTTGCACTTGGTGCGCGATAGGCCTGTTTGGACCGTTGGAGAATTGATGGGGGCAGTTGCCCTTTCATCATCTCTTTAAGCAAATACTTTTCACGTAAGCCGCGCAGTTTGAAGGTTGGCGGCAGCTGTGCGCAAAATTCAACCAGACGATGATCGAGGAAGGGATAGCGCCCTTCGACCGAATTCGCCATGCCCATGCGATCGCCTTGCGAGGAGAGCAGATAGTTGCTCATAAAGATGGTTGTTTCAAGATATTGAGCTTGGGCCAACGGATGCCAATTTGTAAAGCCCGCCGGTAATTGGCGCTCAACATCCTGCAGTGGCTGATAGTTGCCCAGTTGCGCCCGAAAGTCCGGTGCAAAATAGCGATTCGTACGGGAAGTGTTATTCCAACGCAATAGATGAGAGTAGAGCGGTGACTTTGTCTCATCTAACCGATAACCAAAAAAGAGGCTTAAAAGATTGGGCGATGCCTGTTGAATGTTTGGCAAGTAGGGATAGAGCTTACGCAACAGGTGTGGTCGTATTTCTGAGTCCGCTTGGCGCGCCCAAAAGCGCCGAACCGACATCTCTTTGAAGATATTGTATCCAGCCAATATCTCGTCTGCCCCCTCACCGGTGATCACAACTTTTATCCCATTCTCGCGGACTAATTTCGAGAGCAGATACATCGGTGCGGGTGCCGTACGCAGGATTGGCATTTCTGTATGTTTGATGACCGTGGGGAAGATCTGAGCAATATCGGCATAATCACAACGAACGCTCGTATGATCCGTCCCGAAATATTGCTGTGCACGCTGTTGGTAAACAGTTTCGTCAAATTCCTTGTCGGCGAACCCAATGGAGAAGGTGCGCAACCGATGCGGTGCCTCTTTTTGAATAAAGGCTGTCGTTGTACAAGAATCAATACCGCCACTCAAATAAGCAGCAACCGGCACATCAGAGCGCAACCGCAACCGCACAGCATCGCTAAAGAGCCAACGAAATTCTTCAATTGCATCGTCAAAGGTCCGTTCGACCATCTCATCCGCAGCGGGAAACTGCAGTCGCCAGTAGGCGTAGGCTTTGGCTCCCTGACTGTCAACACGCAAATAATGGCCAGGGGGTAACTCATTGATTTCCGCAAACGCAGTTTGTGTGGCGAGAGTTGTCCAAACTGTAAAAATTTGGGCGAGCGCAATTGGTGAGAGCCGTGCCGTAACCTTTGGATGTTGCAGAATGGCTTTGATCTCAGAGGCAAAGATCAACGTGTTTCTAGCCATCGTGTAAAAGAGTGGACGAATGCCGACACGATCGCGTACGAGAAAGAGCGTCTCGCGTCGACCATCCCAAAGCGCGTAGGCAAATTGACCATTTAACCGCGCCACGCCTTCAATGCCCTCTTCTTCGTAAAGGTGAATCAATACTTCTGTATCACTTTGCGTACGGAAGCAATGCCCTTGCGCGCGTAACTCATCGCGCAATTCCAAATAGTTGAAAATTTCCCCGTTGAAGACAACCCAGATCGACCCATCTTCATTGGAGATGGGTTGGTTCCCCGTAGCTAGATCGATGATACTAAGGCGAGCGCTGCCGAGCCCGACACCACTTCCCTGATAAATACCCGAAGCATCCGGACCTCTATGTCCAATCAAGCGCAGCATCTGTTCAAGAGTGAGTCGGCTATCGTGATCAGGCGTAGTCACATCTGATTCCAAATCAAATATGCCAACAATTCCGCACATAGAAGGATGCCCCTAGATCGTTTTATCTTCGACAAACCCAGCAAGGGCATCGATTGATTTAAAATTTTTCCGATTAATCTCTTCAGCAGCCACCGTTATCTTAAATTCGCCTTCAAGGAACTCAACCATTCTTAACATGCCCAATGAATCTAATACGCCATCGTCAAGCAACTTAGTTTCGCTTGTCAGTTGCCCATCGTCGCCATATAACAATTCATCAACAATGAATTGGAAAATCTTCTCTCGATTTTTCATCATTTTGACTACCTTATTTCTACATTGCAAACCCAATTAAATCGCACCTTATATCAATCAATTTAACAGCCCCGCGTGAGTCAAATGTGGGATGAACGTGGTATCGAACGTGGTGTCTACCTTAAAGTTATTGGCTTGTCCTCGTTTTCACCAACATGACGCGTTATCTATGACGCCCTATGTATACTCCGCCGCAGCACACAGGTAGATTTTCACTCGTGTGCAAAATGAACCTTTATGGCGCAGCTCAGTATATTTATCCATAAATTCTCTGTTCCCCTGGGCCACAACCAAATTTATGGATAGGTTCTATGTGTTTTTGTTGATAAGCAGTTTAGCAGCCCAACGTGGAGCAAACGTGGTATGAACGTGGGTAGAACAAGAGCATCTCGATCAGATCGTAGAATTTAACACAGAGACCCAATAATAAAGAGTGCCTGCTAAGGATAACAGGCACTCTTTGCTAGACATTTGTGGTTTCGCTTATGTGGGTAACACACTGAAATACGGCCATGATAGATCATGGCCGTACGGCTAATTTCAGTTCATTGCACAGATGCGCATCTGGTTTAGTAGCGATGAATCATTTTACAATTTTTTGCGTAGATCAGTGGTAGCGTCATCCTACGCAAGCGATTCAAGTGAACGGACAAAGTAGGGTGCGTCCCATTTTGGGGGATTACACAGAAGGACAAAAGTGATCGTCCGGCGTAATCCCCCAAATGTGGTACGCACCCGACAAAGTATACTGAGCTGCGCCATAAAGGTTCATTTTACTCGTGTACACAATGACATTATGTGCTGCAGCGGAGTATAAAACGATCCAAAGAGCCATGAAGTGAAATCATTCCCATGTCAACATTGCATCACAACCCCCTCTTTGCCCCCATCGATCGCGATCTGCACCTCGAACGGATCGGCGGCGGCAACGAAACGGAAGTTTACTGCACCGATGATCGACGCTATGTCGTCAAAGTCAAAAGTGATCATGCCGGCTCAGCGGCAGAGATGCTCCAACAGGCACGGGTATTACGTAACGCCGCACGCCGCTTTGTCACCGTCATGGGCGCACGCCACAGCATTCCCAATGCCTTCTTGATTGCCGCCAATGCCGAAGGTCAAGCGCAACTGTTGGCGCTACAGCCCTTCTATGAAGCGGCACGCCCACTCGCCTTCATTGACTATGCGCAGCTCACTTTGAGGGAACGCTGCGACCTTGCTCGGCAGTTGCTGCGGATTGTGCTTCGTTGCCTGGGTGCCTATCTCAAACGGGGCTGGATGCCTGACCTCTATGGGCGCAGCAGCCGCAGCAGTGCCGAACGGGCACTCCTCAACCGTTGGTATCGGTTGCCCTGGCGCCTCTGGAGCTTTGTCGTACAGCGCAATCTACTACGGGCCAACAATCTCATGCTCACCGCCAAACCAGATCAACGTATTATCCTAGTCGACTATGATCCGGTGCTACGCAGCAAACTCTATCAACGCATCTATTACAGCCTGCGCGTTACCCTCTTTCTGCGCGATCTGATCTTGATCGCCGTGATGGTCGTCACCGGACAGGTGCCAGGGTAGCAGATACCGGCATCGAAGCGCAGTCAACGCTATGCCCGTTGGCTACCACTGGCAGCAGCCCTTTAGCTTACCAGCTCTTCCTCCTTTTCATCAATCCAGCCTTTGGCGCGTTCAAGGGCCTCGTGATACTCTTTGCCATAGAGCCGACGCACTTCTTGCTCGCCATCATAGATAATGGCCACCACCTCTTGCCCAACCACTCTAGTATCAATTTTGTGCAATCGGTATTCCAACTTTGAAGGATAGATATCCTCGGCAGCAACCATCCGGCTACCAAATGTCATTGCCAGTTCTTCTATCATAATACCCTCTTTGCTTTTGCTGTCGCACACACATGCTCGTTGGTATAACGAAGCTCAGTCGAGAGACGCTTCGTAGTCCATAAACGTGACCGCCACTTCTCCTGGCTCCTCCTGACCCTCTATAGCGTCTAGAGTTTCATCCGTTTCTAAAGTAAAATGAGAGCTCGGGCCGGTGAACAGCTTGGTAAAGGTAAACCACCCGACCACAGCCAAGCCCGCTAGGCCGACAGCTATGCCAAATAGGAAGCGAGATTGGGGACTCTTCCTGGGTAAGCCCGCCTGCTTTTTTGCATCTCCACCCAGATATTGCGTTAGCAGATCAGCCGCTCGTTCACGGGTATAGCCATAACGCTCCTGGAGCAGACCAAGCATTTGATCAAGTTTGCCATCAAGCAGCCGACGATCATTGTGGGTAAGTTGCCCCCATTCAGCCTTCATGCTACCGCGCGCCTGGCGCACTTTACCACGTAAGACACTCTTGTTCATAATAACCCTCCTAATCTGTGGTCATAATGCTCCGCTTGTAGAGAAAGCGAGGTACAATTCTATTGTACTGGAAATTATATACCACGTGACTAGCCAGATAGATAGAAGAGGGACTAGACAACCAGCCAGGATTTTGTATCGGTCACACAGCGCAAAGAGCACGCTACACAAAGCATGGTAGGCGGTTTAGAGGAGGCAGCAATTTGGCATCGATAGAAGCAAAGCTAGGAGAATAACAGAGTGTGGCAGTGATAACTCAAAATAAAAAAGAGAGTTCCCGTGGGAACTCTCTTTTTAGGTTTCTAACCGAGTGGCATCAGTGGGCTATAACATGACAGCCAACAACGCCAGTGCTTTAGATTTTCTGTACGCCAGCAGCGGCTGGGCCTTTGGGACCCTGCTCAATGCTGAATTCGACGCGGTCGCCTTCAGCTAAGCTGCGAAAGCCATCGGCTACGATTGCGGATTGGTGAACAAAAACGTCCTTGCTACCAGATTCCGGAGCGATGAAGCCAAAGCCTTTTGAATCATTGAACCACTTGACGGTTCCTTTTTCACGGTTGCTCATTGTGGGAAAACTCCTTTTCCTACTGTAATATGATAAATTTGTCGTACAAAACGAGTTGCTCCCAACAACGGTCAAAAAAAAACCGCTTGGACGGTGAAGTCTAAGCGGCTGATTTGCATTAGTCGTGATAGAACTTACTACATCTTGTAAAGGTAAGTCTAGCGCAGGGCGGGCGTCGGATATGTAATCTTCATTCCATTCTCCTCATTTACACCTATATCCGATCAGTGCCATTGTTATAGGATTGTCCATTAGCGCTGTTGCAGGATGAAATAGTCCGTAGTCGGCGTGGGCGCAATCAACGGAAGCCGTTGACCACTCTGCGCATTGTAGAGACCAACAATCAGTTGGCTCCATGCGGCTGAGAGTGTAACGGAATAGGGATCAGCGATGGTCTCGCCTACTAGCCAGGTGACGGTGGGGGCAGCACCGGCTTGCGGCTGTTGATCGACCTGAGCGACTACAGCACCATTGGCGTTGAGGAATTGCAGGAATACCGTGTAATCAGTGGTAAGGAAAGAGGTTGTGCGCCACTGTAATTGCACATGATACTCGCCGCCATCCGCTGGCGCAACGGTGCCTTGCAATAAGTCAATACCGCCTGCCCAACTGGCCAAAGGTACGGTATCCAGCGCGATGGTTTGCGGACTATTAGCCAGGAGTCGAATCTGTCCCAACACTAAACGGTCGCCGAGTGTAGCACCGTCGCTTGCGTACACCGGTAAGCGTTGGGTCGGTTCTTCATAGCCATAAAACCCGATGAGTAAGGTAGCCAAGGTATCGGTTGGCACAACTGTTGGCACAACTGTTGGCACAACTGTTGGCACAGTGAGGAGATAGGAATCGGCAAAGATCTGGCCAGGTTGCCATTGCCGAGTGGGGTGGCGACCACCAAAAGGCACACCATCATATTGATAGAGCAGGCGATTTTCTCCATCAGCCAGATGGAGAAAAAGTGTGTAATCACCCGCGATGGGTTGATCCGCAGCGAAGTAGAGGGTCAAAGGCAGCGAGTTACCAGGGGTGAGGGCGGCCCCTTGTGGCAAATCGTAAGCGACCACACGCGGCCCATCGGCAAAATGCGCCTCAATTGGTCGCGTTGTTGCAGTGGTCGGCAACAGGGGGGGATGGGCATAGGCGTTCTGTAATGTTGCCAACGGCCAGAGCGCAAGCAGGAACATAAAGGGCAAGACGAGAGGTCGCATTTTGTGCGCAAATCGAACGGGGAGCCATGCCTGCCAGCCCGTCACCAATAATAGGGCGATCGCGGGTGCCGCCGGCAACAGAAAACGCGCTTGTTCGCCGTAAGAGATGAGGCGCATGTAGTTGATCATGCTCACCAGCGTAAGGGCAAACCAGATCATGGCAAGCCAGAGTGCGCGGGCATATACCCGCTGCCGTTGGCGCAAGAGCCAAAGTGGCAGGCCAATCAGCGCCACCAGGACGGCCCACTGGACCACATGGAAAAACCGTTCGGGCGCAAAGGTAGCTAGAAAGAGCCCCCAATAGGCATAGAAGAGAAAGGGTAGCAATTCCCACACCTGAGCGAGGGGCATCAGTTCTGGCCGTTGCAGCGTGGTAATCACGCGGCTTATCGTCATCAACGGCACTGGTTGACCATAGAGCAGCAGGTTGCGCCCATACCACCAGCCGGCAGAGAGCAAGGCTCCACCCAGCAGCATCGCCGCAATTGCGGCAAATCGCCCAAAGGGCCGGTAGCAGCGATATTGGATCAGAATCAGCAAAGCCGGCAGAGCCACCAGCAGCACGCTATATTTTGTCAACGCGGCCAAGCCAGCCACGACGCCCACCAGCAACCACTGCCAGAGGCCAGGTTGGGCCTTGCCCAGAGAGCGTACCGCCATCATGCTCACCAGCCAGATAACAACGACTGTGCCGGCCGCGGCCCACGCATCATTGGTGATCGATGTGGTGCTAAAAAGAAAGAGCGGGTTAAAGGCCACCACCGCGGCCACGGCATTGGGCAGCCACGGGTGATCCGGCAACACGGTCCGCACCCAGCGCCAAGTGGCACCCACCGTCAGCACCCCACCAAGCAGAGAGACGAGGCGCGCCAAGAGCATCGCCCGTTCAACGGCTGGCGGGATGCCAGGTAGATCAATACTTTGGCGCTTGCTCAAGCCGGGAAAGTAGCGATTGGCACTCGCCCGCACAAAGCCATCGGCTCCCGCCGCCGGGATCCATCTTGTGGCCAAGGCCGAGAACATGTAGTAGAGTGGCGGCTGAGTCAGCAATTCGTAGGAATATTGGTTGGTCGGCAGATCAATCAACGGAGGCGTTTGCTCCTGCCGCCAATAGTTGATGGCGTTCATATGGGCAAGCGCGTCGAATCCTTCCAGTGGCGGCACGATGAGCAGATACGCGGTCGCCACCACGAGATAGAGGAGTAGAATGATTGCCAGACCGGGCCAGTGAGGTCGCCTGGGAACTGCGGGTAGGGCTGGGTCTGCTTCGACAGGGTCGGTCGTCACTGTGTATAATAACATTCTTGGCAGCGTACCCCAGCGCGCATCGTTGGTCAAATAAGGCCATTTCACAATTGAGACTTTCCACCAAGCGGCACAAGCTTTCACGAAGAAACGTTAACCCTTCGTGTGGCTTTGCGTGACTTCGTGGATCATTAGCGAACAAAGGAATTGAGAGAACCCATGAGTTCAGTAAAACTAGGTGTCATTGGCCTTGGGCTGATCTGGCAGCGTATCCATAAAACCATTCTAACCGAGAAACAAGCGTATCTGATCCCCAGCGCTTTTTGCGATCTGAGCGAGGAGCGGCGCAGCGCCACGGCGACCGAATTTCCCAATGCCACCGTCGTCGCCGACTATCGCGAACTTTTGGCGATGCCAGAGCTTGATCTGATCCAAGTGTTGACGCCGATTGCCTACAACGCGCCTACGGCGCTGGCCGCGCTGGAGGCGGGCAAAGATGTGATCATGGAGAAGCCGATTGCACGCTCGGTGGCGGAGGGGCAGCAGTTGGTCAACACGGCCCGCCGGCTCGGGCGCAAACTCTATGTGACCGAACAGTTGGCCTATCGCCCCACCGAAGCAAAGGTGGCACAACTGTTGGCAGAAGGGGTCATTGGCGATCTGATCCTTTGGGAACGGGTGCAACATCTGGAAGGGGATACCGGGAAAGGGCCAATGCGCTATGAACTAACGCCCTGGCGCAAAGAGGCTGACTTTCCGCTAGGCACTCTCTTCGATGGTGGTGTCCATTTGATCGCCGGGCTCTCGCGCATCTTTGGCGCGCCCGACCGTGTCGCGGCCACGGGGCGCAAATTGCGCGAGGAGTATGGCGAGTATGATCAAGTCTCCATGCTCTTTCACTACGCAAATGGCGTTTCCGGGATGTTGAGCCACTCCTCTTATCTGCCGGCAACAAAGAATTATTTCTATCTCCACGGCACCGATGGCACCATGAGCGTGGAGAACACTCAGCTGTTGATTGAGCACAAGGATGGCACTAATCGCACGGTTGCGTTGCCCGCAGAGAATGCCTATGATTACATGTGGCCGGCAATTATTCACGCCCATCAACAGGGTCAAGACGCCTATTACACACCAGAACGTGCTCTGCAGGATGTGGCGATTCTGGAGGCGGTCGACCAGGCGATTAAGCAGCAGACAAATGTGGCCATTCCAGCAGTACTCGCGTAAGCACGCAGAAAAGTATGCTATAATAGCAAGCGAAGACGCAGATTTAACCGATCACAAAGGACAGAACGCCCATGAGCACAATCAACAACCTCAAAAGTCGTATCCGCGCCGGTGAAACGGTTGTCGCCCTGCGCGTACCCGTTACCATTAGCCGGCGTGCACTAGAAGCGGGGCTCGCCGGCGGCGACTTTGCCTTTCTCTATGTCGACGGCCAACATACCCCCTTTAGCGAAGAGCAACTGATCAGCTTCTGCGCCATGGCCGAAGCACTCGATCTGCCCGTTCAATTGCGCATCCCCCACACCCGTCACAGCTATCTCGTTGGGCGCTATCTCGATTTTGGCCCCACCTCGGTGATGGTGCCAGAGGTGACGGATCGTGCCACTGTTGATGAAGCGATTAACTTTGCTTATTACTCGCCAGTTGGGATGCGCAGTTGGGGTGGCAGTGCGCGCCGCCAAGCGCCGACCGGCATCGAGGGGCGCCGTGCCTATGCGGATTGGTGGAACGACTATGTTGTGCTGGTGATTCAGTTGGAGTCGGTGCAGGCGATCAGCAACGCCCGTCACCTGGTGCGGCCAGGGGTCGATGCCGTCGCCTTTGGGCCAAACGACCTGGAATTCAGCCTGGAAGCGCACCCCGATTTCCCGCTACGCACCGTTGACGATTGTATGCGCGATGTGGCCGCACAGTTGGCTGGAACGGGCGTGCGTTTGTCGATGGCTGTGCCGACCCTGCCGGAAGAGCGGGAGAAATTTCTGGCAATGGGAGTGACGATCTTTCAAGAGTTGCCGCGCTAAGCAATGGGATTAAACCCAAGACCATTCAAATAACGCAGAGGCCGCATTCTCTAATGCGGCTGATACTCGACCAAGACCGGCGTTAGAGAACGCCTTCTCCGCAGAGAAAATAGGCTTATTTGAATGGCCTTGGGATTAAAACCCCTTGCTGACAGCGCGAAGCCGCCTCAGCGGCTAGGAAGCGCCTGCGGGCGCTTCTCGTTGCTAGAGCAGGTTTTAACCCTCTTATAAGGTAAGCCAACAGTGTCGTTATATTACCCCGTGACAGCTGTACAGAACTGTTCAAGACACGCGCAATTACGCGCAATGCTGCTCCAAGCTCGATTCAAACGCCCACTCTTGCACCCGCGGCGGCACCGTCGGCGATAGGGTGATCGATACATCCACCCAACCGTTTTCGCCGGTCATGCGCCACGTCCCACGCAACCAATTTTCCACCTGAAATGGCCCTTCCGGGTGAAGTGGGCCATGCGTTTTCAGCAACTCCGCCAATTCGCGTTGCCGATGTTCCCGGTCACTATCGAGCAGTAGATTGTCAGCGAAGAGGGTGGCTGCCAGGTCATCATCCCATGCACGCATCAGCCGTAGGATCTCCTCACGCGCGGCCATTAGGGCTGGGGTTGCTTGAGGTTGGCGCGGTTGCAACTGCGCCGCCTCCACCAACTGCGTCAAGGCGTCATTGCTCAGCTTGTGTAGTCCGGCATAGGTGACGTTGCCCAAGGCGACGATCCCCAAATCGTACTCCGGCAGCCAACGCATGTGCGAGCCAAAGCCGGGCAGGCCACCACCGTGTCCAACGCTCATCCAGCGGCCGTTGTGGTCCATCGAGAGGCCAAAGCCATAGCCGCCGCCACGAACCCCTGGCGCGCCACCCGCTTGCGACACGACCAATTCCGGCGCGGTCGCCGTGGCGATCTGCTGCATCTCGCGGCGACTGCTGCGGCGCAGCGGGCTATGCTCCGGCGCAGAGCGTGGCGGCCAGGCATCGAGAAAGAAGGTCACCCAGTGCGCCAAGTCGCGCACCGAGGTGAAGATGCCGGCAAAGCAGGCCACATCACCACCACAGGGCAACAACGCTTCTTCTTTCCACTGCTCATCTTCCCAATGGTGGCCCAATGCCAGCCGTTCCGCCGGTACGTCGGCCGCATCCCAGACAGTAGCCGTCATCCCCAGGGGCTGGATCAGTTCCCGATTGATGTATTCGACCGCGGGGATTCCGGAGACATTGGAGATGATGCGCCCCAAGATCATATAGCCATAATTTGAGTATTCAAAGAGCACGCCCGGTGGGTTGGACCAGGAAACGCCGGCTCGATAAAATTCACTCATCGTGGCGTCGCTGCGATAGATCTGGCGATCTGCCCAGGGGTCATCCTGCGGCCAGCCAGCGTTCATCGTCAGCAGTTGACGCACGGTGATGGGGGCCGAATCGCTGGTTGGATAAAGCAGCCCTACTAATTCCGGCACGTAGGTTGCCGCCGCTTCGTCGAGGTGCAACTTCCCAGCATCGCGCAGATGGAGAATCGCGGCAGCGGCAAAGCTCTTGGTCATAGAGGCGATGCGAAAGACGCTATCGGCGTCGACCGGCGCTTTGGTGGTCACACTGCGCACACCAAAGCTTTGGGTATATATGAGTTCGCCACCGACAATCACGCCAAAGGCAACCCCTGGCACATGAGCACGTTCGGCGTGAGACATAAAGAGTGCATCCAACGCAGGGCAGACGGCGGATAAGCGGGCAGCGCGATCATCATGCGCAAAGTGGGGGAGTGGATAGTCGGTAGTAGTTCGTGCCTTTGTCATAAGTATCGTCCTCTGCTTTTCATTTATGTTTCCCCGATCCATAGCGTGCAAACAGCTTTGACGGGTGATTCGTCTTTTGTAAGGCTAACCCTAGTAGATGCAGCAAACGCCGATTGAGTAGGAGCGAAGCGATGCATCGAAACCAGCGTGAGCAGACGACCCCAGCGTGAGCAGACGACCCCACCTGGTTTTGATACGCTCCGCTTTGCTACGTTACTCAACCGGCGCTAGCCATCCCTACGTACTTCACAGCAGCTAGTGCAGCGTCAGGGAAATTTTGGTGGGTGACGCAGGGGCATCCGCTTGCCGGTGCCCTTGGGCGACCGCAAGGGTCGGTTGCCTTCTAGGCGCCTACAACCCCTGCGCGCCCAGTGGGCACCCGAGGGGTCTGTCTATACAGATGGATTCCTGCCAGAGTTTACCCTCACGGAGGTGGGGGCAGGAATGACCCATTACTTATCAAAACTTTGTTGACAATGCACTAGTGCAGTGCGGCGTAATTGACCAATAGGTAACTTGAAGATTCTTCCAAGCAAAAAACCGCTCTGAGGAATGACAGAACTATGGGTTTATTTACGCCACCTGTACTAGCGATCCTGCACCGAGCCATCAAAGCCAATCGGCGTGTCGAGCACCTTATCTTTGATCGGGAATTGGAGCGCGGCTTCGTTGAGTTCGATGCCCAGCCCCGGTCCAGTCGGTACGGTGAGATAGCCATCTTTGAGTTGGAGTGGCTGGACAAGCAGATCACTCTTCGGCGGCTGCGATTCGCCGGTATATTCCTGCAGTGCAAAGTTGGGAATACAGGCGTCAAGTTGGATGCAGGCGGCAGTGCTCACCGGGCTAAGCGGGTTGTGCGGGATCACTTTGACATGTTGTGCCTCGGCCATCGCCGCCACCTTTTTGCTGCCACTTAGCCCGCCGCAGAGACAGACATCAGGGCGCACATAGGCCGCGCCTTTGGCTTCCAGGAGTTGCTGATACTCAAAGATGGTCGTAAAGCGTTCGCCGGTTGCGATTGGGATGTTGCATTGCGCCTGCACATCAGCCATGCGCGCCGGGCTGTCGGGCAACATCGGATCTTCATAGAAGTAGGGATGAAATTGCTCCAAGCGTCGCCCCAGCCAGATCGATTCGGCGGGGGTCATCTGGCGGTGGATCTCGACACAGACATCGACATCTGGACCGACGGCCTCACGCACTGCGCCAACCCGGCACACGGCCTCATCGGCCCACTCTGCGTAGGATTTGTGCAGATAGTAGTCCGGTGCGAAAGGGGAGAAGCGCACAGCCGTAAACCCTTCGCCCGCTTTGGCCAAAGCGTCGGCAACCAGTTCGTCGAGGGTAGCACCATTGACGTGCATATAACAGCGCACGCGGTCGCGCGTCTTGCCCCCCATCAACTCATAAATGGGCACATCGAGCCGTTTGCCTTTGATATCCCATAGGGCAATATCGATCGCCGAAAGTGCACCTTGGACAACTGAGCCCATAAAGTGTGACGAGCGATAGAGCCATTGATAGTGATGCTCGATCAACGAGGGATCTTTGCCGAGCAGATAAGGGGTCATCACCTCCAGCATCGTCTTAGTGGGCCGTTGCCAACCGTGGACCCCACCTTCGCCGATGCCAATAGTGCCATCTTCACAATAGATCTTCAAGAGCAGCCAGCGATCCCACAGGATCGGTTCCACTTTTTCGATTTTGGTCGCTTTCATCACAGACTTCCTTTCTGGCGTTGAGTCGCCGGGTCGCTATCCTACCCCAACCCCTGCGGCTGAATCAATGCGCCGTATAGGAACGACGCTTGCAGTTGTATTGCTAAGTCGTATTATACTTGGGGATGACGTTTTTGAATATTGATAGTGGGACATAAGCATGTACGACCTTCTTTCACCCTTTCTTGGGTGGGTACCATTTTGGATCTCCTCGATTTTTTGGGGATTGATTCTCGTTTACACCGTAGTAACCGGTGCCTTTATTATTCTGGAAAACAAAAGTCCTGCCAAAACCATGGCGTGGCTTTTGGCATTTCTGGCGTTGCCCATCCTGGGTGTTTTGATTTACCTGCTCTTCGGCCGCGAATATCGCCCTTTCAGCCGTGAACGCAAATTAGTCCAGCAAAAGTTGGGCAACCATTTGACGCAAAATGAGCAGATCTATCGTTTTCTCAGTGATCAGCCCAAGGAGATCCAGCGCCTGATCGACAAGTATCCGCTGGTCTATGATCGGGTGCTCGAATTAATGCGCCGCAATCTGAATGCACCGCTCTTTCCGCACAATACGCTTGACATCTTGATCAACGCCGAAGAAAAGTATCCACATCTCATCACCGATCTCAAAGCAGCCAAACATTCCATTCACATGGAATATTTTGAATGGGCATCGGATGAAGTCATGCAGCAGTTTAAGGAAATTTTGATCTGCAAAGCGCAGGAGGGTGTGCAGGTGCGCATTCTCTATGATCCGCTGGGCAGCTATTCGATGCTCAGCCGGCGCTATGTCAATGAGATGAATGCAGGCGGTGTCCACATGTTGCCGTGGTCCTCGCTCTATGCAATCCACACGATCAGCTATCGCAGCCACCGCAAAATTGCCGTCATCGACGGTAAGGTTGGTTATACCGGTGGGTTGAATATGTCAGAAGAACATCTAAAAGGGCCGCACGGCGGTGCCTTTAGTGGATGGCGCGATACACATGTACGCGTCACCGGCGAGGTGGTGTTGGGCTTGCAGGCCGGCTTTGCGGTGCAGTGGTACAATACGACCAAAGAAGAGCTGATCGATTTAGAATATTACCCGCCGGTGGAGGGTCCGCTCAACTATCTACCGCTGCATATTGTCCACTCCGGCCCCGATGCCGAGTGGAAGGCGATCCGCAGCGTCTATTTTGCCTTGATCACGGCAGCGCAAAAGCAGATCCACATTCAGTCGCCCTTCTTTATCCTGGACGAAGGGCTCTCGGAAGCCATTGCCAGCGCCGCGCGATCGGGCATTGCAGTCAAAATCATGTTGGCCCCACGCGGGCCGGGGATGCAGGCACCCTATCAAGCGGCGATGACCTACGCCGCCGGCATGGCAAAGGCGGGCGTGGAGATCTATTTCTACGAGGGGAAATATTTTCATGCCAAGACGATCAGCATCGATTCGATTATCTGCTCAATTGGTTCAACGAATATGGATATTCGCAGCTTTGCCATCAACTATGAATTGAACTTGATTGTCTATGACGTGACCACAACGCAAAAACTCGATGCAATTTTTGAAGAAGATCTAAAGCACTGTCAGCGTTTTGATTTGGAAGAATATGAGGAGTGCAATGTGGTGTGGCGGGCACGCGATTCACTTATGCGCCTGCTTTCACCCCTGATGTAAACCATGAAAGAGCAATCCGCAGTTCAGCAATTTTCTCTACTGACGATCAATGCCTTTGGCGGCCCAATGTGGCGGCCGGCGCAACGGTTGCCGGCCCTACGGCGCGAGGTAGACGCGCTCGCGGTCGATGCGGTCTGTCTGCAAGAGATCCAAAGTCAGCAGGCACAACGGGTCTTTAACCGAGCTAGCCCCGTCTATCCACACAACGCCCATGAACCGGCCCCGCGCCACTCGCTTGGCGGCCTCTGCACCTTAACCCGTTGGCCACTTGCTCACCAGCGTTTTATTCGCTACACGAATCAAGGTCCCTGGCTGGGACCGACGATCATGGATCGCTTCACACGCAAAGGCGCGCTCGTTACGCAACTCGACCACCCGAAGCAGCCGATCATTGTCATCAACACGCACCTGCTGGCCAACTATGGCGGCAACTGGCACCAACAGGCGCAGGCGGCGCAACCGCAGTGGTCACAATTGCAGGAATTGGCCGCCATTGTCCAAGCACAGCCGGCAGCAGCGCTCGTGCTCGTCGCCGGCGACTTTAACATCCCACGCGGCTGTTGGCTCTATGAAAAATTTATAAGGGAGAGTGGCCTTCACGATCCGCTGGCCGGTGATACCCGCCCCACCTACCGCCCCTTCCCCGGCGTGGCCGCGCGCTATGCGCTACCGATTGACTTTGTGCTGTTGCGCACACCGCCGGGGTTGACGGTCAAAGCACAACCGGCGCTGCGGTTTGACGAGCAAGTGCCTTATGTGGGCGGCGGTGGTGGCTATGTTTCAGATCATTTGGGGGTGCAGGTGACGGTGCAGTGGGCGCAACTGTAGCAAGGGCGATAACCGATACTACAACGGATACTACAACGGATACTACAACGGATAAAGGGAGTAGCAGCTTTTTCACAATGCATCCAAAATTTCCGAGAAACGGTTGGCTTGAATCGCCCAATTTGTCCATTTACAACTAATCCAGAAATTTAAATGCCTAATCTCCCCGTGGATACTCACTTTCTTGGAATTGCCTTACAGCTATACTCAAATCAGAATGAACCCCCTCGTTTCGACCAGCATGCGACGCACGCGATCCCGTTGGCCTGCGAAACTCCGCTTCTCATTCTGAATGCAGCATAGTCTGGTATCAAAATGGTTAATCCGCTGCATCCAAAATCCGCTGCACTGTTCCAGATATCGCTGAGTTCGACAATTGGGCAATGGCTTTCCGCGAGAAATTTCCTGAGGAGGCGTTCTATTTAGCGACGGTCTATCATGACCGGTATTTTGTGGCACCGTTGGCTGAACAAATTGAGGAGAATCGCAGGCCGCTATAAGAAATCAGGCAGCCACTCTTCGTCTAAAATCTCCTCTAGGGTCCAAGGGCAAACGTCGGGCCAAGGCGAACGCAACAGCCCAGTCTCTTCGATCGCTTCCTTGCGGGCGCGCGGATACGCTTTGGCGACACATTCCGGCAATTCCCGCCGCAAGCTCGGATTGTCCTCTAAGACAGCTTCGATATCCCTACGCCGAACCTTGATCGTGTTCTGCCAACTGCGCGATCGGTGATCAGCTTGAAATTGCCATCCAAGCAGATGCATCAACAGAACTTTGAGGCGGCTTACAACTTCACTCCGTTGGCTATTGCCCATCGCTTCGATCTCCGAAAGTAAATGGGGCAGGTCTAGATTCTCAAATTCTTCGGCCTGAAGCAATGCGGCTTGCGTTTTGTCCAAGCGTAAAAATCGGTGCGGTAAAGAGGGGAAGTCGCTTGCATAGTCACCTCTAATCAATCGAGGTCTTTCTCCGGTAACTTACACGGCCAACCGCGCCCGCAGAAACGCCACACACGCCGGCACCTGCGCCTCGCTCAAGCCATGCAGCACCCAAGCACCATCGTAGCCGCTCTGCCGCAACAGCTTCACATAAAGATCATAATCGAGCAGCCCCGTGCCCGCGGCCAGGTGACCGGCGTCACCGTCGTGGTCGAGATCTTTGGCGTGGGCGAGTGCGATGTCAGGACCCAAAAGGTCAAAGGCTTCTGTGAGGATCCGTGTCATCTGCGGCAACTCGCCCCTGTGAAAGATATTCGCACCGTCGATGACGACCTTCAACCGCGGCGAAGCAAGCTCGTCAATAATGCGGCGGGCGCGTTGGGGCGAATCGACCACGTTATTGACCTCCGGCTCAAACGCAAGCGTCAGATCATATTCATCGGCGATGGTAAGGGCTGTTGCCAATGACGTAACCAGATCGCGCCACGCTTCTGGCGTGCCGTTGTCGGGATGGGGTCGCCACATGCTCTCCCTGTTGCGCGTTCCGGTGCAAAGAGTGATAAGCGAGGTACCCAGTCCAGCGCACGCCCCAGCGATGGCACGCAGACTGTGTAACCCTGCTTGACGTACCGCCGGATCGGGGTGGACCATATTGAAGTGGCCGGCAACAGCATTCATCGTGACGCCGCGACGGTCAAAGGCTTGGCGGATGCGTGACACATCGGCGGGGTCAATTGCCATTGGGAGATCGGGCAGACCGGTCGCGCTCAGATCGACCTGGCTGGCAAAGAGGCCGTGGGCGACCATGGCGTCGAGGGTCTCGTCGAGGGTGGAGCGGGGGAAGGTGGTGGGGAAGATACCGATTTCCATAGGGTTCTCCTTGTAATACGCTGAGGTTACTGGTGCCTACGCTCCAGCGTAGGCACACCCAACGACGCTCCAGCGTCGAGTCAAGTTTGCGGCAGCCAGACCGAGTCAGCAGTGACGGCTTACTCGACGCTGGAGCGTCAGGGAGGGCATTCCACGCGGGAGCGTGGAACGAGGGGATATTATCCTTTGCTCGCTTCGTAGCGCGCCTTGTTTTCAACATTCGGCGGATATAGACCGGGCAACGGTACATCTTTCTCAACTTCGCCCATGATCCAACCTTCCAGCCGTTCCTGCTCGACGGCTTCGGCCACCACTTGATCAAGCAACGCGGCTGGAATGACGACCGCACCGTCATCGTCAACCACAATCACATCGTCGGGGAAGATGGCGACACCGCCACACCCAATCGGCTCTTGCCAGTTGACAAAGGTCAGCCCGGCCACCGACGGGGGCGCGGCCGCGCCGCTGCACCAGACCGGCAGCCCCGTGCCCGTCACGCCGGCCACATCGCGCACGACGCCGTCGGTGATCAGTGCGCTGATGCCCCGTCGCTTCATGCGGGCGCAGAGGATATCGCCAAAGATGCCGGCATCGGTGATGCCCATGGCGTCGACCACGGCGATGCAGCCCGCCGGCATCGCTTCGATAGCGGCGCGGGTCGATTTTGGCGAGGCCCAGGAAGCGGGCGTGGCCAGATCTTCGCGGGCGGGAATAAAGCGCATGGTAAAGGCGCGACCGACGAGCCGACCTTGCCCCGGTTGCAGCGGGCGCGGGCCACGCATCCAGACGTTGCGTAGCCCTTTTTTGAGGAGCACGGTTGTGATCGTCGCGGTGGAGATGGTGGATAGGGTAGCACTGGTTTGTGCGTCAAGCGTCATAGAGAAGGTCCCTTGTTACGATTGGTTAATGGTCCAGTAAATAGCGTTGGTTATCAACGTTTGATAGGCGGGTTCGAGCCAAATTTCGACATTGTGGCCGGGGGTCAAGACACAGACGCGACCAGTCCCTTCAGTGCGCGTCCAGCCGGCGGGCTGCTCACCATGTTCAGAAGTGGAGGTCAAGAATATATCCACCGGTTCCTCGCCCATTGCCATAAAGTAATGCTCATCCTTGAGGGTAAAGGCACTACTGCCGGTGGTTAGCTTATGACCAATCTTGGGCGTCACCGTGACGGGACATTGCTTGGGGTGGTGGACAAAGACACCGCCCAGCAAGCGCCGCAATGTGGCTGTCTCGCGATACTCCGCCGTGCCGGAGTGGATGGCGAGCAGACCGCCCCCTTGGCTGACGTAGTTGACAAATGCATCTTGCACGGCATCAGTCATCCAATGGGTGGTGTCGGTAGCGCTAACATTGTTTGACTTGGTGAGGATCACCAGCGGATAAGTTACCATGCGTTCGGCAGACCACTCATGGGCATTTTCGATCCAATCAAAGGTAAAATCAGTTTGCGCCAATGCGCTAAGCCCTGTGCGCGGCGTGGCGGCTGGGTGCCATTTGTCGTCACACAAAACGAGTATTGGTTTCATAGAAGACTTTCCTTTGTCATTGGCTTTCCTAAAACAGGATTAAAATCCCGTCTTAACAGCGAGAAGCGCCCTCAGGCGCTGAATAGATATCCAACAAGCGCTCGCACTCCCATTCTTGAAATGCCGCCAGCAGACATTGCATCTTGGGCCACCAGTAGCTTTTGGCAGCCCCGTCAGCACCATCTTGCACGGGCATGAGCACCCAAAAAATCAGCGCGGAGCGGTAGTCGGTTAAGAGTTGCGCCCAACTATAGTTGGGCACGCCGTGACGCATAAGGCCGTGGTGATAGCGCTGCAAGATCGACATCTCGCGGTCGAGTTGGTTGCGCTGTTGGGAGCTCCAGAAGGTGGCGACAAGATTGACCAGATCATAGGCACCGAGGCCAAAGCCTGGTGATTGCCAGTCGAGCAGATAGGTGCGTCCGGTGGCGCCAACTTTGGGGGAGAGGAAGTTGGCGAAGTAGGCATCGCCGTGGATCAGGGTCAAATTTTCATTGCGCTGGAAACGGGGGTACAGATAGCGTTGCCAGTGCGCTTCTAGGTGGTCGAAGAGGTGCTCGTAGAGTGCGTGCAGCTCGGCGGGGAACCACGCTTGTTCTTGTCCATAAAGGCGCGCCCAAGAGTTCCGACGCCGGGCCAGGTATTGCGCAAAGCGTTCGGCATTACGGCTCCAATAGCCGACGGCAAAGGTGTCACTGGCGAGCAGTGGGTGTTGCCACCAATAGGCGTGCAGTTGGGCCAGCGTATCTACGACTGCACCAATTACCATCTTCGATGGCACACCATCCTTGCCCATGAGGAGCTGAACATCGCGCGGCACTGGCGAAGCGTGTGTGGCGGATAGATCTTGCAAAAGCAAATAAGAGTCGCGACTCATCCCCTCATAGGCGGCGGCATAGCAGGGAACTGTCACCGGTGGATGATCGGGCAACGTGGCGATTAGTTGATAGAACTTGACTTCCTCGGCCCCCGCAACGGTGCCCCAATCCGACGGCATATTCTGCTTGAGCACAAATGCGGTTGGTAGATCCGGCGGCACATCAACGGAGTAGGTAAGCTGTAAAAAGGAGGTATGCGAGTTGAAGGCGTCGCTCGTGCGTTGCGTAATCGCAAGCACTTCGCCACGGGGAAGATAACCGCCATTCCGGAGCAGTGCACTTATCCAATTTGTCGTCAGTGGATCAGGAACAGGGAGCAGGCGCATGATAGGCTCGTTAGCGACAGGGTTATACAACAACACTGGAGCTATCATAGCGCGGTTATGAAATTGTTACAAATCGGGTGAGGATTTAGCCAATGGAGTTAAGAGTCGCCATAGCGCGCCAATATCTGAAAGTGTGCGCGATTTTCGTGCGCAATGATCCCCACGTCGCCATCCTGTAGCCAAACATGTGCAGCTAACTTTCCGCTATCGGTCTGGGTTGTTGCGCCGTAATAGAGTGTCGTACTCACCCCGCGGTAGCGCAGCATCGTCTGTGCCGCGATACTGATCGGAAAGCAGACAGCGTTGAGTCCGAGCCACAGATTTGTATAATAAATGGCGCTGCGTACTTCTACACAAGCCGCCCGGCGCGCCCCTCCTTGCAACTCCGGCTGTCGCGCCGGGCGTTGAAACCACCAGACCAGCCAACGAAAGGGAAGAAGACGCAAAACGAGCTGCGCCAGGAGAATATGGAGCGTTGCCTCCAACAGGAGACAACGCTCCGCGGGCCGCAACCGGCACCATCTACGCCCCCAGTTGAGGCGCATGAATAGTTACCAAGCCGGCATCGGCCAGTTGAACCAGCAGATCACGAACATCCTGCCGGCAGGTTGCATCATCGACTGTATATTGGCGTTGCAATTGGGTACAGAGGGCCCCTACGGTTGTGGGTTGCGCCAGTAGGTGCCAGATCTGGCCACTAACCAGATTCAAACTATAGCAAAAGCCCCCCTCGGCATCCAATGCCAGATATTCTTCATCCAGACGGGAAAACTGAACCGCCGGATTGCGATCGATCATGGTGTTTAGATTCATCTCTTTGCTCCTATGCCACCCTGCAACAATTTGCCAGCATTCACTGGCAAATTGTTAGCTATTAACTTCTTCCATCATCGTTCCTGCGATATCGCTCCAGTTGCCCGAAAAAGTAGTCAAGGCATCATTGAGTGCTACCTTTTGAAAGCTAGGTTTTACCCACAGCTGTTGTGTCGATACGGGAACGGTGGCCGGCGTTTCATTATTCTGTGGTTCTGTTAGTAACGTTTGCACAAAGACTCCTCACAAAAAATGATTGATAATCTACTCATCTATCCTCAAACTCGTACGACTTGAGAAAGAAGTTCGATAAGTGGTGACGCGCTATGAAGTTAGGAGATCGGGGTTACGGCGGTGAGAAACCGCCCCGCACCAAGCGACGCCATTACCCCACGTTAAACGTAGTATATTCGATATCGTTCCAGTCACCTGGGAAAGTAGCCAATGCCTCATTGAGCGCGACCTTTTGAAGGATCGGTTTCACCCATGGTTGTCGTGCCAGTGTGCGGACAGTGGCCGGCGTTTCATTAGTTTGCGATTGTGTTGGTTCTGTTTGCATAAAGGCTCCTCATAACAAGTGGCTGATAATCTATTGCCTGAAATCAATCTGCTTCTATTCTAAAAAATTGTTGCGGCGCAAATGGTCGAGCAACAGTTCACCCACAGTCGGCATCATGGCCCAATCCCGGGGTCGGCACAGCTGAAAAACAGGAATATGGTTAACCAGCGCAATTGCCTGTTGCCAGTAGGCTGCACTCTGCCCCATCGCGGTAACAAACTCGGGACGATACGTTGCAGCGCTGATGAGCGAAGATACAGCGTCTAACCCAGTTAATGGCTCCAACCCCAGCTCGCCCCATTGCAACAGATAGATGGCGCGTAGCGGCCAGGTGACGCGCGAGCGCTGCGGCCCCGGTTGTGTCTCTGGCGCGGCGAGGTGAAACTTGTCGATCCGCAGCTGATCACGACAGAGAATGGGGGTTTGCCATGCCAGCGCAGTTAGTGCCTCCTGCCAGAGCTTCAGGCGCGGCGCAGAACGCCAGACGCGCGGGGCCCGATCAATTGTCACATCCAGCCGGCACAGATCATCGCTGATCAGCTCGTACCCTTGCTGCGTTAGCCAGGCCGCCAAGCTCGATTTGCCGTGACGGGTGGGTGCGCAGAAGGCCACGGCACCGTCACCAAGCTGTACAACACTGGCATGTAAAGGTAACCAACCCCGCTGATAGCCGAGTGCCCCCCACGCCGCCCCCAGCAAAGCGAGGCGTAACAATCTGCTCTCTGCTCCTACAGATGGCGTCAGCACAATTTCCTGCCCATTGTGGATCCGATAGCGCCCGATCTGAGGCAGCGTGAAGCAAAGGCTCGTCTCATCTGCCAATAACGACCGGTTGATAGGCTCCACCATCGCGTTCGTCTGCCGGATGAGAACGTCGGCCTGAGGGGATGTTAGTGCTGTCGAAAAGGATGCCCACTCGGGCAATTCAAGGGTCGAAGTGACTGACACGCCGGCATACTTATAGTGCCATTCCGTCATGGATGTGCCGTCATCGCGCGTGGCGGCCACGCATAGAGATCAAATCGATGGAGCCAGTAGCCGCTCACGCTATCCCCTATGCACTCCCATTGATAGTCAGCGATATCCACAATTTCCTCCCATCCTGTCTGTGATAAGTTGTCGGCGAGTTACTGCCTAGGCAGTAACTTCAGATAGCGTTGTACAGCATCATTCTGGCAAAACAGGCGCGATTGACCTGACATGTGGTGCGCTGGATCAGCAGGTATGCAGCCTAAAGGGCGATGCATCAATTGATTACACAATCCATGAAACATACTATACAAACCGCTGGGTTCACCGTCAATACGAATTTAAGCCTAAATACGCAACGCTAGTAGATGACGGCGTAAATACCACGGCCGTCAATCAGCCCAAGTTACCCGATTGGATAGGGCAGAATCGCTATGGGCTGATTGACGCCGGGATTTACTAGACAGCATGAGAAAGAGGCGAGGTAAGGTCATGGCAATGAGGTAGGACTTACGCAACCCTCCCGTTTCGATACGCCGAAAAACAGGCTACTCAACCGGCGTTTTGCGTAAGTCCTATGAGGAAATAGAAGTCGAGGATGCCGGGAGAGGAATACCTCTCCCGGCAATGGCATTATTCTGCACCAAAAGGATAGTACTCGACCAGATCTTTGATCGCTTCAATCTGCACCGAAATCTCCCGCTTATCCGCCGCGTTCAGCATTTGGGCACCGGCGGGCGCACGTTCAATGGTGGAGGTAAAGACCCCGCGCCGTTGGAGGATATAGCGCATAAAGGGGTGCGTTTCGAGGTTGATCAACGGCAGCAAGCGCGTGTGCATTGCCCGTGCTGCGGCCTCATCGCCACGCCACCAGATCTCCATGACCTTGGCGAGTAGATCGGCGATCTCACAGGCGGGCATACAGCCGTTGGCCCCGCGTGTCAACTCGTCCGGCAGAAACTTGCCCGCCGCGCCGCCAAAGATAGTCTTGACTTTGTCGCCGACGAGTTCATAAACCTCGGCGATATGCTTGGGACCGGGAGGACGTTCCTCTTTGATATATTCGATCGACGGCACCTCTTCGATCAAGCCGGCGATCTGTTCTCCGGTAAGCGGCGCGTACATGCCGGCGTTTTGGAGCATGATCGGGCCGTCGTAGTTATCAGCCATGCGGCGAAACATCTCCTTGGCCATTGCTTGATCGGTGCGCGCCGGCGCCATCGCGATGATCGCGTCGGCATTCGCCTTTTGCGCGGCGCGGGCAAAGAGCAACACTTGCGGCAGCGAGACGCCCGAACAGCCAAAGACGACCGGCAGCCGCCCATTGACTTCGTCCATCACCGCATCCAAGCCACGGATGCGTTCTTCTTCGCCCAGAAAATAAAATTCGCCGACCATCACCGGCCAGACGATGCCATGTTGGCCGCTGGTGCAGCAGAAGTTGGCGGCGGCCTTGAGATCGGGGATGTGGATTTCGTACTCTTCTGTGTAGGGGGTGGGGAGGAGGCCGAAACAGCCTTTTAGGTGGTCAAACCGAGCCATAATTGCTCCTATTCAATATCTGTATAAAATTCTGGACCATGTTTTTGCCCTACTTTCACAATCTCGATGATAAGCACGGCATCATCAATGCTGTAGACGATTCGGTAGTTGCCAAGTCGGATCTGCCAACTGTTGGGAAAGAGTCGCAATTCTTTGGCATTGCTGGGACGAGGATTTTCGGCCAAAGCCGTGATGATCTGCCGAATCTGTTGCCGGTAGAAACCGAGGAGCCCATCGATCTGTCGGCGTACATGCCTGGGAACTTCAAGCCGATACTTGCTCATCTTCCGCCAACCAGTCGCTGATTTCTTGTTGGCTCATCCATTCGACTTCACCGCGCGCATCGGCAATCTTGAGTTTGGCAACCGCTAATGCATCCTCCAAATCTTCAATGTAGGTGATCATGCGCTCCCACTCTGTGATACTGACCAATACAGCCGTTGCCCGGCTACGATTGGCGAGAATGACGGGGCCTGCATCTAATTTGTGGATTACTTCAGGTTGATTGAGCTTCATTTCGCTGATCGGGACAATTTGTGGTACATGTTGCATCGTTGCCACCTTTCTTGCTTTTAACTTGCCTTTGTTTGCAAATTATAGCAGGTATTGCCTCAAAGTCAATGCATTTCTGCAAAGAGCGAACGCTTCATCCCAACATGGGTAGCGTGAAAACCGAGACTTTCATAAAAGCGCTGCGCATCAAGGCGACTTTTGTGGGTTGAAAGTTGCGCCAGGTGGCAGCCGCGCGCCCGCGCCCGGTCAATTGTCCACGCCATCAGTTGATGACCAATGCCCTGGCCACGGTAGGCTCCATCAATACGTACACTTTCGATCAACGCTCGCCAGCCCCCTTGAAACGAGAGCGACGGAATATAGGTCAACTGCAATGAACCGATGACCTTGCCATCCCCATCGCCGCCCAAGCAAACGACAACGAGTTCATTATTCGGATCGGCGTCGAGGGCCGCAAAGGCAGCATAATAACTCTCCGGCAGCGGATCGGTGAACTGTTCACGCTGTGCGCCGAGTGCGTCGTCGGCCAACATCGCCACGAGCGCCGGCACATCGTCACGCGTGGCCAAGCGAAAAGAGAGCGGTGCTTCTTGCATGGCTATCTCCTATTCCGGCCAGCGGTTGTCGGGACGCCAGAAACCGAGCTTGGGCATGTTCCATTCGTCGGTTGGCAAGAACATCGTACCCGGTGTGCGCAGGTTGGCTTCGATCGCCTCCAAATTGAGGTCGACCCCCAGGCCCGGCTTTTCCGGCACGTTGACATAGCCATCGGCCATGTAATTATCACCAAGCCCCGTGACTAGACTTTCCCAGAAGGGCAAGTCGAGGCCGTGGTGCTCCATCGAGACAAAGCTAGGAATCGCGGCGGCGCAGTGCACATTGGCCATAAAACCAATCGGTGATCCGGCGCAGTGCAGCGCGGTGGGGATGCCATAGCGTTCGCCGTAGTCGGCGATCTTCTTCGTCTCCATCATGCCGCCCGACGTGAGCAGATCGGGGTGCAAGATGTCAATCGCCCGTTCTTCGATCCACTCGCGGAAGCCGTCCCAGAGATAGAGTTCTTCGCCGGCGGCAATCGGCGTGCGCAGCGCGTCGGCCACCTTTTTGTGACCAGCGACATCGTGCCAGGGCATGGGATCTTCGATCCAAGCCAGGTGGTAAGGTTCCCACGCTTCGCCCAGGCGAATCATCTCATCGGCGGTGAGGTGGCCGTGACCAAAGTGATCGGTGCAGAGGGAAATCTCATCGCCGACTGCTTCACGGATCGCGGCGACGATTTCGACCGAGGCGGCAATGCCGCGATCAGTTAAGCGTGCGCCGGGGCCGGTGCCAGGCGCACGGCCCCGCCAGCCGAGCGAATACTCGCCCTCTGTGCGCTGCCCGACCAATGCGCCGGGGGTCGTTTCAAAGAGCTTGGGACGGATATCAAACTTGATAAAGGTGAGGCCCAATGCCTTACGTCCTTCGAGCGCTTTGCGATACCCTTCGACGGTCGGTTCGTCGGGCGCGGGCGTGTCCGCATAGAGGCGGACTTTGTCCCGATATTTGCCGCCCAGTAGTTGGTAGCAAGGCACGCCATAGACCTTGCCAACGAGATCCCAGAGGGCAATCTCGAGGCCAGAGACGCCGCCGCCTTCACGGCCCCAATTGCCATAGCGCTTGATGGCCCGAAAGATCATATCGACATTGCAGGGATTTTGCCCCAGCAGGATACTCTTGTATTGCAGCGCGTTCTCGCGATGACCAGCATCGCGCACTTCGCCCAGCCCATAGACCCCCTGGTTGGTATCGATGCGGATGATCGGGTAGTCGTAATTGGCGGCGACGACGGCGATGCGAATATCGGTGATTTTGAGATCGCTCGGGCGCGAGTTGGTGTTGATCGCATTTTCAACGCGACCAAGTTGTTCATTGCTTTGCGAATTTTGTAACACAATTAACTCCAATTTGTTTGGTTACGCTGGCAGCGGTAGGCTACTAATCCGTACGTCCTGTTAGCGAGTTAAGAAATTAACCTAGGAGAAACCCCATCCCCTCGACCCATCCCCTCGACCCATCCCCCCGCCTCATTCCCCGACCTATTTCCCGACATCAGGAAAGGGGAGAGTACTCGATACACCCGTTTAACTTGGTAATCCGCTAGTAGGACGGCTGAGTTTAGATCGAGGATTTTTGCGCATTTGTTCCTAACTGCAAGCAGCCCTATGGGACGAATCCGCCGTTGGTCATATGATGTTATCCCATGCGTTCGCTGCCCGCAATCAATTTGATGGGCCTATTGTCAACCGTCTAGACGGCATTGTCAACTCCGGTAGATTCATCCCTTGACTGCGCCCAGCCGAATGCCATGGATGAAGTAGCGCTGCAGAAAGGGATAGACGAGCAGAATCGGGAGCGTCGCCACGACAATGTTGGCAGCGCGGATCGAACGGTCGGAGAGATTGTAGATATCCTCGATGTTGACGGAAAGGATCTGCAAGTTCAGGTCAACAACCACTGTGCGCAGAAAGGTCATGATTGGGTATTGCGAATTTCTGGTAATCAGGATCATCCCATCGAACCAGGAATTCCAGTGGGTGACCGCGGCAAAGAGCGTCAACGTTGCCAAGGCGGGTACCGAGAGGGGCAGGTAGATGTACCAGAGCGTATTCCAGTAGGAGGCACCGTCAATGATCGCTGCTTCTTCCAACTCCTTGGGCACTTCGCGGAAGAAGTTCATGAGCAGGATCACATTCCAGATCGGCAGCGCACCGGGCAGAATCAGCGCCCAGAGCGTGTTGATCAGACCCAGGTTACGGATGACAAGGAACCAAGGGATTAGGCCACCGTTGAAGAGCAGCGCGACGACGAGAATCCACATAAACCAATTGCGCCCTTTGAATTCGCGATCGCTTTTAGAGAGCGGGTACGCTGCCAACACGGTCAAGGTCATGTTAATCAGCGTGCCAAAGACAGTGCGCTTGATCGACACCCAAAAGGCCGCATAAACCGGCCCCGCGGCCAGAATCTCTTGGTAATTGCGCAAGGTCAGCCCAATCGGCCAAAGCGTAACAAAGCCGCCCATTGACGCCGAGCGGTTGCTCAATGACACGGCGATGATATGGATCATCGGCAACAGACAGATCAGGCCGAAGATCACAAGTAGCAGATAGTTCGTAAGATCAAAGAGCCGGCTGGCTAGACTTTTTTCTTGGATCACGTTTATTCCTCCAATTTGACGGTGGGACAGTAGGACAGTAGGACAGCAAAGGGATTGTCCTGCCATCCTACCGATTTACCGATTTACCGATTTACCGTCCTACCGTACTGCCGATTTACTGCCCCACTGCCCCACTGCACTAAAAAATCCGGTACCCTGCATACTTATCCGCCAAGCGATAGGCGACCAAAATCAGGATAAAGCCCATCACCGATTGAAAGAGGCCGACCGCGCCAGCCAGGCTGTAGCGGGCCGAGATCAGACCGGCGCGATAGACATAGGTGTCGAGAATGTCGCCGGTCGCGTAGACGGCTGGATTGTAGAGCGTAAGGATCTGTTCAAAGCCGGCCTGCAAGACACTGCCCAAGTTGAGACAGGCAAGCAGGATAATCACGGAAAGAATCCCAGGCAGGTTTACATGCCAGATGCGGCGCCAGCGGTTGGCCCCGTCAATCGCCGCCGCTTCGTGCAGCACCGGATCGATGCTGGTCAACGCGGCTAGATAGATAATCGTCGCCCAGCCCGCCTCCTTCCAGAGGTTAGTGATGACGATGACGGGCCGAAACAAAACGTTGCTGCCGAGGAAGAGCACCGGCTCGATCCCCAGATTGATCAACCCGCGGTTTGCCAGCCCCGTTGCAGAGAGGAGATCGATCAAAATACCACCAAGCACAATCCATGAAAGAAAGTGCGGCAGATAAATAATCGTCTGCACCGTTCGCTTAAAGAAGCTGAGCCGTACCTCATTGAGCATGAGCGAGAGGCTGATGGCGATCAGTTGCAAGCTGATAATCTTGAGTACGGCGATGACCAGAGAATTCCACAGGACATTTTTAAAATCTGGATTGGCGAAAATCTCCTGAAAATTGGCTAAGCCGACCCAAGGTGACTTGAGAAAGCCCAATCCAGGATTAAATTTCTGAAAAGCAATCACCACGCCGTACATTGGATAGTAGTGAAAGAGTGCGAGTTGAAGCAAGGGCAACACCAGCATAGCATAGAGTGGCCATGTCCGCCGCCAATAGCTGCGCCAGTTGGTGCGCCTGCCAACCGCACCCATCACCGGTAGCACACGTTTTGCTGTTAGATCCATGTTAGGTTTCCTCCGATTGGGGAATGGGTAGACAGGGAAACAGGGATACAGGGACACAAGGAAACAAAGACACAACGTGTCTACCTGTCTACCTGTCTACCTGTCTACCTGTCTACTTATCTCCCCTATTCCCCTACCCCTTACTCGACCACCACTCGTTGACTTCCGCGGTGATCTGGTCACCACCCTGTGCTTTCCATTGGGTAACCATGTCGTCAAAGGCGCTGAGCGGCTTTTCACCGATAATAATGCTGAGGATATTTTCGTCGAGCAGCTTTTGCAGGTCGACACTCTTTTCGACCATCGTCGGCGTGGGCAGACTTTGGAACGCGGTCAGCATGCCATCGGCGGCGGTATCGAGAATGAAGAGGCGCGATTCATCGCTGACCTGTTGCACACCGGTGGGATCGGCCAACATGAGGTTCATCATGGCGTCGCGCTGATCTTCGGCCACTTTGCTCCATTCGTCGCGGCGGTATTTAATGCCATTGCCAATGCTGCGCGGGTCGGCCATCCCGGATCCACGCGTGCCGATTGGTCCAATCGCCCAGGCCGACCAACCGATGCCGGTCCACGCCACAGTATCCCCCTCCTGCCACTCATAGTTGGAGCCTTCCCAACCGTGGAAGCGGCGCTCGAAATCTTCGGTCAGTTCGATCATCCAATTGGTGATCTCAAAGACTTTGTCGATATTCTCAGCCCCCTTGCGGAAGGCGAAGGGTTCCGGTTTGAAATTATTCTCGGTATGCTTGCCCTTCTTGCCATTGGGGCCGGTTGGGATACCGGTAAAGGCCCAGCGGGTTGCGGGGTCATTCTTCACCGCATCCAAGTTGGCCCCCCAAGAGGGGGTAAAGTGCAGACCGCATTGGCTGGCCGCAATATCCTGGATCGAATCGGAAGTTTCTAGGGTAAAGAAGTCTTTGCGGAAGATGCCATCCTGGTGCCACTGATTGAGCAAGGCCAACGGCTCTTTCATCTCCGGGCGGATACCATCAAAGATCAGTCCATCACCCTCTTCACTCCAGTGATCGGGAATGAGGCCATAGGCACCCCAGATGGGGTCGAGACTGCCATACCAGGTGTGGGCATATTGCTTATTGGCAAGGAGCCCCAGCGTTGTGCCAGGAGCACCCAACCCAATATTTGCTTCAACAAAGGCTTTGGCTACATCGTGGACTTCATCTAGCGTCGTCGGCACGGCCAGGCCCAGTTTTTCTAGCCAGTCGGCGCGATACCAGAGGATCGTGTCATTGTGCGCCAGATCTTCGACGCGCGGCAGGCCATAGATCTTGCCATCGACCTTACTCCAGGTCCAGGGCAATTCCCCATAGTCGGCAAAGGCGGCTTTCCAGCGGTCGCTGGCATAGGAATCCCAGGCCGCGGTGATATCTTCGAGGGCGTCGGCCTGCACCATCTGCACAAAGATCGTCGAGGGGACGGTCTCCAGATAATCAGGAATGTCGCCACTGGCCAGCGCCAGGTTATACTTGGAGTTGGCTTCATCGGTGGTCGACCAGGTCCAAGCCGTCTCCAAGGTAACGCCAAAGAGCGTCTGAATCATGCGGGACCAAGGATTACTCTCCAGGCTATCACCTTGGGCAAATTTAGTCTGCGCATCGACCCGGCGGGTGACGGTAATTGTCACCGGCTCGGTGCTGATACCGGCGGGCAGATCGGGGAGCATCGTCGTCCAGCCTTTAGCATGGCTGGGGCTGCCGGGCATATCGGCACCTAACAGGCCAGGCATCTCCGCCGAAGCGATCCCCTCACCACCGCTGGCGCTGCTGCTCTGTTCGGCAGCCGGGGCAACAGCGCTCCCGGCCGGCGCACAGGCGGCCAACAGCGCCACCGCCCCCACAGATCCACTCAGTTGCAAAAATTGTCGACGCGAGAACGCATTACGATTCAACATGGATTCTTCCTTTCGCTCAAACCTTCTCAACCTTGATTCAATCAACACGACGCGATACAACCATAATGTTGCTGCTCAGGGGAAGCGCGCAATTACCCATTCATAATTCGCAATTTATCATTCACCATTAGTCAGGTTGTATCGCCAACTACCAATTGGACAGGGAGCACATTTTCGAGGGGGAGATCTTTGCCGTTGAGCAACGCCAAAAGCATTTGCACCGCTTTGTCGGCAACTTCTGCCCAAGGCGCGCAGATGGTGGTTAGCGCTCGCCAGGGCTGAATGCGCTGGGGAATGCCATCAAAGCCGACAATAGCCAGATCTTCAGGCACACGAATGCGCTGGCGATCACAGTAATCCAACAACTGATAGGCATTGAGATCCATCCAACAGACCGCCGCAGTCGGACGTTGCGCAACGGATTGATGCAAAATTGTCACTTCCTCGGGGGAAAGTTGATGAGTATCAACTTCATAGGTAACGGTTACAGTCATGCCCAGGTCGTGGGCCGCAGCTAAAAAACTCTCCAGCCGGCGCGCCGTAGAGCTACGATAATCCTGATGCGATCGATACAGGATCCGCCGATGGCCTCGTTCAGCGAGATGCGTTGCCAACAAACGTGAACCGGCGTAATCATCGACAACCACCGAGGTGACCGCCGGATGGGCATTCGCAATCGCCACGACGGGCAAGTGCGAATCAAAGAGCCGATCCATTACAGGGCTCCGCGGGGTAGGCAGCAGGATTAACCCATCGATTTTGCCACCGGCGAGCGTGGCATAGATGCTGTCAACCGTATCGCGAGCGAAGCTGCCAAAGAGCATGAGATCCTGGCTGTGTTCCCGACAACTACGTTGCAGCCCTTCGAGAATTGCGGCCACAAAGGGCATGTGGGCATCAAGCGGTTCGTAGCCGGCGTAATAGCCGATGATATTTGTGTGTTCGCCCCGCAGCGCACGGGCCAAGACATTCGGTGCGTACCCGAGCTCGCGGGCAGCTGCGGCAACACGACGCCGCGTTGCCGCAGAGACACGAGTACCCCCTTGGGGTGACTGCCCCAACGCGACCGCGGCAGTGACCCGGTTGACTCCAGCAAAATCAGCGACCGCCTGTAAAGTTACACGGCGTCGTGGCTGTTGTTTGTTTGGCATCTTTAATACAAATGTAGATGGGAAGCGTGTAAACTACACGTGTAGTTTACACAAAAAAGAATAACAAAGATTTTTCGTATTGTCAACTGCCAATAAACGATTAAAGCGTACGTGGGAAAGTAACAGTAAAGGTTGAACCTTCGCCGACTATGCTACTGACATGAACCGAGGCCCCACAGAGTGTCGACAACTCTTGCACGATGGTGAGCCCAAGCCCCGTACCTCTTTGAACTTTTGCACTGTCTGCCCGATAGAATGCATCAAACAGATGCGCCAGATCTTTTTCAGGAATGCCGATTCCCTCATCGGTCACCTGTATTGAAAATTCAGTATCGCTCGCTTCCAAGCATATGGTGACAGCCGTGCCAGATGGTGAGTACTTCACCGCATTGGAGATGAGATTGGTCATGATTTGACGTAGCAGTTTTGAATCAGCAAGAACAACCTTTTGCAGAGATGATTCAAACACAAAACGGTGGCTGTCACTATTAATGATGCTAAATTCTTCAAGAATTTCTTCAAGAAACGGCACAAGGTCCATTTCCGTTGGGTGATATTCCAGATGGCCATTCTCGATCTCGGCAATTGCCAGCATGCTATTCAGCATTTGTAGGAGTAGGCGAGCCGCTTTGCCAATGCGCTGGAGATGCTCGTGTTTGCGTTCGACATCTAGCCGCTTGTCATACCGTTCCATTAATTCGGCGGAAGAGAGGATCGAAAAAAGTGGATTACGGAAGTCATGAACAAACATCGCAACGAGTTGTGATTTAAGCAATCGCTGCTTATGTTCATCCTGGAAGACCTTCTTCAGCGCGTCGAGTTGCAAGTGAATGATCTGTTGCTGCTCTGTCTGTTTGCGCAGGCGCGACTCAATCGCGTGTAACAGATCTACCTGCCGAAATGGCTTGGTGAGGTAATCGTCAGCCCCCCAGTTCATGCCGCGCCGGATCGATTCGTACGTGGCACTTGCCGTCAAAAAGATGAAAGGAATATCTGTCAGAATGGGATCAGAACGGACCTCAAGCAACACGGCACGGCCATCCATCTCTGGCATGGCGATGTCGCAGACAATTAGATCTGGGGATTCACGAATCGCAGCCGCCAAACCCAGACGGCCATTTTCCGCAGCGATTACCTGGTATCCTTCAAATTCTAACCAATCAGCCACTTCCTCACGCAGCGGCTGTTCATCATCAATGATCAAAATTTTTGGTTTCATTTTTATCTCCTCCAACATCTTTGGGTAATATGACCGTGACAGTGGTACCTGTATCGAGTTTTGTTGCGATGTGAATCGTTCCTCCGTGTAGCTCAATCGCTTCTTTGGTAATGCTCAATCCGAGGCCCGTACCCGAAATCGTGCCAACATTGCTGGCCCTGTGAAACGGTTCAAAGATATGTTTTAAATCCGCATCGGGGATACCGATGCCATAATCTGTAACTTGAAGGGTAACTATTTCAGAATCCTGATACAATTTGACTACGATCGGTTTTTCTTTTGGTGAATACTTCAGCCCGTTGGCAATTAAATTGCTAATAACGTGACGCATTAAGCGCGGATCAAAGCTAAGGTGCAGTGGTGAACCGTGTGGCTCGTGGTGGATTCGTTCATTATACGCGGGGTGGCTTCTAAATTCTTCCATAACATCACAACAGAGCAGATGCAGATCACCCATCTCTCGAGCAAACTCTACGCGGTGCGCCTGAATGCGTGCCAGTTGTAATACATCATCCATCATCTCCTTCAGGTGCCCGACCTGGGCTAATATCTTGTGTAGACGCATATTGACCTGGTCACCATCAAGGCGATCACGATAGACAAGGAGCGTCTCCGTGGTCGCAGAGATGGTTGCCAGCGGAGTGCGGAATTCATGCGATGCTATCGAAACAAAGCGCGACTTCAGTTCGCTCAGTTCTTTTTCTTGGGCGAGTGCCTGTCGCAATGCATCTTCGGCCTGTTTTTGTGCAGTAATATCAGTCACAATGGAGAAGCTGCCAGTGAAGTTACCTTCTTTATCGAGCAGTGGAGAGCCTTGTGCCAGTAAATAGAGCAGTTGCCCATCCGGACGCGGAATAACAAGCTCATAAGAAGTATTCTCTAGCCGGTGTCTGTGGTCAAACTCCGTTTTCATCTGGGCCGCAGTGGCATCGTCCACATAGAGCGTTGGCATTGTCCCAATTAGTTGTTCACGAGGTCGCCCCACCATTTCACAGAAGCGGTCGTTAACATAGCTTATTTGATCGGTGGCATCGAAGATAATCAGCCCACCGCGCATGGTTTCGACTAGCAAACGATACTTTGTCTCGCTCTCTTGGAGCGCAAGCTCTGCCAGCTTTCGCTTTGTGATATCTTCGACAGTACCCACGCGACTGATAATGCCACCGTTTTCATCCTTGATGGGGAAGGTACGGACTCTGATCCAGAGAAGTTGCCGATCAGGCCGAATAAAGCGATATTCAAGGTCGCTATACCCTTCTTCAATGTTGCGCAGCGACCATTGCTCCTGGCGTACATAGGCTAGATCATCGGGGTGTACATAGGCAAGAAACATCTGGGGGTTTTCAAACATCTCTGCGCGCTGGATTCCTGCTAACCTTTCCAGCGCCGAATTGACATATAACATCTTTTGATTATCGGCAGAGCGAATAAAGAGAAGGTGATCGAAGTTTTCCGCCACTTGGCGAAACTTTTCGTCACTCGCGCGCAGCGCCGCTTCGGCACGTTTCTGCTCAGTGACATCACGGGTCGAGCTAATGAATTCTACCAATTCATTAGTTGCCTCGGAAAAGATCCCACGAACACCGATCTCGATCAAGATAGTGTGACCTGCACCATGTTGCGCTTCGAAGATTTGTGGGGTTGGCCGTCCACCTGGCAAGCTTGCCTGCCGCATCATTTCCGCCATTTGCGTCCATTGGTCCGGATGGATTATCTGGAAGCCGCTCGTCCCAATCAATGCTTCAGGTTTGTAGCCAAGCAACCGTTCTGTCGATGGCGACACATACAAGAAGTCACCATGGATTGAGTGGCGGCTTACCATATCAAAAATATTCTCTGCCAATAGCCGATAACGTGCCTCACTTTCAATAATCACCTGTTGTGCCTGACGCAGTTCAGTCACGTTAAAGAGCGTAGAACGACTTTGCCGATAGTGACCCGCTTCATCATAAATTGCCGTACTATTTAGTAATACTGGCACGATGGTACTATCTTTGCAGATGAGATCAAATTCAAGATCGTTTACCCAGCCCCGTGCTTTGAATACAGAAAAGTTCGCTTGGAAGTGTATTAGACTCTCTGCCGTGAGCAGGTCAGCAAATTTGATTTTACCCACGACTTCGTCGCGTGTATAGCCTAGCCATTGAAGTTCGGTCTCATTAATTTGAACAAACATTCCATCCTGATCAAGCGAGTGATAACCACAGGGCGCGTTATTGTAAAGATCATGGATCTCTGCTGCAGATTGCTGAAGCTTTTGCTCCGCCGCCTTGCGCTCGGTGATATCGTGATTGACGGCCACAACACTTTCGACGATACCATTTGCATCCCTGAGCAAAGAAACCGATCCCCAAATATAGCGTGGCGTGCCATCCTGATGTTGTTGGATCACTTCCCCTTGCCACCAACCCCGTTCACGTAATTGCACCAAGCTCTGCGCATGTGCTTCAGGGGATTCAAACTTCGTCTGGAGGAGTTCCAGGACCCCTTTGCCATTTGCTTGCTCTGCGCGCCAGCCATAAATCCGCTCTGCGGCTTTGTTCCAACTCTGGATGCGAAATTCCGCATCGGTGACAATGACAGCATCACTCACATTCCCTTGCAAGCTGGCATGGTAGCGCAGTTGGCGCTCTTGCTCCTTACGTGCGGTAATATCGCGGATGACGCAGACCAATCCATTCCCCTTGATCAAGCCAACGCTCATTTCAGCGTCGAATCCTATATCATCCTTACGCACGGCTCGGAATTCAACATGGCTGTCTACCTCATCAAGAATGACCGTATTCATGAGCTGCTCTACGTTAGCGCGCTCGTCTTGATGAATCAATCTCAGTAATGATTGAGCGTGGCAATCCTTTGGTTGACAATCAAATAGACGGTAAAATGTGTGGTTGCCCTGTTGAATAGTAAGACCCTCGTGAATTAACAGAATACCGTCGGGGCTATTGTTGAGGATTGCTTCAACTTGACTTTTAGCGGCTTCCAATTCTGCGGTGCGTTCCCGTACCCGTTGTTCAAGGTGATCGATGTGATAGGCATTTTCGAGGGCAAGGGCCGCGTAATGGGCAAAGGCCTGCAAATTTTCGACATCTTTTTGCCGATATTGATTGGGCGTTGCACTGTCGGCAGTCAGGAAACCGATCGACTTACCATGCAAGTCAATCTGCACACCGATACTAGATCGAACCCATGCTGTCTCGGGGAATTTTTTCCAACCTTCGGTTAAATGTGTATCCGCCGCCAGATAGTATGTCTGATTGCCAGGGCCTTTTCGATAGAGCTGCTGATCGACCGTGATTGGAGTTTCTTTGAAGAATGCTTCGGCTTCCGGTGTATGTCCACGGAGGTAGGCCACGCGTCCTTGTGTCCCTTCAAGTAGCAAAATGCCACCCGCGTCACTAGGCACGACCCTTGCACTGAATTCAAGGATCTGCTGCATTACTGTTTCGACATCTAGCGAGGCGGTGAGCACAGCCAGGCTATCGCGCATGGCTTCGGCAAACAATCGTTGCTCGCGTTCGACTTCGGTCGCGCGTTTGTGCTCGGTGATGACTTCAGAAAAGATCATAATGCCACCGATCTCTCCATGAATATTTCGCCAGGGGTGAATTTCCCAACGCACCCAGTCCAAAGTCCCATCGGCACGAGGAAAGGGATCCGCATCGCTAAGCTCTACAGCGCCGGTTAAACAGCGTTGGTGAATTTCACGCCACGCTTCAGGAATATCTGGAAAGATCTCGTAGTGCGAACGCCCGATGATCTGCTCTTCATCTAAACGATAATCTAAGAGCCAACGATGGCTGGCGTATATATAGTTCATATTGCGGTCGAACATCGCAATTGCCGCCGGCGCATGCTCCACAAACAAGCGCAGTCGTTGTTCACTTTCCCACAACAAATCGGCGATCGGCAGCGTATCACCCGCTCCCTCTAACTCCGTAGGAACTACCACTTTCAGTTGCTGCCGTTGCGGGCGATTCGCCTGAAACTTTTTGCGTTGCCACTCACGGCGCAAGATCAAAGGTAGTCGTCGCAAGTCATCTAGGGGCAACAGGTCGCAAATCTGCTCAGTTACCATGGCAAATGCTTGCTCTTCTTCCTCGACCTTATAAAGTAGAATGCATGAGCACTCTGATGCAGATTGATGGACTATTGTCAGCGCAGTAGTAGCAACCGCATAAGCGATAAAAATCGCATCCCAATTGCCAGCGAGCGCGCGCCGAAAAGTTGCTTCAGAATCGACATGCGCCAATTTAGCCATTAGCGGCTGCCCAGTACAAAGGGCAGCCGCTAATGGCTGACGATAGCATCCGCCATCGTCATAGAGCAAAATATCGAACGGTCTGTCGGGGTAATCAAGCACCATCATGATCTCCATGCTGTCAAGCTTTAGTTCGGGCAAAGTAAGATGGGTCAACAGGATCGCATGTGGTTGACAAAAATAAAGTAGGCTGTCGTAGGTCATCCATATAGCGTGCCATCGCTCCACCGCAGGAAGCTTGTCCCACTGTAAGTGTGACCTACACTTGTCAACCACTGTGATCCTAAAGAGCTGGAAAGATTACATCATCAATAGCCTTACACGACCTATCTAAGGCTATTCCAAAGAATAAAATATCCATCCTCCGTAGGTGCCTAGAAGGCAACGGAGGATTTATTTCTTGCAATAGCCTAAATAAAGTGCAGAAAGTCTTTGGAAAACAGAGGCTGAGCTTCGTCCTGAGCTGGTAAGGGCTTGTCGAAGCCAGAGCCGCTTTGGCTTTGCGCCCAGTGGGTACCCGCTTGGCCTTCGCGACAACGAGTTTATGTCCCAATTTTTTTAACCTTCACTTATTTCTGTTAGGCGCGTCTATAGGCAGTGGTGAACGACAATCTTCATTCAGCAATCTAATTTTTAAGCTTGCTTTCGATAAACATAAATTGTGTACCAACGCTTGCCAGGATTATACCATTGGAATTGGTTAACTGTAGAGAAATCACAAAGATAAATTTCAAAAGTTACGCTCCCCTATGGATGAGCGTACCCCATTCGGGGGATTACACTAGACGATCAGAGCACTCCTTCTCTGTATTCCCCCAAAATGATACGGCCGTCGAATTCAAGAGAGGAGCAAAATCCCCCTAGCCGCTGCACCCAGGGGTACTCGGGCTTCTCGTTGTTCGCAGGCGATTAAAATCGCCTGAAAATTAGACGGCAGTATCCAAAATGGGTTGCACCCTTCAATCGTGGGCAAAATGGTTTTTTGGAGGGCTTTGTAGTATTGTAGGTGAAAAAGATACACCTATTCACAAAGTGAGGATCTCATGGATACCAAACAATTATCTGACGGCACTACAATTCCGGCGATTGGGTTAGGCTTGTGGGATTATGGGGGCGGCAGCACTCCTGACTATAGCCGCGACGAAGGCGATGTGGCGGCGATTCACAGCGCAATCGAGATCGGTTACCGTCACTTTGATACCGCTGAATATTATGCTAGCGGCCACTCAGAAGAGTTGCTTGGCCGCGCCCTGCAATCTTATAAGCGCAGCGACTTCTTTGTCACCACCAAAGTCAGCCCAAGCAATATTGGCTATGACGATCTGTTGGCTGCCTGCGACCGCAGTCTGAAGCGCCTGCAAACCGACTATATCGATCTCTATCTCATCCATTGGCCCAGCGAGACGATCCCGCTACGCGAAAGCATGCGGGCTTTGAATCGGCTGGTCGCCGACGGCAAGATCCGCTATGTCGGAGTCAGCAATTTTGGATTGGAGTTGTTGCAAGAAGCAATGGAGCGATGTGACACACCACTGGCGACCAATCAGGTCCACTACAACGTACTGCATCGTGAATGGCAAGAGAATGGCGTGCTAGCCTATTGTCAAGAGAAAGGGATTTTGGTGACGGCCTATTCACCGGTGAAGGATGGTGTACTGAAGAATAGTACAATCAAGGAGATTGCGCAGCGCCACAACGCCACGCCCGCCCAAGTGGCGATCCAATGGTTGATCCAGCAGCCGCAGGTGATCACCATTCCGAAATCGAGTAACAAAGCGCGCCAGCAAGAGAATTGGGAAGCGGCGGCAGTTACCCTCACCACTGCCAACGTACAGCAATTGGATAATCTGGTATAGCTCACGGTTGCGCAGTAGCCAGCCGTCCCCTAGGCTTATCATCACGCACGACGCTTTGGTATTCCTAGCGTTCCGGGGACAACCCAGAAGGGCGTCTCTAAACAAGTTCAGGATGGGTCCATCCCCCGAACGCTAACCACCACTCGCCAACCCAGCCTTACCCGGCCGGTTCGATCCCAGCCCTGGCGAGCCGCGCCTTTACCTCCGTCAGTACATCAGTAGAGAGTGGCCCCGCTTCGATGGCTTTAATGTTGTCGGCCAGGTGTTCAAGACTCTTGGTACCGATGATCGTCGTGTGCAAGGCGGGGTGTGAAATCGCAAAGCGCAACAGAAATTGTGCGGCACTTTCGCCGCTGGCGCGCAACTCATCCAACCCCACTTTCTCGGCAAACTCAGTCAGGCTCGCATAAGGCTCAACGGTGCGCACGACACCGCGAATGATCATCCCCTTGCCCCGGTTGGCAGCTTCACGCATGGCATCCTCGCTGGCGCGTGCCAAGGCCGAATACCAGACCTGGATCGCTTCAAACTGATCCCAATCACCATCGAGATAGGGACGCAACTGTCCATAGCCACGTCCCGCGGATGCCCCGCTCATACTTACCGCAATGTGACGCACCTTGCCCTCTTCTTTGATCTTAAGCATCGTCTCCAGCACATCACTTTGGGCTAACTCCTCCGGTGGCGCACTGTGCACCTGCCAGACATCGACGTAATCGGTATTGAGTCGCTTCAGACTGTGCTCAATGTTGTGGCGCACCTGAGTACCGGTCCAGATGTGGCCAGGGGCATCGTTGCCCCCTTGTTTTGGCACATTACAGCCACATTTTGTTGCCAAAAAATACTCATCGCGGCGGTGGGCGATCCACTTGCCAATGCGATCTTCACTGGGGCCATAGTCGGGTGAGGTGTCGATGAAATTGATCCCAGCGTCGAGCACGTTCTCCAACAGTCGTCCAGCTTGGTTCTCGTCCACATGGCGAAATTCCATCGCGCCATAGCCCAGCGTCGTGACTACCATGCCGGTGTTGCCGAATGCGCGTTTTTCCATGTTAGCTTCTCCTTGTGCGGTTACGGATGATACAAGCCAGGAAATCAGTCGTGGGTCTATGAGTTACTCCGACACGAGTGATCCCTACAGAGAATTTCAGGATAGCTACTAACACATCGTTACAGAAAAAGTTACCATTAGGTCATTCCTGCGCGACTAATGGGCACGCAGGGGAGACAATATCGAAATGCTTCCGCAACATTGTACCAATAGCAATACCTTCGCCAAACCTTGTTTTGGCGGAAATTTCCAAATGTCATTCCTACGCGCCCAGACGGCACCCGAGGAGTCTACTCGTGAAACATAAAGATGGATTCCTGCCGGAGTTTATCCTCGCGGAGGCGGGGGCAGAAATGACGACTCTAATTTCTGAATTGGCGAAGGTATTGATTATACGACCCGATTTTCTTCAATGTACGCCCAATTGATCTGATAACCCATCCCTGGCTCCTGTGACAGATGGACATAACCCTCGGCATCCATTGGATCGCCGATCGCGTGGAGATAAGGCGGTGGCGTCTCATAATCCACACCGGGGGCCAACAGCCCACGCTCGTAATACTCACAGATATCCTCGCTCGATGAACCGAGCAGTTGGAGGTTGGCAAAGCCGCTCATGTGCACTTCGCACTTGACGCCAAAGGCTTCACAGACCGCCTGCATTTTGCGCACACCGGTGACGCCGCCGCGCAATACATCGATGCGCGTCATGTCGGAGGCACCGCGGTGGATCCAGTCGGCACGGGTATAGAAGCTACCGGCCGCGATCTCCGGTGAGAGGATCGGGATCTCCAGTTCGCGAGTGAGCTTTTCATAAGTGGTGACGCGGTATTCGGGCATCGGGTGCTCAAACCAGTAGAAGTTGAGCTTCTCCAGTTCCCGCCCCACTTTGTACGCCTCTTCGTAGGTGCGATAGGTGCCCCACGGGTCAAAGCTGAGCACCATCTCATCGCCCACCGCTTCGCGCACGGCATAGCATGCGGCGATATCTTCTTTCGTGTGGGATGGCCGCCCCGGATCGGGCTTCTGCGTCACTGGATCCCAGAAGTAGTAGGGGTGGATCTTATAGTGGGTGTAGCCCTGGTTTTTACAATCGAGCGCATGTTGGGCATAGAGTTCGGGCGGCCCCATGTTGGGGAAGGTGCTGGCATAGGCCTTGACCTTTTCGCGACAGCCGCCAAGCAACTTGTAAAGCGGCAGCCCAAAGTGGCGCGCCTGCAAATCCCAGAGCGCCATGTCGATGACGCTGATTAGGTTCTCTTCGACATTAGAGGTCCAAAGCCAATGCCAGAACTTTTCGCGGTCAAAGGGGTCGTGGCCGACGAGCAAGTTCTTAAAGCGCCCTTCGAGTGCGTGGCGCTGATCCGCAGGCAGGCCATCGGCGTCACCGTGGCCGTGACCGCCGAAGTAGTAGCCCTCGGCCCCTTCGTCGGTGCTGATTTTGGTGAGGGTTTGGACAACTTCAACTTCTGTATAGGTGCTGCCGGCACGATAGCCCTGGCGGCGCAGGCGAAAGGGGATGACTTGGAGGTCGGTTATTTTCATGGATTGAGGTCCTTGCGAAATAAAATGCAGATAGTTTAGAGTAAATAACTATGAATCACTCAATTGAAGTTTCACCTGAGCTCTATCGTATTTTGCAGCGACAAGCTAGAAACTCAATGCGACCATTGAATCATTGGTCGAATCTGCTGTTCGTCGCAACTATGGTCTATCAAGTGTTACCAAACCAACATTGTTTACAGAACTTATAGACAATAATTCGCCCCTGCCAACTGCGTTAACGGATGAGTTGGATCAATTGACATTTTTCACAGATGAGGAACTGTGGCAAGCTGCACAGATACGGTTGAATCCTACGGACCACGCTCGAATGGAAGCCCTGTTAGAAAAGCAACAGTCAGTTGGATTAAATTCTGATGAATTGGTTGAAGCCGAAATGTTGGCAGATCGTTACGAGCACACGGTCTTGATTCGTGCCAAAGCGGCTGTTTTGCTGAAAGAACGAGGACATGATATCACCAGACTTGGCCCGGCTACGACAGTTTCATGAGCGTTACATATATTTCATCTGCCCTTCGTCGACAGATTAGTGAACAAGACCGTTATTTATGCTGCTATTGTCGTACTGCTGAGAAGATCATCGGTGGTGAATTTACGGTCGATCATATCATCCCAGAGTCGTTAGGTGGATCATCTGAAGCACACAATCTCTGTCTTGCCTGCTGGCGCTGCAATCTTATCAAAGGAAACCGGATTGTTGGTTCCGATCCATTGTCTGAAGAGTTAGAACGATCCTATCATCCTGTTGAACAGCGTTGGTTAGAGCACTTCGCCTGGGTGAAAGACGCTCTCTTGGTTCAAGGCCTAACGCCGACAGGAAGAGCGACGGTTCATGCACTCCTGCTTAATCGTTCCAAACTCGTTGCCTCACGCCAACTCTGGGTTGCTGCCGATTGGCATCCTCCTCAGGAATAACACTTTACGTTTCAAGATTGCGGATAAAGCTCGTCCAACAGTGCCGCTAACTCCTGTTGAATCAGCGGATCAACCGGCGGCGCTGGGCTACGCACGGTGGCCGTACGAATGATGCCACGGTGAACTAACAGCGCTTTATGCACCGCGTAGAAGAGACCGTTGCTCTGGCCGGAAAGCCGGCTTATCGGCACCAGTTCTTTATAGAAGCGCTCAAACGCCGCCTGCTCATTGCCGGCCTGACAGAGATCCCAGATCGCGACAAAGGCTTCCGGTTGCGTACAGAAGGGCATCGTGCCGACCGAGCCACGGCGCAGTTCCTCAATAAAGTAGCCACCGCCCGCCCCGCCAAAGATTGTCAGCACATCACCCGCCGCGTCGGCCATCGCGGCCACCTTGGCGGTGATCGGGGCGCTCTCCACCTTGATGTATTGCACCCATTCACACTCCTCGGCGAGTTGGCGCGCCAAGCCAGCGGGAATCGTCGCGCTTGCCACATCCTGCAGAAAGATCGGAATGTTGACCGCCGCGGAGATTGTGCGGTAGTAGTCGAGCATCTCTGCGCCCGTTGCTGGCATAAACGATGGCGGCAGAATCATCAGCGCATCGGCCCCCAACTCCTCGGCGCGGCGGCTGTAGAGCACAGCGAGATCAGTGCCCGGCGCGCCACTGTTGATCACTACCGGCACGCGCCCATTGACCTGGTCGACCACAATCGTCGTCACCTGATCGCGTTCGGCTTCGGAAAGTTTAAAGATTTCGCTACCCAGCGCCACGCCCAGGCCGTGGACACCGGCGTCGAGGTTAAAGTCAATTAGACGGCGCAGGCTCTCTTCGTCGATCTGTCCGGCTTCGTCAAAGGGGGTGACAAGGATCGGATAGACACCGCGCATGGGTTTGGTTGTCATGGTTGGGATTCCTTTTCAGCCTTGAAATAAATTTCAGGCTGACAGTTAAAGTCCACTAAAGTGGACTGGTCAGACAGTCGTCTAGAGACGACTTGCGTTGTCAGCCTAAAATTTATTTCAAGGCGGCTATGGCTGAATGGTCGCCCTAGTCGCTGCTCGGTCGCGCGGGATTACCCCAGTGGCCGCTCGGATCAGATCCGCTGACAATCACCCCTTCGCGGTTCCAGCCAAGGGCAGGGTCGCTGCGCACATCGCCTGCGCAATAACGCAACGTCAACCCACAGCGGCGGCGGTCAGAATTGTTCGCCTCGGAGCCGTGCAGCAGTAGATCACTGTGTAAGGAAATAGAGCCAGCCGGCAATTCGATATCGACAACTTCCCCAAATTGCTCAATATTCTCCACGGTCTGCCAGAGCACATTGTTCTCGGCTTTCTCGCTCATACGATAGGTGAGGTGCCCATAATGGTGTGAGCCGGCGACAAAGCGCATACAGGCATTTTCAACATCGGCGTCATCAATCGCCAACCAGGCGGTTACGGTTTTGGAGGGCGTGAGTGGCCAGAAGCTGGCATCCTGGTGCCAGGCGACCTGCTTGCCATCGTGGGGCAATTTACAGAAGAAGTGCGCGCCCCAACCGACGACGTTTTCCCCCAAAATATCTTGAATATAGGCGACAATGCGCGGGTGGGTGAGCAGATCATAGACGGGACCATACTTCATTTGGGCGGAGATAATCGAATAGCTGTCGCCGCCGTCGGCGAGGACGCGTTCGAGTAGGCCGTCAAAGTAGGCGCGGATTCCCGAAATCTCCGCCTGATCAAAGACCTGAAAACCTTTGAGATAGCCGCGCTGGTTATAGCGCTCAATCTGTTCAGGTGTGAGCACCTTGGGATCGCTTGTCGTACTGGGATGAAAGGCCAAGTCACGGCCAAGTTCAGTCAACTGGTCGTGAGTTGGCAACACTTTGAGTTGAGTCTGGTTGTACATCGTTTTTGTTGTCATTGGTTGAATTCCTCTTTACTGCTCCCACAAGGGCTAATTTTTTGATTTTTTTGCGGCATTGTGGAGAAAAGACGAGTTCTCGGCAGTTTAACCCGTTTTAACGGGTTTTGCTTATCAGGCACCAAATTCATTTGGTGCCAGGCGCATAAAGATAGCAGGCCGCAAACTGCTTATCGGCCACCTGATAATCCGGCGGTGGCGCGGTCAGGCAGCGATCCATGGCATGGGGGCAACGGCCATAGAATTTACAGCCACCGCGCGCCACCACGCTGCTCTCTTCCGAGGCGGAGGAGGTGGTGCGCCCCTCCCAGCGAATATCTGGATCGGGGACGGTAATTGAACTGACAAGCAGTTGGGTATAGGGGTGCTGCGGCTCTTGAATGATACGGTCGATCTCGCCATGTTCCATGACCGAACCGCTGTAGAGAATATAGATGTCATCGCTAATCTGGTAGGCGGTGGAGAGATCGTGGGTGATATAGAGAAACGAGATGCCATAGTTATCTTTCAAATTATGGAAGATATCCAAAATACGCATCTGCAACGAAGCATCGATCATCGAGACCGGTTCGTCGGCCACAATAATCTGCGGCTTCAATAAGAAGGCCCGCGCCACCATAATGCGCTGACGCTGACCACCGCTGAGTTCGTGCGGATATTTACCAAGAATTTCATTGGCGCGCAGACCAACCACTTCCAACGCTTCTTCGGCCAATTTCTGCGCCTCCTGGCGACCACTGGCCAATTTGAATTTCTGGATCACCATAGTAAAGACCGCATCCACTTTGTAAAAGGGATTGTAGGTGCCAAAGGGATCCTGAAAGATCGCCTGAACCTCGCGACGAAATTGAAAGCGTTGCTGGCGTGACATCTTTGCCAGATCCTGCCCTTTGTAAAAGATATGCCCAGAGGTCGGTTGCACAAAATCTAGGGCCACATTGGCCAGTGTCGATTTGCCACTCCCACTCTCGCCGGCAATCGTCGTGATCTTGGGCTCTCCCTCGGTGAAGGTCAGGGAAAAGTTTTCCAGCGCCGGTGACGACTGGCGACTCAGAAGGCCACTCCCATAAATTTTGGTCAGATTGCGAATTTCAAGCAGTGGTGTTGACATTGCGCTCATCCTTGCGGAAGTCATAATTGAGGTCATTTTCATACAGATGGCAGGCGGCAAAGTGGCCCGGCCCCAGTTGCCGCAACGGCGGCGTAACAGTCTTGCAGTGCTCCATGGCATGGGGACAGCGTGGGTAGAAGAGACAGCCAGCCGGTGCATTTAGCAAAAATGGGGGCAGGCCAGGAATACCCCCCCCCCGTTTTTTCTGTTGGATCGAAGGCAAGGAAGAGATGAGCGCTTGCGTATAGGGATGGCGTGGTCGCTTGAACAGATCGTTAGTATCGGCCACTTCGACCAATTTCCCGGCATACATCACCCCGACGCGGTCAAGCACCTGTGCGGTCAGCCCCATGTCGTGACCAATCAAGATCACCGAAGCACCCAGCCGCTCCTGTATCCCAATCAGTGTTTGCATCACCGCTTTCTGCACCACCACATCGAGCGCGCTGGTTGGCTCGTCGGCGATGATCAACTCCGGCTCCAACGCCGTTGCCATTGCGATACAAACCCGCTGTTTCATACCGCCACTCAACTCATGCGGATACATATCGGCCACTTTGGCCGGCAACTCCACCATGTCGAGCAGCGACGCGATCTCCGTGCGCAGCACATTGTTGGCAACCGTCCCTTTGTGGGTGAGAATCGTGTCGGCAATCTGGTCGCGCACGCGCATGACCGGATTCAGCGAATTCATGGCACCTTGAGGGACCAGCGAGATCCGGCTCCAACGAGCCTGGCGCATTGCTTCATTATCAATGGCGGCAATGTCATCGCCATTGAGAAGGATCTTGCCACTCTCGATCTTGCCCGGCCGTTTAATGAGCCGCAGGATTGCCATGATGGTCGTGGTCTTGCCACAACCACTTTCGCCAATAAAGCCAAAGCGTTCGTTGCGGTTGATCGTAAAGCTGATATCGTCGACCGCCTTCACGGGGCCGCGGGCCGTCCAATAGTAGACCCGTAAGTTCTCCACTTGGAGGGTAGGCGTATTGTTATTGGTCATTACTTGGCTCGCTCCCGTAGCCGTGGGTTTGCCAATTCGTCCAAGGCAACGCTAATCAAAAAGAGGCTGATAAAGATGATCATGAGGGCAACTGTGGGTGGCAGCCACCACCACCACATCCCGCGAAAGATCGCCGCCCCCAGATAAGCGGCCTGCAGGATCATGCCCAAGTTGGGGGTAAAGAGCGGGCCAAGCCCAAGAATCTGGATACCAACCAGAGAGAGGATCGCACCGGAGACCGCGCCTACAAAGCCGGCCATGATATAGGGCAGTAGATTGGGCAGGATCTGACGGATCGCGATCTCAAAATCGCCCTGGCCAGAGAGTTTGGCCAGCGGAATAAAGGCACGCTCACGCAAGCTTAACGTCTGCGACCGCATGAGGCGTGTCGGGCCGGCCCAGGCAAAGATGGCGATGACGAGAGCCGTGAATTCAATCGTCGTTGTGCGGACATAGGAAGCAAGCACGATCAGAATCAGCAGCGAGGGAATCGTCAGAAAGATATCCGCGGTTGTGCTGATGACGGCATCCATCGTGCCGCCATAGTAGCCGGCGGTGATCCCCAGGACCACGCCCACGGCTGTCCCAATGACGCCGGCGATCAAGCCGACTTTGAGCGATGGATAAATGCCGTGGATCATCAATGCCCAGAGATCGCGCCCAACATTATCGGTGCCAAAAAGATATTGCGCTGAAGGTGCGGCGTTGAAAGGGCCGGCCGCAACCTTGGTACCCGCAAAATCAACAAAGTAGGAGCCGATGATGCTAAAACCGGTCAGGCCGATAATCATGATCAAGCCGACGGTGAGCTTCCAATTGCCCAACCAATAGCGCACATTCCTCCACAACCCGCGGCGAGTTGCCGCGGCGGTCGTTTCGGGCAGCGTTCCGGCCGTTGCTTCCGGCACAAAAGCAGTCGTCATGGTCATCTCCTATTATAGGTAATGCGTGGATCGAGTCGTGGATAGATCAGGTCAATCACCAGAATAGCGACCGCAATCGAGACCACCAAAAAGAAGGTAATGCCTTGGATGACCGGAAAGTCGTTGGTATTGATCGCCTGAAATAAACGATAGCCCATGCCGGGGTAGGAGAAGATCAACTCGACAATGGTGGCACCCGAGACCACATAGCCCAAGCTGATCGCCAGGCCGGTGAATTGCGGCAACATAGCGTTGCGCATGGCATAGGCAAAAAAGATTCGCCGGTCGCGCAGCCCTTTCGCTTCGGCCAGTGTCAGGTAATCTTCACCGAGGACGGTCACCATCATGCCACGCATCCCCAGCGTCCAACCACCGACGCCGGCAATGATGATCGAGAGCGCCGGCAGGGTAGAGTGGTAGATAATATCTACAATGTAGCCGAGATCAAAGCCGGGCTTTTGGATACGCCCCACCGATACCAACCCACTATAGGGGAACAAGCCCAACGAAAAGGCCAGCACGGAGACAAAGATAATCGCCAATAAGTAATAAGGAATCGGCGCTAACATCATAAAGAAGGTGATCACCACCCTGGCCATACGCGGTGTTGTATGCCAGACCAATAAGGCACCGGCAAAGACCCCAAGGGTGAAGGTGATCAGGGTGGTTACGAGCAACAAGCCGATGGTGTAGGGCAGCGCATTGGCAACGATTGCCGTTACTTTGGTCGGGAAATAGGCGATCGAATAGCCCAAATCCAGATGGGCCAGCGCCCCAAGGTACTTAAAATATTGCAGATAGAGCGGATCATCCAGCCCAAAGCGCTCACGGAAGAGGGCAATGATTTGGGCACTGTTCTCAACTTTAGCGCCCTGTGCCTCCATCTGCCCGATAATCGCCGCCATGGGATCACCAGGGGCCAACCGTGGAATCAGGAAGTTGATCGTGGAAGCAACCCAGATAATCAGGAAGAAGATTCCGAGTCGTCTGAGGATGTAGCGGATACTCATGGGTGTCTTTCTGTGGGTAAGTACACAAGTACACAGGTAGATAAGTAGCCGTGCTACCTATCTACCTGTTTCCTAATTTACCTTGTCCGTGCCTACTGCGCCGGCTCGATGGCGACGACCAGCATCAAGAAGTTCATCCACCAGTTTGGCGGGTGGTGGTAATCATTCTCGGCGGTCGGCCAGTTTGTCCAGTATTTGGTCGAATAGGGCACGACACGTTGCTGCTGGGTCAAGGAGATGATCGGCAGCTCTTGCAGGCGGATCTCTAGGGCACGACGGAACAGTTCATGTTCGCGCGGTGCGCCCGGTTGGATCGTTTGCATCTCATCAACAATCTGATCATATTCGGCATTGCTCCAGCCCCAGATGTTGTTGGATGCTCTTTCCCCAATCGGCACAATCCAGCGGCTGTGGAAGAGATTTAATTCATCGTAGGGCTCGACCACGCTACCACAGGCGACGTGATGGGTTTCAATCTCAAAATCACCAGTACTGCGCGCATCGAAGTAAGCAGCACCGGCGAGCGCGCGCGGCGCCGCATCAATGCCAACATCTTGGAAAGCAGAGACCACAAGCGCCGGCAGAATCGGCTCTTCCGTCTTGAAGAGGATATCGACGCTTAGCCGTTCGCCCTCTTTCTCATAAAAGCCATCTGCGCCCATTGTGTAGCCTTGGCTTTCAATCAGTTCCTTGGCTTTGGCGGGATCATAGGCCGACGAGTCGTATTGATCGAGTAGATCCTGGTTTTCTGTGAGCCAAGATTGGAGTGCCGGATAGTCTGGGAAGTTATAATGCGAGACCTGACCAAAGCCACCAGTTTGCGCGTCACCAATCTTCTGGTTGGGCAACGCATAGGCAATGGCCCAGCGCATTGTCGCATTATCCCAGGGCGCAATACGCGCATTAAAGCCTAACTCGCCGGGGCAAGGGTCAATCCAGGCGTGAGGTGGATCAGTGGTCCAGCCGATCGCATCGGGATTCTGTTCGAGCACCGTATTGAAGGTGTCAATACGCAAACTTGGCTCACCATCTACCTCATTGGCACTCAACGCCGCCGCTTTGCGCTCATCGGGGCCGGCGTCGACAAAGATAACCCGTTCGGGCTCGGGCAATTTGTGAAAGCCTGTCACCGCACCCCACCAATCTTCACGTCGATCAAAGACAAATTCGGTGGCAGAGGCTTTGACCATTTTGTAGGGACCCGTCCAGACTGGCCAGCCTTTTTCCAGATCAAAATTATTAAAGGTATTGGGATCTTGTCCTTCCCAGATGTGCTTGGGCACAATGCGCACAGCGCCCCAAATGCGCACACCAAAGGCATTGACAACAAAGCGTGGATCTGGCTTTGCAAGGGTAATCTGAACGGTGAGTTCATCAACTGCTTGCGCATCTACCACATCAACGACCGTGCTGGCATAGCTCAAGGTTGGATTTTCTTTGAGCATGTTAACGGTGAAGACGATATCATCCGCCGTAAAGGCTTCGCCATCACTCCATTTGATCCCTTCGCGCAACGGAATCGTCACAACCGTGAAATCATCATTCCAGGTTGCTTGGTCGGCAGCCAGCCAGGGAATCATCTCGCCACTCTGATAATTCAAATAGTAGAGTGATTCGATCATTACTTGTTGAGTGCCCTGTGAAAATGTTACGCCGGGATTTAACCCAGCATTCTCTGGGGCGGCAACCGGTCCACCTTCAAAGCCAATAATCAAGGTCTTTTCGCGTGGAATATCGCCAGTCGAGACGGGTGCGGCCCCGGCATCAACGGCGGCGGCCGGCTCATTACCAGCTGCTGCGGGGGCCGATTCCATCGGTGGCGCGCAGGCGGCAAAGAGCATCGAAAGTATGACAAGCACACTGAATAACGTAAGCCTAGATCGCATTTAACTTCTCCTTCGTGGATGGTTCTTTAGGCCTATGTGTAACTCGGTTATCGTCAGGGGAGCAGAGAATTTACACATAAGATAGTTCATAGAGCGTCGGTGGTCTTACCCAGCGTAGATTACGCAACAGTAGCGACTGAACGCCTTGCTAACGCCTTCAAAGCTTTATAGGACCATGAACGACAATCTGCGTGCGGTAAAAGGGGATAAGTGTTTGAATTGCGCGGCAACTATGGGCGCGATGTATTGTGGCGTTCTCCTTTCTACAACAGGTGTATGGCAACCGGAAATCCAGCAACCAACATCTATAAGCGAGATGAAGATGGCCTGATTCACCCACTCACGGCCAGTGATAACTCTCGCGCCTACAGAGATGCCAAGACCACAGAAATCGATTGGCGCGTAGTGGTCTCTGGGTAAAATCATTGGAATTCTCAGGGAGAATTACAGTGATTTCACCACTTCGCCCGTAGAAGCGAATCGATTTTCACTTGTTCTGCTTGATTTTCAGATGAAAAGATCAATGATAGATGGGTAGTACTTATGATACTTTGGGTGAGGATTACCGAATATCTACCCTTCTGTTCGCACTATAACAAAAGGTTGCATTCCTGTCAACCACACTTTTTGGGCCGGGTGCGTCCCATTTTGGGGGATTACACAGAAGGCGTACTTTTCGTCCGGTGTAATCCCTCAAATGGGGTACGCACCCTTTTAAGGCGGGATTGGGTTTCGGTGGTACGGAAGCGTCTCAGTGTTGGAATATTTTTGCTTATGGGCGGGGATTCCGGGCCAACGCGGATTTGTTGCCGGTGTGGAAATCCGCGTTTTAATGAATCCACGCCCGTAACAGGTGGAAAGGTAGCTTTCCCCCAAAGCAAGATACGCCCCTATCCCCCGTGGCGCCACAATCTGCTGCGCAGTACTTTTTGGCGACTTGATTGCCCAGCCACCCTGTTTTATACTGACACTCCTCCTCAGATCGGCAGAATAGCCGTCGTTGAAAAATATAACCCACAAGGGGATCGATGATGAACGAACGCGAAAAGTTTCTTTATGATTTGCAAGGTTTTTTGAAGGTTGAAAATTTTCTCACTGCCGCAGAGGTGGCAGCGTTAAATGCAGCCGTTGATGCCAATCTCGCCAAACGGCTTGATGATGGCAACTCAGCGCCAGATGGTAACATGGCTGGCGAACGCAAACGCGATCTCTTTCAGGGCATGTTGGCGTGGGAACAGCCGCACTGCCAGCCCTTCCGCGATCTACTCGCCCATGTCAAGATTATTCCCTATCTCGATACGATGCTAGGCCGCGGTTGGAAGATGGACCATTCACCCTTTATTTTGGCCGGTGGTGCCGGCACAGAGGGGTTGCGGTTGCATGGGTCAACGAGCCGCTACTTTGATGGTGCCCAATATTACCGCTATGCCAATGGGCAAATCCGTTGCGGCATGATCGTCTGCCAATTTCAACTTGCCGATGTAAACCCCGGCGATGGTGGGTTATGTGTCGTCCCTGGCAGCCACAAAGCCAATTTTGAATGCCCGGAAGAGATCAAGCGTTGGGAGATCGATCAGCAGATCGTCTACAATGTGCCAGCCAAAGCAGGCGATATGATTATCTTTAATGAAGCGACGATTCACGGCACCCTTCCTTGGCAAGGCAAGCACGAACGGCGCTCGCTGCTCTACCGCTATTCGCCCAAATATCTCCATTTTGCTGGTGGATCCTATCAGACAAGTCAGCCCGAGTGGGTCAGCGAATTGACGGATGCCCAACAGGCCGTTCTAGAGCCGCCGTACATTTATAACCGCCCGCTGGTTGAAGAGGATGGCGTTTCGGTTATTCGCCCTCGGCGCGAAAATGCCGATGGGACGCTGCGCGCTTAAACGGCCGATCACGATTAAGAGTTACGCAACGTCCTTTCGTAGGGGCACGGCATGCCGCGCCCCTACGAAAGGGCGTACTCGCTCTACGCCCAGCCGGTGCGCTCCTCCAGCCAATCGCGCGCCACTGCCCCTTGCGCCGCCTGAAAGGCGCGCAGCGTCGGAAGGCCAGGCGGTGCGGGTTGCAACGAACGGTGGATGAAGAACCCGGCCACTGCGGCAATCACGGCAGTCATCGCGCGCTGGTCGGCACCATGACTGGCGGGATGGCGTGCCAGAAGTTGTTCCGGCGGTGGCCCCCCTTGCATGGTGACGCTGGGCGCAAAGAAGATCGTGTCCGCCCACGCCGCGCCGACACGCACATGGGGCCAATCGACAATCCAAACCTGCTCCGGCGTCAGCAGAATGTTGTCGGCGCGCAGATCAAAGTGGAGCAGGGTATCGCCTACGACAGCGGCTGGCGCTTCCGCTTCCAACGCCACCAATGCGGCTAAGTGGCGACGCGACCAGGGATCCAGCTCATCGACCTGGAATGGGGTTTCGCTGACGAGATTTGTCCAGCCGCAAATTTCTGTGCGCAGGGCATCCGCAGCATCGGCCACAAAGGGGTGAGAAAGCGGTGACGGGGTCAACAGAGTGGAGAGATCAATTAGCGCCCGCATCACCCGATCCAGATCAGCGGCCGCCCAGGGTTGTGCGGGATGGTACCCTTCAATATCGTCAAACCAGAGCACAATCCACCCCGCTTCTCCCTCATCGTAGGAACCCAGCAGTCGAGGCACGGGTGCTTTTGTTGGCAAGGCAGCGACAACCTGCGCCTCGCGGCGATGAAATTTGGGCGAATCCGGATTGGGGGTTGGCCCGATCGCTTTCAAAAAGAGTCGACGGCCATCGGCTAACTGCAGACGCGCAGCAACACCAGGGGAAAAACCGCTTAGCTGCGACGTAGCTGTTACCACAGGGCTACCCAACGCGTCTTCCACTGCGGAGCGCACGCCGGCTGGCATGGCAGCCCACTCCAAACGAATGCCAACCGACGGCGGCGGAGTTGCTTTACCCATCACCATTCCAATCTTGCTGCTCGTGTAAAACCTCTTGCATCATACCGATAAGTCGCTCCTTTACAGTGTATACTCCTGGATTTTCTTGAGTCTGTCGACTGCAACGTCCCCCTTCTGGCTGCTAAAGGTGACGGTGCGAGAACTCCCTTGCTGTTGCGAAACACCGCCAATCTGATGGTCACACGTATCATAGATGGTCACACGGTTGCCGACGCGTAAGGCCAGCCGGTGAGCCCCAGCAAAATAGGCGTAGTGCATCTCATTCTGTGAGCCGCTGCTGTTTGGCGCCCCTAGCTCATCTGGCCACCAATTGGCCCAGCCGCGGGCTGAAGCGGCGCTAGCCCCTGCGTCGGCGGTGGTGCGTTCCGTAGAAGAAGCTGCACCACCAAAGAGCTTTTTACCGATGTTGGAAAGAAGCCCGCCGCTTTTGCCCGTGTTCTCTTTGACGGCGCGCCCTGTGTCGGTTGGCGACTGAATGGTTGCGGCTCGTTCTTGACGGCTTTGCGCGGTCGGTTGCGTGGCCTGGAACCCACCGCTACTTGTCTGCCTTTGCGTTTGAGATGGTGCCGGTTGTGATGGCGCGCTTACGGGGGTCGACTGCGTTGCAAATCGTTGCTCTTGCAAGTGCGCCGCAATCGCCGTACAGATCTGCATCACCGTAGATTGCAAATGCGTCTTGCTAAAATCACCAACCATCACCATGCCGCCGGCCATCCATTGGCCCATGCCGCCAAGCTCTGGGTGGCTAAATTGCGCGGCCGTACCATTACCCGCCTGCACCGCAAGCCACAATACCTCTACTGCGCCTTCGCTGATCCCATGTTGTTGGGCCAGCGTACGGATCAATTGTCGATCTTCTGTTGAAAAAGCCATATAGTCCTCTAACTCTTCATAGCACAAAGCGCGCCATCACTACGACGATATGAAAGTATAGCTTTTTATGGAGGTTACTACGAGTATTCTTGATCCCGTTGCGGCCAAGAAAGAGCAAGATTTTTAGACCAGGCAGATCGTCCGCGTTAAGATTCTATTGACGATTAGGGCACCGTCCGCCATTGCGGGATCACCTGCTCGGCAAAAAGCTGCAACCCATCGCGGCGCGGTGCGTCCATAAACCAGAGCATAAAATGAGTAATGCCGGCGTCAACATACTCCTGTAGGCGCGCCTGCACTTGTTCGGTGGTACCCATGATATAGTGCTTGGCCAACGACGGTGGCAATTCGTCAGTCTCCTCCGCACAGTAGGCCACGACATCCGCTGGATAGGGTTCGTTGGGCAGATGAGCCATGATCTCACGCAGCCGTTCGCGCAATGTCGCTTCGTCGGGCGCAATCAACAGTTGTGTCTCCAAGCTACGCTCGATCTCCTCAATCGGACGCCCCGCCGCGTCACAGGCGGCCTGCAACTCCGCCAACAGGTTGCGTACCTGCTCTACAGTAGCTGGTGTAGTATTCCAACCCTGGCCGTAGCGCGCGCAGGCTTCGAGGATAGCCGGGTGGTTGCGTCCAAACCAGATGGGAGGATGGGGTTGTTGCAACGGCAGCGGTGTCGCGGTGGCATTCTCAAAGTGATAATATTGCCCCTGAAAGCTGACTGGTTCGGTCGCTTGCCAGAGCAACCGCGCGATCTCCGCCCCTTCCAACGTGCGCGCCACCGCTTCATCGATATCCGACGGAAAGGACAACCCATACGCAAGATGCTCCGCCTTGCCATAGGCCGGGTCGGTGAAGAAGAGAAAGCGGCCGCCGGAGATCTGGTCAAGGGTCGCGGTCATCTTGGCGGTCATGGTTGGGTGGTGGAAGAAGTGGGCCTGGTGGATCAGGCCAAGACGTGCGTGCTTGGTTGAGCCGGCCAATGCGGCCAAGGTGGTCCACCCCTCGAGAATCGCGTTCTCTTTGCCCAGCATCAGGTGGTCAGCGACCCAAAGATCGTCATAGCCGAGTGCGTCAGCCGCTTGAGCGATCGCCATCGTTGTGGCGGTATCGAGCGCTGGGTAATTGGCGGTGCGGAAGAGACGTCCACCGGGGGAGGCAAAGATGGGGACGCAGAAGCCGAAACGGATTGGGTGCATGGGGTTTCTCTTTCAAATGGCGCTAGATATTTGTCCATAACTCTGCCGGCACAAACCGAGACAGATGCCCTACATTCGTCGTGGCAATAATGAAATTCTCGTTTCCAATCGTTTGCGCTTGGCCAGCGAGAATCATGTCACCATCAATCGTTTTATCACTCGATGTTGGTTGTCCCTGCTGTCGTGCAAGCCCCCAAAACGCAGCCGCTTGTCGCATGGCAGCAGTGGTCAGAGGCAAGTAGTCGAGCGTGTCAATCAACATATCTAATTTGGCGATACCTCTATATTTGTTGGAGCGTAGCAGTTCCCGTCGAAGTTCGTAGTCTGCAATTTCCGCTACTATCACTTGAATATCTTGGTCAAGAAGAGCATACAGCCATTGGTTGCAAGCCATCGTTTCAGGCGAAAGTTTTGGATTTGTGGCCAAGCCTAACGGACCAGTATCCAAATTGACTACTTCTACCATGTTACACCACGGAGTTCCTTCGGGAAGCGTTCTCGATCCGACCAGCGATCCTCAGCAAGCGCACGCTGTAAATATTTGCCTGTCTCAATCTGCTCACTGGCATCTTCTTCCTCAACCCAGGACTTTAGAAGAGCCATCGCTTTCTTTCTACGTTCTGCGGCAGGGAGATATTTATCCAATAACTGAATCGCTATATCTTCTGTCGTTAATCCACTTCGCTCTGCTTCGACGACTAATCTTGCTTCCAACTCCGATGGCAAATCTAGCAGTAAAGTCATGATCTTCCACCTCCCATCTGGCTATATGACATACGACTCTTTCATGCATCGAAGTATACCGTAATTCGGAGAGGATTTCAATCCACCCCTCTCTCTAGGGTGCGTCCCATTTTGGGGGATTACACAGAAGGACAAAATTGATCGTCCGGCGTAATCCCCCAAATGTGGTACGCACCCCTCTCTCTAGGGTGCGTCCCATTTTGGGGGATTACACAGAAGGACAAAATTGATCGTCCGGCGTAATCCCCCCAATGTGGTACGCACCCCTCTCTCTAGGGTGCGTCCCATTTTGGGGGATTACACAGAAGGACAAAATTGATCGTCCGGCGTAATCCCCCCAATGTGGTACGCACCCCTCTCTCTACGTCTACACTTACGGTCACGACGTCGTCGCCTCCCCCGTCCGATTCGCCTGTGACCGCGGCGTCAGATCAAAGTGGGTCTCGTGCCCTTGGAAAAAGCGATCTACTTCATCGACCATGAGCGCCAGAAAAGGCCGATAGGCATCACCGGTGTACCAACCGACATGTGGGCTGAGAAAGACATTCGGCAACTGAATGATCTCGCTGTCGGCCGGGATCGGCTCGGGGTCAAAGACATCGAGACCAGCAATAATATCGCCCCGTTTGAGACGGGCAATCAATGCCGCTGAATCGACCACGGCACCGCGCGAGACGTTGACAAAGACCGCGCCAGACGGGATCAGGTCCAGTTCGCGCTGGCCGATCATGCCCTTGGTGCCCGGTGTCAACGGTACGAGGCAGACAACGACATCGCATTGCGATAACACGTTATCGAGCGATGTTTGGGTAAAGCCCAACGCCTCGGCCATCTCGCGCGGCAGATAAGGGTCGTGCACCCACACGTCGACGTTGAAGGGGCGCAACAGCTTGAGCAACAGACGCCCCATGTGGCCACAGCCAATCAGGCCGACCCGCTTGCCCATGAGACGGCCCGGCATCTGCACGCGCAATTGCGGATCGCGACTCGTTTCACCGGCGACGATGCGACGGAAATGCGCGCCGGCGTTGCGCATGGAGACGAGAATCAGCCCCAACGCCCACTCCGAGACGGGATAGGAGGAGCCATTGGTTACATCAACGGTGCGGATACCCCGTTCCCACGCCGCGTCGAGGTCGATGCGCCCGGCAAAGCGGTCGCCTTCGAGTTCGCCGATGAGGCGAAGGTTGGGCGCGGCGTTGAGGATCGATGCGTCGATATACGGTGCACCGTGGCAAACAATGAGTGCATCGGTATCGGCGATCTTTGCGCGCAAGGCGTCACTGGTAGCCGAGTCATCGTCGGCACGGAAATAGGTGCGCCCGCCCCCTTCACAGGGCACCCACGTCCAATCGGCAAAAGTTTCGAGGCGCGCCAATTGGGCGGGGTCGACAAAGCCGTCCCAGACTTGTTGGCTAAAGGCGAAGAGGATTTTGGGTTTAGGATTCATCATAGTTTTGTCAATTGTCATTTTATGCTCGCTGCAACCGCCTCATTCACCAACGCCTCATATGGCAACCCCTCCGCCGTCGTCAACTCTTCCATCGTGGCGATCCGCCCCAGCAACTCCGTCTCCAGGAAGCCCATGATCAGCGCCAATGCCCGCAAGCCAATCTCCCCGGTCACTTCGGGGTTGCGGTCGTTAACAATCGCCTCGACAAAGTCGACTTGCTCAATGCCCAGCAGGCTTGTATCGATATCGGTAAAGGCCATCCCATACGAACTCTGCCGTGCGCCGCCAAAGAGCGCGGCGGTGAGATCGTTGACTGCAAAATCGGGCACGAGCGCGAGCAGTTCGCCTTCGGGGATTGCTTCGTCCTTCAGGTTGTGGCGTTGGACCAGGTGCAGCGGTTTGCCGGTGCGGTCGCTCGGGATAGCGAGGCTGCCACCGGTGCCGTGAATCGTGCGCACAAAGTGCCCAGCACCGCGCCCGGCGCGATCCATGAGATAGTGAAGAATCGCACCCCGTTCAAAGCGGGCAACGCCAGCCATCAGATCTTCGGAGTCGGAGGGATGGCTCTGCCCTTGGCTATCTACCCGTTCGCGGTCGATTAGTGCGTTCATGCCGACCACCTGTGTAATCGGCCCCAAGTAAAATTCCTGTAGATCGGCGTAGTGAATCCCCATGTCGACGATGATGCCTCCCTTGGCGCGCAGGTGACGCCAGGGCGTGATCGCCACAGTTTCACCGCCACCGGAGCTCGACTGGATCGAGAGATAGGGGGTGCCGAGCGCACCGCCATCAATCAGCGCTTTGGCCAGGCGGTTGATCGGATCCCAGCGGTAATTTTCGGCGACGGCCAGTTTGCGGTTGGTCCGTTGCGCGGACGCGATCAGATCGCGGCCTTGGGCAACGGTGAGGGTCATTGGTTTTTCCGTCATGACGTGCATGCCCAGTTCCATCGCCGCGATGCCAAGGTCAGCATGCGTCTCGGGCGATGTCGTCAGGATCACGGCGTCGATGTTACGCAACTGGTCCAGGCTAGTACAGACCGCTGGTCGTTTACCCAGCGCATCTTCGGCCAGATCGGCAGCGCTTTGGGCGCTGCTTTCATAAAGATCGCAGACGGCGGCCAGTTCAAAGGGCAGCTTACCAATGCGGTGGAGTTGGCGCATACCACCGATGTGGCGACGACCCATGCCGCCGCAGCCGATGAGGGCGAGTGAGAGAGTCATGATTGGTTCCTTCAAAATTTACCATTCACCGTTCACCATTTACCATTTACCATTGAAAGGCAGAACAGCTTAACGGTAAATGGTGAACGGTGAATTGTGAATGGTTAATGATTGCGCAAGAATTCGATGATCCGTTGATAGGCGGCGGGATCCTGCTGGAGGAAGCCGTGGCCACCATCAAAGAGTTCGAGCTGGGCGTGGGGGATCTGTGCTTGAAGTGCGTGTTGATTGGCGACGGAGGCAGTGCCGTCGTACCGGCCGCCACAGATAAAGACCGGCATTCTGAGCGTTGGCAGCCGGTCATAGGTGTCGTGATCTTTGCGGGCGAGCAGTTGCAACCGTGCGCCCAACGCGCGGCCCGGTTCCTCCGCTCCGACTGCGGCAGCAGCTTCGGCGAAGGCGAGCAAAACTTGCACCTCGGCCGGATTAGCGGCTTGCCACGCCGCGTCCTGGCGCAGATCGCCGACAGCCATCATGTGCAAAGTCTTCGCCTGTAGGTCAAGATCCATCAGTTCATGCAATGGATACGAGGCCCCACCCGCGCCGCCACTGCTTGTACAGGCAAGCACCAGCTTCTCGATGCGGTTAGGGTGGCGCACGGCAAGTTCCTGCGCGACCATGCCCCCAAAAGATGTGCCCATGACCAGGCAACGCTCCCACCCCACGGCGTCCAGTAGCGCGTTGGCATCTTCGGCATAATCGCCCATGGTATAAGGTGTTTCCGGCCGATCCGTCTGGCCCAAGCCCCGTTGATCGTAGCTGAGAACGGTAAAGTGATCGGCGAGGGGCGAGTCAAAGACATTGGGTTTGCGACGCAGGTCACCGCCGGTGCCGTTGATGTAGAGCAGCCGGGGACCGGTGCCGCCGACTTTATAGTAGACGTTGATATCGCGTACCGCGACAAAAGGCATTACGTTCTCCTTCAGCACTTGCCCATTGTCTCTCAGAGGGACTTGAGAGGAGGACCAGGATAAGGGAAATAGCTTGACAGCAAGCGAACAAATGTACTACAATTGGTGACCACTGAAATTACGCACGATAAGGTACACCACAATCAACAAGGTACACCACAATCAACAGGAGATAGAACAATGCGGATAATTCTAGCAGCTATTATTGGCTTTGTACTCTGGACGGTGCTCTGGTTGGGCAGCAACGCGTTGATCCCCGTGTTGATACCGACTTCATTTCGCGAGGACGGTTCGACCGATAGCACCATGGTGCTCACCGTTATCCTCCTCTTGAGTCTCCTCTTCTCGCTCATCGCCGGCGCGATTACAGCGAGCATAGCGCGCACTTCTTCGACAGCGGCGCTGTGTATATTGGGCATTACCCTCTTGGCCGTGGGCATCTTCGTCCAACTTCAATATGGGGCGCTCTTTCCGTTCTGGTACAACCTACTCTTTTTAATTCTGCTCATTCCTGGCGTCTTCGCCGGTGCACGGTTGGTACATGCTGCAGACACATAAACCCATCACTCGACCTGTTCACGACCAGCGCGCGATACCGGCCTCGGCAAAGGCCCGGCTAAGCACCTCATACGAGCGGGTCGCCGTGGCGAGCGGATCATAATTGGGACGGCGCTGGACCATCATGCTAATCTCTGTCGAGATGCCACCGTTGTAGCCGCGCGCCTGCATCGCCTGGAGATAACGCACGTAGTCGAATTCGCCTTCGCCGGGGATCAGATATTGATGATCGGGTGCGCGGCCAGATTCATCTTTGACGTGGGTATGGGCGGCGTAGGGGATCAGCTTGTCGACCGATTCCTCAATCGAATATCCCATGACGTTGAAATGGCTGATGTCGAAGTTGACCTTGACCGCCGGCGAGCGGATCTGTTGCATGAGCGCTACAGTCTGATCAGGTGTTTCATAAGCATTACCGACATGATGTTCAAAGGCAAGGGTGACGTTGTGCGCCGCGGCATAGTCACCGAGTTCATTGAGACGATCAACTAGTTGCGGCTCTAGTGCGGCAATATCGCCCGGTTTACCGCCAAAGCCGCTAACGACGACCGGTGGCTGGCCATTGGGGATCCAGAGATCACGCCATTCATCGGCCAGATCGACGGTGCGCATAACATAGTCGCGGTTAAAGCGAAACTGTGCGTCATCCTGCTCCATCATCGGCAGATAAGAAGAGACCGCAGAGAGTTTTAAGTTGTGGTCACGCAGCAGTTGCGCGATGCGTCTGCGTTCGGTCCTATCTAAATTTTCAAGCGCAGTGGTAAAGCGAGGCAGCACGCAAATCTCGATAGCGTCAAAGCCCAGGCTGGCCAGGTGGACAATGACGGGTTCAATCGGCAGATCGGGCATGGCCCAGGTACTAAAGCCAAGATACATGGTTAGATTCCTCTAATGGGTGGGCAGGCTGATATCGATCCTCGCCGCAGATGCCTCTTCCTTTACCCGATGCGCAGCATGGGGAAGCAAGGAAGCAAGTGTCGAAGGAGTCAGAATATGGGTCTGCAAGCTTCTAATCGAAGATAGCTTACCAGGGAGGGTCAGAAAGTGCAACCGCACAAAAATCACGCTGTTATACGCAAGTCAACTTCAAAACCCGAGTTTTGGAGCGGTGTGAAGGTGTGCACTGTCATTCTTATTTTGGGGAATTTTTCTAAAAGTCGTTTTAAGGCCAAGGCCATTCAAATAAGCCTATTTTCTCTGCGGAGAAGGCGTTCTCTAACGCCGGTCTTGGTCGAGTATCAGCCGCATTAGAGAATGCGGCCTCTGCGTTATTTGAATGGTCTTGGTTTTAAGGCGGGCCTGCAAGCAGCTCAGCACCACCTGCCATCATGGCGGCGCCTACACTATCGGGCGTGGCGGAATGGGGATCGAAGGCGACGACAAAGTACAACCAGCCGTCATGGGGGCTTTGTTCTTTCAGGCGCACAGTCAGGTTGGCCTTCTCCAACGCGTTGGCGACGTTGTCTGTTGCAGAAGCGGCGAGACAATTGCAGTAGGGCACTCTACCCCATATAACAGCCTCGGAGGGCTGAAGCGTCGACGTCCCAGAGACCGTCGACAGCGCCTGGCTACCGGCAGCCGGCGGTGCCTCATTGGCTAGGGCCGGCCCACATGCTGCAACGGCGGTCAGCATGGTGACAATGACAAGTCTAACCCCGATCCCACGGATTACTGGCATACCCAGAAGCTCCCCATTTCCACTGACTGTTCAAGGATACCGATAGTTTATCCCGATAGTTTATCCCGTTAGTTTATCCCGTCCCAATGGAAAGTAAAATATTTTCTAACCAACTCATGTTACGCAGTAAAGATGCCGGTCTCGAGTAGCGTGGTGCCTTTATGGGAAGATGCGTAACATGAGTAACCAAGTAAAGTTCAAAAAGTATTTAGCCAACCCCCACCCAACCTCCCCTGACATCAAGGAGGGGAGAAGTGCTCCTCTCTTTCCCGTAGGGGGCTAGGAGGGGGGGGGCTAGGAGGGGGGGGGCGAGGAGGGGGGGGGC
>DAOUCA010000047.1:0-86225 GCA_034432375.1 Caldilineaceae bacterium
AATAGCAGATCTAGTCTGCTAAAATGGGTCGGCTTTGGCCAAAATTTGGTCAAAATCAGTAAAATCAGGCCGATTCTGCATAACCTCTTGCATTCCTCATCCTTTTGCTCACAAATACATGTGGGTAATGGTAAGCCTTGACAGCGGGGAGGGGTGACTGCTCCTCCCCTGCTCGCGTGGGAGGCTGGGAGGGATAGCATTTTATTGTTTTTCTCGCTTCTATGGAGAGCCATTCTCTCTTATGCTCAACAATTTCCGCCAATCCTATGTCGTTCTCCTGCGTTACCCAACCTTTGCCCGCTTTTGGGGTGCTAAGCTGTTCTCCCTCTTTGGCGATGCCATGACCTTTATCGCCTTGCCCTGGTTTGTCTTTCAACTCACTGGCTCCGGCACGACCACCGCTGCCGTCATGCTCAGCCTACAACTGCCGGCGCTGGCGAGCGGCATGATCATTGGCTCCCTGCTGGACCGCTTTCAACCGCGATTGGTGATGGCGCTTGATAACGCGCTACGCACCCTCCTCGTCGCGCTGATTCCCCTGCTCTATTGGTTGGAGCGACTCGATCTCTGGTCGCTCTTTGTGATCACGATCCTGATCGGCCTGCTGCAGCCGGCGACGCTCGTCGGTTCCCGCGTAATCCTGCCCGATCTGGTTGCCAATCAAGATCTCGATAGCGCCAACATGCTCTGGGCCTTTAGTGCCAACCTGTCGATTGTGATCGGGCCAGCCGTGGCTGGTATTCTTGTTGCATTGTATGGTGGTCCCTTTGTCTTGCTGATCGATGCCGGCACCTTTGCGTTAATGGCCGTCGTCGCGCGGACTCTGCCCCGCCTGACGCGCACCAGCCCGCTGGCGCACATCCCCCTGGCCGAGCGGCTAGGGTTGCGCCAACTCTGGCAGGTCAAGGTGGTGCGGATTACCACCTTACTTAGCCTTGTCTTCTTCTTTTCCTATGGACCGTTGGAAGCCGCGCTCCCCAGCTACAGCGCCACCATCTTACAGACCGATGCGCGTGGCTATGGGTTGCTCTGGACGGCGCTCGGTGTCGGCGCGTTGCTTGGTACCGTGGGCAGCACGCTGGTGGGCCGCTATCTGCGCTTGGGGCTTGCCCTGCCCTTGATCGCGCTGCTCTGGGGCGCAACCTTACTGCCGCTGCTCTTTGTGCATGAACTGTGGCTTGCCTGCCTGCTCTTTGCGCTGGGTGGCTTGATCTGGGGGCCCTATACACCGATGGAGACAACCCTTTTGCAACGCACGGTGCCTAAAGAGCAGCTTGGCCGTGTCTTTGGGGCACGTTCAACGCTGCTCACGAGCGGTAGCCCACTGGGCATCGCCACAGGTGGGCTCCTCCTCGCGTTTATTCCCCCGTCAGTCGTGATTGCGCTCTCGGGGCTTGCCTGTGTGATCGTTGGCATCTGCGGGCTCGTTTCGCCTGCACTGCGTACGCTGGTGCTGCCCCTGGTGCCCGGCGAGCGCCCCAGTGGGTGATGAGGGTTTAGAAGAGATTGGAGATCTGGGCTATAGGAGCAAGAGGGTGAGATACCGCAGGCCGTGCCACCATCGGTGCAATCGGAAGTTTAGGCGTTTGGTGGGGTGCCAGGTTCGGAGTGAACTGGCATCTCGTTTCACCGATCTCTGACAGAATAAGCATTTAGACGCTCCGCGTCTACCAGAGATGCAGAGCGTTTGAATCCTGTCACTGCGCAGCGCATGATTACAGGAAAAAGCTACCGTATAGGAGGAGAGGTTGGATAATTCTTTACAAGTAGATGTCGGAGCTTACTGCTATGATAATTTTTCTGGCAGATAGGTTCCAAACTCTTCCCAAGTCGCCGCATCGAGCGCGGGATTAACAAGAGCATTCAGTTCACCCAATGCGCACAGCCGTAGCCGCTCGCTAATGGAAAATGGCACATCGCCCAGACGTTGGCGGAGGATCTGTTCAATCATCTGACGCGCCGTCGCTTCGCCTTCTTTACGGCCTTCCTCACGGCCTTCTTCACGGCCTTCTTCACGGCCTTCTTTGAGTCCTGCTTCGCGCAGCTGTTGCTTTTCTTTTGCAAGTGATTCAATCAACATTGCTCGTACCTCCTGTGCAGAATGGTATTCCTGCTCCAATATCACAGCATCTTGTGGTGGCACTCGTCCATGTGCCATTAACTGGTGAAATCAATTGACAAGCAACGAAACGGCCTGCTTGTCCCCTTCCTCTTCAAAAAGATGGACAAATTCTTCGATCAGTAACTCGATGTCGTAATGTGCTTCTGCAAGAAAGAGCGTCGAGACCAGATTGCGGACTGCCAGCAGTTGTTCACGGCTGAAGCTGTTCTCCGCGATCTTGAAATACCGACAGTGCAAGCCATAGTTACCTAAATCGACCGCTTGTTCAATCAACGTTGCCAACTCTTCCGGCGCAGTCCATCTTTTGTTGCCATTATACACCACAACTGGGAAAATTGCAGGAAGTTTGTCAATTTTCTCATTGTTGGCTATATAGTCCATGTAGAAGGCAAGTGTATAGTAGGCAACGCGTACGGCCATGAAACGATCAACACTTGACTGAAATTCGAGCAGCAAGTAGATGTAGAGATCCCGATCTTGCAGTTTGACCTTGTAGATCAGATCGCTTTCGGTCGCTTTGTAATGGTCGGCGACAAAGGATTTGTCCACGGTCTCGGCTTGTCCAAAATCCAACTCTTTGACCCATGGTTCATCGACAAAGGTTTCAAGCAACTGACGAAAGATCGTGCGATTGGAAAAGAGTTTTTTGTAGCCACTATCATGGATGTTGTGAATAGTCATGCTCTTCTCTGCACAAGCGGGCGATGGGAAAATTTGTAGGAACATTATCATGAGAACAACCGTTCTTGTCAATTGTTTCAGTAAACCAAATGCGTTCCGCCCCAATTCGCTGCCTTCCCCAAAAAAAATACAACGTGCATCCCCCTCAACCTTCTGCTACAATAGGCGACAGATCAACACCCATCCCCACCAACTGCTTTGACACCCGTCGGTTCTCTGCCGTCGTCTGTCGTCAAAACCCACCTAAAGGAGCCAACCCATGAAAGTCGCTGATGTTGTCGCCAAGATCCTCAAAGCAGAGGGGGTCGAATATTTCTTCGCCTACCCCGTCAATCATCTCATCGAAGCCGCGGCCAAGGAAGATATCCGCACGATCATTGTGCGCCAGGAGCGGGTCGGGCTGCACATGGCCGAAGCGATTGGCCGGCTCACTTCTGGCAAGCAGATCGGCGTCTTTGGTATGCAACATGGCCCCGGCGCGGAGAATGCCTTTGGCGGCGTGGCGCAGGCCTATGGCGAATCGGCTCCGCTCGTCGTTTTGCCGATGGGCTACCCGCGCGACCAAAGCTATGTCGAGCCCAACTTCAGTTCGGCACGCAGCTTCCGCTCAGTGACCAAGCTCACCGAACAGCTGCTGACGCCGGAGATGATCGTGGCCTCGTTGCGCCGCGCCTTTACCGCGGTGCGCAACGGTCGTCCCCGTCCGGCGCTCATCGAGATCCCCACCGACCTGATGATGGCCGAGGTGCCCGACGGTTGGAACTATACGCCTGCGCCCAACGTGCGCTACGGTCCCGATCCGGCTGATGTCGCCAAGGCGGCTGATCTGCTGCTGGCGGCAAACAATCTGCTCCTCTATGCCGGCCAGGGCGTTCACTATGCCGCGGCTTGGGCGGAGTTGCAAGAGCTCGCCGAACTGCTCGAAGCACCGGTCACGACAACACTCAGCGGCAAGAGCACCTTCCCCGAAAATCACCCGCTCTATCTCGGCGCCGGTAACCGTTCAATGCCCCGCCCCGTCTGGGATGCGTTGCAGAATGCAGATACGATCTTTGGCATCGGTAACAGCTTTACGATCACCAGCTTCGGCGTCAAGATCCCTGCCGGCAAACAGATCATCCACGCCACCCTCGACCCGGCCGATCTCAACAAAGATATTCCCGTCGACCATGCGCTGCTCGGCGATGCCAAGCTGACACTCCAAGCGCTCAACGGTGCGATCCGCGAACGGCTTGCCAGCAAGCCCCGTGGGCGGCGGGCGGCCTTGGTTGATCAGATCGCCACCGGCAAAGCGGCCTGGCTGCAAGAGTGGATGCCCAAATTGACCAGCGATGAGACGCCGCTTTCGCCCTATCGCGTCATCTGGGATCTGATGCAGACGGTCGATGTCGCCAACACGATCATCACCCACGATGCGGGCAGCCCGCGCGATCAGCTTGCCCCCTTCTGGGAAGCGACCGAACCGCTCTCGTATATTGGTTGGGGCAAGACAACACAGTTGGGCTATGGCTTGGGGCTGGCAATGGGGGCGAAGCTGTTGCACCCGGACAAACTTTGCATCAACGTCTGGGGTGACGCCGCGATTGGTTTTACCGGTATGGACTTTGAGACGGCGGTGCGCGAGCGCATTCCGATCCTCTCGATTCTCTTTAACAACTTCTCGATGGCGATCGAGATCCCGATCATGCAGGTTTCGACCGAGAAGTATGGTTCAACCAATATCTCCGGTAACTATGCCGACATGGCCAAAGCCTTTGGCGGCTATGGTGAACGGGTGACAACGCCGGCGCAGATCATTCCAGCGATCCAGCGGGGTATTGCCAAAACTAAGGAAGGGGTGCCGGTGCTGCTCGAATTTCTCACGGCCAAAGAGACGACGATCTCGATCTTTAAGTAGGGGTGAAGGGGTGATGCTCACGGTTCGTAACGGCTCACCCCTCCCCACCCCTCGATGCCATTAAGGTAAGGATATTGTGTGGACTGTCACCCCTGCGAAGGCAGGGGGCTACCGTCCAGAAGAATGGATCCCTGCCTGCGCAGGAATGACAATTTGCTGCTTACCTTACTGACAAGTGTCCTTCCCCTTCCCCAGCCTGAACCGTGACACTCATCTTTGTAAAGACTCGTTATTTTAAAAGCCCTGCAACTTGCTTAGATCGGCAACCGTCTGGGGCAGTTGGGCGATCTGCTGCACCAATGCCAAGCGGGCTTTCCGCAACGTCTGATCCTCCGCGTTGACCAGCACCTTCTCAAAGAAAGCATTGATCGGCGCTTGCAACGCCTGCAATGCTCGGCCCAATCCAGTGGCTGGCTCGCTCTCTTCCTCCAGAACAGCCGCGGCTGCTACATAGGCTTCGTGCAGCCCGCGTTCGACCGCTTCTTCATAGGCGGCTGGATTGAGCGCAAATTGCTCGGTAACCGTGCGGGTAATGCGGGCACAGCGGGCATAGGCGGTGAAGGTATCCGGCCACCACGCTTCGGCTACCAAATTTTGCAGCGCGGCGCAGGCCTGTTGTGCAGCCTGCGGGTTGTCACCGCGTGCGGCCAATACCGCTTCGACGATATCATAGCGATAGCCCATATCGGCCAGAACGCCCTGCAAACGCCGCGTGATAAAGGTAACAGCCTCTTGCAATGCTTCTGCACTCACCGCCACCGGCTGCTGGGCAGCGGCCAGCGTTAATCCTTCGACCACGCTGAACGTTGTCCCCGTTGTCAGCAAGTTGTTGACGATGCCTAGCGCGCCGCGCCGCAGGCCAAAGGGATCAGCGCTGCCGGTGGGTATCGCGCCCACGGCAAAGAGGCCGACGAGACTGTCGAGCTTATCGGCCAGGCTCAATGTCAGGCCGGGGAGGGAGGTGGGGTTGGCATCGCCGGCCGAACGGGGCAGGTAATGCTCGCGAATCGCCTGCGCCACCGCCGCGGTTTCGCCACTCTGCTGCGCATAGTACTCGCCCATAATGCCCTGCAGACTGGTCATCTCCACCACCATGGAGGTGACGAGATCGGATTTGGCTAACTCCGCCGCGCGCGTGGTCGCTGCTAATTGCGCCGCATCCGCACCTAGTCGCTGGGCAATTGCCGGCGCAAGCACTTTGAGCCGCTCCACCTTGTCGAGCATCGAGCCAAGCTTTTCATGAAAGGTCAGCGTGCTCAGCCGTGGTGTGTAACTTTCGAGCGGACGGCCGGTATCTTGGCGATAAAAGTAGGCCGCATCAGCGTAGCGGGCGCGGATCACGCCGGCATTGCCGGCCACCACCACCTCCGGGTGGGCCAACTGTTGGGCGTTGGCGACGGTGATAAAGTGGGGCAACATCTGCCCATCTTTGAAGACGGGAAAGTAGCGCTGATGCTTTTTCATGACACCGATCAGCACTGGCGTCGGCAAGGCCAAATACTTCTCTTCAAAGCTGCCAAGCAGGGCTTGGGGTGCTTCAATTAGATCGGTCACCTCATCGAGCAGATCGGCATCATCCGGCGTCGTACCGTTGGCCGATGCTGCGGTCGCGGCGACCAAGTCGGCAACCTGTTGGCGACGTTCGGTGCGATCGACGATCACCCTTTGGGCCGCCATGGCATCAAAATAGCGGTCGGCATTGGCAATCGGGAAGGTCACAAAGCCACCGGTCGGCAGATCGGCCGCAGCGTCGGCAAAGCGCGGACCGCGGCTTGTCGCGCCACTCGTGACGCCGGCCCAGGTAAAGTCCACAATCTTTTCACCAAGCAACGCCACGATCCAGCGCAGCGGGCGCGGATAGCCAATGTTGCTGCGGTTCCAACGCATCGTCTTGCCCCAACGCAGCCCATCGAGCAGCGCGCCGCAGAGCGTGGGCAACACGTCGGCGGTGGGGCGACCGGCAACACGCTGCACGCTGTAGAGATAGTTGTCACGCACTTCAAGTTCGCTCACCGCAACGCCCTGGCCGCGCGCAAAGCCTTCGGCGGCCTTGGTCGGCTTGCCCTCGGCATCAAAGGCGCGGTCGAGTGCGGGGCCACGCTTTTCGACCACTTCGTCCGTCTGCTGCGCCGCCAAACCAGTAACATGGGCGACCAAGCGACGGGTTGTGCCGGTGACGCGGACACGTTCATAGGTCAGCTTATACTCACCTAGTAGCTGCGTCAGCTTGGCCTCAATCTGCGCAATGCCGTCAACCACATCCTGCGGCGGCAACTCTTCCGACCCAAGCTCGATCAGGAAAGATTGTGCGGTGATTGTGCGGACAGCCTCCCCAGTCTCGTGTCTCGTCTCTCCTGTCTCCTCTCTCGTGTCTCTCGCATCTCCCATCTCCTTGCGCTTTAGCCAGGGAAAGCCGGCCGCTTCACGCTGTTTGACGTAGAGTTCAGAGACGCGGCGGGCCTGGTTGCGCATCCCAGCAAAGAACTTGGCGCGCTCGGTGACGCCAATGGCCCCGCGCGCGTCGAGCAAGTTGAAGGTCTGGCTTTGGCGCAGCACAAAATCGTGGGCGGGGACGGTCAGGCCGCGGGCAATACAGGCGTCGGCCTCGGCGCGATAGATCTCGTAAAGCTGCTTTAAGCGCTCAACATCGGCCAACTCATAATTATAGACACAATTCTCGATTTCGGGATCTTTATAAATTTCGGCAAAGGTATGCTGCCCATCGACATCAATGTCCCAGACCTGCGTCTTGTTCTGCAGATACATTACAATGCGGTCGAGACCATAGGTAATCTCGACGCTGACTGGATCGAGAGTTAGACTGCCCGCCTGTTGGAAATAGGTGAACTGCGTGATCTCCTGCCCGTCGAGCCAGACTTCCCAGCCCAAGCCCCACGCACCGAGCGCCGGCGATTCCCAGTTATCTTCGACAAAGCGAATATCGTGGCGCGTGCGGTCGAGCCCAATCGCTTCGAGGCTGCCGAGGTAAAGTTCCTGCGGATTGCCGGGGTCCGGCTTGAGGATCACCTGATATTGGTTGTGCATCTGCATACGATTGGGGTTTTCGGCATAGCGGCCATCGTCGGCACGGAAAGAGGGTTCGACATAGGCGACGCTCCATGGTTCTGGGCCAAGGACGCGCAAAACGGTGGCCGGATTCATGGTGCCCGCCCCCACTTTTTCGCTATAGGGTTGCCAGATCAGGCAGCCCTGCGCCGCCCAGTACGCATGGAGCCGGCGGATCACTTCTTGCATCGAGGGTACAGTTTGATTCATGATGAGTTCGTTGTGTGACATAAAAGAGTTTTTGTTTGTAACGATAGACCTCACCCCCTCCCCCGTAAGCGAGGGCGGAGCTAGACTCCCCTCCTTGCTCGCGGGGAGGGGCCGGGGGTGGGGTCTGTCGTTCCCTGGATTAGAAAAATTGGCGGAATGGCACCGGCACAAAGGTGAGAATAAAGAGCAGGACAACTAGATAGCCGATGAGCCGGCGGGTTGGATCGAGTTCGGTGACATCGTCCAGCGCTGGTGGATGAAAGGGGCGGATCACAAAGAAGATCAACGCCAGCCAGACAAACCAGCCACTGTAGCCGACTGTCGCCAAGACTGGTGCAAACCGTTGCACCTGCTCCAGCCCGGCCAATGCAAAAAAGGTCATCGCCCCAATTGCGGCCATATTGATATAACGTGCCTTTTTGCCAAAGAGCGCAAAGACGGTGTGGCCACCATCGAGTTGCCCCACTGGCAAGAGGTTGAGCGCCGTAACCAGCAACCCAATCCACGCGCCCCAGGCAACCGGCGCCTGATCCATCATCACATCTTCGCCGGTGACCGGATCGGGCAGTGGTCGACCAAAGGTGTACACTTTCGCCGTGTAATAGAGAATGCTGTTGCCCTCCAACATGTAAGGCTGCCCCACCGGCAAGGTGCCAATCGGCGTGCTGCGCAGACCGATAAAGAGCAGCGGGATCGCCAGCACCACTCCCGCCAACGGACCGGCCACGCCGATATCAAAGAGCTTGCGCTGATCGGGCACTGGCTCCTTTAAGCGTATAAAGGCTCCCAATGTGCCAAAGCCAAAGGGCATGGGCAGAAAATAGGGCAGCGTTACCGCCACTTTGTGATAGCGGGCGGCAAAGTAGTGGCCAAATTCGTGCGCGGTAAGAATGCCGAGCAGTGTTAAGGCAAAGGGCCAGCCGCGGAGCAGGTTTTGTGGCAACAGTGTGGCACCGAGGTCGCCTTGAATGGATGCGGGCAATTCGCTCAAAGCCCCGACCCAAAGTGTGCTGATCACCGTGATGATAAAGAGCACCAGATTGATCCACGGGTTGGAGCGCGACTGGGGCGCGACGCCGGCAAATACTTGCAGCGTAACGTCATTCTGATCGAGGGCCTCACCCTCGCGCCGTCGCAACATGGGGGTATAGCCACGCGCATTCAATTCCCGCAGCCAACGGGGAAAGAGCTCATGGCTTGGCTTCTGCAAGCGCCCATGGACGAGCACCGCGCCCTGCCGCTGGTCGCGCGTCGTCTGGATTGATTCGATGGTCATGTCCGGGGCGACCAATGAGCGAACCGTATTGGCCAGCGTTTGTGCTTCTTCGGCGGGAAGTTCCTGCTGAAACGGGGATAAGTTCGTGCGATCTCTGTTATCTGCCATAGAATGTTTGTGCCAATGAAATAGACAACAACGATTGACGACCGGCGGCTGAGCTTGTCGAAGACACGGCCGGACGCTTACAAAAAAATGGGTCACCCCGTATGGGGCAACCCATCTATTGTACCTGATTTTGTGCATTTCGCCACAAAAGCAGTGGGCAGTGGGACAGTAGGACAGTGGGACGGTAGGACAGTGGGACGGTGGGACAGTAACTAACGTCTACTGCCCAACTGACTGTCTCCTTGTTACCTTGTGATACTGTTGGCGAAATCAAGGAGGCGGCGGCTGAGCTTGCCGAAGCCAGGGCCGCTTTCCTCCGACAAGCGCAGGGTGCGCTCCCTTGTCGAAGGAAGCAACAGGATCACCTTGTCACCTTGTCACCGTCTCTCCCTAGTACCCCAAATTGGTCGCCAACCAGCGTTCCACCGTCTCGACGGCCATGCCTTTGCGCGCGGCGTAATCTTCGACCTGATCCTTGCCAATGCGCCCCAGCCCAAAGTATGCTGAATTCGGGTGCGAGAAGTAGTAGCCACTGACGGCCGCGGTGGGGAACATTGCAAAGCTTTCGGTCAATTCAATGCCGGTGTGGCAGGTCGCTTGCAAGGCGCAGAAGAGCTCGCCCTTCTCGGTGTGATCGGGGCAGGCGGGGTAGCCGGGCGCGGGGCGGATACCCTGGTACTTCTCGGCAATTAGCGCCTCGCCGGGCAATGTTTCATCGGCGGCATAGCCCCAGAACTCTTTGCGTACCCGTTCGTGTAGTCGCTCGGCAAAGGCTTCAGCCAGTCGGTCGGCCAGCGCCTTGAGCATGATGCTGTTATAGTCGTCGTGGTTGGCCTCAAACTCCTGCACTTTTTCATCGATCCCCAATCCGGCTGTCACCGCGAACATGCCGACATAATCTTTAACGCCGCTCTCCTTGGGGGCCACAAAATCGGCCAGTGCATAATTCGGGCGGCCCGGGGGCTTCTCCATCTGCTGGCGCAAGGTGTGAATGACGGTCATTGGGTCCGCTTTGGCTTCGACATGCTCAGCCGCCGCTAGAAGCCCAGCCGCCGCTACGTTGTAGACCTCGATATCTTCGCCGACACTATTGGCGGGGAAGAGACCGATGACAGCCTTGGCCGTCAGCCATTGCTCGGCGATGATCTGCTTGAGCATCGCCTGGGCATCAGTGTAGAGATTGCGCGCCGCTTCGCCAACCGTGGCATCTTCCAGGATCTTGGGGAATTTACCGGCCAGCTCCCAGGTAGCGAAGAAGGGGGTCCAGTCGATATATTCGGCCAACTCGGCCAGGTCATAGTTGTCAAAGACGGTTAGCCCGAGTTTGTTTGGCTTGGGTGGGCTGTAGTCGCTCCAATCGGCTTGGAAGCGCTGCGCTTGTGCATCGGCAAAGGTACGCAAGTCGCGTCGCGCGGTACGGCCACCGTGATCCTCGCGCATGGTTGCATAGTCGGTGCGCACTTCGTCAACAAAGCGGTCGCGGTTCTCTTGGCTCAGCAGATTAGAGGCCACGCCCACCGCGCGCGAGGCATCGACGACATGAACGGTTGGCCCATTGCGATACTGAGGTTCAATGCGCAGCGCCGTGTGCAATTTCGAGGTGGTGGCACCGCCAATGAGCAGCGGAATCGTAAAGCCCTCGCGCTGCATCTCGCTGGCCAGATGGCGCATCTCTTCGAGCGACGGCGTAATCAAGCCGCTGAGGCCGATAATGTCGACCTTCTCTTTGCGCGCCGTCTCCAGAATTTTCGCCGCCGAAGCCATCACGCCGAGGTCGATCACATCGTAGTTGTTGCATTGAAGCACGACACCAACAATGTTTTTGCCAATGTCATGGACATCGCCCTTGACGGTTGCCATCAGGATCTTGCCCTTGGCACTTGTATCTTCGTTCAGTGCCTTTTCGGCTTCGATGTAAGGGATGAGATGGGCGACCGCCTGCTTCATCACGCGCGCGCTCTTGACTACCTGCGGCAGAAACATCTTGCCGGCTCCAAAGAGGTCGCCGACGACATTCATCCCTTGCATTAGCGGCCCTTCGATGACCTGGATCGGGCGCTCGGCCTGTTGGCGGGCCTCTTCAACATCTTCAAGAATAAAGGCATTGACTCCTTTGACGAGTGCATGGACGAGCCGTTCGGTCGCTGTGCCCTCGCGCCAGGTTAGGTCCTCCTGTTTCTCCTTGCGCTTGCCCTGTACATTCTCGGCCAGCGTGACCAGCCGTTCGGTGGCATCGGGGCGGCGGTTGAGGATAATATCTTCAACATGTTCGAGCAGCGTCTGCGGAATCTCTTCATAGATGGCGAGTTGGCCGGCGTTGACAATGCCCATGTCCATGCCCGCTTTAATCGCGTGGTAGAGGAAGGCCGAGTGGATCGCCTCGCGCACGGGATCATTGCCGCGGAAGGAGAAGGAGATATTGCTGACGCCGCCACTGACCGAGGAGTGGGGCAGTGTCGCCTTGATCTGTCGCGTCGCTTCAATAAAGTCAACGCCGTAGTTATTGTGCTCTTCAATCCCGGTGGCAATGGCAAAGATGTTGGGGTCAAAGATAATATCTTGCGGTGGGAAGCCAACCTGTTCGGTGAGGATCTGATAGGCGCGTGTACAGATCTCAACTTTGCGCGCCATCGTATCGGCCTGCCCTTGCTCATCAAAGGCCATCACGACCACCGCCGCGCCATAGCGCCGCGCCAACTTGGCCTGCTTGATAAAGCCCTCTTCGCCCTCTTTCATGCTGATCGAGTTGACGACCGATTTGCCCTGGACACACTTGAGCCCCGCCTCGATCACCGACCATTTCGAGGAGTCGATCATCACCGGCACGCGTGCAATGTCTGGTTCCCCGGCGATTAAATTCAAGAAACGTGTCATCGCCTGCTCGGAATCGAGCAACCCTTCATCCATGTTGACATCGATGATCTGCGCGCCACTTTCGACCTGTTGCAGCGCGACTTCCAGCGCCGCCTCGTAGTCGCCATCCTTGATTAGCCGGGCAAAGCGGCGCGAGCCAGTGACATTGGTGCGCTCGCCGATATTGACGAAGTTGGTCTGCGGCCCGACCGTCAGCGGCTCCAAGCCACTCAGGCGCAGCCGTGGTTCAATCGTGGGTAAGGCGCGCGGCCGAATCGGGCGGACAGCTTCGCCAATCGCCTTGATGTGCTTGGGCATGGTGCCACAGCAGCCGCCGACAATGTTGAGCATGCCATCTTCGGCAAATTCGCCAAGGACATTTGCCATCTGTTCCGGCGTCTCGTCATATTCACCAAAGGCATTGGGCAACCCAGCGTTGGGGTAGATGCTGACATAGCAGCTGGCGACCTGGCTCAGATCATAGATATATTCGCGCAACATCGCTGGGCCGAGGGCGCAGTTGAGGCCAACGATCAGCGGATTGGCGTGCATGATCGAATGCCAAAAGGCGACCGTCGTCTGGCCGGAAAGGGTGCGTCCGCTGGCATCGGTGATCGTGCCGGAGATCATGATCGGCAGCCGCTGGTTGGTCTCATCAAAGTAGCGCAGGATGGCGGCAATCGCGGCTTTGGCATTGAGTGTGTCAAAGATCGTTTCGACGAGCAAAATATCAACGCCGCCATCGACCAGCGCACGCACGGATTCGTAGTAGGAGGCTTCCAACCGATCAAAACTTGTGTTGCGCGCGGCGGGATCGTTCACATCGGGCGAGAGGGAAGCCGTTACATTGGTTGGCCCCAAAGCACCCGCGACAAAGCGGGGATGAGCGGCGGTGCTGACGGCATCAGCCGCTTCACGCGCCAACTTGGCCGAGGCAAGGTTGATCTCATAGGCGAGATCTTGGGTGTCGAAATCGGCCTGGGGAATGGCGGTGGCGGCGAAGGTGTTGGTCTCGATGATGTCAGCCCCGGCCTCCAAGTAGGCGTGGTGGATTGCCTTGATGATCGCCGGCTGGGTGAGCGAGAGCAGATCATTATTGTTCATTAGATCTTTGTGCCAATTGGCGAAGCGCTCGGCGCGGTAATCGGCCTCGGTCAGCTTATACTGCTGAATCATGGTGCCCATCGCCCCATCGAGCACGAGGATCCGTTTTTGCAACTGCGCCAGCAGCAGCGCCGCACTGGCATTCGTATAGTTAGTCTGTAGACTCATCTGTTTTCCTTTCAAACTCACCACAGCTGAATGTTTCATCTACCATCTACTTGGAAGAGAAAACAAAAAACGTCTGCTTGGTCACGGACCAGCAGACGTTGAAAATTCCGCTTGATCTGGCATAAACTTTGGTGTGAAATGAATGTAACGGCAGAGAAATGACGTTGTCTCTCTCCTGATAGCTGACTCATTCCACAACCGAAAACCGGGACTCCAGCGGGTTGTCGATATTCAATTCAAGTGTCAAAAAGCCTAACATGACTCGTCGATTTTGTCAAGTGTTGGGGAAACAGGGAATCAGGAAAAACAAGTCTCGCTTGATCCCCGCGCCTTTCTATGATAAAATGAGCAAATGTAGAGCCATGCCGATCGCTACATTGAGCGACCCACAAGAAATAATCCAGCCATCAACCCCCAAAAATGCCTGTAGCCCCATCCGGCGATAGCGCCGGTCACTGCCCATAGCACTGCTAAACCTAAAATCTATGCAATTGCTTTCACTTTTCCGACGCCACTCCCTCAGCCATCTCCCCATCCACCTCTTCATAATCGCCATCGAGCCAAACTTCAACCATCACCTTGCCAATGGCCGCGGCTTCGATGTAGGTGCGGATCGGTACCCCTTCCTCGTCCAGCTCGACCCCAAAGTGACGCGCTAAGCTGGGAGCTGCGCACAGATACTGATAAAAGATCTCGGCCAATTGAGGGCCTTCTTCATAGACACGGCCGACCCCCGTCAGCGTTTCACCGCGCAGCCGCACCGTGACCGGCGCATTGCCGCGCAGGTTGCGCCACCAGGTCCGGTGGCTGTGGGTCAGGATTGTGAGGATGCCCTCGTCTTCATCTTCGATATAGTTGACCGGCGTGGTGTACTGCTTGCCCGTCTTGCGCCCGGTCACGGTGATGAGCAGGATGTTGTTGCTCGCCATCTTGTGCCACGGCGAGTGCAGCAGAAACTTCATAATCGGGTTGCCGATGGTAATCGTTAAATTTCGTTTGGCCATGTGCGCTTCCGGTTTGCGTGGTCTGGTAACAGTCACTGGTAGGGTGGATAATGAGACGGTAAGACAGTGGGACGGTAAGACAGTACACACCGTCCCACCGATTTACCGTTCTACTGATTTACTGATCCTGTCCTACCGATTTATCGTACCACAGAATAAGGTCGGTTCTGTAATATCGCTGGCGGAGTGGGCCGTACAGGGCCGGCGATAGCCGGTAAGCAGCCCAGTTTGGTGGGTGAAGGGTGGTCCGATTTCAGCCGGCGGGAGTGTGATGGGGGCACCGGTTGGCAGAATAAGTTTGAAGGCCTGCTGTGCTGTGAAGCTGCTCAATGTAATGGCGTGCGCGCTTTGCGCGGCTGCTTCAATGGACCTAGCTTCCATGGTGACTGGTGTCGAGGAAGCGGAACTGTCAAGTGGCTGGTGAAAGAGCACGGTGCTGAGGTGTCGCAGGATATGAAAGGCTGGGCGCGGGTTATAGGCGCGGTCGAGCAGCCCAAAGCCGGCATCCATCGTGCGGTCAAAGTCGATCAAGGGATCGACAAAGAACCGATCGCCAGGCCGTTGCAGCAGGCTAAACAGCGCACCGGCGACCGCATTGGCCCCAATCAATTCGTTATCGGTCGGGATCGTGTAGAGCCAGTCGAGCGCACCGATCTGCGATAGCGGCCCGATTGCCTGGATCGCAGCAAGCTGTACCCAGGGCGGACGATGAGTTGCATCGTCAAGGCGGCAGCAGACGCGGTCGATCTGCACCCCCGCTGCCGCTAGCCGCTGATTGATCTCCGGCAATTGCTCTATCGTATAGCCAAATTGTGAACGGCCATGTTGTTTGCCCGGCACGTTGCGGCCAGGTACCAGACAGGAAAGGCCAATCGGTTTCTCCACCACTGTGGCGCAGCGTTGCAACTGTTCAAGTGCTTCCGCCGTGGGCCAGGGGGACCCGAGCAGGTGCACCTCAATGCTGTCGAGTTGCCCAGCATGGGTGGCCGCCAATTCAGCCAGTGGCAGCCCCGGCGACCAGAGCCACTGCGCCGTGAGGGCTATCCCTTGGGCACGTGCCATTGCCAACCGCGCCGACTGCACCGGATCCGCCAGATCGGTGGCCGGCAGGCGCAGCGACCGCACCCCCAACTCCAGCAGCGCGAGTAGCCCATAGTCGTTGCGCACCGGCTGTCGGATCGTAGAAGGCCAGGCTGCCGGCACTTGCCCGGTGGGTGCCAGTGGATGTAGCGCGGTAACCCCCAGCGGCGAGTGGGGCAGATCGGGCGACGTGCGGGTGATCAGCCGCCTGTAGGGGAGGGGGCTATCGGTTTGGCCGCTGGTGCGGATCAGATGGACACGGCTGCCCGTTTCGAGCACCCGTACGAGAAAAAAGCCGAGTTTGGCCACATCATCGCGTCCCTGTTCGGCGGGCGGTGGCGCGGCAAAGAGTTCACTAAAACCGGGGCGGGTGAAGGCGACCGAGGGGACTGTCTGGTAGAGCGTCTCGTCCACGGTGTTGAAAAAAGACCAGTGGACATGGGCGGCAAAGAGCCGCTCGACGCGATAGTGCTGAACAAGCTTTAGCAACCACGAGCGGGCTGGCTCCGCCAGGTTGTCATAGTGGCCGAGATCGGGTTCCTGGTCATCGTGTAGAAACGGTGGCAGGTGTAGAAAGAGAAAGATCCGTTGGTTATCATGGCCGGCCAAATCTGTTTCCAGCCATTGCGCCTGCTCAGCGGCCTCTGGCAGGGTGCTGTTCATGATCTGCGAATTGAGCACCACAAAGTGCAGCCCATCCTGATCCCAGCTATCCCACGAGCGACCAAAACGACTGTGGTAGTCAGCCAGGAACTCGGCGGTGACCCAACTGGCCGGCATCGTCGGATCGGGTTTGTCGCCGACATCGTGATTGCCGGCGACATAGCGCGGCTGCACGCCATGCTTGGCCAACTGCGCCAGCGCTTCGTTGCGGGCCAGGGCAAAGGTGGGCCGTTCGGGAAACTCCTGGATCAGATCGCCCATGTGGATGACGAGGGGCGTGGCCAGATCAGCAGTCAGCGCCGCTACCAGTTGCAGCGCGTGTTCGGCGCGCGCGGTTTGACGGCGACGCGAACCAAATTCGACCTGCTGACCCGTTGGGTCGATCATATAGTGGGTATCGGCGATCACAATAAATTCAAAGAGGGCGAGGGGTAAAAAAGAACGGTCAAACATGGCGCTTTCCCTTCTTCTGGGGTACTGCATAAAAACCATTTGCAAACTTTCCCTGCCTAAGCGTACTATAGGAAGAAAATTTGTCAACCCAGTCTCATGGGGTTGCGCAATTCCAGGAGACTGGCATCAGTGTACTGCGCACCCCTTGGTGCGCAACGGTTCGCATCAGGGGATGCTCACTACACGGTTCCAACGTGGAAATTACTGAATTGGGTCGCGCCCAGAAAAGGATCGCACGAATGAATTATCGTACGTTGGGCCGGACGGGACTCGCTGTCTCAGCCCTGGCATTGGGCACAGTGGAACTGGGGCTAGACTATGGCATCAAGGCACCGGGCCATTTTGGACGGCCAAGTGAAGCCACCGCGGCCGCGTTGATCGAAGGCGCGCTGGCCGCCGGCATCAACCTGTTGGACACGGCACGTGGCTATGGCGAGAGCGAAGCCGTCTTGGGGCGACTCTTGCACGGCCGCCGCGAGCAGGTTGTGCTGGCGACCAAAGCGAGTGCCCACCTGCCAGACGGCACCGTGCCGTCTGGGAAAGCTCTCCGGCAACATCTTCTTGCACAGTTGGAAGAGAGCCTGCGTCTTTTGCAGACAGAGGTGGTGGAGCTCTGGCAGATCCACAATGTTGATGAACGGGTGTTGGCGGAGCAAGAGACCGTTGCCGAGACCTTTGCCGCCATGCAAGCGGCCGGCAAAATCCGTTGGTCTGGCGGCTCCTTTTACGGGGCCGCCCTGCCGGAAGCGGCCTTGCGCGCCGATCTCTTTGACGTGATCCAGGTCACCTATTCGGTCTTTGACCAGCGCATTGCTGATCGCGTGCTACCGCTGGCCCGACAACAAAATGTCGGTGTGCTGGTGCGCTCGGTGCTGCTCAAAGGGGCCTTGACCGAACGTGCCGAACATCTGCCTGATCATTTAGCCGAATTGCGCCGCCGCTCGCGCCACTTCCGTCAACTGGTGCAGGAGCAGGCACCGCAGCTAACTCCCGCCCAGGCCGCGCTCGCCTTTGCGCTGGCCAATGAACAGATCGGGAGCGTGCTGGTGGGGATGCGCACGGCGGACGAGTTAGCCGACAATTTGCCGGCAATCGCCGCCGAACTGTCACCCGCGCTGCTGGCGCTGTTGGGTGAGTTACGCGTTGATGATGAAGCGTTGCTCAACCCGGGGACGTGGGGGATTGCGTGATGTGTAGCGCTAATTGACCGCGGTTGCCAAGTTACCATCTCCAGTTTATACTGCACAATATACTTCATATTTCGCTTCAACGGAGATGAGCAGCTTCTTCTACAGATGACCATATCGTGCCCATCTACATCCACTCACACGCTGTCAATGTGCAATTCAATCACACGCTGTCAATGTGCAATTCTATCACACGCTGTCATGTGTATCTCATCTGCCCAAAAAGGAGTTTCTGCATGAATCAAGATGTCCTCTCTTTGACCCAAACCCTGGTCGCCATGCGTTCGGAAACCACCGAAAGCAATGCCGCCGTCACCGACTTTATTCATGAATGGTTGGAAACGCGTGGCTTTACGATTGAACGGCTGAGCTACCCCGACGAGAATGGCGTGGAAAAACATAACTTGGTTGCCAAAAAGGGCAGTGGCAGTGGTGGCCTTGGCCTCTTTTCCCACTCCGACACGGTGCCCGGCGATCCCCGAGAATGGGAGCCCTGGAACCCCGTGGTCAAGGGTGACAAGCTCTATGGCCGCGGCAGTTGTGATATGAAGGGGCCTCTCGCTGCTAGCATGATCGCGGCGGCTGCCATTGATGTCAGCCGACTGAATAAACCGATCTACATCGCCGTCGCCTCGGACGAGGAACAGGGGCACACCGGCGCTCACTATATGCAGGAGCATTCCACGGCCTTTCAGGAAAATTGGCCAACTTGGGCTGTCATCCCCGAGCCGACCGATCTGCAACCGGTCTATGCGCATAAAGGGGGGGCGCGCGTGGTCATCACCGCTATCGGGCGGGCCGCGCACACCAGTACCGATAAGGGCATTTCGGCCAATTTTCTGATTGCACCCTTCCTGGCCGAAGTGGCCGAATTAGCCAAACTCTTCAAGAGTGACAAGCGCTTCCAGAATGACGAATTTAGCCCGCCGACCAATGGCTTCAACCTGACCATCGACGATGGCCAATGTCGCTCCAATGTCACCGCCGCCAAAACTGTGGCCCAATTGAGCATCCGCGTGATGCCGAATGACCACCACGAAGAGCAGATCGCCCTGATCGAAGCCGCCGCCCGTAAGTATAACCTCGACGTGTCGTCACATGCCTTGCAGCCCTTCTACGTCGACAAAAATGCCGAGGTCGTCCAAGCCGCCTGCCGCGCCACCGGCATCGCAAAGGCGATTACCGTGCCCTATGGCACCGAGGCGGAATCCTATCAACGCTATACCCAATGTGTGATTCTGGGGCCAGGGAACATTGAGCAGGCGCACACGATTGGCGAATGGGTAGAGATTAAGCAGCTAGAAGATGCCGTGGGGATTTACACGCGCATGATTGAAGAGCTGTGCATGTAGCCCACCCATTCACCATTCACCATTCACCATTCGCCATTCACCAATCATCATTCACTCTTTCTTGCCCAATCGACAAGAAGTCATTGTTTCGCTACTAAAAAGGACTTTCACCATGCCTTACTTCTATAACCCAGACGAACGCACCCCCAAAGAGCTCTTCCCCGGCGCGCTGTCGCGCACCTTTTGGGGCGAAAAGGTGCTCTTCTCCTATCTCGATCTAGAACCAGGCTCCTTCGTGCCACCGCACAGCCACCCCCATGAGCAAGCGGGGATCGTGCTCAAAGGCGAACTCGAATTCACCATCGGCGACGAAACGCGTGTCGTCAAAGAAGGCGAAATCTTCATTATTCCCGGCGGTGTTGAGCACAGCGTCAAAGTGGGTGACCAACCGGCCCGCGCGCTCGATGTCTTTAGCCCCGTGCGCGAGGAGTATAAGTGGTAAAAGCAGGTTCGCGAAACGCAACGAATCTACCAGTAAGCCCAAGACTATTCAAATAACGTGGAGAAAGCATTCTCTAATGCGACTTTACACGACTGCGTGCGGCATTAGAGAACGCCTTCTCCGCAACAAAATACTCTTATCTGAATGTTCTTGCCACTAAGCCACGTCCCGGAGGGATGGCCGAGTTTAGGCAAGATTTCCACGATCGATAGCTAAACCTTACCTTTCCCTATCGGCTATGAACCCCCCAGTCGTATTCACCTCACCAGCGCTTCCTGCGGCACACCTGGCGGCTCTGCCACTTCCTTGCTTCTACGAATAATCCTTATTCCATCAAGTGTAGCTTTATCCCAAAGTGGATGAGGCATAACAATATAAGAATATGTAGACAAGAGACGTTGACTAAAGTGCAGTTGCTTTGAACCCTTACATTTGGTTATGTAAAATCTATGGCTTCAAACAGAACGCACTTTACGAAGTCTTGGCGCAAGCTCACTCAAATCGCGCAGAGGCAGCATTCTCTAAAGCCATTGCAAGAAAATACCCCAGCGGATGCAAAGGAGATCGCTATGTCCGAAACTCTATTTACTCCCTCAAAGAAGATGACGATTGAGCAAAGCTTTTGGTCAGATACGAGGCAATTTGCCCAACTTTTTCCTGCTCACCCGGCAATGCAGCGCCCACACGGTTCAGCGCCAACGTTGGTTGTTAGCCTTTTGGGCGCACCGTTGGTCTATTGGAATAATGAACCGCTCTCTATCCCACGGCGGCAAGCGCGCGCACTGTTGTACTATCTGGCGGCGACCCCCCAGCCAGTTGCCCGCGGTCATACCTGTTGGCACTTTTGGCCAGATGAACCAGAGGCCGACGCCAAACAGAAACTGGCACGCCTGCTCTATCACTTGCGTTGTGCTCTCCCCGATGAAAAGCTCATACAAACTAATGCTGACTATCTCTATATCGATCCCGCGGCATTAGTCTGTGACTGCCGGCTACTGCGCAACCTATGGGAATTGCAACTCCACAACCAGCAAGCGCGCATACCATCGCTCATTATTACGCTCTACAGAGGGCCGTTTCTCGCCGGTTTTCAAGTGAATCACTCGCCGGAGTTTGAACAATGGGCGCAGATGGAAGCACAGCAATGTGAATATCAATATCTGAATCTCCTGAAGGCATATACCGTACAACTCATGGAAGAAGAAGCGTGGGAGCGCGCCATCATCTGCGCGGAACTTTATTTAGTAATCGATCAACTGGACGAGGAGATGCACCGTACGCTAATGAATCTCTATAGCACTGTGGGCAATCATGGTGCATCGGGGCGCCAGTTTGATCGTTGTCTCGATCTGCTCGAACACGAATTGGGGGTAAGCCCCAGCCAAAGTACTTGGTCCGCCTATCGCTTGCTTACGAATTAGTAGAGGTTTTACTGGATTTTGTAGAAAGCTTGTGGATGGGCCGTGGATGCAACCAGAGTATACTCGCAGGCAGTCGGTTCAAGCAGGTTTCCAGGAGCTTTTGCGCTTACATACAACAGTGCAGAAGTACTGGGCCACCTTTTTGAATCCCCAACAATAAATTTTGTAAGTCTCTATCCTCAACTTCGGTTGTGACCCAACGGGAACAGAGAATTTCTAGATAGAGACAAAGTGCATGCGTATGCTCTATTGATTCGTTGCAGAAAGGAATCAAAGATGACCGAGATTATGGCAGTTACCCCCGGCACCGTTTTCACAGATGCACGGCTGATGATTACTGACACCGATGGGGTCACAGAGATCGAGAATAGCGAAGTCCGCAAGATCGCACAGGATGTGTTGGATGCAGCAAAATATTCGTTTGTTGCTGTAGCAGCCAATCCCAACCAGGCGGTTCGTGCTGATTCGTTGGAAGCTGTCTTTAAGGACGCGCTTAGCAAGATGCCAGAAGCAAAGCGATCGACTGTGCGTAAACAGGCGACAGAAATTGCGCAGACTTCGCAAACGGCGCGCCAAATGCTCTTTGGCCGGTATGGCGCACTAGATACCCAAAGTTTTCTTGGCACCGGCGGCTTTAACCGAGCTGGTGAGTCATTAGGCGAACTAGCGATTGACAAGAAATTGCTGGGCATTCGCCAGCCGACATTGACTCTACCACTGGATGGTAGTGTGCGCGTTACCTCAGAAGGTTTGTTGGTTCCCGCGTCTGCCCTGCCGAATAATTTTGAAGACTTTGAAAGTGCCGTTGTCGAAAATAGCAAGAGTGCCGCGCAGTCAGAACTCTATGATACTCAACGGTTGGCTGATATCTGGGGGCCGGTCTATGGTGATAGCGCTCTGAATCAGGGCCGCACCAATGAATTTGAAGCGGCTGCCGTTACCAATAAGTTGGCCCTCTACATCTCCCAAGTCAAATGTGTTGATGAGACAAACCCCGAATTTTGGGGCAGCGATGAAATTGCACTGGCGGGTGTGACGGTCGATGAAACCGGCGACACCAACAAGGTCAATGAGCAGTATGTGGGCGGCGGCTTCGATGACGGCGACGCCAAAAATTACAACCCGCATTGGCGCTATACCTGGTTCAATCTGACCGAAGGCAGTAAGTGGCCAAAGCACTACTCCGTCTCGCTGATCCTGGCAGAAAAGGATAATGGCGGTTTGTCCGATGTCTTGAATACCATCTGGCTAAAAGTGCGCGACTACGTGAAATCCGCGATTGAAAAAGCTGTTACTGGTGTGCTAAGCGAATACCTGGGGCCAGTCATTGCCAGTGCCATTGGTAAGGCCGTTGCGTGGATCATTGACAAACTGGTTGGCTGGATTATCGGACTCTTCAAAGATGATGTTTTTCCGCCCTTCACCGCCAGCACCAATATTCCCAGCTATAATGCACGCTGGACGTTGAATGGTACGTGGGGTGCTACCTGGTCCGGCTACCGCTATGCCCATTTCTATGGCTACGGCGGTCACTACCAGATCACCTACTACTGGCAGTTGTTCGCTTGATCGACTAACGGTCGTCAAGTAAGTTGTACCAGTTTGGTCTGCCCCATCGCCGGAGCTCTCGCTGGGTGCTCTTTTCCCTTTAAGTTCGCGCGATGGCCTGCGTTCCGGGGACGGTCCACACCTAGTACAGTGTCAGAACTTCCCTGACACTGTACTAGTTTCGTTAACCAGATGTTCGCTGTGCCGTCCCCGGAACACTAGGGACTGTTGACATTTGGGGCACTACACAGCTGACATGTGCCTAGCACCTGTCAGCTGTCCCACTGGTAAATCTGAAATGTCAACATAACCTAGTAGATCTTGGCGTAAATCATTACCCTGAAATATTCCTATAGGTACTCGCGGTACTGTAACGATTGATTGCCGTAAGTATCCACGCCCAAAAGTACTAGTCACCTTTGCTACACAGCGATATGGGTAATGGTAAGCCCACGTGTGAGAGAGGGTTTCAGGGTGAGGGTCAACCGAGCGAGAAGATCCCAATGCCACCGTCTATGCAAAATTTGTCGATAACCAATGCTGAAAAACTGGCCATTTGTCTGGGGATCCCGCAGCGTGAAGCGGAGGCGTTGTTGCGTACCGTGAATGCGACAAGCACACCGCTCTCCCGTATCGTGCGAACACAACGTCTCTTTGTCCCCGACATCAGCGCCATGACACCGGCAATGGTCGCTGAATTAATCCAAGATCCAGAGCGTCTACAAAGCTATCGGCTAAATCCCAATCGTGTGCAGGAAACACAGCTACAGCAGTTTCACCAGTTGGAGCAAACAAAGATCACGGCGCTCTTACAAGGACGACCCTACTATACGCTAGAGGAACTGCGGCACGTAACAGCCTTACCTGGGATCCTGTTGCAACAACTCTTTCGTCTTCCGGCCTTGCAATTTACCGATAAAGTGCGCGCTACCACAATCCCCCTGATGCCGGTGGCGGGCCGTTATATCCTACCAGAGCAAAGTGACCTAGAGAGTGCTGGCCAGATCGGTAATGCCGGCTATACAGCGATCGCAGAGGCCACGCCGCTGTTTCCCTTTCGCATTGTGGGGCCGGCCGATTTTGAAGCAGAAGCGCAGCCTCACTTGCTCAAACGCTTATACGGTGGGCACGTCTATCCCGTCTTGCGCGACGCGCTTGGCTTTGAGCGCTATTTCGTGCCAGGAGCATTCGATCTTTGGTTTATCCCTTCCGCAACACCGTCTCAATGCCAGGCGTTGATCGAGCAGTTGGGCCTTCATCTCGTCCAGACGGCTGCGGATGTGGGCTACTATCGTGTACAGATCGCCGCGATGCCCGCCGATCGCGATCTGTTGCGCGCAACATTAGCGGCCATAGAAGAGGCGCAACGGTCCGATGCGGTCCTCCTCGCCGAACCGGACCAGGTGGGGTTGGCCGATTTTCCACCGGATCGATCCACACCGGTACAAGATTCTGACTTTGAAGCAGATGCACGGCTTTGGAATTATGCTGCCATCGATCTCGATGCGGCCCATACCTTGACTCGCGGCTCATCGAGTGTCGTGATATTTGTCATCGACAGCGGCTGCCGCATGGATCACGGTGAACTGACGCCCGCCTTCCGCCCCGATTGGCCCCAACTCGATCTGAACTATGAGTTGGATGTGCCAGAGGGTGTTCTCTCACCTAATGAAGAAGTGATCGCCCACGGCACCCAAGTGAGTGGTGTGATCTGCGCACAAGGGGCCACCAGTGAACGTGCGATTCAAAGCATTGCCCCAGCGTGCCAGATTTTGCCGATCAAAATTTCCGGCAGCCCGTTGACCCCGGCCTATGGGTTGCGCGCGGTTGCCATTCGTCAGGCGCTGAACTATCTACAGCCAGGGCAGCGCGGCGTCATCAATATAAGTTGGTTGACTAATGGAGAGCATCTCGGCATTCGGGAGGCGCTGGTTGACGCCGCGCGCCAGAATGTCGCTATTGTGGCCTCTGCGGGCAACTATCTGCCCGGCACTGCCCAACAGCCCGACGAATTACATTTCCCCTCTGGGCATATTTGGTATCCGGCGGATCGGACAATTGATGCGCTCTGCTCCGTCGCAGCGACCAACCAGGCGGATGGCAAGGCGAGCTACTCGTATTATGGCGCGCACAGTGTGACGGTTGCGGCGCCAGGCGGTGAATTGGGCGGTGGTGGCGCAGCGATTTATACGACATCAACGCCAGACTCACATGTGTACACGAGCGGCACTTCGTTTTCTGCCCCCCATGTGACGGGCCTGCTGGCGTTGCTCTTTGCCCTGGAACCAACCTTGACGCCACAAGCCGCCATTCAATTGATCCGCGAAACTGCGGAACCGACCAGCGATGCAACCATCTACCCACTCGGGGCTGGTCGGATCAACGCCTACGCCGCGCTTCAACGTCTACATGTACCGCAGAGTGCGGCCCACACCATTGTCGCCAACAGTGTGGGGCAAGGGACAGTGACACCTCAGGGTGAAGTCAAGGTAATGGATGGTGCCGATCAATCGTTCAACATGACGCCGGATGCTGGTTTTCAACTGCAAACTGTCACCGTAGATGCCGTCGAGGTTGGCGCGCTTCTCACCTATACCGTTGCCGCGGTCCATCAAGACCATCACTTGATTGCACACTTTGTACCCCTTGCAACGGCTATCAAACTCAACATCAACCAGGCGACGCGTGAAGCATTGATGACGTTGCCCTACATCGGACCGTGGCTGGCCGAACGCATCATCGCCTATCGTCTGACACATGGCAACTATCCCACAATTTGGGGACTGACGCTAGCGGGGGTCAGTGCCTGGACAGTGGGGCAAATCGCCGATCAGATTACTGTGTGACAGATTAGCCTATTTACATCACTTCGATATTGCCGAGTTAAAACCCGTTGTTATCTGGCGTTCAGAAGGAGAAGCGGCGTTTTGATTTGCGTGTAGTAGCTTAAATTATTGGCCGTCACACATCAACCGATTCAGATACATTGGGGCTCCGTGCTAAACTCACGCGTGTTGCAACGCGCCCGGCTGCGCTGCCATCTTCTCCTCTTCATGGGCGATAAACGGAATGCCGGGGCGGCCGGTCGTCAGTGGCGTTCGGTTATAGCTCATGAAAGTCTTAGAGCCGCCGGCCAACGTCGCAATATTGTCATAGCCGGATTGGCGTAGGATACGGTAGGCGAGGTAACTGCGGAAACCGACCCGGCAGTAGAGAAAGATCGGGTGGTGCAGATCGCTGGCGGCTATCTTGGGCGCAAGACCCTTGCGTAGCTCCCCAAGGGGAATATTGATCGCCTCGGGGATATGCCAGGCCCCATACTCCTCTTCGCTGCGCACATCAATAATCGTGCCACTCACCGTCTTCTCTGGATAATCCTCGGCATACCAGAAGGTGACATCGCCATGCAGCAGGTTGGTGGCGACAAAGCCAGCCATATTAATTGGATCCTTGGCCGAGCCATAGGGTGGCGCGTAAGCCAGTTCCAGATGCTCCAGATCATAGACGGTCATCCCCGCACGAATCGCCGTGGCCAGGACATCGAGCCGTTTGTCGACCCCATCATAGCCGACAATTTGCGCGCCCAACACGCGCCCGTCCTCAGGCGCAAAGAGCAATTTGAGGTGCATCGGCGCGGTGCCAGGATAATAGCCAGCGTGACCAGAGGGATGAATGTAGATCTTCCGATAGGGCATGTTGACGCGGCGCAGCACCTTTTCCGACGCGCCGGTGCAGCCACCGGTCATCTCAAAGACTTTGAGTACCGCTGTCCCTTGCGTCGATTGATAGGCGCTGCTGCGCCCAAAGATATGATCGGCGACAATGCGTCCTTGGCGATTGGCCGGCCCCGCCAGCGGGATCACCGTTGCTTCGCCAGTGACGGTATCGGTCACCTCCACCATGTCGCCGGCGGCGTAGATATCCGGGTCCGAGGTGCGCATGTGGGCGTCAACCTTAATGCCACCCCGTCCCCCAATCGCCAATCCGGCACTGTGCGCCAAAGTTGAGGCTGGCCGCACCCCCACAGCCATGATCACCAGATCGGCCACCAGGATAACGCCATCGCTCAGCGTAACCTGGACAGCACCATCTACGTCGGCGAACGATTGCGCCGTCACGCCCAAATGTAAATTAATGCCGTAGCTCTCCATGTGATAGGCCAGATCGCGCGCCATCTCCGGATCAAGCGGAGGCATCACCTGCGGTAGCATCTCGACCAGATCCACGCCAACCGCCCGATGGCGTAGCGCTTCGGCAATCTCCATGCCAATATAACCACCGCCAATCACCACCGCCTTGCGCGCCTCTTGATCAACAACCGCTTTAATCGCATCCATATCGGGAATGTTGCGCAGGGTAAAGATGCGCGGATGGTCGATGCCCGGCAGGGGTGGGCGTACCGGATTGGCCCCTTGGCAGAGGACCAACTTGTCGTAGGCTTCCGTATATTCTGTGTCGGTGGCACGGTTGTGCACCTGCACCGTCTTGGCCGCGCGGTCAATCGCCATCACCTCGTGGCCGGTCCGTACATCTAAATTAAGCGATGTCTTTAAACTAGCCGGCGTCTGTAACAACAACGCATCGCGCTCTTGGATTTCTCCGCCAATGTGATAGGGCAATCCACAGTTGGCAAAAGAGACATATGCATCGCGTTCCAAAATAATAATTTCGGCCTCTTCGCTCAGCCGTCGCGCACGCGCCGCGGCTGATGCGCCGCCGGCCACACCACCAACAATTACAATTTTCATGGCAAGCCTCTCTTGATTCTTTTTGCCCAAAAGTGCAGGCGAAGGTAACAGATGCTTCTCTGGACCAATGGGTTCATTTTTGCATCCAGGCAATCGACCTTGATGAAAGAAATTATAACACCTTTTACCCTAAGAGAGCCAATTGTGCAATAATTCACAAAATTCTTCTGGTTCCAATCTATTTGCTTGAAATTCCTAGAGATGCTATATTTTTGACCCATGCACAACGCATTGCGTTCTAGAAAAAAGCAAACTCTTTATTGGACCAAAGCCTTGCATCTCTTTTATGCAGGGCTCTATGCGTTTGTGTTGCCCTTGATCTGCTGGGGGGCACAGGCGACCCCTGGCCATCCCCATGCCCGCGCCCACTTTGTTTTTATGGACCCACCGATTGTTGATCCCTCCCCGCATGCCCATCTTGACCAGTCGACAAACCAAGTTGTGCATACCTTGGCGGAATGGCTTACAACCTACAGCGGCACGACAACCTGTAGCGTCCATCACGACGACACGACCCCAGAGCCGATTGATCTACCGCAAGCGCCTGCCGGGCGTTCTGTGCCCTCGCAGCTCGCTATCGCCACGCTACTGCCCCTAGGCATGAATGCTGCGCTCGTGCCCTGCAATGCCGATGGTGCCCAATTTTCTGTTTGGCTGGCCGATTCGCTGATGATTCCCTTCGCGCCACCAATTCCCACCCCACCACCGCGCCTTTCCTCTGCTTCTGTGTAAAACCAAATAATCCATAACAGCTGAACGAATGGGGTTTCGTCCCATCGGGACGCTTAAATTTAGGGCAAAATACCTTTGCCTTTGCGATAATCTCCGGCTGTGCCGCCAATCGCCTGTACGAGCTTGTCCAGGTTGCTTTGTGTTGCGGCGCGCCTAACAACCTAGAGGAATTACGACGATGAACAGAAGTACGCAACAGCTTTGGCTGCCACTCCTGCTGGTTATGCTCATCACGTTGATGGGCTGCCAGGCGCTTCAACCGCCACCGGCCACAGATAGCTCGACCGCTTCAGAAACCAATCCTGCCAGTGAAGCCGTCGAAATTCGCTTTACCCTACAGGCTGGCGACCAAGAAGTAAGCTGTGCGCAACCAGCAACCGGCTTAGGTACCACCCAAAGCACGGCCCAGCTCAACGATCTCCGCTTCTATATCTCCAACCTCGCCCTGATCGACGGCAGCGGCAACGCCGTTCCCGTCACACTCGAACAGGATGGCCTTTGGCAAGTCGAAAGTACGGCGCTGCTCGACTTTGAAGATGGCAGCGCTGGCTGTACGGAAACCGGCAACCCGGATCTGAACACCAGTGTGCGCGGCACTGTGCTACCCGGCAACTATAGCGCCGTACGCTTTGATCTGGGCGTGCCCTTTGCCCTCAATCATCAAGATGTAACCGTGGCAGCCTCGCCGCTCAATGTGCCATCGATGTGGTGGAACTGGCAATTCGGTTATAAATTCGTGCGCATTGACATGAAGAGTGACGCCGCGGTGATGGATGGGGCCTGGTTGATCCACCTGGGCAGCACTGGCTGTGAGGCCGCCGATCAAGCCAAAGCGCCGGCCGAACCCTGTAGCCGCCCCAATCTCGCAACGATTCAACTCGACGGCTTTGACCCCGCCGCCAGTACGATTGTCGCCGATCTGGCTACCTTGCTTACCAATGTCAACCTAAGCGAATCGGTGCCCCAGCCGCCGGGCTGCATGTCCGGCCCCGATGATCCCGACTGCGCCGAGCTGTTGCCAGCTTTTGGTCTCGATATTGCCACTGGCGCATGTGTCGAAGCGGGTTGCCCGACGCAAACGTTCTTCCGTGTCGAATAATTTGCAAAATCAATTCTAGCGGGTTACACGTCCCGTAGGGGCGGTTGAATTTAGGACCCACTGGTATCAAGGGAAGGGATAAGGGCGGTAACCAACACTATAACGGATGAAGGAAGCAGCTGATTTTCCGCCGCGCGCCCTGAATCTTAGGGAAAACGCCGCTTGAATCGACAAGTTTGTAAAGAAACAGCAATTTAATCGACGAAATCACAAATCCGTACTACCAAAATCCGCTGTAGTGTTCCTGAAATGCTTACCTTGATACACATGGGGCGGTTGAATTTAGGACCAAACGGGGTCATTATTAAACCTAAGGGCCTGTCCAGAAATAACTTGGAGAATTTTTCCGTACGGACACGGTACACCGTGTCCGTACAATTGACTACTTTATTTCTGGACAGACCCTATGGCCAAACCAAATAAATAATTGTCCACGAAGAAGCAGGAAGTTTTACGAAAAATTGCTTTTTCTTCGTGTGCCTTTGTGTATCTTCCTGGACAATTTAAATTTGGGAATAGCCTAAATCGACCGTCCCGATGGGATGACAGACCGATGGTGATGATTTTATAAACCGTTAGGATATCGCTATGAAGTTCCGAAAAATTGCGATTGGTGCCGCGTGGCTGGCCGGCATCACGCACCTTGTCGTGGCGCTGGGTTACTATCTCCATACTCCCGCTCAAGGGATCTGGCTGGCGGCGATAGGATTGTTACAGGTGGTTTGGGCGCTTGGTTATTGGCGACGTCCGGCCGGGTTGCGCCTGCTGGGGCAGAGCCTATTGGGGGGCATGATTGTCCTGTGGCTCTTAACCCTAACGATCAGCGCACCCTTTGGCGCGCACGTTTGGCCGCTGGATGGGGCACTCTATCTCACCAAAAGTGCTGAGCTCATTGGTTGGGTCGCACTGCTAGGGGAGGAATTCTCGCGTAGTCCGCACCCGCGGAGGAGAGGTCAGTGGTCAACGCTGGGATTGGTGCTGGCGATTACGCTGAATGTTGGGATACTCAGCTGGATCGGCGGCACTGCGGTCGAGCCGATCTTCCCGCGGCTGGGCCACGCCTTTGGTCGTCACCCCTTGGATCCGCCCTTGCTCACGCTCTATGGATTGGTCACCAATGGCATCACCACCATCCGCGGCGTCCCGTCCAAGGCGGACTCGGCCGTTGCCTACCAATGGGATCTCCCCGCCGGCTTCCCGCTACCCCGCGTGCCGGATGAGAACCCGATGAGCGCGGCCAAGGTCGAGTTGGGCCGTTATCTCTTCTACGAACCGCAACTCTCGGGCAACGGCACCATGTCGTGCAGCAGTTGTCACATCCAAGCGCTGGCCTTTAGCGACGGCAAGGTAACCGCCCATGGCTCGACCGACCAAGCACTGCTGCGTAACAGCCAGGCGCTTGTAAACGTCGCCTACAATGCCACCCTCACCTGGGCCAATCCGGTGTTGACCGATGTCGAGAAGCAGGTGCTCATCCCGCTCTTTGGCGAGTTCCCCGTAGAGATGGGCATCACCGGCCACGAAGAACCGGTCCTGGCGCGCTTTCAGGCGGACGACGGCTATCAAGCGCGTTTTGCCACCGCCTTTCCTGAGCAAGCGGAGCCGATTAGCTACCACAACATCGTACAGGCGCTGGCCAGCTTTGTGCGTAGCCTAATCTCCGGCGATGCCCCCTATGACCGCTTTCTCGCGGGGGACAAGACGGCACTTTCGGCAGAGGCGAAAGCGGGGATGGAACTCTTCTTCTCGGAACGCTTTGAATGCCATCACTGCCATGTCGGTTTCAACTTCACCACATCGACGGTACACCAGAGGAGCACCTTCAGCGCCGCCGTTTTTCAGAACAATGGTCTCTATAATCTGGACGGGCAAGGCACCTATCCACGCGGCAACCGTGGTCTCTATGAGATTACGGCCAAGGCAGAAGATATGGGCCGCTTTCGCCCGCCAACGCTGCGTAATATCGCGCTGACCGCGCCCTATATGCACGACGGCTCGATCGCTACGCTCGAAGCAGTCGTGCGCCATTATGCCGCCGGTGGGCGCTTAACCACCGCAGGTGAGTTTGCCGGCGATGGCCGGCGCAATCCGCGGAAAAGCGCGCTGGTGCCCGGCTTTACCATCAGCGATTCAGAAGTGGCGGCCTTGGTCGCCTTTCTGGAAAGTTTGACGGACGAAACCTTTATCACCGACTCGCGCTTTAGCGATCCTTTCCGCACGGCTGCCGACAGCGCAACCCTTGCCGTAAACAAGTAAGGCCAAGCAAAGAAAATAATTATCCACGAAGTTGCACGAAGACACACGAAGAAAAGGCTTTCCCTTCGTGAAACTTTGTGTGTCTTCGTGGACAGTTTAAATTTTTCGTTGGCCTAAATAAAAGCAATCAAGGAATAGATCATGTCGAAAATCCTAAGAATACGCAGTTCTCTACTTATATGGCTCACCGGCGTATTGCTCACCGGCGTATTGTTCACCGGCTGTACATCGCAACAGCCAATGACTATGGCGTCGCCGACATCACACCCCACCCCGATCGCCGGCAAAATCACCGTGCTCGATCTCATGGCCCCGGTTGCTTCGGCTGGGATGACCAATGGATCGGTCTATTTTACCCTCCAAAATGGCACCGACCATCCGGTGCATCTACAAGGGGCTACAGCTGCTGTGGCCGATGGGCTCTCCTTCCATGAAACCGTCAACGACAACGGCGTCATGCGTATGATCGCGCAGCCGGACGGGTTCACCGTGGCGGCTGGTGAGAACCTTGTGCTGGAGCCGAGTGGTAAACACCTGATGCTCGAAAATCTACAAGCGCCTTTGGTGGCGGGGGAGCAATTCACCCTCACCCTCACCTTTGCTGACGCCGATTCATTGACCTTAACCGTGCCTGTGATGGCGCATGGCGCAGCGCCGATGGATCATCTGAAGATGGATCATAGCAAATAGGAGCTGCCGGTGCACTTTACGCATTGCGACTATACCTAGTACGTTTGATAATGGGGATTTTTATCATATAACTCATGTTACGCAGTAAAGATGGCGGTCTCGAGTAGCATGGCACGTTTATGGGAAGATGCGCAACATGAGCATATAATTAGGACTTACGCAGAATGCTGGCTGAGTATCATGTTTTTCTGCGTATCGAAGCCAAGATCTGCGTAAGTCCTAAGTCAATATGTTGCCCCTAAATTCATAATCCATCGCAATCGAAAGGTAAATCCCAATGACGCAGTCACCCACCCTCCACGCCGGCGTCGCCCAAATTGACATTACGCCGCCCCTCGGCCTCGATCTCACCGGCTATGTCGCCCGCGCCGGCGTGGCCAGTGGCGTCCATGCTCCCCTCTATGCCAAAGCGCTGGTGCTCGATAACGGCACAACTAGCGTGGCGCTGCTGACCGTTGATATTCTGGGCTTGCATCTTGCCACCGTGCAAGCCGCGCGCGCAGTCATTGCCGCGTCAACTGACATCCCTGCCGACCACATCATGATCGCCTGTTCGCACAGCCATTCTGGCCCGGCGACCATGAGGCTGAACGGCTGTGGTGTGGTCGATCCGGCATATCTGGCCCATCTGCAAACGCAGTTGTGTGCGGTGGCGGTGGCGGCGTGGGGGGCACGGCAGCCGGCCCACATCGGGATTGGTCAGGGCGAGGTGCAAGCGGGGGTGCACAATCGGCGCACACCCGGTGATGTGATCGATCCGGCGCTCGGCATCCTGCGCATTGATGACACGGACGGCAATCTGCTGGGGGTACTTCTCAACTATACCTGTCATCCCACCTGTGTCACCGGCGAAAACACCTTGCTCTCCGCTGAATATTGTGGACTGGCCGCTGCGCAAATTCAAGCGGCAACCGGTGCAGTGGTGCTCTGGACCACCGGTGCGATCGGCGATGTCGGGCCGGTGCGACGGGGCTGGGATGTGCTCACGGCGTTGGGCGAGGCGGTCGCCACCGAGGCGTTGCGCGTCTTACCGACAGTTACGACGGCACCGTGTTTGCAATTGACCTCGGTCACTCAGACCCTAGCTTTACCCCTATCGTCCCTGCCCAGCGCAGAGGAACTTACGGCGTTTCTCGCTGCGCAACAGGCGAACTTGGCTGACCCGCAACAGATGCAACGCCCCTATCAACGGCAGATCACCGGTGCCATGATCGACTGGGCCACGATGACGCTGGCCCAAGTCACTGCGCCCAATCCTTCGACCACCGTTGCCACCGAACTCCAAGTAATCCGGATCGGTGATCTGGCATTGGTCAGCGCGCCGGGTGAACTGTTTGTCGAACTGGGGCTGGCAATCAAAGCGGGCGCTGCGGACGGCCATTGCTTTGTCTGCGGCTTTGGCAACGACAACATCGGCTATATCCCTGCCCGTCGCACCTACCCCCACGGTGGCTATGAGATCGCCGACGCCTACAAATATTATGGGTATCCGGCAGTCCTCGCGCCGGAGGTGGGCGAATTGCTAGTGGCGACGGCGCAGAAATTGCTTTAGGGGTCAAGATGCCTGTCCGCTGGTGGTTCAACAGCGGTGCTGATCTACGTGCATTTAGCCAGGCAGACAGATCTGTTTTCGCCACTTTTCTGGTATACTACAGAGCAGGCTTGTCAGTCGACCTGAGTAAGATTACTTTGTATGATGAGCAAACAGAATTGTTGAGAAATGGATATTAATTTTATGCTAGCACCAACCTTCGCAAATATTTTAGAACTGAGCGTTGCTGAGCGCATTCAACTAGTGGAAGATATTTGGGATAGCATCGTGGCGTCACCAGAGAGCCTCCCGGTGACGGAAGCACAGCGCCAAGAGCTTGATCGCCGTTTAGCTGCGTATCACAAAAGCCCAGAAGGAAATGCGCCTTGGACAGAAGCGAAACAACGTATTCGGAGCCTGCGATGATCTATGAAGTACTGCTCCGCCCAGAGGCAGAAGCTGATATTGGAGAGGCCTATCAATGGTATGAAGAACAGGCAGAAGGACTTGGGGAAGAATTTTTACGCGCGGTGGATGCCTGTTTTTCATCTCTTCAGCGTACCCCAATGGCATGGCCAGCAACTTACAAAGATATGCGGCGATCACTGTTGCGCAAATTTCCCTACGGGATCTTTTATATAATCGAGGCCGACAGAGTGATGATCCTCGCTTGCTTTCATGCCCGCCGCGATCCAAAACAGTGGCAAGATCGACGCTAAGCTAGGTTAATGCAATTGCCACGCTATTTCTAACGATTATTGCTTGCAACAATTTTAGCTACTATAGTGCAATTACCGTTAGCGGCCTACTCCAGCAAGCAGACAAATGGTATCGTCACCCCATGTCCTCTGACACCGATCCAACCAATCCCAATTTGATTAACACCGCCGGCGGCGCGATGATTGACGGCACGGTCAACACCGCCGGTGATTTTGTGGGCCGCGACCAGATGGTTCGCGGTGACCAGATCAGCGGCGATAAAATCCTTGGTGACAAAGTCCTCGGCAATAAAACCGTTATCACCGAAGAGACAGCCTACACGGTTCAGCGCTTGATCAATCCCTATCTTGGGTTGCGCGCCTTTGGCTATGCAGACCGTGCTATCTATGCTGGTCGTGAACAACTGGCCCAAGAAACCGTCCAACGGCTAACCGCCCCAGGCGCGCAACAAACCATCCTCTTTATTACTGGCTCCAGCGGCAGCGGCAAATCTTCCTTTGCGCAGGCAGGGCTGATCCCACTGTTGGAAAACCATTATGCCGCTTATCAGAAAACGGTCCGCCACGCGGTTTTTCGCCCGTCTAGCCAACCGTTGGTGATGTTGGCGGATGCGCTGCAAAAATTGAACCCGGACCGACAAACTGAGTTTCTGTCAGAAACTCAGTTTGTGGACCACCTCGCGCCAATCTCGCCAACCCAAATCAACCTCCTGCTCATCGACCAATTTGAAGAACTCTTCATTCAGTCTGAAGCCAGTCAGCGGCCGCCCTTCTGCGACTTTCTGATCAACCTACCCGACTTTGCCGCCAGTCACACCCATATCTTGATCACGTTGCGCGTCGATTACCTGGACGAACTCTTTGCCATCCAACCCTTGTGGGCGATTGCCAAAGAAGGCGTCGAACTGCGCACCATGAAAGCGGATGATTTACGCAATGCAATCCAAAAACCACTGCAAATCAATTATCCGCAGAAACGTTTTGCCCCTGAACTGCTAGAGCGTCTAGTGCAAGATGGAGGTGCAGATGCGGCGCTGCTGCCCCTCTTACAAGTGACCCTAGCCGAACTGTGGAAAACTGGCAAACTGGTCTTGTCCAACTACCACAGCCTGACTGATGCGATTCGTCAGCGTGCTGATACGGTCTATGATTTCAACGATTATGACAAGGCTGATCCCCAAAAAAATCGCTCCACCGATGAGCAGAAAGAATTGATAGAGATCCTGCTCGACCTGATCAATGTCTCGGTTGATGGGGATGACCGGCGGGATGTTCGTCAACACCGCACCCGTTACGAATTGGAAAAAAGCTCACCACAACGCCCACGGCTGATCGAGGAACTTATCAACGCCCGCCTCTTATCCGCCAGTGAAACGCGCAACGGAGCAGAGATGGAAGTGATCGATATTATCCACGAGAGTCTGATTGATAACTGGGATCGACTACAAGAAGAGATTGAAAAGCAGCGTCAACAGTTGCAACGTCGAGCGCGCTTTAAGTTGTGGCGAAATTTGTGGGAACAAAACCAAAAGGTTGATAACCATTTATTACTGACAGATATCCAACTGGCTGAAGCCAAAATGTTGGTAGATGTAAACGATATCGAGTTGAGAGAGCTTAATTCGCCAGAGTTTTACTGGCTTAGCTTGGAGTATCAAGCAAAGATTCAACGTGTAAAGGAAAAGGAGGCTGCGGAGCACAGAGCGCGCCAGCAGTGGCTACAACGAGTAGGCCTTGCACTTATCCTTGCAATAATTGCGGCTGGAATTGCCCTCTGGCAATGGCAACGTGCTCAGGTGGCTGCTGATGGTCAGATGCAGGCGCGTGCTACATCTGATGCAAATGCGACTCTGGCTAATATGCAGCGCCAAGATACACAAATTGCAGCGACCGGTGAAGCGCAGGCGCGTGCTACTGCCATGATTGCAAAGCAATTTGTCGAGGCAGATCTATGGGAAAAAGAAGCACTCACACTTCAAAAAAGTCAGCCGTCGTTAGCCATTCTTTTAGCACTGGAAGCTTGGTTCATTCAAAAGGATCGAGGTGAACCCCATGTATCAACAGCAACAGAAAACCTTGTTCAGTTACTTGTAGATATCCATGGCATTCCATTGTTTGGTCATACTGGCGCTGTTAATGATTTGGAATTTAGTCCGGATGGCAAATGGCTGGCAAGCGCCAGTGAAGACGCAACAGTGCGATTGTGGGATTTGCTGAACCTTGATGAGCAACAGGCAATTTTGCTGCGGCATTCCTCATCGGTACAGCATGTTGCGTTCAGCCCCGATCAACAGTGGTTCGCAACGGCTGCTCAAGATGGGAGTATCAATGCATGGCCAACCAATGCATTGCAGAGTAAGCCGCACACGCTCTTATCACAATCGAATTCGGTTACAGATATTGCCTTTAGCCAAGATGGTCGCTATTTATTTGCGATGAGTAACGTTAGAAGCATATACGCATGGGATCTATTGCAGCTAAGCAGCGATCCCCAGATGTTTGACGACTACCAATCAGTTTGTCAGATGTTTAGTTTTGCAGAAAACTCGAGTGATCTTGCAACACTGTGTCAATTATCCAAACTTCTGAATCAGCAGTGGCGGGATAACATTCTTGATTTGGAGAATTTCTTGTTTAATCCGGATGCTCAATGGATTGCCGACATAAATTACAACAGCGGGAATTTGTTACTTTGGTCCACAGATATAGAAAGCGAAGAGCCAGAAGAGATCGCATTCGAAGAGCGTATAAGTACGTTAGCCCAAAATGATGATTACACTCAATTTGCCATTGGCTCTGAAGACAGCAGGGTTTATATCGTAGAAAATCTTAATGCAATGATTCAGACTCCGAATGACTTTTATTTTAAAACACTATATGGCCACAGCGCAGCCATTACGACCTTAAAGTTCGCACCTAATGGTGAGTGGCTTGCTTCAGGCAATGCTGACGGCGATATCCGCTTATGGAGTGGAGACAATTCTGAATATGAATGGCAAGAAGACTATTCGCCTATTGTAGAGTCAGTACCAATTTATATACCGGACGGTTGCAAGCTTAGTTGTCCAGTTATTGACATCGATTGTATCGAATGTCGAAAGACTCAACGTCTGGCGCTACTTAGCCAAAATGCCAACGTGAGTCAACTCACTAACTTAGCTTGTTTATGTGCTGGACGCAATCTCACGTCAGCAGAGTGGAACCAATATTTTGGTGAAGCAACGTATCGCACAACCTGTCCGCAGTTGCCAAGCCATCAAGAGATGCCCAATGCAAAAGTAACAGCAACGCCCTAACGATAAATTTGTCAATTCAACTGTCACAACCAGCTTGACAGCGCTATCCAATGCTGGTGAAGAGCCAGTTCGTTACAGGTCAACGGGCAGTTGAAGAGTCATGGGGTGGACGTGCAAGCGTTTGTCGCCGAAGTTTCGGCAACAGTGACAGCAGAGGCACAGCCAGCACAATAAGAATGCAAAGAAGAGCAGGTATGAAATTTGATGTAGGCAGTCTTAATAATGACATTGCTGCGTTGGAAGGTTTCTATCTGCGTATTACATCAACTACTCACCTATTCACAAACTGCTTTGACCTATCCAAGACAAAATTCCTTGGTCCATACGACGTGATTGGCCTTGTCACCTGCGCTCGCTTAATCAGCCAGCAACAAGGACACCCCATTCAATTGATAGATGCCAATCCCAACATCCTGCAATACCTCACACGCATCAACGTTTTTACCACTGCCGGCCAATGGCTACTACCGCCAGAAACCCCTTTCCAAGCGAACAATGTATCGACGAAACACAGTGATCACCTGTTAGAACTCACCGCCATTCGCCAAGAAATCGACATTTTTGACATTGTGCAACGCGTACGCCAAATCTGCTTGCCGTTGCAAGTTGCAAATTTGGAGAAAATTCTGCGCATTTTGAGTGAGTTGTGCCAAAACGCTTTTGAGCACAGCAGCGACAATCATAGCATGGTCATGGTGCAACGCTATTTGCGCCCGACACAAGGCAAATCCGAAGTGCAGATTGCGATTTGCGACATGGGCATGGGCGTGCGCCAAAGTTTGCTCAACTGTCATGGGCCATTTGCCTCCACCACACTCGGTTATTTGCAGGCAGCGCTAGCTGGCAAATCGGCGCGGGCATCAGGGCGTGGTGGCTTAGGTCTGCGCAGCATTGAGCAAATTATTGCTGAAGATGGTGGGGCGCTGTGGTTTCGCTCCGAGAATGCGTCAATTTTGAGTCATGGCTCCCACAAACGCCGCGAGAACGATGATCTGGCACTCATCCCCGGTACACAGGTGGTTGTCAAGCTCAATGGCGCATTGTTAGATCTGCCACCGCGTTAAATTTGACCCTTTGTCGAACTCTTGATATACTATAAACTAGATTTCACTAAAATTTAGTGAATATACAAATTTAAAAAGTGAAGTAACTATGCAGCAACTATCTATGCTTGCGCTTGGCAAAAATGTGGGGTTACCGCCAGGCTATCTGTTAACCCGCACCAAAGGCGAACGGGTATATGAACTGGTCAAAACCAATTTATTGAGTTTGCCGGAAGGGGAATCCTTGTATCTAGACTTTGCCGAAGTCTATGCTATGGATGTCTCCTTTGTCGATGAAGCGATCATTCTGCTTGCCAAGGAAATTGTAGACGATCAATATGGGCAGCGCCGCCTTGTCCTACATCACCTTTCGCAGGATACAACCGACAACCTGAATGCCGCGATTGCGCTTCAAAACTTGACGCTTGCCCTCTTTTCAATGCAAAGCGATGGCGGCTGGCAGTTGGTTGGGCATCTGGAAAAGAGCTTGCAACAGGTACTCACCATGATCATGGCGTGCCGAGAAATCACTGCTCCCCAGTTGGCGGCTGAATTGGAACTGGCACTGAATGCCGCCAACAATCGTCTGAAACGACTCTATGACCAAAGGTTGATTCAGCGCCGCTACGAAGTTACAGATAAAGGTTTACTATATATTTATTATGTCTGGCCGTGGGAGGAGTAACAGCACGATGGCAGAACAGAACAGCATCCAACCGACTGTTGGCTACTGCAACTATTATCAACGCTGTATAGCGAAGTATCAGCGTGGGTTGAAAGAGGTGCTAGGCGGCACGGGCAATGGCAAGACCAGTGGTATTCGCCAACTGGTGCCTACATTGACAGTCAATGACCGCAAGTTGATCTACTGTGCCAACCGGGTGCAGCTTGTCCACGAGATGGCCGAACAGTTGCCAAAGGGAAGTTATGTTCATCTACCGAGCGATCTGGACAGTGTGCGCGCCTTGTTGAACGGCGAGATGCGAACGCAGTTCAGCGATCTGCTGGAGAGCCGTTTGTTGCGACAAGCACTTGAGTTACTGCGCAACGAACAGCAGCGTCAACTTGATCTGTCTCAGCTAAGGCGGACGGTGCAGTCGCTGGAAAGTCTGGGGGGCATGGGTGTGCAAAATGCTGACCTAGAGCAATTATTGCGCGATAAAGCCAGCCAAGTTGTACGCTTTTTCCAAACGCTTCTTGCCAAGTTAGGTAGCGGTTCAGCCCGTAGCCAAGAGTTGCACGGGAAACTGTTGGCACAACCTGCCATACGCACCCTTTTCCCCTACATCGAATTTCGCGCCAATCCAACGGCGAAAATTCTCCTATTGACGCTGCAAAAGGCCTATCAAGGCTTTTTTGATGGCAAGCGCACAATTAATCTGGCGCGGCTACGGGATGACCACGGCAACTTTGTGATTTTTCTCGATGAATTTGATTTTCTGGAACACGATCTGCTGGTGTTGCTGACTGAAGATGAGCAGATTAGCGATCCTTTCCACTTTGTCGAGCTTTTTTATGGCGCTATGAAGCGGCACAAATTACCACTTGATGAATATCCAGTTTCTAATGAGATCCGCCAGCGGATTGAGGCGATTACCGACAAAATTGACAGGTTGCAAAGTCAGTATGCAATTCACTATCCCAACATCAATCAATTTACGACCAATCATCCCGACCTACGACGCGCCGCCATTTTTCAAACTGCCCGTACCATGACCAGCGCACCGCTCTACTTGAGCGAGACCGACCGTTCGTTTGAGATCTTGCCCACGTCAACCGATAGCGCAGGCCAGCCCAACCTACCCGCACTGGCACTTTTTGGCGCAATTCACGATGCTGTCAATGCCATCATCACACTTTTCAAAGAGACCGAAACCGCGCGTCCCTTGATCTACGAAGAAGTGCTACGCCATTGCTTTCAAAACACGATTTTCGAACAAGAACTACGCCGGATTCGTCAAGCGCCACGCCAGCGTCGCCGCCAGGAGACCAGATTGGGTAACCTATTGGACACCGGCTACACACTCTTTGAATTGGTCGATCTGCAACAGGAGACAGATCGGGATGAGGTCGATTTTCATCTCTACACACTTTATACCACGCCCGAGAAGATCATTGCCGAATTGGCGACCCACAACCTGGTTTTTGGCCTTTCAGCCACGGTGGATATTCCGCGCATTGTGCGCCAGTTCAACCTGGAGTGGATCGCCAAACAAGGGGAAGCGCTGTTGATCGAGGTGGATGAAGAAGATCGCACATTGATCCAAACGCTAAACCAGGCCAAACAACGAGTGCGCAATAACAAGCTGAGTGTCAATTATGCTGCTGAATTGGATACCAAAGATGCTTATGAGCAGCGTCTCCACCAATTCATCGAGGCCGTCGCCGTCGATGAAGAGTTTGGCAGTAATGATCAACAAGGCTATCGGCGGCAACGGGTGGAACGCTTCTTTGCCCTGTTGTGCCATTTGGCAACCACAAAGTCGGCGGAAGAGCTTGCCACCGACACCCATCTGCTCTTCTTCAGCACCTTCAAACAGATCAAACATATCTTTGCGCGCTATCCACAGCCTGAAGATAAGCTCTTTGCCGTCAAGCCTGCCACAGACAACACGCTTTTCTCAGCCTGCGAGCTATCGTTGCACGGGGTGACGTTTATTGTTATCTTCTACGATGCCCAGTATGATCGCTCGTTGCGGGGTAGCACAACGGCAATGGCGAATTATCATCGCCTGTTTTGGCAGGATAAACCGGTTATCGTCGTTACTCAATACCCATCGGCTGGCAATGGCGTTAACTTGCAATATCTGCCTTCACCGGAAAGCCAACCAGGCACAGAGACTGATTTTAAGCATATCCACCTGCTGGAAGCACGCTATTTTTATTTTGATCGCATTGAGCCAGAACACAACGCCGATGAACGGTTGGCTATTGTCAAACGCAACATTTGGTATTTTGCCAAGCTTTTTGAAGCCAAACGGATTAGCGAAGGCCAATTTATCCGCTTTCTTGGTAATATCCGTACCTCGCAGTTGAATGATCACTACCGGACTGGTCACGCCACTACCGAGGATTATTTGCTCAATCAGATTGCGACTTATGCGCAAGCAATTGGGCGAATCGAACGCGTCTGGCAGCCAATGCCTGATCAAACAGTCTGGCTATGTCGTGAAGTCTATGAGGCGTTTGCCATCTATGCGACCTATGAGCAGTTTGAAGGTCAACGCACGCAACGGGCTGCAACCATCTCAAACCATTTCCGCGACATTCTGGCACAGATCGCCGATATAGTCAAAGCCAATACCAAAATCAGCCTACTCAAACGTGACGAACGCCTAGCAACACGCAATGAACAGAGCCGACAGCAGATCGGTGAATTGCTCGCCGGGTTGGTTGCGCTGCGCGCTGGTGATGGTGATAACAATGCGCGTGAAACATGGCAACATCTACGCCGCGATGTACTACGGCATGACTTCCAAAGCACGCTGCTGCGCAAGTTTCGTGCTGTGTTTGAGTCACCCTATTACAATCAGGGCATACTCTATGTCGATCAAGCACTCAATCTTTATCGTCCAGAAGATTGGCAAACTGGTGTGCATCAATGGAACCTGAATTCAGCGTACACACGTATTAGCGATCTGCCCGTTATACGCAGACACTTTGAACGGCATGGCTACGAATTGAGTTTCTTACATCCCAGCGGTCACTTTTTTACGCCCTATTGTTACCAATCAGTGCTGCTTGGGGCCATCGGTGAAGAAGCGATTCGTGCGATCTTGGAAGAGCAGAAAATTCCTTTGGAAGCGATCTGTGACCAACTCTTTGAACTGGCTGATCTAAAGCTTCAAGGACGATCGTGGTATATCGACTGCAAGAACTATAGCGAGCACACCTTAGAAGCATTTGCCATATCAGCCGATGACCCCGCCTGGCGGCCAAAACTCAATGAGGCCGATTTCAGGGATTCTGCACTACGCAAATTGACAGCAATTCAGCGTGTACATGGCGAAACGGCTGAGGCGAAGCTCATCTATCTGAATCTGGTGAGCCATGCCGAACGCCCAAAGCGTTATTTCGACCGCCATTTCGATCTTGTTGACGATTTTCAATCCGCACAGATCATCGTCATTCAAGGTATCCTAAATTCAAACACAGACCAAGGGGGTTACAACCCTGGGTTTGAGCAATTCCTATCACACCTGAACATGGAGAACGTGTATGCCTGATTCAGTTACCACCAAAACGACGACGTTAGTGATCGAAAAGCCAGACTCGTTTGAGAAGCTGGCAGAGAAGTATTGTCTTATGCGGTATGTTGTACCAGACTCGTTTCTCTTAAACAGGGATAATGGCTACAAGCGCTTACATACTGCTGCGAAGACACAACTTCGTGTTCCCTATTTTTTGTATACGCACGATCAATTATCAGCTGATGGAAGCAAGCAATGTGTCATCTATGCCTTATTTCAGCGCGTCAAAGAAAAGCCGATTGCAGAGTTGATATTGAACGAACCAAACATCGTATTAAAGGGAGCTGAGATCGCATTTGATTTGCTTGAACGTAGCTTTCATGTGTTGGTTAAGCTACTTCAGGCTAACTATGCGCGCTTTGATACAAACACTTTTATGGCTATCGGCAATTTTTACATTCACGCGAAAAGTGCGAAAAATATGATCACTTGCCTGCAGGTCGAAATCAAGGGGGACTCTCGCAATGAGACAGAGTTAGAAAATCTACGGCAGCAATCGTTTAAGATAATCGGTCATGCTACGCGGCTGATTCGCCGACAGAAAAAGGATATGAAACCCTACTATAAACTAATCTATCCATACTTTTGTCGCGCACCGAAAAACAGTCAACATCTTTATGCTCAGTTATTGCGAGAGGAGATCGATTCATACGAAGGAGAAATCTTTGGGGTTTATAAGCAACCTGATGAGCGTGCACAGCTAAATTTTCATTCCAACATGCAGCCAGAATATACGCGGGGCAAAATTCTGTTTGACTTTACCAACAATTTCATCAACCATCTGCAGAATTTAGGAATTCGGGCATACCACAATCACCGCTCATTTACATCCTTCAAAGCGTCAATAGATAATGCTGATTTACCTGTAAAAGAACTTGGTTGTATCTACCTTTTTGACAACCGCCGGAATCAGACAGAGGTAACACTTAGCCACTTTCATGATTTGCTTTGCAAATATCCTTCAGCCCCTGATTTTGAAGTCATTCAAGATTTGCATGCTGGTTTGGAATACCCAATCCTGATTTTACAGGATCACGAAAAAGGTGATTTTGAAGAAGGCGGCGATTTTTATGGACAGGCTGATCCGTATCAAGAAATTCGCCGTAACCCCGATCTAATCGATCTGCCCAAACAATCAATTCATGTTAAAAGATTCGCACCTGCCAATGAACAACACCATACAGATGAAATTCTGCATCCCATCGCAGTCTGTCTGAATGAGCTTTACCTTAAACATTTCATTTTGCGCAATCAACCTATTGCCAACAATCTCCCTAACCTTTTCCAAGACAAACATGGGCATTCAATTTTATTATCGCAATTTGCTTTTGTACGGCAAGCAAACTATGGCGACAAGGAACGATACGGCGTTTTGGCATGGGTAGTTGGAGAGAATCTGCACTTTGAGGATATTGGTGCTCCTGCTGGTCGAGAGGTATTAAACAACTTACTTGTCAATCAAGGGTTGCCCCCTTTCGATGAAATCTTGATCGAATTTGCGAAGAGAAATCGCAAGAAGAAACAAGATACTGATGAATGGAATTTTGATTTTGTTATTGGCCCTGGCTTTGTTGCTGAAATTGAAGATATCAACGAACGGGTGCTGTATGACTATGAAACGATTATGCAACGAAAGCACAGTGTTGCTCAAGATATCCCGCTTGAAGAATTTTTGCTTGCCCAACATTATGAGCAGTTAAGACACACCGGTTGGCCGGATCTGGCCCAACTGGAAATGAACAGTAGCGGCAAACCCACAAAAGCACAGCGGGAGGCGAGCAAATTTTTGTCTTGCTTACAGGAGTTTGATGATTATCTCATCAATGAAGTAGGACAATTCCGATTTGACCTATCATTCAGTCAACTAACATCTTCGCCTGAGTGGACAGAAACAATTGCCGCGATTTTCAACAAAGGCATTGAAGAGAATGCCCGTCGGGTCATACCGGAGACAGTAGGGAGTACCTTAAAGCGCGAATACCAAAAGCTTGGCATGTTTTTAAGCACCAAATCAACGGTTGATGTCTTGAAGCTTTACCAAGGAATTTGGTACGACGCTGCCAATCGTTATATGGTCGGCGCAACACAAAACCTAAACGACAAACAGGCGAGAGCACATCTGGTTCGCCAATTCAATGTCTACTTCGGTCAAGAAAATTTCGATATCCTGCCCTTGCTGGACATGATGGCCGTCAAATTTGTACGACACCAGCAATTCACAGTCTATCCCTTTCCATTTCATCTGATCGATTTATATGTGGAAAACAAGCTACGCTATTTAGAATGACTCTCTACCCATTTATAAACACCGGCAACTCGCTTTACTCTATGGAACCCAAGTTAATCACCCTGAATTTGATCTACGACTACCCAGTCAGATGGTCAAAATATAAAGTGCTGCGTGATTTGATCCAAAACTTCTATGATTCAGTCACCCATCAAGATTGGCATAAGCGCTTCTCCTATCGCCGCATCGGCGAGAGTATCTGCTTTGAGGCTCAGAATGTCAGTTTTAGTTACGATTGGTTGATTCACATTGGCGCCTCGACAAAACGGGAAAAGCCGGGTGAATATGCGGGCTACTTTGGCGAAGGGTTCAAAATTGCTGCGCTCTGTGCCGTGCGTGATCATGGCTGGCAGCTTGAAATGGCCTCGCAAGATTGGCGGTTAACCGTTGTCACCAGTCAAGTGGAAGTGGATGGGCGACCGTTAACCTCGCTAGCCTATCGTGTGTGGTGCCAAGATGAGCACTTCCCCAACACCACCTTGCTGATCCAGCCATTTTCAGCCCAAGATGAACAATTGCTCGAAAGTGTGTCGTACAGCTTTTTTTATCAACAGAACCCACTCTTTGGCGAAGAAATCTGGTCATCAAAGCGCAGTGCCGTCTTTTACCGTTCAAGCCGCAACAAACCGGCTCATTATCCAACGACATCCAGTTACAATGGTGCAGGGATTGTCTTCGCGGGCTATCAGGCTTTAGGCTCCTTTGACTATCCGCTCATTTTTTGCGCCCACGGCTATCGACATGATGACCGTGAACGGAATTATTTCTTCAAGATGGATGTCATTAAGGTCATTCAGCAAGTAGTCGAAGAGCTGCCACCAGCAGCGGCGGCCACCGTACTGCAAGTTCTAAAAAACCGCTGGTACGATAATCCGAAGAAGCAGTACGATTTTGAGACCTGGCATTCGATTATCCGTACGCTGACTTCACGGATTAGCACTTCACCAGAAGAAAAGCAAGCGTGGCAAGCGCGCTATCCTCATTTATTGGTGGCGCGGCCAGTTAAACGCAGTGATATTCCCAGTTATAACAAGCGGCGACAAGCGCTTGCTTGGTTACGCAATTCAGAAACCAAATACAAATTGGTGCAGAGTGGTTTCGCTCTACTTGGCTATCCTTCGCTTGAAGAAGCTTGTGCAAAAGAGGAAGGGTTTGCGGTTACACGCGAACCCCTTGAGCAAGAGCTAGCGCGGATCAAACTGTTAGAAGCGGTTGCGCAAATTCTATTGGTTACCTATCTGCAACAGATTGAACTGCCACCATGCAAAATCATCAAAGATGAAGGCGCAAGCTGGCGAGGAATGGCCACTTGCGTCCCAATAAAAACCCCCATTACTGTTTCAGCGCCGATGCCCATTCGCTATCGCTTGTCGCATATTGCCTTGAAACGTTCGCTCTTACTTAGCGATGATTTTGGCGCGGTTCTCAGCACCTATTTGCACGAAGTCGCGCATATGTTTGGCCCGGAAGGTTCGGCGTCCTTTAGTAAAGCCTTAACCTTCCTATTAGAGATCACACTCCGCAATCCAAAGTTGATTCAGTATTATTGTGAGCGGTGGCAGACCCTTACTTGAAGAGCAACGATTGGTCTATTTGTGCCGCACTGTACTAGGGTCTGTTGACATTTGTGATTCCACCAGTGGCGTACGGAAACGATATATCGTTTCCGTACGGTGGTAAAATCGAAATGGCAACAGACCCTAGGACTGCGACCCCCATACACGTCTGATCCCCACATATTCAAGGATGGCCAGGAGTGCCACCGCATCCGCCACCACCAGCACCGCCCACCAACCGACGCCGGTCAACGGCACCCAGCCGGTGAAGAGGAGCAGGGCGCTGCCCACGACCCAGGCCACATCGATGAAGAGGATAGCATTGGCCAGACGCAGGTTAAGCGGATTCTGTCTGGCGACATAGAAAAGCTCCCAGGCAAAGCCAAGCAGGCCGATGCCAATCGCCACTAGCACCCAAGCGGCGGGAATGCCGAGCCAACGACTTAGCGGACCAGCATCCACGGTCAGGACCAGACCACTGAGTCCGCTGAAGATCAGGTTCGCCTGCAATACGCGGCGCAGTAGCCGGTCGGGTGCAATGGTGATCGGGGTAGAATTGATTGTTGTCGTTTTCATTGTATAGGTAGTCTCCTTGTTTATACTTCTGTTAATCAGGACTTACGCAACTACCGGCGGCTGAGCTTGTCGAAGCCAGAGCGTAGTTGCGCAAGTCCTATTACTGTTACTTTTGCTGAAACAATCTGTACCAAAATTGCCCGGTCAACAGATAGATGACGAGCAGAGTCAGGGCACCGCCGTAAATTGCGTTCTGGTAGAGCTGGCTTGGACCATAGTTGAACAGGAAGAGCGCAAGGGAGAGCGCAAAATTCAACAGTCCATACAGAATATTCTGCCGGTTCCCAAAACCAAACGCGCTAAACATCCCTCCTTGCCAAACCCCCAGCACAAAATGGGGCATGGCATTCATCAAGGTCGCGCCAATCAAAAAGTCGAGAAGATTCATCTAGCCCTCACTTTACCTTCTTGATTTTAAGGCGCGGACTACGCGCTTGTCGCCTGGATGTTGGCAAAGTGCAGCTGCGCATGGCCGATCAGAATATGTTCAATCACATCTTGCGCGCGCATGGTGGCATTGGCAAACGCGATATGGGCAGTCCGCGCCAATTGTTCAGCGGTTAATTCGCTCAATGCCGTGGCCACGGATTGCCCCTTTGCCCGCAACAGGGCGATTACCTCCGGCTGTGTACAATTTGCCGCGTGTTGTGCATGTTGGGCATTGGCCGCGTCGAAGATTTCGGTGGAGAGCGCGGGCAGCGGCTGCCCATCGGCCACCAACTGCACCAACTGCATCACAAGTTCGTGTGACGACGCGATGTGGTGGGCAACGACGGCAACCGTGCGACCATCATTGGCGCAGGCTGTACGCCAAAGCGGATCGGGGCAACGCTCGACAAAGGCGATAATCTCATGGTTTAGGGCTGTAAATTGTTCTTGCATTCTTCGGCCTTTCTGTTTTATGGTGAATCGAACGAACCGGGACATGGCACCCAGCATATCAGCCCCAACCGCACTTGCCATCGTCCCTTTGGGCAATGACCCGCTTGCCCGTTCGTACATTGTTCGTTGGTACATTGTTGCGCTATGAAGGTGGTGCTACAATGGAACATTATGGACCAACAGCTATCTACAATTCGCCAATCGATCAGTTCAGTCGCGCTTCGTACGACGCCGCAGCGTAATGAATTTGGGCTCTATATGTTAATGTTGCTCGTGCCGGAAGCGACCTATGGCTGGCTGCTTTATAGCACGCCCGCCTTGCGCACTCTGCCGACGCTACTGGTGATTACCGCCTTGTTTGGATTGCATGGCGCGCTCTACTTGCTAGCGCCGCGTCTGCCGCGCTGGCGTTGGTGGCAGATCTACTATGCCATTATGCAGGCAACCTTGATCTTCACCATTCTCCTCGTTACCAGCGCCACACCGCAGCCGATGATCTTATTGCTGTACGCCTCGCTGGCCGCACAAATGGTCGCGCTCTTTCACGGTGCGATCTGGCCAGCTACTAGAGTGGCAGTACTCTTTTTATGCATCGTTGTCATCGACTATGTCGCTTTCTGGGGCTGGTCGGCATTGATCGGGTTTCTGTTGGTAACGCTGCCGCTGATGGCCTTTTTGATGGCGTTGGTCTATCTCTACCTCCAGCAGATGCACGCGCGGCAAGAGGCACAGGGGTTGTTGACGGCATTAGAAGCGGCGCATCAAGAACTGGCGGCTTATGCCGCGCGCGTCGAGGATTTGACCTTGGCTGCCGAACGGCAGCGGCTGGCCCGTGAACTACATGACACATTGGCGCAAGGGTTAGCGGGCTTATTGCTGCAGCTAGAGGCCGTAGAATCGCACTTGGGACGGGGCAACACGGCGCGGGCGCAGAGTATCATCAGCCAGGCGATGACGCGCGCGCGTCTCACCTTGGCCGACGCCCGCCGCGCCATCGATAATCTACGCAGCGGCGATTTTCTCATGGATGTCAACGACCATGTCGGTACCGAAGTGGAGCGCTTTTGCACGGCGACCGCGTTGCTTTGTCATTGTGAATTGCAGGCACCCGCGCCGTTGCCGCTCGTGCTCCATGAAACCATCGTGCGCACGGTCGGCGAAGCGCTGGCTAATATTGCCCGCCATGCACAGGCGCGACAGGTGTGGGTGACGCTACAGCAGGAAGAGCACGGCGTTGTGCTGGTGGTGCGCGACGATGGTGTTGGTTTCGATCCGGTGGCTACCCGTGCCGATGGTCACTACGGGCTGATCGGCCTGGCCGAGCGAGCGCACCTGGCCGGCGGCACCCTCGACATTGCTGGCACGCCCGGCATGGGGACAAGGTTGACCCTCCGCTTACCCCTATCAATGCCGGCTGCTGCCAACGGGCAACCTGTATAAGCCTTATGCACTTTTCGCCGGCTGAGCTTGTCGAAACCAAAAGAAAAGTCATAAGGCTTCCTGTAATCAGAGAGCAACTAAATGAGTGAACCGATTCGTCTTTTGATTGCCGATGACCATGAAGTGGTACGCGATGGCTTGCGTCTGCTGCTAGAGACGGAAGAAGATTTTCAGGTGGTCGGTGAAGCGGCCGATGGCGCCGCGGCTGTGCAACTGACCGCTGCGTTGCAACCCCAGGTGGTCTTGATGGATCTGCGAATGCCAGGGATGGATGGCTTGACGGCCATCGATCAGATCCGCACCCGCTGGCCAGCCGTGGCCTTGGTAATTCTGACGACCTACAACGAAGATGATCTGATGATGCGTGGGTTGCGCGCCGGGGCATGTGGCTATCTGCTCAAGGATACCAATCGCCAGACACTCTTTGCCACCTTGCGCGCCGCCGCCCGTGGCGAAGTGCTGCTCAAGCCGGAAGTGCTGGCGCGGGTGTTGGCCCAGCGGCAAAGTAGTGATATCCGGCCAGCCAAAGCCGTCGCGCAGGGGCTTGTCCTCACCGAACGGGAAGAGGAAGTCTTGGTTGCCGTGGCGCGCGGCGAGCGCAGCAAGGAGATCGCCGTGCAGTTACAGATCAGCGAACGGACGGTCAAGGCCCATTTAGCGAGTATCTATAACAAACTGGGCGTTGATTCGCGGGCCGCCGCCATCGCGCAGGCTGCCCAGCGCGGCTTATTGCCTCAGTAACCTCACTTTACCGCCTTACCTCTGGGTATTCTCCGCAATTCAACTGCAAAGAGAAATAATTCATTACAATAGCACATACGCAGTAGCCGCCGGCTGAGCCTGTCGAAGTCGGCGGCTACTGCGTACATACCCAAATTATCTCAATTGAGATTTTGTCTCATTTTCGATTAGGTGAATGGCGCAAAAACGGATATAATCGCAATCTGTTAATTGAGAATAAATCTCATTTATGTGATTTGTAGGAGATCCTATGTTCGATGTAATTGTTGTCGGTGGCAGTGTGGCGGGGCTAAGTGCTGCCACCTATTTGGGGCGGATGCGGCGTTCTACGGTAGTTATTGACAGCGGCAAGCCGTGTAACCGCTTTTCCCATGCTTCACATGGCTTTTTAACCCGTGATGGCGTGGATCCGGCTGAATTGTTGCGCATTGGGCACGAACAAGTGCAAGTCTACCCGACCGTAGAGTTCCGCCCTGGTCTGGTGACCGCGATTCAACGGCAAGAGGACAGTTTTCAAGTGACGTTGGAAACCGGCGAAACCATTGCAACGCGCAAGGTGTTGCTGGCGATGGGGCTGCGCGATCAGTTGCCGGATGTCGCCCATGTGGAGCAATTCTGGGGCCGCAGCGCGGTTCACTGTCCTTATTGTGATGGCTGGGAAGTGCGCGATAAACCATTGGCCGTCCAGGGCAATGGCCAAGGTGCCCTGCACCGCACCCGCTTATTGCTCAACCTCACCGACGATCTGGTTATCTGCACCGATGGCCCCGCGATTTTTAGCGAAGAGGAGTGGCAATTTCTGCAGGCGCGTCAGGTGCGCGTGATCGAAACTCCGTTGATTGGACTTGAAGCTGAGGGCGATCAACTCCACACCCTACGCTTTGCCGATGGCAGCACGTTGGCCCGCCACGCGCTCTTTCTCAATATCAAAACAAGTCAGCATGATCTCGTGGCGGCGTTGGGCTGCGAAGTCAATGAAATGGGCTTCGTGCAGGTCGATGAGCAGATGCGCACCACAGTTGCCGGGGTCTACGCTGCCGGTGATATGGCCAGCCCCATGCGCGCCGTGATCTTCGCCACCGCCCAAGGGGCCGCGGCGGGGATCTGGATCAATATGGCGCTGCTGGCAGATCAGTAGGACGGTGAGACGGTCGGACTGTCCCACCGTCTCACCTCTGGTCGCCAAAATTTGGGACGCACCCGAGGGTTAGGGATCGCATAACACTTGTGCACCTTGCCACTTTCCGTTCCTCGGTAGGTTGGCCCGCTTTAAAACCAGCGTCGTCCCCACAGGATCACCGTGACACCGACCAGCGCAATGGATGCGCCGATCAGGTCAAAGCGATCGGGCCGCCAGCCGTCCACTACGCGCCCCCAAAGCAGCGATAGGACGATAAAGATACCACCATAGGCCGCGTAAACACGCCCGAAATTGCTCTCTGGTTGCAAGGTGGGAAGGACGCCATAGAGGAAGAGGATCAGACCGCCCAACAGCCCCCACGGCCAACCGAAGCCGTTGCGCAGCCACTGCCAGACCAGCCAGCCACCCCCAATTTCGGCCAGCCCGGCCAGCAGGAACAGGCCCAATACATATACAAGCCCGTTCATGTTCACTGGGAATCCCTATCTACATGCTCAGATGTCTGACACCCCATCTCCATCACCACAACACAATCCTCCAAGCGCAAACAGCCACAGCGCAGTCCCATCTCTAAAAGTGTTTTCATCTGTTGCGCCTGCACCATCATCTGCGCGATCTCCGCCAGCTTTTTGTGCGCCATGGTTTGCCAGCGCTCTGCCGGGGTAGCGTCAGCGGCAAAGCCATGAAATAACTCACCAATCTCCTGAACGGTAAAGCCGGCCTTTTGCGCCAATTGTACGAGCGCCAGCCGCTGCAATACGCTTTCATCATAGATCCGACGTCCGTTAACGCGTTTGGGTGCAGCCAATAGACCTACGCTTTCATAGTAACGGATGGCCGAGGTGTTGATCCCGACGTGCGTAGCCACTTCGCCAATCGAGTAGCTTTTTTGCATAAAATTGCCTCTTGACTTCAAGTGCACTTTAAGTGTTAGAGTGGATTGTACAGCGCAAATGGGCGTTATACAAATCGGATATTTGATTCAAAAGGAGTAGATGGTGCAAATCAATAAATCACAAGAAGGTGAGAAAATGTCTACAAACCAGTGTAACGAGCAACAAGAAGATCAACCAATTATCTGCGATTTGACCGCCATCCCGGCGCAGATGCGTGAACAGCACATACTCGATGCCACACACATTTTTCAGAAGGCAGAAGAGATTCAGGAATTGGCGCAGGGGCATGCCTTTCGTTTTCCCAATGAAGCGGGCATGTGGCCGGCATTGGCAACGTTTGTCGAGTATGAACGCCTCTGTTGTCCCTTCTTCCGCTTTGGCTTAACCGCCGAACCCAATCACGGCCCCCTGTGGTTGACGTTGACAGGGCCGGAAGGGACAAAAGATCTGCTGAATCTCTCGCTGGTTCATACCGGCGGCGAAGCGCGTCTGGACCAAGCGGTTGCCCAACTGGCAGATGCATTATCCGGTGTGCTTGGGTAAACGGGGCGACCCGAACCTCGTTGTGCGGTGAGCGACATGCGTTTCGGCTAGCCTCATGCTTGCCTTGACCCTCTATAACCTGGTTACCCCAGAAGAGTTGACCGGCGGGTCGCTGAACAAAGAGACAAAAAGTACAAACTTTTTCTGCCATTGACAACACAAGCAGATGCCGCTATAATCGCAAATAGTTGTTATTGCAAATTTTCGCAATAACCTTGAGGCACTGTTAACAGAGTCAAAGGGAGACGCACCACCATGAGATACCGTGCAACAACGCTCTTGCTGATCCTCATTTCGCTCATGCTGTGGAGTGGCTGCGCGGCCCCCGCCGCGCCGGCCACCAGCGATAACGCCACGGACACAGCCACCGCAAAAACCACGACAACGGCATCCGATGGCCAGGAATTGATCCTCGCCATCGGTGGTGAAGCGGACGAAGGGTACGACCCGACCTTGGGTTGGGGCCGCTATGGCGCACCGCTCTTCCAGAGCACGTTGCTCCGTCGCGATGAAAATCTCAACCTCGTCAACGATCTGGCCGAGAGCTACACCGTTAGCGAGGACCGGCTCACCTGGACGGTGACGATTCGCCAGGATGTGCAATTCTCTGACGGCACGCCGTTGACCGCCGCCGATATCGCCTTCACCTACAACAAGGCGGCTACAAGTGGTGGGCTGACCGATGTGACTGTGCTCGACGAAGCGACCGCGCTCGATGAGTACACGGTTGAACTGCGGTTGCGCCAGCCGCAGAGCACCTTTGTCAACCGGCTGGTGACCTTGGGGATTGTACCAGCGGCGAGCTATGATGAGAGTACCTATGGCCAAAATCCCATTGGTTCCGGCCCCTACACGTTGGTGCAATGGGACAAAGGACAGCAGTTAATCGTCGAGGCCAACCCACTCTACTATGGTATGAAACCAGTCATTGAACGGGTGGTCTTTCTCTTTTTAGAGGAAGACGCCGGTTTTGCCGCGGCCCAAGCTGGCGAGGTGCAGATGGTGGCGGTGCCCCAAGCCCTGGCCATCCAGAAGATTCCAGGGATGCGGCTGGTTGATGTACAGAGCGTTGACAACCGCGGCATGCTCTTCCCCTTCGTGCCCGACGCCGGCGAGCAGACCGCAAATGGCTACGCCATCGGCAACAATGTGACCGCCGACCGGGCGATTCGGCAGGCGATCAACTACGTGATTGACCGTGCGGCGCTCGTCGAGGGCGTGTTGGAGGGCTATGGGTCGCCGGCCTATGGCCCGGTGAGTGGTCTGGCTTGGGAAGAGCCATCTGCCGCGATTACCGATGCCGATCCAACTACCGCCCAGACCATCCTGGCCGATGGCGGTTGGGCCGACAGCGATGGCGATGGCATTGTCGAAAAGGATGGCACCAAGGCTGAATTTACCCTGATCTACCCGGCGAGCGACAGCACCCGCCAAGCCCTCGCGCTCAGCGCCGCCGATATGGTCAAGCCGATTGGCATCCAGATCGATGTAGAGGGCAAAAGCTGGGATGAGATCGAGACGCTGATGTACAGCAACGCCATCCTCTTTGGCTGGGGCAGCCACGACCAGACGGAGATGTGGAATCTCTACCACAGCGCCATGCGCGGCGTTGACTATTACAACACCGGCTACTACGCCAATGAACAGGTTGACACTTATCTTGATCTGGCAATGGGTGCGACATCCGAGGAAGAGGCCATCGCCTTCTGGCAAGCCGCACAACTGGACGAAGATGGCAACGGCTTCACCACCCAAGGCGACGCGGCCTGGGCGTGGCTGGTCAACCTCGACCACACCTACTTTGTCAGCGACTGCCTCGACATCGGCCAACCCCAAATCGAACCGCACGGCCACGGCTGGCCTATCACGGCGAATATCGTGAGCTGGCAGTGGACGTGTGACTAAAAGTGCTCATTGGTCATTAGTTCTTTGTCACGGCTCCTTTGTAACTTGACCGCTTGGCACAGACCAATGACCAATAATCAATGACGAATAACCAATAGCCAATGACAAACACCCCAATCGACAAACGTGCCCCCATGCCCTCGGCCCCCATGCAATATCGCGACAATGGCGATGTGGCGTGGAGTGAAATGTGGGAAAATTTCTGCGCACTGGCGCTTGACGGTGGTCCGCCACATCGGGCGGAGATGTTGACCGCACAGCCGATGCCCGACACGCACAGCCCAACCTATCAACTGGCGGTGCAAGAAATCGTGCGCGGCATTCACGAAGTCTGCGGCCTGCCCGCGGCGGAAGTTGCGCCCGGCTGGATCGGGGTGACCTGTCCGTCGGCAGCGATGGCAACCTGGCTGGCCGAGGCGATTGTCGCCGAACAGGTGGAGGCCCACGCCGAAGGTGCCCTGCTGCGCGTCCCAGTGGGGGACTACTACACCGTCAAAGGCGAGATCAAAAATGTGATCACCGCAGTCGCCAAAACAACCCACTACTGGGGTGACCACCTGCCACCTGAAGTCAAGCAGACGATAGCGATGCAGGAAACGTTTACCCGCTTTGTCACTTGGGTTCGGCGACGGTTGAAGTTCACATCATAGACATTCACGATTCAGCCACGGAGTGGCGACAGACCGTAGCCGTGGCGCTTCAGCCCACGGTTCAAACGCACTGATAACAATCAATCAACCCTATGCTACGCTTTCTGACCAATAAACTCATTCGCCTGATCCTCCTGCTCTTCGCCGTGGCGACGCTCTCGTTCACGCTCCTCAGCCTCTCGCCGATCGACCCGGTTGATGCCTATGTGGGCGCGGCGATGCTCAATATCAGCCCCGAACAGCGCCAGCAGATCGCCGACCGTTGGGGCTTGGATGCTCCGCCTGCTGCCCGCTTTGGGCGTTGGCTGCAAAACCTGTTGACCGGCGATTTGGGACGCTCGATGATCTTCAACCAGCCGGTGCGCACGGTAATTGGTGAACGCTTTCTCGCCTCGCTCTGGCTGATGGCCGCGGCGTGGCTGTTGTCGGGCCTCCTCGGCTTTGGGCTGGGGCTGTTGGCCGGTCTGCGCCAGGGCTCGTGGTTCGACCAGGCGATCCGCTTCTACGCCTACACGCTCGCCTCGACACCAACCTTTTGGCTGGCGCTGTTGCTCCTGATCTTCTTCTCGGTCACGCTGCGCTGGACGCCGGTTTGCTGTGCCACGCCACCCGGTGTGCCGCTGGCCGAAGCGAGTGTGGGACAACGGCTCTATCACCTGATCTTGCCGGCGGCCGCGCTCAGCATTATCGGCGTTGCCAACATTGCGCTGCACACACGGCAGAAGCTGATTGACGTCCTGCACAGCGACTACGCGCTCTTTGCGCGTGCCCAAGGTGAAAGCAGCGCCGGTATCGTCTGGCAACATGGCCTGCGCAACATCGCCTTGCCCGCGATTACGCTCCAATTTGCGTCGCTCAGCGAACTTTTTGGTGGCTCGGTGCTGGCCGAACAGGTCTTTGCCTATCCTGGCTTGGGCGAGGCGACGGTGCAGGCCGGGCTGCGCGGCGATGTGCCGCTGCTGCTGGGCATTGTGCTCTTTAGCGCGCTCTTCGTCTTCACCGGCAACACGCTGGCTGATCTGAGCTATCGTCTGATCGACCCGCGGATTCGCCTGGGGACGCAGGGGTAGGATATATACGCTGTGCAGAACACTGGACAAGAAGACAAAATGACTGGATGCCAAGATTACCGCGTATTGTGTCCTGTTGGCGAATTTAATTATCAACCTTCATAATCGGGCTTGTAACAGTCTCGAAGCCCGATTTATCGGGCGCTGCTTATAGCTCGGCGATTCATCGGCAAGCGGTGGTGCATATACCGAATTAAATTAACATGTTTCATCATTCTGCTATCGGGTAAATTCGCCAACAGTGTCATCTTGTCATCCGGTCATCCCTTCACAATAAAAAAGGAGATCTCTTGAGTACCCTGACCGCCTCATCCCCTGACACGCTACAACGCTCCACTGGCTTTCAATGGAACCGCCGCAGCCGCACCTTTGCGACGATTGGCGGCTGTTTGCTCTTTTTTCTGCTGCTGGTGGTCGCCCGCTTTTGGATTGGCGATGACGGATTGCAAACTGCACTGCCAGCGCGTAATCAGCCGCCATCGTTGGTCCATCCCCTGGGCACCGATTGGCTGGGGCGCGATATGTTGACGCGCACGTTGCATGGGCTGGTATTGAGCCTGCGCGTGGGGCTGTTGGCTGCGTTGATCAGCGCCTTGTTGGGCACATTGTTAGGCTTGAGCGCCGCGGTCTTTGGTGGCGTGGTCGATACGGCCATCACCTGGCTGGTCGATCTCTTTTACAGCCTGCCCCATCTGGTGCTGCTCATTCTCATCTCCTTTGCCCTGGGTGGTGGGCTGCGCGGCACGTTGATTGCCGTGGCGATTACCCATTGGCCCGGCTTGACGCGGGTGATCCGCGCTGAGGCCGTGCAGGTGAAAAGCTCCGACTATGTGCAACTCTCGGCGCGGCTGGGGCGTTCGCCGTGGTGGATCGCCCGCCACCACCTGTTGCCGCACATTGTGCCCCAGTTCATCGTCGGCCTGATCCTGCTCTTCCCCCACGCCATCCTCCACGAAGCGGGGCTAACCTTTGTCGGCATCGGCCTCTCGCCCCACACCCCGGCAATTGGCATCATCCTCGCCGAGTCGATGCGCCATCTTTCCACCGGCTACTGGTGGCTGGGCGTCTTCCCTGGGCTGGCGCTGCTAATCGCGGTCAAAGCCTTTGATATCCTGGGCGAACAGGTGCGCACGCTGCTCGACCCAAAGACGAGTCAGGAGTAACGATGCTAGATGTCAAAAATTTGGCCGTGAGCTTCACGATGTACGATGTGGGGCTGGTGCGGCGTGAACTCACCGTGATCACTGGGCTCGATTTGACGGTGAAGCAGGGCGAAGTGGTGGCTGTCGTTGGCTCCAGCGGCTCGGGCAAAAGTCTACTGGCGCATGCGGTACTCGGCATTCTGCCGGCCAATGCCACTGTTTCCGGGACGATGTTGTTTGATGGCGCAGCACTGACCCCGGCGCGGCAGGCTGGGCTGCGCGGGCGGACGATTGCGCTGATTCCGCAGTCGGTCGGCTTTCTCGATCCGCTCATGCGCGTCGGTAGGCAGGTGCGCCGCGCTGCCTATCTAAGCGGTATTCCATCGCAGGCAACCGCCCAAACCCAAGCGGCAACCTTTCAACGTTATGGTCTGGCGGAACGGGTGAGCCGTTTCTTCCCCTTTCAGATCTCCGGCGGCATGGCGCGCCGCGTGTTGACCGCCACCGCCGCGATCGGCAACGCCACGCTCTTGATCGCCGATGAGCCGACCCCGGGTCTGCACCCCAACGCCGTGACCGAGACGCTCAACCACCTGCGCCAACTGGCCGATGAAGGGCGCGGCGTGATCCTGATCACGCACGATATTGACGCGGCATTGCGCGTGGCGGATCGGGTGGCGGTTTTTTATGCGGGCACCACAGTCGAAGTGGCCAACGCGGCTGATTTTTCAACCGACGGCCAGACGTTGCGCCATCCCTACACCAAGGCGCTCTGGCGTTCGTTGCCGCAGCATGACTTTGTGCCCATTCCCGGCGCGCAGCCGATGCCCGACGCCTTGCCCGTCGGCTGTCTCTTCGCGCCCCGCTGTCCGCTGGCTACTACCGAATGCACAGCCATCCGTCCCACCATGCGTGATCTGCGCGGCGGGCGCGTGCGCTGTGTTCACGCCGAATGAGGTTGCGCTATGTTACAGGGTGAAGGACTCCGTTTTCGGTACAACCAACAGACACCGTGCGTGCTCAATGATGTCAGCATCCGGGTCGCGCCAGGTGAGATCGTCGGCATCAGCGGCCCCAGTGGCCAGGGCAAAACGACGTTGGCTAAAATCCTGGCTGGCTATCTCGCACCCCACGGTGGCCGAGTGACGCTGGATGGCGGGACACTACACCCGCGCGGCTACTGCCCGGTGCAGCTGATCTTTCAGCATCCCGAGTTGGCGATGAACCCCCGTTGGCGGCTGCGGCGCATCTTGGCCGAAAGTGAGACGCCCCCAACTGAACTGCTGGCGGCACTTAGCATCGAAGCCGGTTGGCTTGACCGCTGGCCGCACGAGTTAAGTGGCGGTGAGTTACAACGGGTAGCCGTAGCCCGTGCCCTAGCCGCGCCGACCCGCTACCTGATCGCCGATGAGATGACCGCCATGCTCGATGCCAACACGCAGGCCCAGATCTGGCAAGTAGTGCTGGACCAGGTGCGACGGCGTAACTTGGGCTTGTTGGTGATCAGCCATGACGCGGCGTTGGTAGCGCGGCTTTGTTGTCGCACGATCGATTTGGCAGAGGTGACAGCTACTGGCCACATGTAGTCCGTTGACCGCAACCTTTTTTGGCCAGTAGCTGTCACCTTGGATAGTAGATAATCTAATCTCTATGACTTTACTTCATTCAGCCCCCGTTGACGCCCTGTTGCTGTTGGGGCTTGCCGGTCAGCCGGCTGCAACCGAAACCGCCTATCGCGCGTTCATTGCGCCATTAACTGCGCGCCTGGGTCTTGCGCCCGATGCTTCTCATCTAGCCTTTCGCGAACTTTGCGCCTTTGCGAGCGCTTTATTGACATAACAGAGAAGGACAAAATTCGGTTAAAGATTGAATGTATTCAACATTATCTTTTGTTGCAAAAATTTTCGATAACAAAAGCCTGCGCTAAAATCTGAGGACTCATATAACGTGATTCATCATTATGCTTGTGTGAAGCAGAAAAATGGGCAGCAATTGTTGCCTATCAGTCCAGGAGATTGGGCGCAACATCTGCGCTGAGCGTGGGGCGTCGATAGCGGATGTGATTTGCGCGTTGAGCGCAATATGAGCAGGAGCGAATGAAGTTATGACAGCGTCACTGACAGATATTTATAATTTTCTGCCCATCGATGCGCGTTGGGCAACCGCCGGCCAGCCAACTGTTGCACAGTTTACGGCGCTCAAAGCCGCGGGGTACGAGGTCATCATCAATTTGGGGATGCCCGATTCGCCGCGGGCGGTGCCGGATGAAGCCGAAGTCGTAGCTGCACAAGGGATAACGTACGTGGCCATTCCGGTGCTCTGGGAGACCCCGACCGCGGCTGATCTGGCGGCCTTTTTCACGGCGATGAGCGCCAATGAGGACAAAAGGTGCTTTGTCCACTGCATTGCCAACATGCGCGTCTCGGTCTTTACGTTTCTCTATCGTGTCCTGGTGCTAGGCGTGCCGGTCGACGAAGCGCGCCAGACCTTACATCAAATCTGGGAACCGAACCCGATTTGGCACCAGTTTATCGATGAGCAGTTGGCACAGCATACAGCGGGGTTGTCGCTCGAACACGAGACACCTTTGACCAAAGAGGAAAGATGAAAATGAACGCAATCAGTGAAATTGATCAACCGTTACATGGGGAGATGACCAACCGCTACAACGAGCAGAATCTGCCGTGGGATGTGGAATTGCCGCCGCCGGAGGTGTTGGAAATTGCCAAATTGCTGCCGCCGGGCCGCGCGCTTGATCTGGGCTGTGGCCATGGGCGCGCTTGCCGCTATCTGGCCCAACAGGGCTGGCAGTGCGACGGGGTTGATTTTGTGGAACAGGCGATTGCTACGGCGCGCCAACGGACCACGGCGGCCGGTATGGCCGACCGCCTGACGTTTCATGTCGCTTCGGTGGCGGAACTCGATTTTCTGGAGCCACCCTACGATCTAGCGATCGATGTGGGCTGTTTTCACGCGCAACCGCTGGCCGTGCGCGTGCGCTATGCCAAGCACGTGGCCCGTCTGCTCAAACCGGGCGGACTCTTTTTGCTCTTTGCCCATTTGCGTGAAGAAAGTGCGGGCACCGAAGGGCGTTGGGTTACCGCGGCCCAGATTGACGAACTGTTTCAGCAGGACTTTACCGTAGAGCGCATGGTGCCCGGCACCACTACGATGCGTGATAGTACCTGGCCCTCGGGTTGGTATTGGCTGCGGCGTAACGAACTATAACCGATAGGTCGCGCAGTGGAGATGCAGCGCGTTGCTTGTTCACATCTCCACTGCGGTCGCTAGAGATTCCTGTTGCAACAACTCTATTCTTAGCGCCGCCTGCATAAATCATTAACCCCACTTAATTATTCTCCAAAAGCCGGTTAGATTCTCTCTTTATAATAACCGCATCGATTATTGTGAAATTTGTGATAAAAACCTCTTGAAATCACCCTTTGCTTTGTGTTACTGTAACTCCCGTCCTGATCAATACCCCGTAGACGATAGATTGAGTCCATCAATTGGGCTTGGAATCTATCCGACTATTCGGTTGTTGCCCAACGGGAACAGAGAATTGTGGGATAGATACTTAATAAACGTAGTATCGATAGGAGTGAAGCGAGTGTTTTCGACAATGGCACAGAAAATAGCTGTAGTACTTGTGTTTCTTTTGCTGATCGCCGGCTGTCAGCAATCGGCTTCGACAGATAGCCCTGAAACCGCTACAATACCCGAGGATACCTCTGCAGAAAGTGCTGTACCGGCAGTGGATCTCGCTGGCATCAAAACATATTTGCTGGAACAAACCCAAGCGCTAAGTAGTAATACCACCGATCTACAGCGTGCCGCAACAGCATATTTTGAATTGGCCCAAGCGGTCGATTTTGACTATGCACTGCTTTGGGAAGAAAATGCGCCCGCCGTGAACGATACAATCGCGGCGGCCCGTGCGGCCTGGTTGATTGCCAGCCCTGGCTATGAAAAGATGGAAGGCATTGTGGCCGGCACGCCGAGCCTGGCTGACTATGATCTGATTCTTGATGCCGGTGGCAGTGGTGCCGACGATCCGGAAAACGCCGTTCCCTTTGATCTGACGCTGCCCAACGGTGAGATTCTGCCAAAACCGGGCAATCTCTTTGGCGTTACGGAAAGCACGCTGTGGGGTACTGAAGAAGCTTACAGCAGCGGCGTCGAAGCCGATCTCGATGGCAATGGCGCAATTGATTTTGGTGATACACTGCCCGATGCCAATGTGCTCAAAGCGAGCGCCGATCTGTTGAACAGCTATGCGGCTGAGTTGCAGACAGCTGGCGAAGCATGGACGCCCACCCCGTCCGATGCCTTTACGGCGCTCGTCGTGATGGTGCCGACAATGAATGAGTACTTCGGCTCGTGGCGCGACTCACGCTTTGTCGCCGGTGAAAGCTCAACACAACGCGACTTTGTGGCTATCTCTCGTCTTGCGGATATCGGCGATATTCTCGGCGGGCTCGAAGTGGTTTACCACGAAGTGCAGCCGCTGGCCGAAAGTGTCGATGCGGCTCAGAGTGAGCAGATTGCTACTGGTATGGCCGATCTCAAAGCCTTTGTCGCCGACATCTATACCCAGGAGCACGAGGGCAAGCGTTATACACCCGAAGAAGCTGACCTACTGGGAGCTGAAGCCCAAAATCGTGCGACCACTGTGACGGGGCAGATCAGCCAGGTAGCGGCGCAATTGGGCATTACCATTGCAGAGTAAGTGGCAAAAGCCCTCACTTGCGTTATCATAGGCGTTACGCAGAGCGCTGGCTACGTAGCCGGCGTTTCTGTACATATCGAAAGTGCGATCTACGCAACGTCTAACCATTTGGAACGATTTGGAACGATTTGGAAATGCAAACGATGAAGATACAACAATTTACCCACCGCCTTAGCCCTCTCCAGCTTTGGTTAACCGTGACGCTGACAGTGGTGCTCTCCCTTATACAGGTTGCACCGCTTTTTGCTGCTGCGCCGACGCCGGTGCAAGGAGCGGAAGCGTTGCGCGCTACCCTCTTTCAGATCCAAATGGATCTTGCCAATCCCGAGGCAGCCACCACCCCAACTTTAACCCAAGCTGAGGCGATCCTCACTGAGCCGTGGTTTGCACTCTTCCAAACAGAAGCTCCAGAAGCAGCGGCCACTGTGCAACAGGCGTTAACCGCTGCCCAGACGGCGGTGAATGCTACCGATGGGCCGGCGTTGGCTGCCGCCCGCGCCCAACTCTGGACAGCGCTCCTGAACGGTGCGCAAACAATTGTCTTGCAAGCTGTGGCTACCGATGATGTTGCTACCGCGCGCGCTTGGTTACTTGTCCGTGAATTTCGCCAGGCCACCCGCTTTTCGCGCCCCAATGCCGATGCCACATTGGCGCTGGTCGCCTTGGAACGGGGCGAAATCGCTAATGCGGATGCCGTCAATGCGGTGCGCGCCGATCTCTACGATACCTATCAGGCCCGCCTGACCGAAGCCTTGCGTAATCTTGCCAGTGCCGATGAGCAGGGCTTTACGATACGCCGCGCTGAACATGCCGCGGCAGCACAGGGCTATTTCACCATTCTGCAGCCAGCCTATCTGGAGCAACGTCAGGCCGCGGCTACCGCGAGTCTGGACGCCAATTTTGCTGCCCTGACCAAGGCGACCCTCGTCGACACAACAACCCCGGCAGAATTGCAGGCGCAACTTGCCACCATTACCGGCGCGCTCGATGGTTTCCGCGCGGCACCCCTCTTGCCGGCAGAGCAGGCGCAACGGGCCGGCCAACTTTTGCGCTTTCTCAATTTGGTGGGCGTTGAATATGGCCGTGGGGTGAGCAACGGCACCGTAAAAAGTGATCTCGAAATTCGTGAGGCGGTTACCTTCTTTACTGGCGCCCGCACTGCTTTTGACGATCTACGCGATCTGTTAGCCCAACGGAATGCGCCGCAGACTGCTACCCTCGTCGCCCATTTTACCGACTTAGAGGCGCAGATCAACAGTGCCGTCACCCGCGTCGATGTCGCCGATCCGGCAGCGGTCGATGCTACGGTTGCTGCCATCAATGATACTTTGCAAGTGACGATGCCTGAAGCGTGGCTACGTCGCGACAACAGTGCCGATTTTGATGTGATCCAGACTGCGCTCGACAACATGGAAGCCGCCGTGGCCAGCGGCGATTATGCCCTCGCCGAATCGGCGCGTATCGATGCCTATGCCATTCTAGAGAGTGGCCCCGAGGCGCGTATTCAGGCCTTTGCGGCGCAATATAAATTGCCCCTGGAAGATCTCTTTTGGTATGGCCAGGGGGAGCATGCCGGGCTCGCCTATCTCATCAACGAGCAAGCCGATCTGGCAACGATTCAGCAGACCCGCGCTGCACTAGATAGCCAACTCAATGCCGCCCAAGCTGCCATTTCGGGCAATAGCTCCCCCTTTGCCTTGGCCACTAATGCTGCCATTATCGTCTTCCGCGAAGGGTTAGAAGCTGTTCTGATTCTGGCATCCTTAATGGCCGGCTTTAAGTCGCTGGAACAACGGCGCTTGCGCAAGCCGATGTGGTGGGGCGCAGGTGTTGCGGGGCTGGCCAGCATTCTAACCTGGCTGCTGGCACAGGGCGTGATCACCTCGCTGGCTCGTTATGGTGAAACGTTAGAGGCGATCGTCTCACTGATTGCCATCGGCGTCTTGTTGCTCATCACCAATTGGTTCTTCCACCAAAATTACTGGACCGATCACATTGCTGGTCTCCACGCCAAGAAAAAAGGGCTGGTTGGCGGTGCGGCAGGACAGTGGTTGGGGCTGGCAATGCTTGGCTTTACCAGCGTCTACCGCGAAGGCTTTGAGACGGTGCTCTTTTTACAGGCGCTTGTGCTCGAGGGTGGCATTGCCATTATCGTACTTGGCACGCTCATTGGGTTGGCCGCCACGATGTTGGTTGGGCTGGTGATCTTCCGGTTGCAGGTACGGCTGCCCTATAAAAAGATGCTCATCGTCACCGGGATCTTTATTGGCGTTGTACTGCTGACGATGGTCGGTAACACCGTGCATGTGCTACAACTGGTCGGCTGGATGCCCCTCCACCCAATCCGTTTCATCACGCCGCCCTACTGGCTGGGCATGTGGTTTGGCCTCTACGCCACCTGGGAAGGGATCGCGCTCCAAGTGGTCGCCGGTGCCTTTGTAATTGGCAGTTATGTGTTGGCCGAGCGCCTACAAAAGCGTACGCTTAAGCAACGAACACAACGGCGTCCCGGTGGGGGGACGAGTGCCGCTTCGGCGCGTAGTATTTGACGAGAATTCATTCAAAATTTGGTTGCCGCTTCACCCTTTTCTCTGGCAGATGAGATCATCACAGAGAATTTATGGATAGGTTTTTTATAGAGGAGCGGGAGGTCCCACCACGGGGGACCTCCCGCTCCTTTTGTGTGTACTACCGCTGATCTGCTAATAGAGTAATCATCTCATGTTACGCACGGGTTGATACTCCCCTCTTCCCCAACCCCCTCTTCCCCAAGCTGGAGGAGAAGGGGAGAAAAACCCTTTTATCTGTGTGAGGTTGGGGCGGGGTTAGGGGTGGGGGAGGTCTATCACAGGGCCCAACTTTGCCTAAGGCCAATCCAAAATTTAAATAATCCACGAGCGCACGAAGAGACACGAAGCTTTGTCTTTTCTTCGTGTCTCTTCGTGCGCTCGTGGATTATTATTCCTGCGGAATGGCCTTAGTGACAGCGAGAAAATAGCTGTAAAACGGAGGCTAAGCGGGCACCCGCTCAGCCTCCGCTACAACGAGTTTATTTCCAAAAACTTCTTGCGCTTTACTTTGCTGACAACCGCTCTATAGGAAAGCGTTAACCTTGGTAAATATAGTAATTACCTAAGGTTACAATGCGGCTTTACCTATACCATAGGGGAGCATCATAAAATTCGCCGATCAAAAGAGGATTTTTTGGGTATAATGGGTTCTGTCCCATTTCATCAGGAACTTTTTACTAAATCATCTGGAAACCGAAATTCGAGGCAAACGGTGCACGCAGCAAGATGCACGTAAGAGCATCACTGCTCCTTGTAACCTGCTATCTATATAAGTAACTCATGTTACGCATCTTCCCATAAAGGCACCACGCTACTCGAGATTGGCATCTTTACTGCGTAACATGAGTAAGTAAATAAAAAAGGCGAAGCGAGCTGCCACTCACTTCGCCATGCTGGTAAAAACCTGCCGGTAAGCAAATTCTCTCCAGTCGCGCTGATCATAGCATGGACGCGATGGTAGAGCAAGTCCTGTCGCGTTTTCAATTCCGCTGCTATGAGAAGCGAAAGAAATCGATGTGTAATGAATTTCACATGCTGGTCGAACAGAGCGACTGGCGCTACATTGCCCAATGCGAGCACAAAACCGTGCATCTGCGTTGGGATCACCTCACTATTAGCCTGCCACCGCAGGCGTTCCGCCAACTCGCCGGCCAAATTCTTGAAGCGTCGCCGGCGGTTCATACTCCTGCAAACGCGACCATCGCAGAGCAACCCCAGCCCACGCTACGGCTACGCCTCAATACGGTCTTGCTGGAGTTCCCGGCGACCGATTTGCCCCTCTTGCGTAAGCTATTGCGACAAGCGTCTGCTCTGTTGGCGCAAGAGGAGCGGCCGGTAACCATGCCGCGTCTGCCGCGTACACCCATTGTAATCCAACCCTGTCCCCAGCCCAGTCATTTCACACTGCAACAGCATTTGAACTAACCTGGCTCATCTGTGAATAACGTGAAGGCCACTGCCTTGCCCAAAACGACCCGTTGTGTTTCCACACATTCGGTTGATGAGCGACTGACCTGACAAATGCTCAGGCTACAGTGTGGGAGTACGAACCACACCTGCCGCAGCCAAGCGAACAGATCCGCAGGACGGATGCACCTCTGGCTTTGCTACGGTGCACACCACCGCAGCTTGCTCGATCGCGCTGCGCCCAGGCACAGGATATACCAACAAACCAGTCTACGGAGATCATACGATTATGCAATGCAACAAATCCACCCACTTCCTCACGCTCCTGCTCTTGCTGACCCTGGCGCTCTCGGCCTGTGTGCCACTCCAGGCACCGGCTGGCCTTGCCGCAGGGGAACCCTCCGCGGCTAGCACCGAAAGAATCACCGTGAACCACGCCCTCGGTGAGACCGCAATCAGCGGCATTCCGCAACGAGTCGTCACGTTGGAGTGGAGTTACACCGAAGATCTCTTGGCACTCGGTGTACAACCGGTCGGCGTGGCCGACATTGCGGGATATAACAGTTGGGTCAAAATTCCCATTGCACTGGCCGACGACGTGGTGGATGTGGGCACGCGCCAGGAACCGAATCTGGAAACGTTGACCGCACTCAGCCCCGATCTGATCATTGCCCCTTCTTTTCGGATAGCCGAATCCTATGCGCAGTTGAGTGCCATTGCGCCGACCATCGCGTTCGACGCCTACCCGACCGATGAGGCGACGACCCAATTTGCCGCCATGCAAGTGACCTTCATGACGATGGCCGAAGTCCTGGGGCGGGAAGCGGAGGGTGAGGCGGTTTTAGCCGCCATGAATGAACATTTTGCCACGGCCCGCGCCCAACTCGATGTTGCCGGCATGGTCGGCGAACCCTTCGTCCTGGCCCAAGCCTTTGGCCAGGATACCGTCTCGATTCGTCTCTTTACCGACAACGCGATGGCCGTTGAGATCATAGAACAGATTGGCCTGGAAAACAGGTGGGAAGACGCCGAATTTCAGCTCTATGGCTTCACTACTGTCGGCATGGAAACCTTGCCCGATCTTGGTGACGTCAACTTTTTCTATGTCGTGCAGGATGATAACAACGTTTTCCAACGTGAGGCGATCCTGCCGCTGTGGGAGAGTATAGAATTTGTCAAAAACGACAACGCCTATCCCCTTGGTGGCGATACCTGGCTCTTTGGTGGTCCCCTGTCGGCAGAAGTACTGGTTGATATCGTGGTCGAGGCGCTTACCGGCGAACCGGTCGCAACGGTCTCCGCCTTGCAAACTCGTTCCACACTCCAGCGTGGAATGCGCATTGGAACGCTTTAGCGTCAAGTGGCAATGCTAGACGCCGAAGTGTCACCATTGGGTTCCCACGTTCCAGCGTGGGAACCCGCAAAACCAGCAAAAGGACAAAAGGACTAACTACATGAAACAGGCAATTCAACCGATTTTGGTACTTCTACTCATCTTGTTGCTGGCCGGTTGTGCTCTCCCAGCCCAGCCAGCAGCGGCACCTGCTGCGCCAGAAAATGCGTCCAGCGCGGAGACCCACACCATCACCCACACCATCACCCACGCCATGGGCGAAAGTGACGTGCCTGTCGACCCGCAGCGCGTCGTCGTGCTCGACACGAGGGAGCTCGACAACGCGTTAACTACCACAGACGCCTTCCCCGTCACCATCGACCACAAATATGGCAGCACCACCATCGAAGCCAAACCCGAACGCATTGTCACCGTCGGCTTAACGGAACAGGACGCGCTGCTGGCGCTCGGCATTGTCCCGGTGGGCACGTCGGAGTGGTTCGGCGGCTACCCCGGCTCGATCTGGCCGTGGGCACAGGATGAGTTGGCCGCACTCGGCGGCGAAATGCCCGCCGCGGTGGGTGGCGAGGCGATCAATTTCGAGGCGATTGCTGCGCTGCAACCGGACTTAATTCTGGCGCTCTACTCCGGCGTTACCCAGGAAGAGTATGACCTGTTGACGCAAATCGCGCCGACCGTGGCTCAACCGGCAGACTATGTCGATTACGGCATTCCATGGCAGGAATTGACGCGAACGGTGGGTAAGGCCGTGGGGCAAGCCACCGCAGCAGGGGCGTTGGTCGCTGACGTGGAAGCTCAATTTGCCCAGGTGCAGGTTGACCATCCCGAATTCACCGGCGCGACCTCGATTGTGGCGACCCCCTATCAGGGCATCTGGGTCTATGGCGACCAGGATGTACGGGGCCGTTTCCTGACCATGCTGGGCTTTCAACTGCCGGCAGGCTTGCAAGAGGTGACCGGCACCGAGTTTGGTGGCAACCTCAGCATGGAGCGCGCCGACCTGCTTGATGTCGATGTGATCATCTGGCTCGATGCCGAGGAGGCGGAAGGCGAATTGGGGGGGCCGGTCTACCAAAGCCTGCCGGTCCACACCGCAGAGCATGAAGTTTTTCTCAGCAGCTACAACGAACCGTTGGGCGGCGCCACCTCCTTTGTCAGCGTGCTCAGTTTGCCCTTCCTGCTGGAGGGGCTGGTGCCGCAGTTGGCAGATGCGATGGGGGGAACGACAAGATGACAAGCAAGTTATCAACCATTCTCCCTACCACCATTCATACCAAAGGATCAGCCATGATTTCTAGTTTTCACATGACGACCAAAGATCCATCTAGGTTTCTCAAGCTGCTCTGTCACCATTTCAGCTTGAAAATACCAGCTGCCTACGATGCCGAAAAAGGCTATGCAGAGTTTCCCATGGGCCGCTGTGAGATGTGGATCGATGGCGAAACGCTCTGTATACAGGCAACAGCGGAAAGCCAGGAGAGGCTGGACACAGTGAAAGCGATCGTTGGTCAGCATGTGGTGCTTTTCGGTAAGCGCGAGCATCTCCTGGCCGTTTGGCACGATGAACCAACAAAGAATAACGCATAGAGAATAACAAACAGAGAATAATGAATAGAGACAAATGATGAAACGAAGTCTGAGTCTGATTTTAACGATTTTGCTGTTGCTGGCAACAGCATGTCAACCCACCGTGCCAGGCACAGCCGATACCGCCAGCGATGCACCTGCTGCGGATGCCGAACGCACCGTGATCGATGCACGCGGCAACGAAGTCACCATTCCCGCGAACCCACAGCGGGTTGTAACGCTAGCAGAGATCGATCTTGATAGCGCGCTGGCATTGGGGCTGACACCAGTTGGCTCGGTCAATGGACGTGGTCAGCTCGATCTGCCCGCCTACCTGAGCGAAATGACCGACGGGATCCCGTCGGTGGGTAGTTTGGCCGAACCGTCGTTGGAAGCCATCGTTGCGCTGAATCCCGATCTGATTTTGGCGGGTAATCTGATTCCGGCCATCGAAGCGCTACTGCCCGAACTGAGCGAAATTGCACCGGTGGTGGCTACCTACCAGGGAAGCGACGACTGGAAGACGACTTTTGGTCATGTAGCGAATCTCCTGAACCGGCAGGAAGAGGCCGCGGCCTTTCTTGCCGAATACGAGGCACTGGCAGGGCAGATTGCCGGTTCACTGGGCAACGAAACGGTCGAGGTTAGCATCACCCGCTGGATGCCCCAAGGTCCCGTAGTGATGATCCCCACCAGCTTTGCCAGCCTGGTCTTGGCGGACGCTGCTCTTGCCCGGCCGGCAGCACATGCTGCGCTAGCCGGCGACCATCCCGCGCACTCCGACCCCATCAGCCTGGAATCGCTGGATGTGATCGATGCCGATTGGATCTTTCTGGGGACGCTCAACGCCGAGGGCGCAACGTCGCTGGCCGAGGCCGAAGAGAACGTGCTTTTTCAGCAACTTTCTGCCGTGCAAAGCGGCCACGTTGTGCCGGTCGATGGCACGGTCTGGACCAGCGTTGGCGGGCCACTGGCAGCCATGCAAGTGCTGGGTGATGTGGCCGCGGCGTTTGGGGTCGACTTGGTGCACGCAGAAGTTGCCACTGATGACCAATCGGGTTGCGAGGCGGGTTATCGCCTCTTCGATCACGAACTGCTCGTCACCGATCCGGTCTGTATTCCCGTCGATCCGCAGCGCGTCCTGCCGCTGGATATGACGGCGCTGGAACTGATGTTGCTCATCGGGAAAACACCGCTGGGCACCGCGCAGTGGATTCTGGATGAACTGCCGATCCTGCTGCCTGAGTATGCCGAGGCCATGGCCCCACTGCCCGGCTTTGGCTATCCCGCCGATCTCGAACAGGTCGCCGCGCTGCAGCCGGATCTGATCCTGGCCCCGGCGGATACGCTTGATGTCGAGTTAGCGACGCAGATTGCACCGGTCATTGTGCCGGATCAGAGTATCTATGAAGATTGGAAGCTGGGCATGGCGTTTTGGTGCGCGGTGATGAATATGCCGGACTTCTATGATCAGTTGGCCGCCACCTACGATCAGCGCGTGGCGGAATTGCAGGCCGCGTTGGGCGATCCAAGCGCGTTGGAAGTCTCGGTCATCTCTGCCAGCACCTATGGCATCTGGCTCTGGATGCCCGATTCCTCCGCTGGTCACGTTCTGGCCGATGTCGGCTTGAGCCGCCCCGAAGCTCAATCGCTGGTGGGTGAAGCGTCCATTGCGCGCTACGACGCTAAACAGTACGTCGAAATTTCCGAAGAACGACTCGATCTGGTCGATGGGGATGCCATCTTCTACTTTACCTACGCTGCTGTGGATCCCGACGTTGCCGCCGAAGAGAGCACCTTTCTCAAGCGCTTCAATGAAAAGCCGCTCTGGCAGGCACTCGGCGCAGTCAAGGCCGGTAATGCCTTCTTTGTGGGCGGCCACTGGTGGCGCTCGCAAACCTATCTGCTGGCCAACAAGGTGATCGATGATCTCTTCACCCACTTGACCGATACCACCGCCACCATTCCAGCGTTGCCGGAATAGGAATCTATAAAGAAAGAAAAAGATGATGTTACCGGAAACGATCCAAAAAGAATTCATTAACATTGAGTGGAAACCGCAGCTATTCAGGAAGGCGTTGCATGCACCGTTTAAATGCAGAAGAACTAGCCCTTGCATACGATAATAATCTCATTATCAATAATCTGGCCGTGACGGTACCCACCGGTAAAATTACGGCGCTGGTTGGCCCCAATGGCTGTGGGAAATCGACGTTGTTGCGCGGGTTGGCACGGCTGTTGTCCCCCAAGCGTGGCCACGTGTACCTCGACGGCAAGGCGATCCATACGGTGCCGACCAAGGAGTTGGCCAAGCAGATTGGCATTTTGCCGCAGAGCCCGGTGGCCCCCGAAGGGTTGACTGTCCGCGAATTGGTGGCGCAGGGACGTTACCCGCACCAAAGCTGGTTTCAGCAATGGTCCAAGCAAGATGAAGCACTGACCCAAGAAGCGATGAGCATCACCAACATCATTGACTTTGCTGACCGTCCCTTAGACACCCTCTCTGGTGGCCAGCGCCAACGGGCCTGGATCGCGATGGCGTTGGCGCAGGAGACTGAAATTCTGTTGCTTGATGAGCCGACAACCTTTCTGGATATTGCCTACCAATTGGAGGTGCTCGAACTCTTGTCGATGCTCAATCGCGCCGGGCGTACCGTCGTGATGGTGCTCCACGATTTAAACCAAGCCTGTCGCTATGCTGATCATCTCGTTGCCATGCGCGATGGCGAGATCCTGGCAAGCGGTGATCCAGCCACGATCTTGACAGCAGAGATGGTGGCACGGGTCTTTCAGATCCATGCCCAGATCGTCCCCGACCCGGTCACGGCGACTCCCATGTGTATTCCGATCCGCCGCACTGATCCACCGGTCCCCGTGCCGCTTGTGGCCGTGCGCAACGGCACCGTTGCGGTGCCGGCATAACATGAGGAATGCGTGAACCCATGGAATCTACACCGACCAACGAAAAATCCTATTGCAACGTTGCGGCAATGGCCCTGGGGCTCGATCCGGTGGGCCATGCCGGTCACTTTGATGATGCCATTCTGTTGGAGACGCCGTTGCCCTGGAAGCGGGAGATCTATCAGATCGCAGGTATGTTGCCACAACAGCTGATCGATCTGCTGGCCCTTTGGCTGGAACGATACAAGGCTGGCCAACCCTACAATCATCGGTCCTTGCTGATCGCACCGGATCGGGACTATGCCCGCGACGGCTATCGGCGTGTGATCTTCTATCGCCGTGCTGCCGACGCCTTTGCCCGTTATGAGAAGCGAGAGTATGTTGTGCCGGATGATCAAGTCGGTGCACTCGCTTGGGCGCTCTATGAAGCACGTGAGCAGTTACCTGCGTTTGAGCGCTATCGCATCCCAGAGGCCGACACCGTGCGCGATATTCTCGTCTGTACGCACGGCACGATTGATGTGGCCTGCGCCAAGTTTGGCTATCCGCTCTACCGTACGTTACGCGACCGCTATGCCACTGACGAATTACGTGTTTGGCGGGTGAGCCACTTCGGTGGCCATGTCTTTGCACCCACACTCATGGATATGCCCACCGGCCACTATTGGGCTTATGTTGAAGAAGCACAGGCCGCGCAGATTATTCGCCGCAACGGCGATGTGCGCATGCTGCGCGGTCACTACCGGGGGTGGTCCGGCATGGGGCACAGCTTTGCGCAAGTGGCCGAGCGGGAGTTATGGCAGCAGGAGGGCTGGGCGTGGTTTGATTATGCCAAATGGGGCGAAGTGATTGAGCTAGATAGCCGTGAAGCTGAGCCCCAGTGGGCCAAGGTCCGGGTGATCTATTCGCGGCCGGATGGCACCACAGGTAACTACACGGCGACCGTTGCGGTGAGCCACACCGTTGAAACCCAATATGCCACGGAACAGGCTGCTAGCCACGCTTATGCACAATATGCGCTGGTCGCCTTGGCGCAGTAGACGGTGGGAGCGTGGCAGAGTTACTTTTCTTTTGATCGATTGTTCGATCTACGGGTGCATCTCACTTTGGGGGAACTAGGGTCTGTTGACATTTGGCAAAACGACCAATCAATTGGCCGACTAACACCGAAAAGCCGCCTCAGCGGCTACATACCTAGCCGCTGAGGCGGCTTTTCGGTGTTATACTGCGTTCAGAATGAGAACCGGAGTTTTGCGGACCAACGGGATCGCGTGCGTCGCACTGACCGCCAACTGCTTCCAGTCCGCTAGATGCTTTGGTCAGTGCGACGCACGCTGGCCGAAACTAGGGGTTGCATTCTGATTTGAGTATAGCAGCGGGTTTCAACCCTGCAAAATTGAAATGTCAACAGAACCTAGCGTGCGTCGCACTGGCCGGCGGAGATCCGCTTGACGAATTCATGATTGACCAGTGCGACGCACGCTCGTGGTAGAAAAAACTCGCCCCTAAACTGAGATGATCCCTCGTTCTGCGGACTTGTTTACCTGATGCGATGAATAGTGCTATAGTTAGGTGCCCCCCATCAGCCAGCCAGTGTAATATGCCGACACACAGAGTATAGGCTGAACAGTTATGCTATCGTGTACGGGAAGTCTACCGAAGCCAACATTCGAACAAGGAGATACTGATGATTACCACTGCCAACCGCATCTATGTCAACCCCGACTATGCCGAGCAATTTGAAGAGAACTTCCGCAACCGTGCCAAATTGGTCGATGCCATGCCTGGTTTTGTCCGCAATCAACTGCTGCGCCCGGTCAATCCGGAAGATCCCTACATTGTCTTCACCACCTGGGAATCGCGCAGCCACTTTGAAGCGTGGGTGCGCTCCGACGAATTTCGCCAAGGGCACGCCCGTTCTGGTTCGTTGCCGAGCGAGACCTTTACCAAGGCCAATCAGTTGGAATTGCACGAGATTGTGCTGGACTCGGCGCAGCCGGATCTGGCGCCGGAACCCCATGGCCAACCCTTCAAAATGGGCCACTGAGGCGGGGGCAGCGAGCCACCAAGACACACGAAAGAATAGAAGAGGAATATACCAAAAATGACGCACACGATAATGGATTCATCACTGGATATAATGAATGCTGCCATTATGAGCCGCCGCACGGTGAAGCAGTTTTTACCACAACCGGTGGCGCGCGAGACGGTGGAACAGCTGATTGATGTGGCGGTCTGGGCACCCAATCACCGGCTCAATGAACCCTGGCGTTTTTACGTATTGGGCCCAAGTGTACGTAGCGAACTGGCCAAGATTGCCGGCGCGATTACCGAGCGCAAGATCGTGGCCGTAGGGGGCGAGGCGGCGGTAGCACAACGTAAAGGCGCAGAAGCCGGTGCCGCTTGGTTGAATGTGCCCACCTTGCTTTATATCACCTATGTCACTAATCCCAACCCAGAGATTAATCTGGAAAATTATGGCGCTGTCTGTTGCGCCATTCAGAACTTGACCCTGGCAGCCCATGCAATGGATATCGGAACTTCGTGGAGCAGTGGGGCCGTAGCCGCTGCGCCGGAACTCCACACGCTGGTTGGCGCAGGCGCGGATGAGCAGATGGCCGGCCTCATTCGGGTGGGCTATCTGGATCCAAGTCTACCGCGGGGCAGCAGCCGTCGCTCACCGGGTAGCACCTTCACCCGTTGGGTTGATGCTGCCCCAGTTCCATGAACTCATTGAGAGCCAATCCCATTTAGATCACGCGGAGGGAGCATTCTCTAACGCGTCGGCTACCTGATTAGTCCGGCGCTAGAGAACGCCTACTCCGCACAATCAATATCGTTAGGAACTCTTGTGTCAGTCACAACTGTCTCGCAACCATCCCATCCCTTTCGCTTCGAGCGTACCCGCGCCCTCCTGTTGGTGGGCCTGCTCGTTGGCGTGGGGCTGCTGCTCCTGGCGATGATGAGCAGCATTGCCTTTGGCGCGGCAGCTATTGCGCCGAGTGATGTGTGGGCCGCGCTGGTCCACTTTGACCCAACCTCGACCGACCATCTGATCATCCGCACCTTGCGCGTACCACGGGCGGCGGTGGCGGCGCTCGTTGGGGCATCGCTGGCGGTGGCCGGCGCGATCATGCAGGGGCTGACGCGCAATCCACTTGGTGATCCGGGCATTCTGGGGATCAACACCGGTGCCGCGCTCGGTGTGGTGGGAGCGGTCTTCTTTTTCAACATCGGCTCGCTTTCGCTCTATGCGCTCTTTGCCTTTGCCGGCGCGCTCTTGACCGCGCTGGCAGTGTACGGCCTCGGTTCGCTCGGCCGCGGCGGGCCGACACCGCTCAAGTTGACGATTGCCGGCGCGGCGCTGACGGCACTGCTCTCCTCCTTTACCACCGGCGTGCTGATCCTCAACCAGCGCACGCTGGAAGAGGTACGCTTCTGGCTGGCTGGTTCGGTGGCTGGGCGCGATCTGACGCTGTTGCTACAAATTGCCCCCTATTTAGTCGGCGGGCTGGTCCTGGCATTGGCGCTGGGACGGCAGATCACCACAATCGCGCTCGGTGAGGATGTAGCTAAAGGCTTGGGACAACGGACGGGGTGGGTAAAAGGTTTATCCGCGCTCGCGGTCGTCTTGCTGGCCGGCGGCTCGGTAGCGGTGGCGGGGCCGATTGGCTTTATCGGCTTGGTGATTCCCCATGTGGTGCGTTTTCTGGTGGGGGTGGATTATCGCTGGATTTTGCCTTATGCCGCGCTGTTAGGCGCGAGCTTTCTGATCGTTTCGGATGTGGCGGCGCGGCTGCTGCTGCGCCCCATGGAGTTGCCCGTTGGCGTAATGACGGCGCTGATTGGCGGGCCGTTTTTTATCTATCTGGTGCGTTGGCGGGTGCGGAGGTAACTTATGCAACAACCCTGGATCGTGGTTCGCCCCAACCGGCTGCCCTTCTCCTTCCGGCTCGACCGGCGCGTGCCGCTGGTGCTGTTGGCCGCCACGCTGGTGACGCTGGCCGTCATGGTGATCAACATCGGCGTGGGCGAGTATCCAATTCCACCGCTCGCTGTGATTAAGACTGTGCTGCACCTACCCACAGAAAATTTTGATGATTTCAATTTTATTGTCAACACCCTGCGCTTGCCGCGTATGTTGGTGGCGGCGCTGGTGGGGTTGGCGCTAGGCATCTCCGGCACGATCATGCAAGGCTTGACCCGCAATCCCCTTGCCTCGCCCGATATCTTGGGCATTAGCGCCGGCGCCGGACTGGTGGCGGTGACGTTAATTGTCGTGGTACAGGATGTACCCGGTGGCGTCATTCCGCTGGCGGCCTTTGCTGGTGCGCTACTGATCGCTGTCTTGATCTATCTGCTGGCCTGGCGTGGCGGTGACTCGCCCCTCCGGCTGATTCTCGTCGGCATTGGCCTGGGCGCAGTCACCGGTGCGCTGACTACGTTGATGATCACCTTTGGCGATATCTACAATGTACAGCACGCGCTGATTTGGCTCACCGGCAGCGTCTATGCCCGTTCGTGGGACGAGGTGTGGGGACTGATGCCGTGGCTAGTGGTCTTTGCGCCGTTGGCCTTTTTGTTGGCACGCGACCTCAACACACTCAACCTGGGGGAGGAAGTCGCCCGCGGTCTCGGTACGCGCGTTGCTTGGCAGCGAGGACTGCTGATGTTGACGGCCGTGGCATTGGCCGGCGCGACTGTTGCCGCGGCGGGCACGATTGGCTTTGTCGGCTTGATGGCACCCCACATTGGCCGTCGCCTCGTCGGGCCGGATCACATTGGTCTGTTACCGGCGGCGGGGCTGCTCGGCGCGTTGATTGTGGTGGCCGCCGATCTGGTGGGGCGCACGATCTTTGCGCCGATTGAGTTGCCCTGTGGGTTGATCACGGCAGCGGTGGGCGCGCCATTTTTCATTTATCTACTTTGGCAGCAGCGCAGTGGGTGAGGTCAAGTGAAATAAGGTGTGATTTTCTTCATCCTGTAGAGATGGCTGAGGTTTGGATAGCCAATAATGATGTTCTGCTCCTAAGCTCAGGCGTCCCGATGGGACAAAACAGCATACATTGGCGTCCGTGGATATTTGTCCGACAAGAACATGCGTGCTATTCTGTGCTTACCGGATTTCATAGGCAACATCTACTCATGTCCACACAGAAGCGAGGGGCAAAATGACTTGCGTTCACCTATTGGCGGGAACCACAGACGGTCTCTTTATCTATCGGTCGGATGCGCTGCGCCAGACGTGGCAGGTTGATGGCTCGTTGTTCGACGGCTGGAGTGTCGACAGCGTGTGGGGCGACAGCCGGCATGGTGACCGCATCTTTGCTGGGATCAGTCATCCAGATCATGATCCGTGCTTGCAACTCAGCACGGATGGTGGCACAACCTGGGCGCAACTCGCTGGTCGCCCAACATATCCAGCGGACAGCGGCCTCACCGTACGCCGCATTTGGCAGATCACACCTGGCGCGCCCAGCCAGCCCGATAGTTATTACGCTGGCGTCGATGAGGCCGGTCTCTTTGTGAGCCATGACCGCGGCCTCACCTGGCAAGAAGTGCTTGGGCTCAATCGCCATCCTGACCGGGTGCACTGGCGTCCCAGCCGTGGTGGGCTGACGCTCCACGCTGTGCTGATCGATCCGACTGACCCGCAGCGGCTTTGGGTGGCCATTGCATCGGCGGGCATTTGGCGCAGCGAAGATGGCGGTGCTCACTGGCAGCCATCTAACCAAGGGCTGCGCGCCTTTACCACCTCCAACGGTCCCAGCTACTTGGTCCACAAGCTGGTGCAGGACCCACACAATTCCCAACTGCTCTATTTGCAAAATATTGACGGCGTCTACTGCACCACCGATGGGGCCGAGACATGGCAACCGCTGGAAGAGGGCTTGCCTAGCACCTTTGGCTTTCCCTTTGGGGTGGATCGCCTGGGCAACTGTTTTGTGGTCCCGCTAGATGGGGAGACTCGCGGTGCGATCGGTGGTCAGTTGCGTGTCTATCGGCGGCGTACAACTGACGCGGTGTGGCAGCCATTCAGTGGCGGCTTGCCGACAGCGGCACCGCGCCTTGGGGTGTTGCGCAACGCACTCGCGGTCGACACGCTGGAACTGCCCGGCGTTTACTTTGGCACGACAGAGGGCACCTTGTTTTCTTCGCTTGATAGCGGCGAAACGTGGACGCAACTTCCCGGTCAGTTGGCGCGTGTTACGGCGCTACAGGCGTGGGTGACGGAATCCAGTTAGCCAACTGCCGGGGGGTCAAACCTCCGGCTACGCTCTGCCGCCACTCTGTGCTAATCAACTCTGTGGCTAATCAACTCTGTGGCTAATCAACTCTGTGGCTACACAACCGGCGCTAGTCCGTAAACAAAATGCTCCTGCATAAAGGCCGTCACCCTGGTGCGCACCAGATTGCGATGGGTAAAGATGGTGACATGTTCGCCCCCTTCAATCGTGAGCAGGGTGGCATCGGGTACACGCGCTGCATAGATTGCAGCACCCTTTGCATACGGTGCCAACTGATCGAGCGTGCCGTGCACCACCAACAGCGGTACACGCATCTCCTCCAGTGCATAGCTTGCCGTACGCGTGATGTTGATATCATTCTCGGTGCCAGCAATGCGCTGCCCCATGCGGTGGTAGGTGCTGAGCATCATGGCCGAAAAGAGTGGCCACGTTTCCGCATCGTTGACAGTGCGCTGCAAAATTTCCGGGTCGCGGATCGAGCGCCCGGCCACCGCCACGAGATCGCGTTCTGCCTTGCGTCGAAAGTAGTCCGCAAACCACTTCCAACGCGCCAGGAATTTCATCAGCTGAAAGGCAAATGGAATTTCATTTTCTATTTTGTCGGCGATGGTTGCGGCCAGCACTAGCCCATTGCAGCGCTCGGGGTGGCGCAAGGCAAACTCGACCGCGCTCGGTCCGCCACCAGAGACGGCCATCACACCCGCTTTCTCAATCCCCAATGTATCTAACAAGGCTGCAATCAGATCGGCCTGTTGCGCCGGTGTTTTGCCCGAGCGCAGCGGCGTGCCGAGATAGCCGGGACGACTGATCGCCAGATAGCGATAGCCCTGTTCACCAATCGTCTGGGCCAGGAAGAGGCTCTGCTCGTAGCCCCCCATTGCACCGTGGATCGTGACCACCACGGGCCCTTCCCCAATCTCCACATATTCAATGGGACCTTGCGCCGTCTGTGCTGTGTGTGGAACGACTTTGGTGACCAGCGTCGCGTCATTTAAATCGTAGTTCATATAAATCCTTCAACATCTTTGCCGGTTTGGCATACCATGATTTGCTATTCACGTCATCCCGTAGGGGCGCATGAATTTTGGTCTAGTGTTCATTGATTTCTAACTAACTTCAACCATCCCTGCGGGACGAACCTGAATTTACGGTAAAAAGATCTTCATCAAGAGATTGGGATCCGGTGCCTTAAATTTATTGCCATGTACAGCCTTGTGCAGCGCCAACCCCTTGATCGCATTCCAAAAAAGCAGCGCTAGTTCTTCGGGATCGTGGGCAACGATGGTGCCAGCCTGCTGACCTTCCCGCATGACCTCAGCAATGATGGTGTAGGGCAGTTGATTTTCCTGCTCAATAATGGCTTTCACCTCTGGCGGTGTTGCATCAGAAATGGTCGCCTGTGCAATCAGCAGATGGTAGCGCGCATGGTCGGGATGGTCACTAATCCCCTGGATCAACGCGGTGAGCGCCATCCGAATCTTTTCCTGCGACGGCTCCGGCATCTCTGCCAACGTGCGACAGGCATCGTTGAGCCGCGCAAATGCCCTGCGAATCAACTCGGCAAAGATCGCTTCCTTCGAATTGAAGTAGTGATACATTAACCCTTGCGACATTCCAGTCGCTGCCGCAATGTCGGTCACCTTGGTCGCGCCCACCCCTTGGGCGGCAAAGAGCCGCAGGGCAGCCGATAAAATCTCCTCGCGCCGCTCGTCTTTGATTTTCTGATTGGTCTCCTGGTTGCGGGCCAACGGACTGCCTTTCTTGGGTTTCGCTTGCGATTCCCTTTGGTAAATTGTTGTATTGATTGAAAATTCATTCAATAAAAATATAACAGAAAGAATCCCTGTTGTCAATCACCAATTCTTCAATCAAAACAGGCCAGTGGCGGTACAAATGCCCGCTCTATGGACGCAGATTCTAGGAAAACGCGGATTTGTGGCTGGTGTGAGAAATCCGCGCTGGCCTCGAATCTGCGCCCGTAAACAAAAATTTACCCCTGACGTGAGAGAGATCCCTCAACGACACCTGGGGTGCCAGTGCAATCTGCTCTCTTAAAAGCGATCCACACGAAACGGCTCAATCGCCGCGTCGAGAGGCTCCCCCAGCGCCAATTTGGCTGCAATTTGGCCACTCAGTGGCCCGAGTTGCAGGCCGGTGGCACCATGACCGGTCGCCAACACCACTCCCGCCACCCCCGGCACCTTCCCCAAAATCGGCAGGCCGTCAACGGTCGAGTAGGGACGCAAACCGACCCGCACCTCATGGAATCTGGCTTGCGCCAAACCGGAAGCCACGCGTAGCGCCTCATCAATCACCTCGCGAATCCCGACGGCGGTCGTGTGTGCCGCAAAGCCGGAATCGACTTCACGCGTCGCCCCGGTAACCACCCGGCCATTTGGCCAGCAGACAATATAGTGGCCGTGAAAGGCGTTGATGATCGGCCACTCGCCGGTCGCTGCACCGGGCAGATCCCAGTGGATGATCTGCCCCCGCTGGGGAGCCACGGGGATCTGTACATCAAGCTGATCACCAAAGCGGGGCGACCATGCACCACCGGCAATCACCACGCTCTGTGCGCCGATCGCTGTGCCATCATCCAGCACCACACCGGTTGCACGCCCCTGGCCAATTTGCAATTGTGCCACCGTGGCTTCTTGGCTTGCCAAACCGTGATAGACCGCGGCCTGCAAGAGCGCTTTGGCCAGATGGCGGCCATCGACCCGTGCCGCACCGCTGTACCACATCGCCGCCCGCACCTCCGTCAACGCTGGAAAGCGTTCGCGTGCTTCGTCGGGTGAAACATCGTGCAGCTCAGCGGTAGAGGGGGTGCCGCGCTGCTGTTGTCGCGCCAATATACGTTCCCGCGCCTTGGTGAACGCAGCCATCTCATCCTCATCAACCGCCACCATGAGCTTGCCACAGACGGCGTAGCTGGTGTCGTCGGCGCCCGTCTGAGCGAGATCGGCGACGAGTTGCGGATAATAATCAACCGCGGTCACGGCAAAATTGAACCATTCATCCGATTCGCCGCCGGTTAAGGCCGGGGCGAGGATGCCGGCTCCGGCATTGGTGGCGCGGCTGGCATCGTTGCGGTCGATGAGTAAGGTCTTTGCGCCGGTTTTGGCCAGGTGATAGGCGGTCGCGGCACCGACCACGCCGCCGCCGATTACAATGGTGTCATAGGTTTGGAACATCTATCTCTCCTTTGCATCTGGCCATCCGCCGATGATAAACACTGGAAGGAATTGCGCAATTGTTTATGTTGTCATTTTAGCATACGAGCAATTATCATTCAACGACTAAAGCGAACTCGGGTGCGTACCACATTTGGGGGATTACATCGGACGATCAAATCGCTCCTTCTGTGTAATCCCCCAAAATGGGACACCCACCGAACTCATCGTAAATCGTAAAAGGAGGACTCGATGAAATTTACCGACGGCATTGGCTGATGCGCTCTGGCGTGCAACCCTTCTACCCAACCGAGGCCCCCGCTATTGACGCTGCGACCGATTCCTTTGCCGTCTATGCCACGCGTGCCATTCATCGCCGTGGCGACACATTGATCGGACCACTACCGTGCCAATGGCCACACCATCACATCAAGTCCGCCGCGCGGCATGGCGATCATGGAGGTGGCGGACACCGGCCATTTCCTGCACGAACAACTGGCGCTCGGCGTCGGCAAACATGTTTATGGGTTGGGTGAACGCTTTACAGCCTTTGGCAAGAACGGTCAAGTCGTGGAGATGTGGAATCGTGATGGGGTACAAGCAGCGAGCAGGCGTACAAAAATATCCCTTCTACCTCACCAATCGGGGCTACGGCGTCTTTGTCAACCATCCCGGCGAAGTCGCCTTTGGCCTACTCTCTTCGCATAGCCGCCTCCGCGGCAGCTCTTCGTATCGGGTGCCCTGGCTCTTTGAGGAAGAGGCGGTCGATGTCTTGCGCCAATTTACCAGGTTGAAATGTCGTCTCATGCCCTATCTTTATGGCGAAGCACTAAAAACAGTGGAGACCGGTGTCCCGCTCATGCGCGCCATGCTCGTCGAATTCCCCGACGACCCCACCTGCGCCTATCTCGATCGCCAATACATGCTCGGTGATAATCTGCTGGTTGTACCGGTCTTTGCCGCCGATGGTGAAGTCACCTACTATGTCCCCGCCGGGCAATGGACTCATTTGGTGACCGGTGAGGTCAAACAAGGGCCGGCTTGGGTAACGGAAACGCATGACGCGCTCAGTCTGCCGCTTCTCGTGCGTCCGGGTGCCGTGCTGGCTGTTGGCAACAACGACAGCCAGCCGGATTATGCGTATGCCGCCGGTGTGACGCTTCAACTCTATCAGTTTGCCGATGGCGACACAGCGCAACTGACCATTCCCACGCTAACTGGCACCGTTGCTGCAATCTTTGCCGTGGCGCGCCACGGTGACACAATGACAGTGCCCAAAAGTGGCGACGCGCCCGGCTGGCGGATCCTGGTAAGGGGTCTCTCCGCTATTGGCACGGCGGAAGGCTGCACGGTCACAATGACGGCGCAAGGGATGCTGATCACCCCGCCCGCCACGGAATCCACGGTGACGATTAGCCTATAGCCGATGGAAGATCAATTTTGTGACAATTCTACTGTTTTATCGGGCGCTGGTCCGGTATGCTATTGATCGAACTAAAACTGTTATGCTCGCTAGAAAGAGTTTTCTATGAACTACACATCACTTGGTCGCACTGGGTTGCAAGTCAGCCGTCTCTGCTTGGGTACAATGAATTTCGGCCCGCAGACGAGCGAAGAAGATAGCTTTGCCATTATGGATCGCGCGCTGGAAACGGGGGTGAATTTCTTTGACACGGCGAATGTCTATGGGCGCAAACTTGGGGAAGGCGTGACCGAGCAGATTATCGGGCGTTGGTTGGCGCAGGGGGGTGGCCGCCGCGATCAGATCGTGTTGGCCACTAAGGTCTACAACAAAATGGGGGAGCGCCCCACGGAACGGGGCCTTTCTGCCTATCACATCCGCAAGGCATGTGAAGATAGTTTGCGCCGCCTGCAGACCGACCACATTGATCTTTATCAAATGCACCACGTTGAACGGACGACGCCGTGGGAAGAGATTTGGCAGGCAATGGAGCAGTTGGTACGCGAGGGTAAAGTGCTCTATGTCGGCAGCAGCAACTTTGCCGGATTACACATCGCGCTGGCCCAATTCACCGCTCAAAAACGCAACTTTTTAGGGCTAGTTTCCGAGCAGAGCCTCTATAACCTCAACGCACGCATGATCGAGTTGGAAGTGATCCCGGCCTGTCGCGAATTTGGCCTGGGGTTGATTCCGTGGAGTCCACTGGCTGGTGGGTTGCTTGGTGGGGCACTACAGAAAGCATCGGCGGGGCGGCGGGCTGAAGAACGCTCCCAGCAGCGGATCGAGCAATTGCGTCCACAACTGGAAGCCTACGAAGGGCTCTGTCAGGAGTTGGGCGAATCACCGGCCAATGTCGCGCTGGCTTGGCTGTTGCACAATCCAGTGGTCACCGCGCCGATTATTGGTCCGCGCACGCTGCAACAGTATGACGATTCGCTGCGCGCGGTAGAAATCGAGTTATCAAGTGAGACGCTGAAACGTCTGGATGAGATCTGGCCGGGGCCAGGTGGGGAAGCGCCTGAGGCATACGCTTGGTAGCCGCGATCCGCAGTTAGATTTCTGTAACATTTGGGCCCGTCCCGTAGGGCTGGCTGAGTTTAGGAGAATAGCGAGGAATCATGCACCTACCTAAATTCAGGAGTCCCTACGAGACGCAATTTCTCCACCTACAACAACCCAGCACAACCTAGCAAGCCTACCACGGTACTTGGATCCCCAATTCCTGGGCCACTTCCTCTAAGCGCTGTTGGTGTTGTGGCCCAACGGGAATGCCCTGTTCACGGTAGGTGCGGCTGCGCACCGCCTCGACCCCGCCGGGCAGAAAGCTCTCCTCAAAGCCGGCCAGTGGCTGCAATTTTTTGACGGCGCGCACATAGTCATCCATTTCTGCTTTGAATTGTTGCGCCTCCAGAAAGAGATCAATCCGAAAGGCTATCACAAGCGAGCCTTGATTCGCCCCTTCCCATGTGCGTTTTGCCCTGGCCGGATCAATCGGCACGCCGGCCAGGAAACCGCCCCAAGATTGACAGATCGCGCCCATGCCAATAGCGCGAAATACACTGCCAGGAGCTAAGCGAATAATCTCCTCGCGATGGGGCGAGTTGGCGTAGAGGTCATGGATCGCGCCAAAGTCGAGTAGCAACGACTCTTCTTCTCCAGCCGGTGAACTGAAGGACATGGGTGAACCCCCTGCCGCGCTCAGCAGCGGCTGCCCCGCTTCCAGGTGGAGTTGATGACCAGAGGTGACAAAGCAGAGCAGATCATGGGGCAAGGTCATCCGCGAATAGAGCCCCGCCGCGCCAAAGTGGCCATGATTGCGGGTGAGCGCAATCGCGATCCCTTGGCTCTTGGCTTTTTCAATCATCAATTGCGTAGCCATGTGTGACGCAAAATAGCCCAAGCCCCCATCGCCATCGACCAGGACACTGACCGGCGTCTCTTTCGCAATGTGGACATCGGGTTGGTTGTTGAGGATGCCATCACGGAAGAGACGGGCATAGGTGGCCATTTGGGTGGTGCCGTGGCTAAAGACGCCGCGCAGATCGTTGGCGGTGAGCAGTTCAGCGAGCAGTTCGGCTTTATCGGTGGGCAGCCCTACCGTTTCACCCATCTGGGCGATGAAGGCTTGCAGGTCGGTGTGGCGAACAGTGAGATAGCTACTAGGTGGTACATTCATAAAGTGGTTTTCCTGGTTGAGTGGGTACTGTTAGAAGCAGTTGCCCGTTATAGAGAACTGACCATTAATACCTGGGCATCGACAAACAGCGGTAGGCTATCGGGAGTAAAAAATGTTGCCGATGCTTTGCGAGCATGGCTTGTAAATATGCCAATAACCCTATTTTAGCGTAGAGTTCTTATTGTTTCAATGCGCGATACGCGCCGGGGAAGTTGATCTGTCTAGTGACATAGTATGGCAATTGGACGAGATCTACCCCGCCCGCGCGGGTAGCGCCAGCAGCGTACACCTAGTGTTTTGTGAAACAAGACATGATAGGTCGCGCTGGTTGAGTAGCGAAGCGTATCGAAACCAAGCGGATGCCTCTTAGACGCGCTTGGTCTCGATACGGCCCATACCACTGTGACCAACTCGACGGCGCTAACCTGGTATCACTTCCCTGACACTGTCCTAGTGCTGCGAACATTTAATTTTTAGAAATCCCCGTGCGAGTATGATCAGCCAGGGATTTCTAAAAATTAAGCAGACAGACAACTAGTACAGTGTCAGATAAGTTGTGATGGTTTAGACGTAGGTCACATTTGCAATGTGACAAGGCTCATCGTGGCGACGATTTCCTGCAAGAATAGGCGTTTTCCCCGCTTTGTCACGCTGCAAGCGTGACCTACAATTGCATGCCTGTAAACTATCAAAACTAAGCTTACACTGTACTACTGTTTTGTCAGATAAGTAATGACGGGTATATTATCCTGAGCCGTAGGTCACGCTTGTAGCGTGACAAGTGTCGCAACGCTGCTGATGGCACTGCCGC
>DAOUCA010000048.1:0-79972 GCA_034432375.1 Caldilineaceae bacterium
ACTTTTACCCATATCTTTGTGGGCCGGTGGTAGGGTCGCGTTCCGGGGACGGCACAGATGCGCTCTGGTAACGCATCAACTCGTGTGCCGTCCCCGGAACGCCACGCTCGCCGCACACTTGTGGGTAATGGTAAGCCGCTAGCGGGGGAGGTCGGGAGGGGGTAACTGAATAGGTACTTCAATAACGCTGATACACTTTGATGGAATGCCAGCCGCCACGTCTACCCGATCTGCGCCCCATCAAAATCGATCACAATTCCGAATCTCTCCTCTTCCGTGATACTGTTAGCGAATTCACCAGGCGGGCACGAGGTGGGGCGGAACGATATTGCTGACTCCAGAGAAGAGTTCTCCCGCCCCACCTCATGCCCCTACCTCGTGCCCCTACACAATGATTTCGCCAACAGGTCATCCCGTCATCCCGTGATACTGATGGGCTGTCTTACAAAATGCCTTAAGCTCTGCTCTGATACTGTCATTCCTGCGTAGGCAGGAATCTACTTGTACCTGTGGACCCCTGCCTGCGCAGGGGTGACACAATCACCTTGTAAGGTAGGCCAGCAGTATCATCCTGTCATCTTGTCATCGGGTCACCCCCTCACCCACCCTCCCACCCCGCCGTCTCGGCCAGGGCAGCATCGGGCAGGACATAGGAGAAGCCCATCTTTGGGTCATTCCACTCGAGGAGTTCCGGGTAGGCAATGCCCGGCAATACCTTGACTGAGAAGATCTCTTGGACGCCGCTCTCAAAACGCAGAAAGCCGACGGTCTGTCCCGTTTGCAGGTTGACCACCCAGATGCCACAGGTGCGCTCTTCGCCCAGGCGGTCGAGCAGGGGAAGGCCGCTAAAGGTCGCGCTCTCGCGCACCTGCGAGAGGCCGATAAAGGCGAGCGGTCCATAGAAGTCGATGCCACGGGTGAAGCCGGGCAAGTGGGCGATGGTCTGCCAGGTGCGCGTCTGGAGATCGACCCAGGCCAGGCTGCCCTCGCCCCCTTCCAAGAACCAGAGCCGGCCATTGTGCCAGTGGGGCGAATGGGGCATGGAGAGGCCGCGCAAGAGAACTTCGTCGGTGGTGACATCGATTAGCAGACCGCCATCGGCCTTGTTGGCACGCCAGCCGCCGGCAGTATCGGTCTCGCCCAGCGCGGTCACATACTTGGGCCGTCCATCGACCATGGCCAGCCCGTTGAGGTGGCAGCGATCCTCTGGTGCATAGGCGCTGACAAATTTGGGTCGCCAGCGCGGGGTGAAGCTGTGCTCGTGATCTAGGGTGCAGAGACAACTAAAGCGGGTGTTGACCAGCCAGAGCACGTCTTCGGCGTCGTAGCCCAGTTCGTGGATGTCAATGTCGCCCGTGATGTGGATCTCCCGTGGCAGATAGCAGGCGTCATGTTTGCCCGCGGGCTCCAGCTTGCGCGCCACCGCGGGCATGTTGCGCAAATAGCTGACGCTCTTTTGGCCACCGATGGTAAGACGCCCCCCCGCGCCCTGCCCGTGCACCGCCATGCCCATCGGCTTCTCGAAGTTGCGGAAATGGGTGTTCAGGGTGTTGCTCTCGCGGTCATAGCGCACCAAGATCACCTTGCCCGCCTGATAGGTCGAGACGACCAGGCTGATGTTGAGTTGGGTGAAGAGATCGGCTAATGTATCAGTATAGACGCTGTGTAATGCTGTGGCTGGTGCTGCGGTTTCTTGTTGGATGGTGTCGTGTGCAATCTGGTCATTCGACATGAGAGAGGTTCCTGTTACTAGATATGGTTTGCTGGCTACAGGCTGAAGCCCTGTAGCTGAGAAGAGAAGCCCCGCTAAAGCGGGCTGCAGCGACAGTGCGCTTTAGCGCAGCTTCCCCTAACAGCCTGAGGGCTTCAGCCTCAGGCTACTGATGCACTGATGCACTGATTCACTACCGACTCATTACCGTCGGCAGATAGAGCTGGAACGACTGCCCCTCCACCCTAGGCTCAAATGTGACCTCAAAGGCGCCGAGTTCGACGAGTTCATCGGCGGTTGTGCCGGTGCGGGCCAAAGGGGCATCGGCGATGCCAAAGACACTGTACCGGATCGAATAGCGGGCGTCGCTCGTCAAGCCAACGACAAACTGGGGTTGGAAGATACTGCCTGGACTGACAAATTCTCCCGCTTGGACGTTGGTCCCGGCCTGGCCGGGGGTCGGTTCGCCGTTGAGCACGTAGGCATGGGCGCTGATGCTGTTGACACGGTAATGGCCAATCACCAACACGCTGTCGCTTGTATTGCTCAAGCTGAAGGTGGCGGTGCAATCATACACATAACCGGGGCTACCTTCTTTACAGCTTTGGGTGGCGGTACCGGCTGCACCCAAGTGTGTGTTCGGCAACAGCCGTTCACTGCCAATCCCCCCGATGGTGAAGGTGTAGAGACTCTCATCGGTATCGTTGCTGGCAATGGTGACCGTAGCGAGGCTTGCCTCCACCGCGCTCGGGTCGAAGGTGATCTGGAAGGTTGTGCGGCCACCGGCGGCGATGCTGCTGCTGGCCGGTTGGCTGGTGATGCTGAAGGCACTGTCTCCACTCAGCGTGACTAGTGGTGAACCGCTGAGGGTGAGGGTTGCGTCGCCGGTGTTGCTGATGGTAAAGGTGCGCACCACGGTGCCCCCGTCGATGTCTGCGCTGCCGAAGTCGGTGTGGTCGGTGGGATCAGGCTCGTTGTCGCCACTGGCGATGCTGACGCCGTTCCCCAAGATGTCGATTTCGGGACAGCCCACGTTTTCCAGTTCAAAGGCACCGATGTCGTCGGCACAGCCTTGGGGACGGGCCACGCCCCGTTGGTCGGTGTCAAAGCCCCCGTCACCCGCGGCGTCGATCGCCGGGCTACCCGCAGCCAGGGCGTGGGTCAATGCGGCAGTGCCTGAGCCTGTCGAAGGCCCGCCATGATCGGCTGGGGTGGTGTCGAGAATGGCGGGCAAGGTTGTGGGCACGGTGCCATCGCTGGTGGCGGTAAGATCATTGACCCCAGGTGTGAAGTTCAGAAGCGCACGGGTGAGGTCCTTGCTGCTGTCACCAATCAGATTGAAGGCATTGGCATTGAGCGTGCCCGAGTTGTAAATTTCATCGCCAAAGGGATTGGCGGTGTTGCCGCTGACCAACGTGCGCGTCATCGTCAACGTGCCGCTATTGACGATGCCGCCCCCAGGGGCGCTTTGTGCACTGTTGCCAATCAGGGTGCTGTGGATCAACTGGAGCGTTTTGGTATATTGGTTAGCAATCGCGCCACCGCTATACTTTGCCTGATTGCCGGAGAAGGTGCTGTTGCGCACGGTCAGCGTGCTGCCGTTGTTGATGGCACCGCCGCCGCTATTCTGCGCTACGTTGTCGATGAAGCTGCTATTGCTCACCGTCACCGTGCTGCTATTGGAAATCTCAATGGCACCACCGCTGTACGTTGCGCGGTTGTCCGTGAAGGTACTGTCACGCACGGTCAATTCACTGCTGTCAGTATAGATGGCACCACCATTACTTGTGGTGCTGTTGCCAAGCAGCGCACTGTTGGTCAACGTCAATCGACTATTATAAACGTTTTGGATGGCACCACCGTTGTACGGTGCGCTGTTTTCGGTGAAGGTGCTGTCGCTCACCGTCAATTCACTGCTATTGTCATTGGAGATGGCACCACCGCCGCTCTCGGTGCTGTTACTGTGCAGCGTGCTGGCGGTCAACGTCACTTGGCCATGATTAACGTTATTGATAGCACCACCGTTATAAGGTGCGCTGTTGTCGGTGAAGGTGCTGTCGCTCACGGTCAATTCACTGCTGTCATTATGGATGGCGCCACCACCACTCTCGCTACTGTTGTCGGTGAAGGTGCTGTCGCTCACCGTCAGCAGACTACTGCTTGCACTATAGATTGCACCGCCGGTCGCAGTTGCACGATTGCCTGCAATTGTGCTGTCAGTCACCGTCAGGTCACTGCCATTGTTATAGATGGCCCCGCCGCTGCTCTGCGAGGTATTGCTCAGCAGTTGAGTGCTGGTCAACATCAGCGTGCTACTGCTGTCGTTATAGATGGCCCCGCCACGGCTTGGTGCGCTGTTCTCGGCAAAGGTGCTGTCGGCCACGGTCAACGTGCCCCCAATATTGTAGGCCGCGCCGCCGTCGTACTTCGTATGGTTGCCGGAAATGTCACTCCCGGTCACCGTCACCGTGCCGGTGTCATTGTAGATCGCGCCACCGTAATCACCGCTTTGGTTGCCGATGAGGGTGCTGTTGTTCAGAGTTAGCATCCCGCCGTCAATGTAGAGGGCACCGCCACCCGCGTAAAAATTGATGCCGCCTCCATTGCGCAGCGTTATCTCGTTGAGGCTGAGCACGCCACTGCTCTCCACCAGAAAGAAGCGGAATTCGGGCGCATCCACCGTGCGGCTAATCGTGTAACCAGCACCGTCGATCGCGATAGCGCTGCTGATCGGTGGCAGCCCATTGTCACTGTCGTAGTTGCTGCTCAGAATCACATCGCTGAGCAGCGTAATCGTATCGGTGATGACACTGCTACCCGCGGGGCAAGTGCCGGTTGCCGTGTCGCTGTTGGCGGCGTTGATGGCGTCGATTAGATCACAGGTGGTGCCGTTGAGTTGCGCATTGGAGACTGTCATCGCCCCTTGTACGGCAAAGGGGTAGGGGTTTTCAGCGCTGTCATCGTTGATGACTGTGGCCGTGCGTACGCCAGCTGCACTGGGGACCGTCGAGACCCCGAGAAGGTTATTCCCCCAGGCGACCATCGTGCCGGGGATACTGCTCGCCGCAGCAACGGCGTGGCCCGGTTGGAGGCCAGCAAAGAGGGTCAGCGCCAAGAGGGCCAACACTAAGGCACAGTGCATCGTGAAGCCGCCCAAGTACTGGCTCAATTGGCGCACCGGAGAATGAGCTTGTGTTCGTGCAAACATACGAATCCTTTTATAATTTTTCCGTGAAACCACTTCTACCAGTGGTAAGGTGCGAGCGTTCACGATGAACAGCCCGTTTATGGATGGAACTGCGGTTTGCTACGGGTAAATTTACAAGTCACTTATGGCAAGATACCTGGATCAAAGCTGCCGCCGAAGTCCTGTGTGAGCGCGGCGACAGAGCCATGCTTGGTCAGGGTTGGCGCTTCGAAGGGCGGGTGCGTTGGTTCGGCAGGATTGGGTTGCGCTGATGCCGCAGCTGCCGTTGCGGCCGTTTCCGGTGTAAACGACTGATATGCGATTGTGAATTGATTCATGCGGTTCATTTGAAAGATCCTTTGTAAATGTGATTTACAAGCAAAACGTGCTCGTTCCACGCTGGAGCGTGGGCACCAGTTTTGCCTAACTTACTGGCATTGACTGATTACTCATCTAGCTACCGTAGGGTTTGAGCCACAGGCTGAAGCCCTGTGGCTGTTACAAAAAGCCCCGCTGAAGCGGGCTGGGGGATGAGTGCGCTTTAGCGCAGCTTTCGCTAGCAGCCTGAGGGCTTTAGCCTCAGGTGCCCATTCCCACTGGTAGCAATCCCTACTGGTAGCAATCCCTACGGTAGCTAGATTACTGATTACTGCCCACTGATCACTGTCTACTGATTCACCACCGTCGGCAGATAGAGCTGGAAGGACTGGCCCTCCTCCCCAGGCTCAAAGGTGACATCAAAGGTGCCGATTTCGACGAGTTCAGCCGTTGCGATGTTGGTACGGGCCAAGGGCACGTTGGCCATGCCGAAGACGCTGTAGCGGATTGTGTAGCGCGTGGCCGTCGTCAAGCCGACAACAAACTCGGGTTGAAAGGTTTCGCCTGGGAAAACAAATTCTTCGGTTTGCACGATGGTGCCGGCCTGGCCAGGGGTCGGTTCGCCGTTGAGCACGTAGGCGTGGGCGCTGATACTGTTGACACGATAATGGCCAACGAATATCAGATCGCTCGCTGCGTTGTTCAGGGTGAAGGTGACGGTGCAGTCGTAGACATAGCCGTCGCTGCCCGCGGCACAGCTTTGCGTGGCGGCACCGGCTGCGGCCAGGTGTGTGTTCGGCAAGAGCCGTTCACTGGCGATCCCCCCGATCCGAAAGACATAGGGATTCTCGTCGGCGTCGTTGCTCGCAATGATGACTACCGCCGTACTCCCCTCCGCCGTGCTGGGCGCAAAGGTAATCTGGAATTCGGTGCTTTCGCCCGCGGCCACGGTGGTGGCAGGGGCGCTCGTGACGCTGAACGGCAACGTTCCACCTGACGACGCTGCCGCACGCAGCCCACTCTCGACACTGACTGCAATGCCCGACAGTTCGGCGTCACCGCTGTTCTCGATGGTGAAGGTGCGCACCACCGTGCCGCCGTTGATCTCCGCGCTGCCGAAGTTGGTGTGGTCGGCAGTATCGGGGGTGTCATCACGGTTGACGATGCTGACGCCGTTGCCCGTAACGTCGATTTCGGGGGCCGCAACGAACGGCACGATCGCCAGGCTATTGAGATCACCGCCGGAAATAGCCAGGACGCCGGCCAGATCCGCGGGAATTGTCGTCTGACCATAGCTATTACTGCCCCAGGCGACCACCGTACCATCATCCTGCAGCGCCAGGCTGTGCGCGTCACCGCCGGCGATGGCAACGACGTTGCCCAAGCCCGTGGGAACGGTGCTTTGGCCGGAGTTGTTCTGCCCCCACGCCACGACCGTGCCGTCACTTTTCAGCGCGAGACTGTGGTTACCACCGGCGGCAATCGCGACGACGTCGGTCAAAGTCTCAGGCACGGTGGCCTGCCCAACGTTGTTACGGCCCCAGGCGACCACGGTCCCATCGTCCCGCAACGCCAGGTTATGGCTGCCACCGCCGGCAATTGCCATGACATGGTCCAGACCCGCGGGAATATCTGTTTGGCCAAAGTTGTTATCCCCCCAACCCACCACCGTGCCGTCGTCTTTCAGTGCCAGGCTGTGGTAGCCACCGCCGGCAACAGCCACGACACCGGCTAGCCCCGTGGGCAGGGTGGTCACGCCGGAGGTAGTTGCCCCCCAGGTAACCACGGTGCCATCGTCCTTGAGCGCCAGACTGTGATTATTGCCGGCGGCAATGGCCACAACGTTGGCCAGACCAGCGGGAACATTTTTCTGGCTCGTGGAGTTATCACCCCAAACCACCACCGTGCCATCGCCCTTGAGCGCCAGGCTGTGTAAGCTGCCGCCGGCAATCGCCATGACATCATTCAGGCCCGCGGGGATCTCTTCAATATCGACTCCCCAACTCACCACGGTACCACTGATGCGGACCGTGCCGTTGCCCTGCACCGCAAAGGTGTAGAGCCCCTCATCGGCGTCGTTGCTCTCAATGATGACTACCGCCGAACTCGCCCCTGCTTCGCTGGGGTCGAACGTAATTTGGAATTCGGTGCTTTCGCCCGCGGCCACGGTTGTGGCCGGCGCGCTCGTGACGCTGAACGGCAGCATTGCACCTGCCTGTGCTGCCGCGCGCAGCCCACTCTCGACGCTGACTGCAATGCCTGACAGCTCCGCGTCACCGCTGTTCTGGATGGTGAAGGTGCGCACGATTGTGCCGCCGTCAACATCCGCGCCGCCGAAGTTGGTGTGGTCGGCGGTATCGGGGCTGTTGTCACCGCTAACGATGCTGACGCCGTTGCCCGTAACGTCGATTTCAGGAGCTGTGGCGGCCCCAATGAGCGCCACACTGTGGTAATCACCGGCGGCGATGGCGCTGACATTGCTCAGCCCAGTGGGAATCGTTCTCTGCCCAAAGTTGTTGTTGCCCCAGGCGACCACCGTACCATCCGCCTGGAGCGCCAGGCTGTGGAAGCCACCGGCGGCGATGGCGATGACGTTGGTCAGCCCAGCAGGAACCGTCGCCTGGCCAGCAATGTTACTACCCCAGGTGACCACCGTGCCATCCGCCTTGAGCGCCAGGCTATGTGCAAGACCGGCGGCAATGGCGGTGACATCGGTCAGCTCGGCAGGGACCGTCGATATGCCGGAGTCATTAGTCCCCCAAGCGACCACCGTGCCATCATCTTGGAGCGCCAGGCTATGTGCATCACCAGCGGCGATGGCGATGACGTTGTCCAACCCGGTGGGAACCGTTACCCGCCCATCTTCTGCGGGGAAACCGTTATTGCCCCAGGCGACCACTGTGCCATCCCCCTTGAGCACCAGGCTGTGGCTATTACCAGCGGCGATGGCGGTCACATCGGTCAGCCCGGCGGGAACCGTCGCCTGCCCATTGTTGTTCTTGCCCCAGGCGACCACCGTGCCATCCCCCTTGAGCGCCAGATTGTGACCATTGCCGGCGGCGATGGCGGTAACGTCGGTCAGGCCGGCGGGGATATTGCCCTGCCCACGGTCGTTATTGCCCCAGGCGACCACCGTGCCGTCGCTCTTGAGTGCCAGGTTTTGGTAACCACCGGCGGCGATGGCGATGACATCGCTCAGGTCGCCGGGGACGGTCGTCTCCCCAATAATGTTACTGCCCCAGGCGACCACGGTGCCGGGGGTGTTGCTTGCCGTGGCCACGGCGTGGGCCGGTTGCGGGCCGGTGAAGAGGGTGAGCGCCAAGAGCGCCAGCACCAAGGCATGGCGCAACGCGGCGCGGCCTCGGTGGTGCGGCGCGTTATGCATCCGACGGCCCAGAGGATGAGATTGCGTTTGTGTAAACATATGAGTCCTTTCAATACTTTTTGCGTAAAACAATAAAATAGTGATGTAACTATCTGGAATAACAATCTATTCCGCAGGCTAAAGCCCTGTGGCTGGTAGCAGAAGCCCCGCTAAAGCGGGCTAGCACAGAGTGCGCTTTAGCGCAGCTTCCCCTATTAGTCTGAGGGCTTCAGCCTCAGGCTAGTGTCATCCTGTCGCAGCGGCACACCGGGCGCGACGAATAACGACCCACGCTACGGGCGATGAACCTACAAAATCCAGGGCAACGTGCTGTTTTGTGTGCCAGCTATCTACTTAACGACGCACAACGATGTAGGGAATCAGAAAATTGCTTGGGTATAGCAGGGGTGCGAAGAGCGATGACGTGGTTGGAGCAGCGAGGTGACTTTACGGTGATTGCAATCAAACCCTGTTGAAAGAAAGCTTATTTACAAAACAATAAGTATATAATAGGTCAAATGACGTGATTGTCAATCGTGACAAACGTAACAAAAGCGTAACGAACCTATGCTAATAGTTAGTATTCGTCAAAAAAGACTTGATTTTCGTAAGGTTATGGTGACGCGGTTTTTGACTCCGGTAACTAGTGACTTGGGCTGCCGGCGACGCGGGCCGCCTGCACTGCTGATAGACATTCTTCCAGATGCCCTGTTGCACCGTGAGCCACTCGGTAGCAGGTGCAGTTAGTGCGGCTGCTCTCAAAAAGCTCAACTGGTGCTGGGCGTATCTCAATTTGGGGGCGACTTTCTTCTACCAGGAGTGTGCGTCGCACTGGTCGAAAGCGATCGGGGCAACGAAATAACGCTTGACCAGTGCGACGCACACGAGTTGCCCCCAAAGTAAGATACACCCACTGGTGCCAGACGCTCTCGGCGGTTGGTCAAGGCCTGGCACAAAACCTTGCCTGTTGTACTTGGCGGTCGGAATGTACCTCCACCGCGCGCGGCCAAGTTGCTGCAAGGTGTCATTGATGGCATCCATTAAGCCTAGATCTTGCATGGTGGCTTGCCCACCGAGCACGCGGCGGAGCGCCATATAGAAGGTGAGTTCGCCTAACGCCATCTCATCACTGCGCTGGCTGCGTGTCACAATTTTTTGCGCGTGTTCGTTGAGTTGCGTTTCAATATAGTCGCTGAGATTCAAGATGGTTCTCCTGTTTGCGAATTGTTGATGACGTAGGCAGCGGCCGGACGCACCGCGCGCGGCCTACTTGCTGAAAAGGCATGGCGATCAGAGCACATTTGCAAGAGGCCATGTGCTCTGATCGCCATGCTGCGCCTTCGATTGCGTCCGGTGGCCGGCCGCAACGACCCTACCACTTGACCTGTAGGAAGGCGGTGGCCAAGTCGCACATAATTTGATCATCGGTAGTATCGATGCGGCCGTCACCGTCCAGGTCTGCGCCAATCATTACATCTTTGATCGTGCCATCAGGATTAATGAGCGCCGTTGCGCCACCAACAGGGAGATCATCAAACACAAAGAGAATGCTCACTTCCTCGGGGATGGTGTTGGCATCGACATCAGTGGTTTCAAGACGAATTTCGCGTTTCATGGGTTATCTTCCTTTACTGTATGGTATTGGGTGAAATTAAACACTTTGAAAAAACTAGCAACGAGGCCGTATTGGCCAATGTTGGTGACAATCTATACCTCTATAGATCGAGCGCACCGGGCCTTTCCTGGCAAAGCGACCGTGGCACCGGTGCTCACCACACGCTAGCGGACGCCAATGGCGATAAAGGTGAAGGGAGCGTCCTGCGCTTCCCCGGCATTGTCCACCGATTTCGACTCGACATCGAAACTGCGTACCAACACGCTGCCCGGCTGGATCGGCCCGACCGAAAAGGTGTTGTCGCTGGCCGCGCCGCCCTGCACAATCGGCATATAGCCGCTTGCTACCACTACTGGTGCGCTGGCAAAGGGAGCGGCAAAGGTTACCTCATAGGCGCCCGCACTCACCTTTTTGACCGTCCAATCGCCCGACCCGGCAATCGCAACGCTCCCATTGCCGGCCACTGCCCCAAAACTTTGTGTACTCATTCGAAACTCCTTTTGTGTTAGGACTTACGCAACCCTCTGGTTCGCGCCCAGTGGGCACCCGTCGGAAAGCCGGCTACTCAACTGGGCGTTTTGCGTAGGTCCTATGTGTAATGAATAAAAAGAGTGCTACGATTATTGCCTTCTTCGGCGTGAAAGCTCAGCCTTGTGAAGGATATATGCCGCCCTCTACGCAGATAATGTAGTTGAGTGCTAGCGTGCCCATCACCGGCACCTGATCGCCGGTTGCCGCGCTTGCTGCCTGCTTAGAGGCACCTCGAGGGTGGTTGTGGTCGGATTGGATTGGCGCCTTGCCCCGCAGATCAGGCAACGCGAAGGTGCGTGTGCCATCGCCGCCGTAGGTTGTCCCCAACAGCGAAAAGAGCGCACTGTTGCTCTCAGTTGTGAGCAGTTGTCCTTCACATAGCATCCACCCACGCGGGGCATAAAAGCCGGCGAAGAGTCGAATTTCTGCAAGATAAGCTTCCATTGTATTGCTCCTTTTTATTGATGAATAGAGATACTAATTGTATGCGCTAGATGGATTCCAAGGTGGTGGCTCAATTGCTACCAATTTGCCAGGTCACTACCGGTGGTGAATAAGGCGAAAAATTGTCTAAACTGACTCAACACCTAGGAATTTATACTGAGCCATCCGGATAATGTCTTATCGGTTGATGAGATTATTTGACTGACCAGCCACGGCCAGTCTAGCACACGAACGTCCATCAAACGTCTGTTGGCAGCACCGTCTTCCGTCTTCTATTTTTCCGCTATCGTCTGTTGATCGTCTCTTGGACGAGAAGACAAGCCGCGTTCTGTTCGGCGGGGTTCTGTTCGGCAGGGTTCTGTTTGGCGGGGTTCTGTTCGGCGGGCGCGTGAAACTCTGTTTCCAGCAAAGCAAGGAGCGTGTGCAGATTGCTCTTAGCGTAACGGCCAACCGGCACGGCATAGACATTGAGGTTTGCTACCAAATCGTGCAGGTGGCTGATGAGGTCAGCAACGCCCCAAGCGGAGACCAATGGTTTGAGAATGAGGTTAAGAATAGAGTGCCTTTGGGCGCGCTGTATGCGTTCCGGGCGGTGGGGATTAAGCAAGCGATAGGTGTTGAGATAGGTTGATGCTAAGCTGCGTTCGCCACGGAGTAGAGGTCGCCGGCGGAGTTTGCCGTTTGCGGTGGAGCGCGTCTCCCCAAAGTTCTCGCCTGACCAACTGTTTCCGTTGGCGAGAAAAGTGTCCTTTGCCACTATCCACTGCTGTAATTCCGCCACAATTTGCTCTATCAGGTGATGAATCGCATAGAGCTGATAGAGTGCCAGCAAGCCAATCGTTTGCCGGTCAGCGTTTTGCTCAATCAGCAACGCTTCTTGCAAGGCGCGGTAGGCCATCATTACGGCACCAGCGCTATAGGTTGCCAGAAACGCTTGCCACAACCACTCGAACGCCACCGGCTCCTGCTCCAGCGCCAACCAGATGACCATTTCTTGTGTCAGCATCGGCAGTTGTTGCCATTGCCCACTCAGTATCGTCTGTAGCTCGGCAAATAGCAAGGGGTCTTGTTGCAAAATCAGATCGAGGGTATGGGTAGGAAAATCCTGGACAAGTTCGGTCAGTAAGGTTAAGGCCAACGGATGGCCGCTATAGCGCGTCGCCAACAAAGCCAGATCAAGACCGGGTTGGTTTAACCCACGGTGGCGCAGGAGTGCACTGCCCGCTTCTGTCGTCAGCCCCGCCAGCCGTAACATACGTACCGCCGATGTCTGCCGCGCCAGCCGAACCAAGAATTGCGGCTGTTCCCGGCTGCTGACCAGCAAACAACTTTGATGGGTACTTTCCGCCACCCAGCGTAACAATTGCATCAGCGTCTGTTGTTCGGCCTCTCTCATCACACCATGACCACCCAGCGCTTCGGCTTGATCAATAATGAGCAGACAACGGGTAGTGCGCAGACAATGGAGGAAGTGGGCAAGTAGTCGATCCAACGCAAGTGTAGGCGGGTGATGGGCCGGCGTTGACAACTTCCGTTCAGGGGCCAATTGCAAGAGCCAGGTGTGTAAAATATGCGCTAACGAAGCGCCGTCCATAGCCGAAGCCCACAGGATATGGGCGAAGGCCGCCGCCTGCGTCCCTGTTTGCGCGCCCGACAACTCATCTATTTCCACTTTTTCTGCCAAACGGTGGACAAATTCGGCCAGCAACGCTGTTTTGCCCTGTCCGCCCAGCCCCACCACGGCGACAACACGGCTGTGACCGGTCAACACCCACCCCTCTAGTTGACTCAGTTCAGTTTCTCGGCCATAAAGAGGGGGGACCGCCGGGATTGCATCCCAGTTGACCTGCGGCAAACCAGTAGAGAGTGGCTGAAAGAAACCAAACGCTTCGTGAATCTGTTCACTGTCTGCCTGTCTACTGTCCGCCTGTCTACTGTCCAACTGTCTGACTGAACTGCTGTCCACTACAAGCCGTGGTGTTCCAGATAAATGGTGCTCATTGCCATGAGTTGCAGCCGTAGGGGGAAGATACCCTATCCTCTCTTCTTCTCCTATTCTCGCCAATCCTCCTGCTTTGATTTGCATATAGAGCGTCGTCGTTTCTGCAGTAGGCACCACCCCATACTCTTCGGCCAGCGCCTGTTGGCAAAGCGCGTATTGGGTGAGAGCTGCGCTGCGCTGCCCGCTATGCGCCAGCAGTAGCATCTGCAGGCGATGCGCGCTTTCATGCCAGGGTGCAATGGTTAGCAGGTGTCGGGTGGCGTCTAGCCCTGCCCGATAGTCGCTGGCCGCCAGGTGATGTTGCGCCAGGTGCTGAAAGCCATGCATTGCCTGGTCTTGAAAAGTACGGCGCTGCATCAACAGCCAATCCTCAAAGAGTGGTGCATCTTGGATGGCAAAGCCCTGTAGAAAATCACCTTGGTAGAGACCGAGGATCTCCGGCAATTGTTGATTGCCGATGTCGAGTTGATGATTGCTCCAGTAGCTGTTGAAAATTTCAACGTCGAGCCAATCGATTTGATCCCTCCGCAGGCACACGGTTTGTCGGTTGCTGTCCAAATAATCACCGATGCTTTGCCGCAAGCTGTAGAGTAGATTGCGCAGATTTTTACGCGCTTGTTGTTCGCCGATTTCCGGCCAAAACAGAGTAGAGAGTGTGCTGCGGTCTTGTAGGGTGCCAGTGACAGCGAGATAGGCCAACAGCGCCAACTCGCGCCCTGTTACTGCGCCACCGAGCGGAGCGCGATTTAAATAAAGTTGTGGTGTGCCTAATAGACGGATTTTTAGCATTGCTAGCAATTCAATTTTCTTCTTTGCACCTATGGTGTAGAGGTACGCTACCCCATTGAGCCGAGTTTTTGTTGCGGCGGCAGTAATTATGCTGTACACAGCGCACGACGAATAGCGGTCCCCATTGCGATACGATGAAGCCGCAAAATCCATGGTGACGCGTTGTTTTATGATCCAGCTAACTCATTGAAGGATGAAAATGATGTAGGGAGCACAATGATGTACGGAGCACGAAGCTGTTTAGGTATAGCCGGATACAAAGAACATTGACATGATTGATACAACAAGGCGACTTTACGGCAATTGCAATCAAACCAAGTCAAAAGAAATCTTGTTTACAAATCAGTAAGTGTATCATAAGGCAATTGGCGTGTATGTCAAGACAAAAAGCGTAACAAAAGTGTGACGGCCTTGCCCGATTGGGTAGTATCAACCCAAATTAGCGGATTTTGTAAGGTTCTGAGGAACTGTTGCCATACGCAGCTGGTTTGTCGGGGAAACCTTTACCTGAATTACGACAGCATGGGTATTGGGAAAAACGACTACCAACCAACCAACTGCCCAAGCTCGTGATGGATAGGCACGTTGGTGAGGAAGGCGTGGCGGAGGGTGGGATCGCTGATCTTGTCGGCGAAATCGGTAACGATCTGCCAGGCTTGGGCAAGGATGGCGGTGGCGCGTGGATCTTCGTTCGCGGCCAGGATGCGGTACGCGGCGAGGAGAAAGCGGGCCGCGGTGAAGAAGGTATCAAAGTGAGCAGGATCAAAGCAGGACAGAAGCGGTTCCAAAGCGGCGTGCGCGGCGACCGGATCGCCTTGTGCCAGATGCAGCGTGGCCAACCCCACCTCTGCCAACAGCAAAATGCCTGGTGCCTCCGGCTCGCGGCTGACAGCAGCGAGTTGGGTATATGCCTCCTCAGCGTCATCCCACGCGCCTTGCACTGCGTATAGCTCACCCAACGCCAGGTGGCAGACCTGTTCTGCTGCGATCGGAATTGGGGGATCGGCCAGGATGCGCCGACAATGGGCTTCGCCCGCCAGGAAATCGCCCTGTTGCACAAGCGAATAGCCAAGGATAGCCCGCAACTCGAGCGTGGTGCGTCTATCCCCATACGCCCCACAGCGTTGGTACGCTTCCGTTAGCCATGCCACCGACGTGGGGTAATCGCCTAACAGGACATACAACATACCCAAGTTAGCAACGGTTACCGTAATATTATAGGTATCATCCTGTGCGAGCGTTGCCGGCAGCGTTTGTTCAAAGTAGCGCAGGGCTTCCCCAAAGTTTCCCTGATGACGGTAGAGCATGCCCATTTGGTTGCGGAAGAGCAGTGCTTTGCGGGTATCCTGGGCCGCTTCTGCCCATCCCAGAGCCTGCTGTAGGTACTGTTCCGCGGTCCCATAATCAGCGCGCGCAAAGGCCGTGAGCCCGGTGACACTCAAACAGATGGCACTATCGCGGTCCAATGCCTGTCCCTGCACGAGTTGCAGAGCCTTTTCCCCCAATGCCTGCCCGTGGACAAAGTTGCCCGTTGCATAGGCCACCGCGGCCAGCCCATGGTAGCTGCGGATGAGCAATTTTGTGTCTTGTAGCGCTTCGGCCAATGCTAGCGCCTCGGTCGCTGCGGCCTCGGCTGCGTCATGTTGGGCCAGACCGACAGTGCAGATGTAGCCCATCTGCATCAACAGGGCGGCAAGGAGTTTGGCGCCTGAGCCTGTCGAAGGTGTGGCGGTGGATGCGGCGCCTGAGCCTGTCGAAGGCCGAGTATCTCCCGCATCCCCGGCAAGCAGCAGCCGTACCTGCTCGATGCTCTGGTGCAACAGCGCTTCGGCGGCATAAAAGGCACCGGTCATCTCATAGAATTCGACCATGCCCTCAACCGCGGGCAACAACTGCTCGACCTTTCCCGCGGCCAATGCCCATTGCCAGGCCGTCTCCACATTTTCCAGATCGACCTGCACCGCGGCGCGAAAGAGGTGTTCAGCCGCTTCCGCGGGCTGCCAACCGGCGACCAGCGTCAAGTAGTAAGCGGCATAACGATCATAGATGGCTTGTGCGGCTTCTTGCGTGTCTGCTTGCACCTGTTTCAACTGTGCGGCAGCAAATTGGCGCACGAGTTCATGCATGCGATAGCGGCCATTTCCCTGTTGCTGCAAAAGCGATTTGTGGAGCAGACGCTCCAGATCCGCCCCGGTTGCATCGATCACGGTTTGGGCCGCTTCCAACGTAAAGCCCCCCTGGAAGACCGCGCAACGTGCCAGGCTCCGCGCCTCGTCGCTGGTGAGCAGTTGCCAGGCCGTCTGCAACATCGCCTGCGCGCTCCGTTGGCGCGGCGGTAGGTCGTGAAAGGTGCTGTCGAGAACCTGATAACTCTCCCGAATCAGCCCCGCAATCGCGCCAAGCGTGTGGGTCTCCAACAGCGCCGCGGCTAATTCCAGCGCCAGCGGTACCCCCTCGACAAGCGCACAGATTTCCGCAACAGTGGCCAGCGTGGCTTCATCAGGCGTCAACAGTTGATCGGTCAGTGTTGCCCGCTCCAGAAAGAGCGCCAGGCTTGGATACTGCTGGGTCAGCTCGGTGGCTGACACGGCCACAAACGCTTCTGTAGCGGGCCAGGCAAGACCGGTGACGTGATAGATCTGCTGCCCCTGCAACGCCAGGCGATGGCGGGAGGTGACCAAGAGGCGCAGCGCGGGCGCGGTTTGCAGGAGTTGCGGCAGATAGGCGGTGCCGGCGCTGAGATGTTCAAAGTTGTCGAGGATCAACAACATCTTCTTCTCTTGCAGATATGTTTGTAGCTGCGCAGTGGGTTGCATGGCACCTTGCAACGTTAGACCCAATGCCCCGAGAATGGCAGACGCCAACCGATCGTGGAGTTGCACTTGTTGGGGGGGCAGTTCCCCATCTGCTTGTGCTGTCGGCTGTGGTGTTGATCCTGTTGGTGGTTTTGCTGCCGGGGCCAGTGCGCCCAGATCCACAAACCAAACGCCATCGGGGAAGGCAGCGACCTGTTCAGCACCGAGTGCCAGCGCTAACCGAGTTTTCCCAATGCCGCCGGGGCCGACCAGCGTCAGGCAGCGGTAGACAGGGTGGAGCAGCTTTGGAGTTAGCGCGTGCATTTCTTCGGCACGGCCAATGAGTGGAGTCAGGGGTGTGGGTAGATTGCCCAAAGGCTTCTTCGACACCTCCACCGTGTTGTGCAGTTGCGCCTGACAGTCGGCCATGCGCGCGGCGTAGTGGGCACGTTGCGTTTCTAGCCACTGGTTAAATGGCTCGCTATCCACTTCGGGCAAATTCGCTAAAAAGAGGCCGCTGTAGAGCGCCGCGGCCGCACGCAAACGACTTTGACAGGCCGGGCAATGCTCTATGGAGGGATGGGAATGGTGTGCGCAGACATCCAGCAGTTCGTCAAAGCGTAAGGCATCACAGCTCAACTGCGGCGCATCAACGTGTAGTTGCACCGTGTGGTAGTCGGTGTGCAACAGATCCAATCCGGCAAAAAATTTGCGCAGATCGGTCACGGCCTGGCGGAGACTGGCGCGTGCAGAGGCAGCAAGATAATCGGGCCAAAGCAGGTCTGTCAGCGTTGTACGCAGCAGCTGTTGGCCGCCGGCCATTAGCAAATAGGCGAGTAAGGCGCGGCTCTTGTTGGTGCGAAACTTATACTCGGGCCGGTCGACCCCGGTGGCTTGAAAGGTAGCTTCGAAGGTGCCAAATAAGGAGATCGCAACGGGAATATCTTGGGCAGCCTGCTTCATACTATCGTAAAGAACAGTCATTACACTTGCTTACAAATTATAGACGAATTATTTAAAAGTCATCCAGCGTGAGGGGTTGTTACACGGGAGAAGCTGTATAGCTTGGAAGGATTTCATCTATTAGATTAATTGGAGTTCAGGCACTCTCCTCCTTATCCTATAAGATCTTCTAGAAAACAACAAACGCTGGGGAAGAAGATCATCATATCTTCTTGTCATCCCTTCCCTCATCCCCTCGGCTCCAGCCGCAACCGATAGACCGTCGCCGCCTCGACCGCCTCGCGACTCCACGGCATGGCGTGATAATTGCCCTCTTTCCACATCATAATCTGGTCATCGTAATGATCGCCGAGCGGGTGGCCCGACTGACCGACGTTGATCACGCTCTGTGCCCGGTCCCAGGTGCCAACTTCAAAGATTTGGCGATAGCTGGCCGCTGCCTGCACATGCTCCACCGGCAAGCGGAGGGGTGAACGGGCGACATTGAGGGTAAATGCATCGCCGCCGACGGGGAGCGGGCCGCGGTTGAAGACATTCTTTAGCAAGCGGGCACTGCCCAGTGGATGGACATAGCGCACTTGATGGGTTCGCCCCCAATCCCAGCGGCGCATGCTGTCACCAACTGCCTCGCGAATCTTTTTGACGGCACTGGTCAACGCCTCTTGCAGCAGCTCTTCGCGGGTGCGTGGGCGACCGCTCTTCGCCTCGACATACCAGTAGGATTCTTCGTGTTCGTTGAGCAATTCCAGCAGGCGGGTTTCGGCGCGCCAGAGAAAGCCATTGGCCTGGAAGAGCGGATTCTCACCGACGCCAAAGTAGCCCGCTTTGCTCTCGCCGAGCTTGTCGCCAAAGACCATCTCTAGCAGTTCGATCACCGTGTAGTGGAAGACGAGCGCGGCTTCGCTCTCCGGCTCCATGCGATAGTTCCATTTGCGCAATGCCGTGAGCGCCGCCTTTTCCCACGCCTCTTCACTGTTGAGCAATGTTAGCCAGGGCGTCAGCGCTTCTGCATATTTGCTGTGGGTGTCAAGCTGCATCTCTTCCATGTCGCGGACGGTGTGGCGCTCTTTTTTGTTGAGCATCTCTTCGAGCCGCGCCGCGCGCCAGCCCGGTGCAAATTCGCTGCCGAGAAAGTAGGGATAGTCGTCGCCGACAATTTTGTTATTAGTTGAGGCGATCTTGCCGGAGGGTGGGTTATAGAGAAAGGGCAGTTCCTCAAAAGGGATGTAGTCGCGCCACGCGTAGCTATTATCCCAGCCCGGTACGGGGACAAGCCCCAAATTCTGTTCACGCTTCGGGATCTTACCGACCAGCCGATAGCCAATGTTGCCGTGGTCATCGGCAAAGAGGATATTCTGCGGCGGTGTTGCCCAGTCTGTCAGCGCGGCGGAAAAGTCATCCCAATTGCGTGCCTGGTTCAATTGCAGAATGGCCCGCAGACTGTTGCCGGGTTCGTGGCCGGTCCACCGTAATGACAGCGGGACAATCGCGGCCGGATCGCCTTTGGACTTGCCCGTCTCTAACGGTTTAATGAGCCCACTGATGAGTGGACCGTTGTGCGTGATCACGACGCGCTCGACATGGGGCCGCCCGCGCCGCACGTTGATTACCTCTTCGATGATCTGCGCCTCTGCCCATTGATCGCCCTGGGCAAACTGAGTGGGATCACCAGGGTTGACGCGCTCGATAAAGAGATCCTGCACATCGACCATCCCATTGGTGATGCCCCAAGCGATATCGGCATTGTGCCCAATGACGACGCCGGGCAACCCGGTGAAGGAGACGCCACTCACGTCAATACTGGGCGCATTCAGATGAACTTCGTACCAGATGCCGGGGATCTGCACCGCCAAGTGCGGGTCATTGCAGAGCAGCGGACGGCGATTGAGGCTGGCTTTGGGTGCCAATACCCAGGCGTTGCTCCCCTGCCCATCGGCGACGATCCCCAGCCAACCTTTTAACTGTTCATACTGGTTGAGCAAGAGGCCGGCGGTCTGCTGAAGACGGATCAATTCTTCGCTGCCCACTCCTTCAAGCACGGCGGGATTTGCGTCTGGATAATTCGGCTCCAACTCGGAAGCTGCCACATCACCCAGCCGACCCAGCAGGCGCAGGCGTGTCAATTCAGCATCCCAGTTGAGACTCAGGCCCCATGCCGTAATCTTCGCATAGCCAAGGCTGTCGAGCGCGGTCCACGGCTCCGGGTTTACGCGCAACAGGTTAAATTCAGCCCCAAAGCGCCGCGGTCGGGAAGCAACATAAGCGTTCACGCCTTCGGCATACCAATCAAGTGTCTGGCGCGTTTCCGCATCAAGGGCGGCCAATTCTGCCTGCGCGGCGCGCCAAAAGCCCACGGTGCGGCTAAAGCGGTCCGCTTCCAGTGCGGCTTCCCCATAGACTTCGGCCAGGGTGCCGCGTGCGATGCGCCGGTTCTGCTCCATCTGCCAAAGGCGATCCTGAGCGTGGACAAAGCCTTGGGCGCGGTAGAGATCTGCGCGACTTTGGGCATAGATGTGCGGAATGCCATGTTTGTCACGCAGAATCTCAACCGGTGCCGTAAAACAGCCGATGGTCAACGCACCCTCCAATTGTGGATTGCTGCGCTGGATCGACCACCAGTAGAGGTAGAGAAAAAAGAGAACGAGGGGGAGAATTACGAAAATCAAGAGTAGCGTTAAGACAATGTAGAGTGTAGTCATGGACCTTTTGCGTATCTATTTTGCGTATCTATTTTGCGTAAGTATTGGCATTGTTGCTGGCGAGAAGGATTGTTTCGTTCCATCGGGATGATTGAGCTTAGAAAGAAAATACATAAATTTATGCTTCTAAAGTCAATCGTCCCTACAGGACACAAACCCTATTCAGCCGGTGTTAAGCCGCTTACAGTTATTCTGTTTGCACTGGTATAAAGTAGAATCATTATCAACATTCTGAGCCAATCATACAACAGAAGGTACATAATGTCTGAACCGCAAATTACTGTCTACGGCGCTTATTGGTGTCCCGACTGCCGGCGTAGCAAACAATTCTTGGGCGAACATCAGATCCCCTACAACTGGGTTGACATCGAGCAGGATCCGGCCGGGGAGCAATATGTCATTGAAAAAAATGGGGGCAAACGGATTATACCGACGATTGTCTTTGGCGATGGCACAGCGTTGGTCGAGCCCAGCAACGCCGAGATCGCAGCCAAGCTAGGTCTGAAGACAACCGCCAGCCGCAGCCACTATCCGCTGATCATCATTGGCGGTGGACCGGCGGGGTTGACGGCCGCGCTCTATACGGCCCGTGAGGGAATCGATACGTTGGTGATCGAGCGCGCCGCGATTGGTGGTCAGGCCGCGGCAACCGAAAAGCTGGACAATCTGCCCGGCTTCCCAGAAAGTGTGCCCGGCATCGAATTTGCCAATCGCTTGCGTCAACAGGCCGAGCGTTTTGGCGTTGAGCTGTTACAGGCGCAGGATGTGGTGGGGATTCACAGCCACGATAACTATCACTGTGTCGATACGGGCGACGGCAGCGAATATAGCGCCGAGGCGGTAATCATCGCCACCGGTAGCCGCTATCGTCGGCTGGGGGTGCCGGGGGAGAGTGACTATATTGGCGCGGGTGTTCACTTCTGTGCCACCTGTGATGGTCCCTTTTACAAAGGCAAACATGTGGCGGTCGTCGGCGGCGGCAACAGTGCCGCCGAAGAGAGTCTGCTGCTGACCAAATTTGCCGACCACGTGACGATTCTCGTGCGTGGCGACAGCTTCAAGGCCAGCAAGGTGATCCAGGAGAGTGTACTTGGCGATCCCAAGATTGATGTGCAGTGGCAGACCGAGGTCGAGGAGTTTGAAGGTGCACATTCCAAGCTGACCCAACTCAAGCTCAAAAATCGACAGAGCGGCGACCGCTCAGATCTGGAGGTTGATGGTGCGTTTATCTTTATTGGCCTCGACCCCAACACCAGCTTTTTGAGTGAATCCCCACTGCGGCGCGACCAATGGGGCTTTATCATCACCGGCCACGATCTCGTTCACGATGGCAACCGCCCAGTCGGCTATGCGACGCGTGAACCGGCACTGTTGGAGACGAGCGTGCCGGGGATCTTTGCGGCGGGGGATGTGCGTGTCGGTAGCACCAAACAGGTGGCGAGTGCTGCCGGGGAAGGCGCGACCGCGGCGCTCTTGGTACGCGAATATTTGAAGACGGTCTGATCTGCTTGCTTTCCATTGTGATACAAAACTATCACTTCTTGCGGTGCACGGTATAATCTGTAGATCACAATGCTCTCTGGCTTCGACAAGCCCTTCGACTGGCTCAGGACGAAGCTCAGCCAAAGAGCATTATGATCTACGGTAAATGGTGAATGGTAAATTGTGAATTGTTAATGTAGAAGGGGTGGTAAGTGATGGGGGCTGACGGGGCGCTTTGGGTTGGCGTGACAACCAAAAGTGGTGAAGCGGCGTGGGTACAGGAGAATACCAAGAACTATCTGGCAGTTTTGCGTGAGCATGGGGTTGTGCCGGTAGTTTTATCGCCCGATGTGGTGGCGCAGTGGCCGGATGGCACAACCTTTACGCCCAATGAGCAAGGGAGATTGCCGGCAGCCGTGCTGGATCGACTCGATGGGTTGATTCTCTCTGGGGGCGGGGATGTCCATCCCAGCTATTTTGGTCAGGAACTCGATGGTGCGGAGGAGGATCGGATTGATCTGCGCCGCGATGAATTGGAGTTGGATCTAGCGCGCCAGGCGATGCAGCGCGATCTGCCGATCTTTGCGATCTGCCGTGGCTGTCAAGTGCTGAATGTCGCCGCCGGTGGGGCGATGGTGCAACATTTCGATGGTCACCGTTCGCCTCAAGATCATACTGCCTTTCATGACGTGACTGTTACTTCCGGCAGCCGCTTTCATGGCATGGTCGGCACTGATCGGTTGGCGGTGAATACCTTCCATCATCAGGGGCTCGATCGGGCTTCGCTTGCGCCCAACTTTGCCCCGGTTGGTCTGGCCGAGCCGGACAACTGGTTGGTCGAAGCCTATGAAAGCCCTGACCATCGCTGGCTCCTTGGTGTGCAATGGCATCCCGAACGGAGCTTTGAACTAAGCGACGGCCATCGTCGCCTCTGGGGTAGTTTTCTGGCCGCTTGTCGAGCGACGAATGACCCATTGCCATGAAAACTGACCTTTTCGACTTTGACCTGCCCCCCTCCTATATCGCCCAGCAGCCGGCCGAGCCGCGCGATAGCAGCCGCTTGTTGGTCTTAGACCGCGCCAGCGGAGAGATCGACCATCGTACCTTTCGTGATATTGGGGCGTATCTGCACAGGGGCGATCTGCTCGTCGGCAACAACAGCCGCGTGATTCCGGCGCGGTTACACGGCCACAAACGCACGGGCGGGGCCGTCGAAGTTTTCTTGCTGCGGCAACTGGATGAGGCAGGGCAAGAGTGGATCTGTCTTGTGCGCGGGCGTAACTTGCTGGCAGGGACAGAAGTCCTGCTCGGTGCGACCGATACTACAGCCACCGCTAATTTCGCACTCATCGCAACCATTGTTGCCGTGCACGAGAGTGGAACGCGCACGGTGCGCTTTCCCACTCCTATTCAACCCTATCTGGCGGCGTTGGGCGAAGTGCCGCTGCCCCCCTACATTACCGAATACGCCGGCGATCGCGAGCGCTACCAGACCATCTACAGCCAACCCGAGGGTAGTGCCGCGGCACCCACCGCCGGTCTACACTTTACACCAGAGCTACTGGTCGATCTGCGCGGCCAAGGGATACCCTTTGAGACGGTAACGCTTCATGTTGGCTTGGATACCTTTAAGCCGGTGGAGAGTGCCGAGATCGAGAACCATCTGATCCACACTGAATGGGCCGAGTTGAGCAGCGCGACCGCCCGGCGCATCAATGAGACGACTTTGCAAGGCGGGCGCATCGTTGCCGTCGGCACGACGACCGCGCGCACTTTGGAATGGGCGGCCACTGGCGCGCAGGGCATCGATCCCTATGAGACCCAAGCCTGTCCCTGGCAACGGGTCGCCGCCTTTACTGGCAATGTCAACCTTTTTATGCGGCCGGGCTATCATTTTCGTGCTGTCGATGCACTGTTGACCAACTTTCATCTGCCCCGCTCCAGCTTACTCATGCTCGTCAGCGCATTTATTGGGCAAGCCTACCCTGATGACATTGATGCTGGTCGGCAACTCCTGCTTAAAACTTATGAAACCGCCAAGTGCGAGGGTTATCGTTTCTTTAGCTTTGGCGACGCGATGCTGATTCTATGACCTTGCTGCTCAAGGTTTTTAGGCTCGTCGGTGTCTGAAATTGCGCCTCCATATAGGGTGCCTGGTTTGGTGGCAAAGGCTCGACCGTTACCTGCGATGCCACACCGATGGCACTGAGCGCCTGACGTAACCAATCGGGGTATGGGTGATATAAGCGCAGGATCGTCAATGTACAGCCCAACTTGGCCATGTTACGCGCCGGATGGCCTTCGACTTGCCACTGGATTGCGGTGGGAATCAGGCCAGCACCAGGGAGATGACCATCGGTGGGAATCGTGATCAGCCACTCCAGGCTGCCGCGCACCTGGGGCGTAATCTCACCGAGCGGCACGACACTTTGAGCGTGAACGGCGGCGAGATCGCTGGTGTTGACCACCCAGGTCAATAGGCGCGGTTGTTGGTGCAACTGTGCCTGTACAAAGGGATCATCCAATCCAAACCAACGCGGGCGGGATGGGGCGGCGGCACCCGGATTGATGGCGATGATCTCAAGAAAGGTGCTATCGCTTAGTTGCATGAGGTGATTGTGGGTACCCATGCGTGGGTGTTCACCCCCTGCCGGCAATGTAACGCCGAGTTCGGCTTCGATATAGGCCACCCCTTCGGCCACGGTTGCGGCACCGACTACGATGTGATCCAGTTGTGTCTTCATGGTTCATTCCTCTTGCATTGGTGGTGGGAAAGATGAGGTTTGTCTATCGTACCACGAACAAAGCCCACCATCACAGCTTTGTCAGCTGATGGTGGGCTTTACTGATTATGCGAGCTATTCAGCGCCGTTGCGGCTCCGTGGCGAACATACTTAACCAGCGGTAATGCTATCGGGGTCCAACTCGTAAGCACTGCCGGTTGTGCCCATCGTGCCTTCTTCCAGATCGTGGCGCGTTGGGCTGGCAAAGCGATTCGACATCTGATCTTCGGTGGCCCCCATGTGATCGGCTGGGCGAGGCCGCGGTTGATGATAAGCGAGCGAGTCAGGGTCAGATTGCGCTGGGGCATAGGACCACATGGGGCGATAGCCGCTGTTTTCACCTCGGTAGCGCGATGATTGGTCATTGCTGCCCCAATAGCGAGAGAGCAGATAGCCGCCAACCAACGCACCTATGATAACGACTCCGGGGCGATCTTGGGCAAAGCGCACCAGGTCATCCCAAATTGGAATGGCGCTTTGTTGGCGATAGTGTGTATTGTATGCTCGATTGTTATAAGTATTGTATGGGCGATAGTCATTCATCTCTTCCATCCTTTGCTGCGACCGGCAAGCGGCACCGGGATATAAACTAAATATTAGGCTCGGCACTATGACAAGCCTGATATTTAGTATAACGAGCAGCGCAAGGCAGACACGTAGTATGCTTCCATTTGTTGGTGAATTTCCCTTACCGAATAAATGCCACGAAGATGAGGAGTAGCAGCACCAAGCCAAAACGTTGCTCGATCGCCAAGGCATGACCGTAAAGTTGATGAAGCCAATGGTTATCTTTCACGTAGTTGTGGCCACTACTTGTCGCCCATATCCAATAACCGACCATCAGCGCCGGCAGAAATGCGGCAAAGAGAACAATGGGTAACCAACATACGGGAACAATACCGGCTGGTACGATCTGCCAATAGCTGTGGGTAAAAAGTGTTGCAATCAATAGGGAGATCAGATGAAGTAATTGGTCTAGCAAAAAGGTGCGAATCTCCTCTGTATTGCTGGCAAGCCGTGATTTGACGGCATCAATGGCAAAGTGGATACCACCCAACCCAACCACTAAGGGCCAGTATGGTAGCCATTGTCCTAACAAGGAGGCTGTTACAGTTGTGTAGATGGTCGCGTGTAACAAAACGCCGGTAAGGTGCTTCCCCTTAAAACGAACGAGGGCATTGCTTTGAAGTGGAAAATCGGCAAATAAGTGAGCCAACAATAAAGTGAGAAATAATTGCATGATCTGTTCCCTTTACGCTCTTCTGTGCAGCGCATTGTTGGGGCAGTGGGGTTTTGCCCGAGTCAACTGTAGTATCAAAACGAAGTACAGCGACTTTGCAAGTGGTGTCGCTACAGTTGTTGCTGTACATTGAATAGCGTCAAACCAGTTTGTCAGCAATGTGCAATGGTAAGGGTAAAGGCGGTTCGGTTCAGTATAAGATTGTCGCTAATCGGTTATTATCAATAACAAAGGTGAAGGCTCATCTATGAAAAGTGTGAAAATCGAGGATTTCATTGCTGAGAAATCATTGCGTCTTCACGCTTTTTATAGATGAGCGAAGGTGAAAGGTATCATTTGTTATTGTTTTTCTATTCCAGCAGTAACAATTGCTGGTATTTGTATTGTAATGATGCGGGGCTATGTAAACAATAGTGCTAAAGTACTGGGCGTCTCCGTGCTATCAGCTAACGATTTTAATGGCAACTTACATGATGCGTAAGGTTCTCTAAGCAAATGTTTAATCGTAATGGGAAGAGAAGTTATGCAGCCGCGGGAATGACAGCCCACAGTGGAACGTAAGGTATTCGTAAGACGGCGCAACAATATCACTTTGTCTTGCTGAATAGAGAGCACTGATAGCGCATATCATAGGAGCGGCCCCCAACTCGGTTAGTCATTTCTCCAATGATCAGAAAGCCAAGCCGTTGGTAAAGCTGAAGCGCTGGGTTGTTGGCGCGTACGCTGAGTGCCACAGCGGGGAAGTGTAATCGAGCCACAGCAAGCAATTCGTGTAGAAGTACTGTGCCAATTCCTTGGCCAGTGTATTCAGGCAAGAGCGCGATCGCTAGTTCTGGCGTGTCATCGGCAGTAGGACTATAAGCTTTGTTATCGCCGGTATATAGCCGGAGCCAAGCTGCCCCCAATGGCATGCCGGTTGTCGTTGCTGCTGCTATGAACCCAAAGTCACCGAACCGACCCCACTCTTGGACATACAAGGCCAAGGTCGGATTTGCATGAAGCTCAGCCACTGTTTTGCCTGCTTCTTCATGCATATGTGCAGCATAGTAAAGCATCTGCCATAAAAATGGTTCATCATCGGCGACAACTGGACGAATGGTATAATCGATCATCGATAGACTCTTCTATATTCTACAGGACTTACGCAATTAGTCGGTTGGGTAGGTTGCGTTTCACTGAATTGAAACCAGAGACCTGCGTAAGTCCTATTCTATTGAGCATGTACGCTGATTACCATCCTTCGGGGCTGACATCACGCAGACGACCCTCTTGCCCGGCATCAAACCAACTTTCGATTAAGCGTCGCGAAATCGAAAGACCCGGTGGTAACTTAAGCGTGCCTAGCCGTAGCTCCTCGGCTAGCTCATGACGCGTCAGCCAGCGCGCTTCTTCTAACTCATTGTCAATCAAGTTAAATTCTGTGGTGGTGGCATCGGCTATAAAGCCAAGCATGAGCGAACTGGGAAAGGGCCAAGGCTGCGAGGATTGATATTCGATTGATCCTACAGAAATGCCCGCTTCCTCCATCACCTCCCGTTTGACGGCATCCTCGAGGCTCTCGCCAGGCTCGACAAAGCCGGCAATGACAGAATAGCGCCCCTCTGGCCAACTGGCCTGACGAGCAAGCAGACAACGCTCCTCGGCGCGCACCAAGACAATAATGGCGGGGTCGGTACGTGGAAAGATCTGTTTACCACAGGCACTATTGGTGCAGGTGCGCACAAACCCCCCTTCGGTGCTGCTGGTAGGGCTGCCACAGTCTCCGCAATAACGATGCCGGCGTTCCCAGTAAATCATGGCGCGTGCATAGGCGAGAATTGCACCGAGGGTCGGATCAATCGCTTCTCCAACTGCACGCAAATCGCGAAAAGTGCCCAACGAGGCCAACCAAGCTGGTGCTGCCTCTGTCTGTTCGCGTTCACCATCGAGCGCAAAATAGACGGTTCCATGTAACTCACCTAGTAGAGTAACCTGTTCCGGTGCCAAAGTTTGTGGCAAATCCGCCACAGTCAGCAGAAATGGATCCGCAGATCGTTCATCGATAAAAAAGTTTTGCATCCGCCATACGGGTACAAAGCGACTGGTTGGCGCACTCATCTGTGCCGTCAACCAGCTTTGGTTACGTCGTTTGTCAGCTAACCGATCCATTGGGTTTGCTGCGAAAAAGTTCTGGGCAGAACGGGCATAATTATCCATAATGAGGTTGAACCTTTCTAATACGACCGTCTAACTACATCGAGAATGCGTTGATTCCCCGTATGAAATCATGACAAAAGGCGTAGCTAAAAGGCGCAAAAGTAATATGTATGTCACTCAAATTTCGTACTTCTATCAGAATGCAAGAAGAGTGATTTCTGCTATTCTATGGCTACAGCAAGTTTCAACGAGTTTTACGTTGCTTACCCCATTGCGATCTATAGGGCATTTGTCTGAAGATCATTGCCAACTATAAAAGATTTGTAGATTCGCAGTCATAAGATCTCATTTTTGTGTGCACGTCCCAACTTAGCCGCTACCATTCCATTTTGCACGCAACCCGTTGATGACTTACCGGAAATAATTATTTCTAGGTCACTCAGGAGGATTGTGCAAATGATTACAAGTATTATCGTTACATTTTTTAGTGCATCATGTGTTGCTTCAGTGGTTGTTTTCGCTGCCTGTGCTGCATCGGCACGTGCAGATGAGCTTCAACGGCACGCATTCTCGCACTTTTATGAAGAGAGTGAGCAGTACATTGCTGAAAAGCGACCCAAGATCGCTTCCGCCGGCAAGTTGGCGCTAAACCTATAACCTAATCTAACCTAACCTAACCTAACCTATACGTTAGGTTTTATACACTAGATCCCCGCTAATCCAAATTAGCGGGGATTTTTTGTTTCTAAATTTCGTAAGGTTATAGGCAAAAAACCCTTGCTGTTTCCGACAAATGACGGAAATTGGCCATAACTTTTGTCTGATAATCCCGTCTACATTAGTGCCTGCCATGAAGATTTATCGTAAGGTAACTGACTTACCCGTAGATTTATCAGCCGCCGTCTGTGTTCGGCAAAACACAGACCTGCCATCTAGCCAATGCATCGACGATTTAATCACCTTGTTGCTACTACTTTACCGGAGCAACTCCCTACGTCAATGGATCGAACGCGTTTGGGAGAATCCATTGACGCGCCTTCTGAAGATTGGGAATGTGAAGCTGCCGATGCCGATATTTCCAACAACGACATCCCAGACACTGATATTCCTGAAACCGACACAATGATTGCTCGGGCATTTTTAAGTGGGTTATGCCAGGGCAAAAGTAACGCGTGGTGCCACCTGCTAGAGATTTGGTCACCTCGCCTATACAGTTATGCATCGTATAATACCTATACCGAAGGTGATGCACAAGCGTTATTGCAACGGACATTTACTCTGGTAATGCAGCGTCTGATTCAGGGCAAGGTTCGCTTGCAAAATCTCTCTCAACTCACTGTTTTGCTTGTTTCCACACTCTATCAGTTGATCCTACACTATCAACAACAGTTCGGCATTCCCTTGTTCGATGCTCGCCGCCATCAACAGCCGTTTGACCATCTCCAACAAAAATTTTTGGATACGCTACAACAGCTAACGCCTGCTGTGCAACAGATGCTACTCTTGCGCTATCTTGTTGGCATCTCTGTAGGCGAGTTGGCGTTGATCACAGGATATGGGATTGCTGCCGTGGTGGCAATCTTACGCGCTGCTTCGTTACATTTCCCCCCAGCGAAATTTAGGTGAGGTTGGCCCCAACATCATGGCCAGACTTAATATCTCTCAGAAAATTCAGTTGTGATCCAGCGCAATAGAGAACTTTCGAGTAGGGTCTTCGTCAATGCCGATGAAAATCGCCAATCGAAATCGCCAATCGAAATCGCCAATCGAAATCAATGGGCTGTCGGTACTGGTGCTATACTCGGTCTTATTGCATAGTGCGGTTCACGATGGGCCTTGCCCCGTATTTCTTGCAACTCTTCCACACCATGTGCTGATAGCCAATCAATCAATTCTTGTTTGATGAGCTGAATTCCACTGCCGCCCTGATAGTAGATCGCGCTGCCAATGCCAACTGCTGTAGCACCAGCCATGATCATCTCCACAACATCCAGGCCACAAGTGACTCCTCCCGTGCCGATAATTGGCGTACCTGGGCAAGCGCGATAGACATCGTAGACACACTTGAGGGCAATTGGCTTGAGCGCCGGCCCACTGATACCACCGCTTCGGTTGGCAAGAATGCTCTGCCCACTTTCCGCATCGATCACCATGCCTGGCATCGTATTGATTACACAGAGTGCATCGGCCCCCGCATCGACCACCGCCCGCGCGATCCGACCAATACTGGGCACATTGGGGGCTAACTTAACAATCACAGGAATATGCCCCATTGTCGCCCGCACCAAACCGGCTTTTACTTGCCGCGTAACTTCGGCAGCAGCAGCAGGATCAGCGGCATAGGGCTCACCAAATTCGCTGTGCACATTGGGACACGAAATGTTTACTTCAATATAATCTGGGTTGGCACTCGCAACCGTGGCCGCAACAGTGCCGAACTCTTCCGGTGCGCCGGCAAAGATGCTGGCAATTAGCGCACTGCCATGGGGTTGTAGTGCCGCTTTTGTTGTGGCAAGCAGCGCTACTTCATCGGTGGCACCAGGATTTGCCAATCCAATCGCATTGATCAAGCCATGTTCCCACGCCACGCAAGATGGGTTAACATGGCCGGTACGGGGGGTTGGACCACAACTCTTTGCCGTCACGGCACCACAGCCAGCGGCGGCTGCACGTGCCATCAGTGCCGCCGTCGTGCCCCAAATCCCACTGGCTAAGATAAGCGGTGTGGGAAGTGAACGGCCTAGAAAATCTACACCAAGATTGGACATCGGGCTTGTTGATTCCTAACGCTTTTTGTTGCGGCGGCTGTTGCCTTTGGGACGAGTGGTACTTTGCCTTGGTGAAGTACTCCGTGTGACACTTGCCCCGCGCACTGTTGTTGTGCTGCGGCTATCTGCTATGCCCGCCGTCGCTGTGGCAACAGCCATTGCCCCATGTGGTAAGGTGGGCTGATTGTGTAGCTGGACTGGTGATGATGTTTTCTTGCGCAGTTGGAGATTGATCAACTCGATAATAAACGAGAAGGCCATGGCAAAGTAAGCATAATTCTTCAAGTGAAGTTCATGGGCAGCTTCAGCGTTCCATCCCTCAATGACCAACATGGCACCAATGAGAATCAAGAATGAGAGTGCCAAGACTTTCATCGTTGGGTGGCGTTCGACAAAGCCAGAAATCGCACCGGCAAAGAAGAGCATAACGCCAGCCGCAAGGATCACTGCTGGCACCATAACCCACAAGTTGCCCGAGATACCAACGGCGGTGATGACTGAATCTAACGAAAAGACAATATCGACCAAGACAATTTGGATGACGACCGCCATAAAGGAAACAACGGCTTTTGTAGCACGGTCGTGCTCTTCTGCCTCAAGTTTCTCATGAATCTCGTAAGTGCTCTTCCCAATGAGAAAGAGGCCGCCGATTAGCAGGATGAGATCGCGCCCAGAGAGCGGATTGCTAAGTATCGTCAAGATCGGCGTCGTCAACCGCATGATCCAACTGATGCCTAAGAGCAAAAGGATGCGTGTGATGACCGCAAGGGCAATTCCTGTTGTGCGTGCGCGAGCCTGTTGATCCAGCGGTAATTTGGCGGATAAAATGGCAATGAAGATGACATTGTCAATCCCCAAGACAATCTCCAGCGCTAACAACGTTAAGAAGGCAACAAGATTGTCGGCAGAAAATAGTGTATCCATTGACAGTTCTATCCCTGTTGGTTATTGTTTAGGATTTACGCAGATCGCCGGTTGCGTAGCAGGATTTTTTGCGTATCGAAACCAGAGAACTGCGTAGGTCCTATTGTTGATGAATGCGCATCATACGTGCGCTGGCTTCCTGCAACGTCTCAAGTCGTTTGGGAAACGCAAAACGTACACTGCTATTCCCATGACCAGCTTCGGTGTAAAATTTGCTGCCAGGTACGACAGCAACGCCAATTTCTTTTGTCATCCAGAGGGCAAACTCCATGTCGCTCCATTTGGCCTGTGGAATATCGAGCTGTGAAAAATCTGCCATGGTGTAATATGCGCCTTCAGGCATGATCGCAACAAATCCATGTTCTTCTAAACTACTCATCATCAGATCGCGCCGGCGATGATAATCACGGGTCATTTCGGTGTAATAGCTCTGGGGCAACGCCATGGCGGCGACGGCTGCGGCCTGTAGCGGCGTAGGCGCACAGATTGTCGTGTAGTCATGCACGCGGCGGACCGCGGTTGCAACGCTGCTTGGGGCAATGACATAGCCCAAGCGCCAGCCCGTAATGGCAAAGGTCTTGCTCATCCCGCCGACGGTGATCGTTCGATCACGTAGTGCTTCAATGCTGCCCGGTGGCACGTGAATGCGTCCATCATAGAGAATACGATCATAGATTTCGTCGGTGATCAGCGCCAGGTCATGCTTTTCAATCAACTCGACCAGTCCATGAATCTCCTCGGTGTCAAAGACGCGACCGGTGGGGTTGTGAGGTGTATTGAGGACGATTGCGCGCGTTCGTGGCGTGATGGCTGCGGCAATCTTGTCCCTGTCTAACCGGTAGCCGGGCGCTTCGAGGGCGACTGGTACTGCTTTGGCACCGGCCATCATGGCCGCCGGTCGAAAATTTTCATGGGCAGGCTCGATGATAATGATCTCATCACCCGGATCCAGAATCGCCTGCTGGGCCACAACAATCCCTTCGGTGACGCCACAGGTAACGGTGACGTGAACGTCGGGATCAACCGTCCAGCCCAATTCTTTTGTATAGCGTTCTGCTAATTTTTGGCGGAGTTCTGGATAGCCCCAAGTAATGGTATACTGATTTATCCCACCAGTAATTGCATTGACTGCGGCTTGAGTAACGGCCTGCGGTGGATCAAAATCAGGATACCCTTGACTTAAATTGATTGCACCGTATTGAATGGCGACCCGGGTCATATCACGAATGACCGATTCACCAAATTGTGAAACCACTTTGGCTGGACGCATGGTTCCTCCCATAGAATCAGCGTGGATGTAATTGGTTAGAGCTTACGTAAATCGCTTCGTGTTCTTTGCTATACACGGATAGTAAGGAACACGGATCTAGATTGATCTGAAAACTTGCTCTGTTTGGGTTGCAAGAATTTTGGTTACCAAATGATTCAGTTCGATCAACGGCGGTTGCGTGCGAAGCCTATCGCTGTCAATGTAAGATTGGTCAGCTTGGTTTTGCGCCGTCAGATCTCCCGTAATTCTTTCGTAATCGCTTGCAAGCTATAATGCCAGGCGCACCGCCCACAAACAGCCGTAGCCTACCGCATATCTTCTAGGCGCGACACTTTCCTAAATCGTTGCGCTTATTCGATAACGAGACGTTGGACTTGGCGTTTCATGTAAACCATTAAGGCGTGTAGACCACGTAGGCGTTGTGGCGTAATTGCTTCCTGCAAACCTAGCAACAGATAGACATCTTCGGGTGTTCCCAAAATTTCCGCAGGCGTCGCATGATTTAGCCCTTCGGCAAGAACGCCAGCATAACCACGAACTGTGGGCGCTTCTCTGGGAATATCTAGAAAAAAATCGACCTGTCCATTGTTGAGCTCGGTATGGAGAAAGACGGGTGATTGACATTCGTGGATCTGTTCCATGGCGTCACGTTGGCCGTGGAGCCGTGTGGGAAGATCGGGTAGTTCATCTGAAAACTCAATTAACAGCTCTAATCGCTCGCGTGGTTCCACTTCGCGAAATTCACGAATGACCTCTTGGAGTGCGGCAGGACAGCGTTCAATTTTTGCTTCTATTGGCGTTTCAGACATGAGATTCCCTATCAATAACTGATGTTACGCACTACCAGAGAAACTGAGCTTTTAAAAGCTGAAGAATTTAACAGCATCTTCTCTGGAAAAATCAGTTTCTGCCAGCAGCCTGTGTAACATGAGTAAATAATCAATTGCACAACGAAATTGTAAAGAGACTGTAAAGCGATCGTCATGCAGGCGTATCAATTTATCGTAAACTAGAGTGGGTACTTCGTCAAACTTGATGCAATCGCTTGTACCTTTTGAATTTTCCACATGCGCACTAGGTTCTGTTGACATATCAATTTATTGGTCGTTTTGGCAAATGTCAACAGACCCTAGTTAGAATCAGTAGGCAGCAACGCTCTCGGGCTTTGATAAGCCCTTCGACCGGCTCAGGACGAAGCTCAGCCGTCGAGCGGTGCCGTCTACGGAGAATCCATGCAGTATATCGAATAAATAATGTATATACAAGGGACCATTTATGCAATTCCTCTGTTGATCGGTTCCACGATAGCGCTGACCTTTTGTTTTCTAGCCCTTCAGCGCTACCGTGAATTGGGCGCGCCTGCGTTTGTGGTCGCTATGGCTGCTGTGGCAATGTGGTCGTTTGCTTATGCATTTGAGCTTATGAGCCCCACTGTAGCCGATAAGATGGTCTGGCACCGGATTATCTATGCAAATTCTGGGATTGTACCAGCTTTTTGGCTGATTTTTCTCATCCAACATGAATATGGTATGACCTCTCGGACAAAATTTTGGACTATTGTCCTCACGGTAGAGCCGATCCTTTATACAGCATTGACTTGGACAAACGGTTGGCTACATGAGTGGTTGTGGCACTCGATCACACTTAGTCCCAATGAAGCTCTGCCACAGATGGTGGTAAATCGTGCCGCTGGTTTCTATCTGCATGTGGCATTTACCTATGTACTGGTTTTACTCTCGGTTATTTTCTTCTTACGCATGTTGCGCCGTGAGTCTTCAACACTTTCGTACTATCAGATTTTTCTGCTGGTTTTAGGTGTTCTTTCGCCTATCATTGCAAACACATTACACGTAGCCGATCTTCGTCTCTTGCCGATCAATTTAACCCCATTTTCTTTAATGACAATGGGCGCAGCCGTGGGCTGGTTTGCCTTTCGCTTCGAGCTCTGGGATATTTTGCCAGCCGCGCATGATGCCGTCTTTGCGGGTATTGGTGATGGCGTGATTGTCCTTAATTTGAATGATATCATCATCGATATTAATCCTGCTGCATCTCGTTTACTCCATGTACCGGTGCAGTTGGCCCTGCGTCAACAGATCAATACGTTGGCAACGCAGCATCATCACTTTGCTGCGTTGCAAAGAACCATTGCTACGTTGAAAAAGGATACTGTCACTCGGAGCGAAGTTGCACTTGCCGAACAACCGTTGCGCTATATTGAGGTAACCGTTGCCGCTTTGCGCGATCGCCGCGATCGCCTGAATGGCCAAATTTTGACTTTGCGCGATGTGACCGCCCGCCGTACAGCGGAGATTCAGCTGCAGGAAGAGCGGCAGCACCTTGCGGCACGTGTTGAAGAGCGCACGGCTGAATTGAGCCGCGCAAATGCTGAACTCGCCCGTGCAGCTCGCCTGAAAGATGAGTTTCTCGCCAATATGAGTCACGAGCTCCGCACACCGCTCAATACAGTGCTCGGTCTTTCCGAAGCATTACACGAGTGCACCTATGGTCCACTTGTGCCTGCGCAGCTCCGAGCACTGCAGCATGTATTAGACGCCGGTCGCCACTTGCTGGCACTTATCAATGATATATTAGATGTTTCAAAAATCGAAGCCGGCAAATTGGCATTGGAGCAAGGACCGATTGCAGTGGATTCGCTTTGTCAAGCGAGCATCAACTTTATTTCGCAGAGTGCAATAAAAAAACAGTTGGAGATTGTTGTCACAGTCGATCCTTCGGTAAAATTCATCTTTGGTGATGAACGACGCTTGAAGCAGATCTTGGTGAACTTGCTTGACAATGCCGTCAAATTCACTCCAATCGCTGGGCGCATTGGCCTTGCCGTTGCCGGTGAGCCACTCGATGATACTGTAACTTTTATTGTCTGGGATACAGGTATTGGCATTGCAGAAGTGGATATGCCCGAACTATTTAAACCCTTTGTTCAGCTCGATAGCCGCTTGGCTCGTCATCATGAGGGAACAGGGCTGGGCTTGGCGCTGGTTCGTCACATGGTTGATTTGCATGGGGGCAGCGTTGGTGTAGAGAGCAGGGTTGGCGCTGGCACAAAGTTTACCGTTGCACTGCCCTGGCGACTATGTACCCTCAAAGACTTTATCATTCCAGCCGAAATGGGTGCGCAAGAAGAACTAACCAGGCCACTTCGGTTGCAGGAGAGCTTCGGCCGTGAACAGGAGGGATCTCCTTCTAGAAAGGTCTACAACGGCAACGACAGCCTTTCGCCGCCTGCCAGGCTACTGCTCGTTGAAGATAATGAGACGAATATTCAAACATTTACCGGCTATTTAACCAATCACGGATATCAGCTTATTGTTGCGCGTAGTGGCGCGGAGGCATTGACATGGTTAATCAATGGGCAGCCTGATCTAATTCTCTTAGATATTCAGATGCCCGAATTGGATGGGTGGGAGGTCGCCCGGCGCATCCGAGGGGGAGGCAACATAAACAGTAGTGATGTACCAATTATTGCACTGACCGCGCTGGCTATGCCAGGTGATCGAGAACGCTGTTTAGCTGTAGGGATGAATGCATATCTGAGTAAACCTGTCAGTTTGCGGCGGTTGAGCGAAGTGATTGCAACTCATTTGCAGGAGCGATATTTGCAAATTAACTAAAGGGAAAAGAAAAAGCCCCGCCGAAGCGGGGCTTTTTCTTTTGTCCGGTAGCATCTACTAGTAGAGGCGAACCTCTGAAGGAGATGCTACCGGACGGATACTGATACTAGAATCCATGTGCATCACCTCCTTTATATATAAGATAGCGTATTCAGGCTTGGCGCAACTCTTGTTTGTTCTTGTCTTTGTTCTTATCTTTATTCTTATCTTTATTCTTGTCTGTCGCCTAGCTGGTGATAGTATCTCATAGCTTTTTGTTGCTGTCAAGTACGAAAATGTACAGTTATCAGATGAGTTTCCTATAAAAGCTCAAGTTTTACAAATTAACCTTAATTTCTAGCGTGTTTGCGGAAAAATTCAAGGTTGAGATTTGCCTGCCAGATTCAAAGTAACCATCGCAAAAAATAGGTAGCTAGCCCCAGAAAGAGCGTAAAGCCCAGTACATCAGTTGCTGTTGTTACAAAGACACTGGAGGCCAATGCCGGGTCAACATGGACGAATTTTAAGAGCATCGGCACCAAAACACCTGCTACTGCGGCGACAATGAGATTACCCAACATTGCCAACCCAATAATGACTCCCAACATTGGTATTCCCTGCCAGAGCCAAGCCGCAAGCCCCACGAGAATTCCCAGCGCTATGCCGTGAAGCACGCCAATGCGAAATTCATGCCAGAGCGCCGCCAACGTGTCACGACCATTAATTTCGCCCAAAGCCAGCGATCGGACCATTATCGTCATCGTTTGTGTGCCGGCATTGCCTCCTTGACCGGCTACAATCGGCATAAACGCAGCTAAGACTGCAGCCCGGGCAATTGTCCCTTGAAAATAAGAGACGACGGCAGAGGCCAGAAAGGCTGTCGCCATATTAACGATCAGCCAGGGTAATCGATTGCCAATTGCTCGATAAATCGGGCTGAAAATCTCAGCATCTTCGCCAACTTGCGCCAGTCGGTAGATATCTTCAGTTGCTTCCTCCTCCAGCACGTCAATCACATCATCGTGACTAATAATGCCAACAAGCCGTTCAGTATCGTCAACAACGGGGACAGCCAGCAGATCATAACGCGATAAGACCTGCGCCACTTCTTCCTGGTCAACCGTTGCGCGGACAGAGATCACATCACGGTTCATGATCTCTTCGATCGTCTGGTAGGGATCTGCCAAGATCAACGCCCGCAGGTTGACAACACCAATCAGGCGGCTATAACGATCCATGACATAGAGGTAAAAGATTTCATTGGCGTCGTGATAATTTTGCTTAATAAAGGTAAATGCCTCGGCCACTGTCATCCAGCGCCGTAACGAAGCCGGTGGCGTGTTCATTATGCCGCCCGCACTATCGTCGGGATAGGCCATTAGCGATACTACTTCCGCCGATTCATCCATCTGTTCAATTAGTTCGGCCGCGGTTTGCGGTTCGAGCTCGCCTAACAAATCAGCGGCAGTGTCGGGCTCCATCTCATCGAGCACTTCGGCAAGATCTTCGACATTCATATGTTGTGCTACATCGCGCATATCCTCTTCATGCATCTGCGCGAAGACTTGTGCCAACTCCGGTGCTTGGAGCCGATCGACGATCGCCGCCTGTTCTTCTTGATTGAGTTCCGTCAGGATTTCGGCACCATCGGCTGGATGTAGCCCACTTAGATAGGTCGCTGCCTCGTCAACACAGCCTTGCTCAATGAGCCCGAAGACATAGCTTGCCGCGTCGTTCAAATTGATTGGATCAACCATTGGACACCTCCCATACTATAGAAATAGATTTCGCGGCGAAGCAGAGTGCTTGCCTGCGAATTGTCATTTGCATTAGCAGTGGGATGATGAACGTACACAGCAAACCCAAAGTCAAACTGGCGTACCTGGCAGACGCGCAAGCATACAGTTGACCCGTGGTATAGATAAGCTAACTCAGTATCTCTGTACGAGTAGAAGCGTTTATCTATGCCAACACGAAGTGTACGGCAAGGGCACATTTACACGAATAGATCCCGTGTCTCTTGTTCGTGCGGGATCGTTCGTGTGAACGTGCGCATAGATATGCTTCCCAGGGTACTTTACACTGTATTGATCACGACTTACGCACTGAGTACGAATAACTAGAGGTCAACAAGTACCACCAAGGCACTCGTTTTCAGGTGGTTGCGTAAGTCCTATTGATGGGTGACGAGAGATAGAAATGGCGATAGCGTGGTGTAAACTGTTTGGCAGAAGAGAGCCAGCGATAGAATCTGGCCAGAGGAGAAAACGTGGTGAACGTGGTTACCGACCAGATCCTGGCTTAGCTGTAGACTGTCGCGCATTCCATCCCCAAGACTCCGCATTCAGTAGTGCAACGTCTTGGTCGTCCAGTGCGATACCAGGTTGTATGAAGATAGGTAGTGCTATCTTATTTGCAGACAATATATACGCCCAGCTTCTGTGCAGATCGGCTTGATCAAGCTGCCACAAAATGGCAGATGGAAGATGGGCACCGGTACGCTGTACAGGATCGGGCGGCTTACTGTCTGATTCGGGCTGACTTTCAGCCTGCTGTGTAGGTCTGTTAGAATCGTTCATCATCATTTTCATTTGCTCATCAGCCGGCGGTTTCTGCTGGTGACTTAGCGTCAGCAGCAGCACATCCGTCACGTGAATACGCCAACTACCGAAACTTCCAACGGTCGGGCGATGAGTCGTTATATCCTATCTACGTGTTTGTTCTATTTTGAACGAACGCTACAAGAATAGCACCACCGTGTTGGAATGTCAACCTACCTGCTGCTTGCAAATTGATGTAAGGATTCAGGGCTGTAAACATTTTGGGTGGGTTTACTACGATCCTTTTTTTGACAGATTCGCGCCAAAACGCTATACTACCCTCATCGAATGGCCTACTAGCTCAACTGGCAGAGCAGCTGACTCTTAATCAGCGGGTTCTAGGTTCAAATCCTAGGTGGGTCACAAAAAAGCGATCTTCTCACTCTGAGAAGATCGCTTTTTGTTTTATGGCAAGGGTTCCGTTGACAAACCAGCTGTTTATGCCCTATGTCGATGCCTGGCTGACAAATTGGCCGATGTACTTGCCGGCGTCTGGTGGACGGTGGTAAAGCGATAGACCGTGAGTACAAGAATGATGATCGTGCTGCCCCAGAAGAGCAGGCGCATGGCCGGGTCGCTGCTGTCAGTACCCGCCATCAGGCCGTGAATCGTCACCAGCCCAAAGGCGGCATAGGTGAAGTAATGCAGTCGTCGCCATAAGGTCTGCCCCATCCACCCACGCCAGGCAAAGCTGATCGAAGTCACCAGCATGATGTAGAGGCCGATAATGCCAATGCCTACCCAAGCCGGTAGATACGGACCGGTAAATGGAATCACAAGATTGGCAAGGGTGTAATGATAATAACCATCGAACAATAAGAGCAGGGCATGCACGGCACTAAAGCTGATGGCAAGCCACGAAAGAATGTTGTGGATCGCCAAGGTGAAGGGCGCTGAAACTTGAGCCTTGACCAGCTTGGTCGTGAGCATTAGCCCCCAAATGGTCGATGCGGCAAGTAGACCGTAGGCAACGGTGCCACTGCCCCGGCTGATATGCCAGGCTAGCTTGCTATCGGTACGCATGATTGCTACCAATTGGGCAGCCAAGGGTGTTGTCAAAAACCACCATCCGCAGCCCAAAATGATCAGACCCACGACAAATCCCACAATGGTTTCGCCAATTGTATCGGTAGATTGGCGGGGCGCTTGACTTGCCGCCCGGCGTTTTTGCTCAGTGGATATCATCGAACCATTCCCCTTTCTGCGACTGATTTATCTTTGCCATAGAACCCACTGTTAGCGTGACGAACGGCTGCGCGTCAAAGGTCGAAACGATTGCGTCGCAGAGCCGTTAGATTGTGACCAACTTTGGGTTAACGGCGCATTACGTTGGAAGAGTCCATTTGTAGAGCGCCGCTGAAAGGTTGGCGCTGTTTGCAGAAAATTCGATTCTGTTGAAACCGCCGCAACACTTGTTTGTGCTCCTTGGGCCAACATCGCGTCTTTGTTAGCAAAGATCGATGTTCCAATCCCCGTCGCAACGATGCTGCCGACGAGCAGCACGCTCTTTAGCCCTGCCCACGAGCGTTTGGGGGGACGCCGGCGGGCTGTAGCCTCTGGCTGTTGGTTGCGCAGTGCCTGTAGATGTTCCGCCTGTGATAATGCCCTTTTGTGGGGTGTGATAGTTGCTGTGGTATTTTTTGTGTTCATGGCACGATATTCTTTCTTGTTGACAGTAAAGTGGTAATGGTCATTCTTCTTGATGCTAGAGGCTAGATGATCCAATTCCCATCTTCCTGTTCCTGATTATCGCGCATAGTTCATCTGATAGATTTAACTTTACCCTAAATAGTGTTAAATGTAGCTTAACTTTTCTGCGATGTTTCGTGCGTTGCCCGCTACATCGCCATGAGAAATTGGATCGTGAATAGTGAGATCATGGCGACGGCAAATAGTGCCAATGCTACCTGCCACCCGTTGCCTGGGTTTGTTGTTGCCATGGGCGGAGAGACCCTCTGTGCCGCGCTTGCCGGTGGCGCTATTGGGGGCCACGCCACCTCATATTGCTGCGTTTGCCCGGTATCACTGGGTCGGTCTGTTGCTATGTGATCTTTGACCGGATCCTGGACCGTTGTACCACCGATCATCTGCTGGGCTTCGACAATCGCCGCGCCAAAGGCGGTGGCGTCGGCGTAGCGGTCGGTCGGCTCTTTCGCCAATGCGCAGAGCAGCAAGGTTTCGACCGCCTCCGGCAACTCTGGGTTTAAATCGCGCGGCGGTGGCAACGGATCATTGGCCAGTTTCATCATCATACTATAGGGTGTGTTGGCAATGTACGGTGGTTTTCCTGTCAGTAACTCATAGAGTACAACCCCCAGGCTATAGATATCGGTGCGCTCGTCACAAGTTTCCCCGCGCACGGCTTCCGGGCTCATATAGGTGGGCGTTCCCACCATTGCGCCGCTCATCGTTAACCGGGTGCCATCATCGTCACAAAGACGGGCCAGGCCAAAATCGGTTAAGATCACATGGGGTTGCGCGCCACGGCGCAATAGGATATTCGTCGGTTTTATATCGCGATGGATTGTGCCTTGCCGATGGGCATAGGCCAATGCCTCGGCCAACTGCAACCCAATCGCCAGTGCTTCTACTACGGCCAAGCGTTTACGCGTCTGTAAATAGTGGCCTAAGGTTTCACCTTCAATGTAATCCATTACCATGTAATAGCGCTGTTCCTGTGCACCCTCGTCAACATCGGCGTCGACAATCTGGACAATATGGGGGTGGCGTAGACGGCCAACCGCCCGTGCCTCGCGCAAAAAACGCGCCACGGAATCGGTCGATTGCACCAAATGACAATGGAGTACTTTGATCGCCACATAGCGCTCTACCCCTGGCTGAAAGGCTTTATAGACCTCAGCCATCCCACCACGGCCCAACTGCTCCACAATCTCATACTTGTTTAACTTTTTACCAATCAATGCTGACATCTCATTCTCCTCATACAACGTTCTTCATTGAACGATTACGACAACGTTCACTTACAAGAAACCCCCGGAGGTATACTGAGATCAATTTGAGAAGCGGTGTTTTCAACCCCCCTCCTAACCTCCCCCAGGTTGGGGGAGGAATCGTCTCGCCGCTGAGGGGACATCAGTTCCCTCCCCAAGCTAGGGAGGGGTGAAACTCCGCTTCTCATTCTGATTTGAGTTTAGTTGTTGAAACCAGAGGGCGTTGCCCGCGCTTGACCACCATCCGGAGGACGAGCATCCATGAGTTTCCTTCCTTATAAAATCGTCGCTATGCCAATTCTTCCAATGCTGTCCACTCCCCGGCTTGCAAGGCCGCGAGGTGGGGCGCAATATTGATTGCTTCTTTGATCGCTACGGTGACACCGGACGCCAGTTCCGGGTAACCTAATAAGATCGCCCCCACAATGACGCCATCAGCAATCACGAATTTGCGATAACAATGCATCGCCTCGTCTTCCTGTGCGATCACCGTTTCTGCCGATGACGCTGCATGGATCTGCCCAATCGATGTCAAATCGATCCCAACGACCTTGAGCATAGTTACTGGTGCCATCTCGCTGTAGGTAGCGGCAACGAGATTTTCGTCGGCTACAGCATTGGCTGCCGCTACTTCGGCCTGGCTGACCGAAATTGGCCATAATCCATACAGATGGCCGTTATACTCAGCAACGTCACCGGCCGCAAAAATTTGGGGATTGCTGGTGCGCATTGTGGCATCCACAACGACACCACGCTGAATCTCAAGCCCAATCGAGCGTGCTAAGGCTAGCTCTGGACGAATGCCCGCGGCGACCAGGATGAGATCGCACGACAGAGACCGACCGTCAGTGAGGGTGAGTCGGCGTAAACACGCTGGCTGATCAGCGCGATCCGCTTCGTCGCCACTGCCAAGCGCGGACGCTTCTGCCTCAAGCTGAATTCCAATGCCGAGCGTGCGTAAGTGGGCCAAGAGATAGGCGCTGCCCTGCTTATCGAGCTGGCGGCTGAGTAGTGCGGCGGAGCGCTCTAACACTGTCACCTGCAAGCCAAGCTTTTGTAGCGCATAAGCAGCTTCCAAGCCTAGGAGGCCACCGCCCGCCACCACGGCATGTTGACATGAATTGCTTTGTACATAGGCGCGAATCGCCATGGCATCTTCAGCCGTGCGCAGAACAAATGACCCTGGCATCCCAAAACCTTCTAGTGGTGGCACATAACTTTGGCTACCAGTTGTCAAGATCAGACGGTCGTAGGGCAAGATTTCCCCCGTACCCAAGGTGACCGATTGCGTCTCTAGATCAACCTGGCTGACCTGCGTATTGAGCCAAGAGGTGATGTTGAAGTCGTCATACCACTGCTCCGGCAAGAGCATAAGCCCTTGCATGGCCGAGCGACCATAGATCAGTCGCGTGATCCCCATGCGGTTGTAGAGGTGGTAGCGTTCGCGACCGATGAGATGGATCTCGCAGTGGGGGTGGCGCCGCCGAATGTGATCCGCTGCGGTGACGCCGGCAATGCCATTGCCAATAATCACCACGCGCTTGATCTGCTTGTTATAGCGAAAACCAGTGATTACACTTGAGCGATAGATATCCGGCTGCTCAGGGCTCAATGCCACCTCGACATCGCCCCGAACGCGCGCCATGCACGCCAGCCGCGTGTTCGGGGCCAACCCCAGCCGTTCCAAGGTTTTGCGTTCCTCATCGCTAACTTTGGAGAGATTCTCCATCCCGTTGAGAACACAGACCGGGTCGGCGCCACAAAGTCCCAGGCGGCAGCCAGCCTCGAGTGGTAGATTGTGTGCTTCACAGAGTTCGAGCAAGGTACGATTTTTGTCGACTGTCAGCATGGTGCCTTCCGGCGCGATCGTCAGGCAGGGTTTTGCATTCGATGGCTGTGCGTCGTCACCACGCTTACCTGTGGCTAGCACGCCCATTTCTAGCTTAATGGGCGCGTACTGGTCGCCATGGATCGAGACTGGTGCCAGGGAGAATTCTACAAAGCTAGCTTCCTTGCGATAAGTGCGATAGATCCAGAAGAGCGTCAAACCAAAGACAAGCGTTCGCAATGGCCAGACAAACCAGTCGGGCGCTGGCTCCGCGATCAACGAACCGAGTGTAGGAGCGTTGAACCAGTAGTAGAGATTGAGGGCGGCTGCGCCAAAGTAGACGGTGATCTGATTGCTTGTGACATGGTTACTTAAGGTTTTTGCAACTGTTTCTAGCAGAAAGAACAGGCTCATGCTCATGATGCCGCCGACAAAGAGTAGGGCATAGACCCGCCAAATCGCAATTACCGGCGGATTGGGAACTAGATAGAAGGCTACGATAAAGCCGGGAAAGAAGCCGACAAAGGCTTTGCGAAAACGGGCAAAATTGGGCTCTTCGTCATAGAGATCGGCCAGGTAGGCGTTGCGTGGGCTGAGATCGTAGCAATTCTTCGTGCAGCCCAGGCAAGGCTTGCAGTGGGCGTGTGTAACATTGACAAAGGGTGTCTGTCCGTAAATCCGTTGGACCGGTAGCAACGGGCAGATGCTACTGCACCAACCACTTTTACCTTTGAACACGATCCCCATGATGAAGGCAGAACTGAGCGCGCCAAGAATGAGAATTGCCAGGGCTGGTCCATTTTCGTTGAAGATCACTTTGCGGCTAGCTACGAAAGTCAGAAAGAGCCCAATTGCTATCAGGTAGCCATACCGTTGGAACCACTTTGGGGCACTAAATGAGCGTGTGAAATGAAAGAGTCGGGGTGCCTGGTTGAGTGCCGCCATTGGGCAGATATTGCGCCACAAGCCTGGGGCCACAAAAAAGAGCAGTGGGAGCAGCGGGACTAGCAGATGCCAGAAGATCGGTAAGCCGACCGCTGGTCGTGTAAAGAGAATGACTGCAAGCCCAATTGCAAAGCCGACACTGAGTAGCCGCAAACCATACCAAATAGGCTGCGGCAAGTGCCAGGATCGATCCGCTGGGTGCGCTTGTGTTCTGGGGGCACCGCCCTCCCGTTGGCGTTGCGTGCCGACGAATCGGCGACCTGTCAGATAGCTGGCCGGTAAGAGCAACCCGAGGAGCGCCAAGAGGCTGAGGGTTGGCAGCGCCGGTACTATCGGTAGCAAGGGCAATTGACCCATTGGTAGATGGGTAGCCAGGAATGGCTGCACATTCTCGACAAGTGCGCTGCGTTGCTGTAGAAGCCACTGCCTGGCTGACGCTACTGTTCTGATGATTGCAGTTGCCATGGGTTTGGATGGCTGCGGTTGGTGAGCGGTGGGCTCGATCGGTTGCCCATCTGGTACGGTACTTGCTCGTTGGAAATTTGTGTTCCGCTGCGGAGCCATCGTGGGACGCGGTTGTGGTGGTCTATCTGCCGCTGGATGCGTGGGTACTGCATTGAACGCAAGTGATTGACCAGTAAGTACTTTGCTCTCTATTTCACCCCTTTGATCTTCTTCACGTTCCCGCTTATCTTCACCCTGTTGTCCTTCCTCAAGAAAGGCGGCTGCAGCCGGGGTAAGGCTGATTTTTAGAATGGTAATCGTCGGTTTTAGCGCGGGCAAACCGGCAAAAACAACCTTCAGGACATAGTTTCCGTGGAGCAGCGCCGGTGGCAATTGCCATTGTGCCTGCCCTTGGCGATCTGTGACGATTTCTGTGGTTGGCAGATGGGGACCGCTGATAAGCAGTGGAGCGTCTGCAATAGCAGCACCATCATCTCTTACCAGCTTGATAGTGACAATTGCGTTGCCATCGTCCGTAATGAATGGACTTTCTGTAATCAAGGTGGTCGACCGGCGCGGCTCCCGTGTCAATTCCCCACGAGATTGAGCTAGCGCAATCTGGGCGCTACGCACTGTGAAGAGCAGCCCCACGATGGCGCATAGGAAGATCCAATAATACTCTTTTTTCTTCATCTTCTCCTCATTCTTCTGGTAGTGCAGTGTCAGGGAAGTTTTGCTCGATTGGAACCCCTCCGCGCCCAAGGGTGGTTGCCTTCTAGGCGCGCTCCCCAGCTTGGGGAGGGAACTGTCATGCCGGCAGCGGTGTCAACGGCTTCTCCCCCAATCTGGGGGAGGTTGGGAGGGGGTGAATCTAAACCATCAAAACTTCCCTGACAATGCAGTAGTTGTTATAGTCCCACGTCGTAAAATTTACTCGCGAATAGCACAGAAAGTACCTAAGGTCTCCTGAAAAAGTGATATTCCGCGGCGCTCGTGGGTATCAAAAGTGCTTGAAAGCGCCGATGATTGCCTGCCGAAGGGGATACCTGCCAAAGGTGTGAAGAAAAGTTAAAGAAAATACAGATTAAGATGATGTTTGGCCTACGAATTGGTTACTTTCCTTGCACGTAGGTAAGCAGGATATAGGTGCAGGGCGTAGGGCGCAGGGCGCAGGTAAAATGGCGCAGGTAAAAGAGGATCGGTAAATTCTCTGGGTGGCGCGTGGCGGTTCATAGTGCGCATAGAACTTTACCACTGAGGAGGGTTTTCTCGATTAGGTACACTGTCTCAATGGCTTGGATTTTTGGCGAGAGTGGATTGAAGAGTCGGAAGTGGGGTCGTTCGCAGAAAATAAAAAATCGCTCAATCCCTTGCAGTTCCCCCGAGGCGGCAAAGCCGCACTGCAAATGATTGAGCGATAAATTGAGTATACAGTACGTTAGTGATCCTGGCAAATTGGCATTACCTTGAAATGCACATATATTTGTGAGAATTGAGGATGAAATCAGGATTGGCCCCAATTAGGTACTTTGTTGCGAAACGTGTATACTTTTTTAGCGTACAATGATTGGTACCAAAATGTTTTGGGCAGTTATTCGTACATTTGTATCAGACATCAATATCAGACATCAATATCGGGGAGCTTGGATTGGGCCAGGCTGAGAGGGCAGACAGGTTGCTGCCGACCCGTGAACCTGATCTGGGTAATGCCAGCGTAGGGAAGCATCGAGCCACTCTGTTTACCAAGGGCTCATGGACCGTAAGATGCAACTCACGCCTTACCCGGACGGGTAAGGCGTTTTTTGTATCCTAAATTCGCTTGTCAACCCAAGCGAACAGCGAATTTTGGGCTAAAGAGCTAGGAGAAAAGCATGAGAAAAAGTTTTAGTGGGTTAATTGCATCGTTCCTTTTGTTGGTAATTCTGCTGACTGCCTGTCAGCCGGTTGCCCCGAACGCGACTGTTGAACCGGCAACTGGCGAACACACCACATTGACATTAGCCAGCCACGATTCATTTAATGTAAGCGACGAACTGCTTCAACAGTTTGAAGCAGAAAACAATGTTACCGTACAATTTCTCGCCTTGGGTGATGCCGGTGAGGCACTCAATAAGATGATCCTCAGCAAAGATGCCCCATTGGCGGACCTCTTCTTTGGGGTCGACAATACCTTCCTCAGTCGCGCCCTGGATGCCGATATCTTTCAACCCTACGCCGCGCCGGCGCTTGAACAGATACCGGCGGCGTTGAAGCTGGATCCTGAGAACCGGCTGCTGCCTGTCGATGTCGGGTATGTCAATCTCAATGCTGACGCCGGCTGGTTTGCTGACCATAACCTCCCCGTGCCAACAACACTGGAAGAGTTAGCGGATCCAGCACTCAGTGGCTTACTCGTCGTCGAAAATCCGGCCACTTCTTCGCCTGGTCTGGCCTTTCTCCTGGCTACCATCAATCACTTTGGCGAAGATGGCTACCTGGCCTATTGGCAGGGGCTGCGCGACAATGACGTGTTGGTGGTCAATGGCTGGAGTGAAGCCTACTATGATCACTTTACCGTCGGTTCTGGAGGCAGTGGCGACCGCCCAATTGTGGTGAGCTACACGACCAGCCCGCCCGCCGATGTGCTCTATGCAACAGATGGCCGGACCGAACCAGCCAGTGTCAATATTAACCCCGAGGGGGGCGTCTTTCGCCAGATCGAATATGTGGGTATTCTGCAAGGAACCGAGCATCTTGAATTGGCGCAGGAGTTTGTTGACTTTATGCTCAGCGAACCATTTCAGGCCGAACTCCCCCTGCAAATGTTTGTCTATCCTGCTGTGACTGGGACAGCTCTGCCGGAGCTCTTTGACCAATTTGCCGAGCAGCCCGCTGATCCTGCCATTCTCGATCCAGCGCTAATCGATCAAAACCGGGAAGCCTGGCTCGAAGCCTGGACCAACCTCATGTTACGCTAGTACGTGACGGCATAAATAGACCAATGGTATCTAGTGGGACGGTAAGACAGTCGGCCAGTGACTCTTCTACCGTCCTAACCGTCCTAACCGTCCTAACCGTCCGACTGTCTCACTGTCCTATAGGCTTACTTAGGCCACAGTGGCTCAAATTAAATTTGTCAGCCCAACAGCACAGGGTAACCTCTGTGTCTCGTGTCTCGTGTCTCGTGTCTCGTGTCTCGTGTTTCGTGTCTCGTGTCTCGTGTCTCGTGTCTCACTCTTGCCTATGCCCAAATCACTACGCTTGCTGCTCTATCTCCTCTATAGTCTACCGCTGCTCTTTCTCGCCGCGTTCTTCTTTTACCCGCTGCTACGAATTTTGCAGCTGAGCTTGAACGCGTCCGGCGCTGCAGGCTTTGGACCCATTGCGGAGTTGATCAGCCAACGCTTCTTCTGGCAATTGCTCTGGTTTACGACTTGGCAAGCAGTGGCATCAACGGCGCTGACGGTGGCCCTTGGCCTGCCCCTGGCCTATCTCTTTGCACAATATGCCTTCCCCGGTAAAACGCTGCTGCGCGCACTGACGACCATTCCCTTTGTCATGCCAACGGTGGTCGTCGCCGCTGCGTTTACAGCGCTGATTGGTCGACAGGGGGTGGTCAATCAATGGTTGCAAAACTTCTTGCAATTGGATGGACCGCCGATTGATCTGTTGCAAACGATCTGGATCATTCTGCTGGCTCATGCCTTTTACAATGTCAGTGTAATTGTGCGCACGGTTGGGGGCTTCTGGAGCGCGCTCAACCCGCGTTTGCGCGAGGCCGCTGCCGTCTTGGGGGCGACGCCCTGGCGCCTCTTCTGGGAAGTAACATTGCCGCTGCTGTTGCCAAGTATCACTGCTGCCGGACTTCTCGTCTTTCTCTTTTGTTTTACCAGCTTTGGCGTAATCTTGATCCTGGGTGGGCTGCAATTTGCCACGATTGAAGTTGAAATCTATCGCCAGGCGGTGAGCCTCTTCAATTTGCCGGTGGCGGCCTTTCTCAGCCTTGTCCAAATGGCATTGACCTTTGTGGTGATGGCTGTCTACACACGATTGCAAGCGGGTCTGAGCATTCCATTGGAATTGCAACCGGCGACACGCGCCGCCAAACGCCCTCAACCGCGCCAATGGATCTTTGTTGGTGGGGCCCTCACCTTGATGGTCCTGATTTTGTTGGGGCCGCTATTGGCATTGGCCTGGCGCAGCTTTACGGTGGGCAATAGTGGTTGGACGCTAACATACTATCAGGAACTGACCGTCAATCGCCGCCAAAGCGCTTTCTTTGTGCCACCGATTGTGGCTGTTCGCAATTCGCTCCTCTTTGCCGCGGCAACCATGATCCTCAGCCTTTTTCTGGGGGTGGTCAGTGCGTATCTGCTGGCGCGCCCTCGCACCTGGCTGATCGCCTTGCTCGATCCAATCTTTCTGCTGCCACTAGGTACCTCGGCGGTGACATTGGGTTTTGGCTATATTGTAGCAATGGGCGCGCTGCGCACATCCCTCATTTTGGTTCCGATTGCGCATACGCTGATTGCTGCGCCCTTCGTCCTGCGCACCTTTCTGCCGGCGCTGCGCAGTCTCGATCCACGGTTGCGCGAGGCCGCTGCCATTTTGGGCGCGCCGCCATTGCAAGGCTGGTGGGAAGTCGACGCGCCGATTCTGTTGCGCGCCTTATTGGTCAGCGCCACTTTTGCCTTTACGGTCAGCCTTGGCGAATTTGGCGCGACATTGCTCGTCAGTCGACCGGATACACCGACGATGCCAATTGTCATCTATCGCGCCTTGAGCCAACCTGGGCTGCTCAACTATGGTCAAGCCCTGGCGATGAGTACGCTGCTGATGGCGGTCTGTGCCGTCGCCCTGTTACTAATCGAACGTTTTCGTCTACCCAACACAAGTGAGTTTTGATGAACCCCTATCCGATCTTTGTCTATGGCACCTTGATGAGTGGTGAGCGCGCCCATGCCTTGTTTGCGGCATCGTCGAACCGCCAACTGTCTGCACGATTGCCCAATGCGCTGCTCTATTCTACAGGTAGGTATCCCATTGCGGTTGATTGTACGCGAACGACATCAACGGATGGACCGACCATTTGGGGGGAACTCCATTGGCTGCAAACGGAAAGATACGGCCCTTTGCTAGCCAAGCTTGATGCCTATGAGGGTGATGAATATCGGCGGGTGGTTCGTTCGGTCGCGCTGGTTGACACCCCTATGGCAAACGCTGGTGACGGGCAACTGGTGGACGCGTGGGTCTATCTTGGTGATGCAGCCTATGCTGCCCAATATCCACTCATTGCAAGTGGTGATTGGCGAAAGCGAGACGCTCATGTTGGTAATTAAAGCGCTAGAGAAAGCGTATACTCCTGGCCTGCCTGTATTGCGTGACATCTCGTTGACGCTCGAGCAGGGGGAAGTGCTCTGTCTATTAGGACCAAGTGGCTGTGGAAAATCGACGCTTTTGCGCATCGTGGCAGGCTTGGAGCCTACCGACCGCGGTACATTGACCATCGATGGCCGCGATCTGACGACCATTCCCGTTCATCAGCGTAACTTCGGGTTGATGTTTCAGGAATTCGCTCTCTTTCCCCATCGCACTGTGGCCGAAAATATCGCCTTTGGCTTGCGCATGGCTGGGAAAAGTCGGAGTGAGATTGCCGCCCGAGTGGAAGAAGTACTGACACTTGTTGGCCTGCGCGCGTATGGTCAGCGATCCATCTTTGATCTGAGTGGCGGAGAACGGCAACGGGTCGCCCTCGCCCGTAGCCTAGCTCCAAGGCCACGCCTGCTGATGCTCGATGAACCGCTTGGTAGCTTGGACCGTGCCCTGCGCGATGAACTGGTAACCGAATTGCGCACAATTCTGAAGGAAGTGCACGCCACCGCCCTTTATGTGACCCATGATCAACAAGAGGCCTTTGCCGTGGCCGACCGCCTTGTGCTCATGCACGCTGGGCAGATTGAACAGATCGGCACACCATACCATGTCTATCAATCCCCAGCAAATGCCTTTGTGGCCCGCTTTCTCGGCCTGACCAATCTGCTGCCGGTGCAACTCTCCAGCGAACAACCTGGATCGCTACAAACCATCCTTGGCTGCTGGTATTTGCCCGCCTTGGTGCAGGAAACGATCCAGACTCCTTTCCTTTTAATTCGACCAGATGCCGTAACCGCAATTGCACCTGGAACACCTATTGCACCTGGAACACCTATTGCATCTGGGGCACCTATTGCAGGGGAGCCCGATGATGATCCCACAATTGCTGGGGTGGTAAAACTACTCTCGTTTCGAGGCGCAACCTATCGTCTGGTGTTGGCCCCGGATCCAGTGGCAACCGCACAGGCAAGCGCCCTTGGGTCAAGCACTGTGGTTGACAAGTTCGTCGGGAACGGTGGAGAAATGGCTCAGTTCCAACTGGAATTTGATATTCCCACAACGCTAGTCGCACCCCTTGTCGAGCGATTGATCCCCGGGGCACCTGTGCTTCTGCAACTGGACCGTGGCGCAATGAGTCTTGTTCGTCCCTGAGGCACAGGCGCTAAACGCAAAGAGCGGGCGCTTACCCTAGGTAAGCGCCCGCTCTTTGCGTTTAGCAACAAATGGCAACCTTTTTAATTGGCTTCCGTCAGGAGTGTGGCGCTGCTGGTATTGGCAGGCAGCCATGCTTCGGCGCCATCATTGAGCCGGACATGCCACCAGACAATCGTGTCGCTGTCTCCCTCGGCATAGACGGGGCCGTCGAAGATGGTCGCCTCTTCCCCCTCCTTCAAAAAGCCGACGACCAACGATTGTTCAGGCTTTGGTTCACTCACAAGCGAGACACTAAAGCCAGGCAAAACCCGTACCCGTTTCCCGACTGCCAAATTGGCATCTGCGTTCTGGCTGGCAGGAAGCCCATTCGTCTGCTCACCGGCCAACACGGTCGTGGCTGTTGGGGCCGCCGCATCCGCGCCCTCCTGGCTAGTCACTGGTTGCGCTGGGGTCGTCGACTCCACCGCCGTCTCGGGCGTGCTTGGTGAGCGAAAGAAGGATGCAATCAGCGAGATAAAGAGGATCAGAATGAGCAGCGCGCTCCCACCTAGAATATATTGCCAATATTGACGAACAAAGGCCATCATGTCGTTTTCCGGCGCGACATTAGCGTTAGCCGGGATTTCTAACGTTTCTCGCCAGGGGTAGCTTTGCATCACCTGTAACTGGACCATATCGGCACTGTAGTACTGGCCAGTTAAAATTGTTTGAGCCTGATGCAGGGCATACTCGTTTTGTCGTTCGCCATCCTCGTACAGATGTAGCTCTGCCCGCACGGCATGGCGACGACGGTCTAACAAGACAATGAGGCCGGCAATGGGCCAATCTTCGGCGTCGACAATTGTAAAATAATCGGCATCACTGGATTGGATCTGGACGGTGGGCGTGGCTCGATAGCTCGTAACGGCGCGCTCATCATCAAGCATATCCACTTCGGCTTCATCGAATTGGGTCATCGGTTAACCTCATTGGCTGGGTAGGGCTATGGTTACGATACCACCTACTTGTGCATTGTTGGCATCATAGTAAAGCATACGAAGATTATAGTCAACGGGAATGTCAGCGCGGACATAGCCTTTCCAGCTAATACTATCACCAATTTTGCGGAAAGGGTAATCGCCAGCCGGTAAACCACTGATTGTCCCGCCTCGATCATCCTGGCCACCGTAGCCATAGGTCATGCCGGGTATCTGGTTGCCATTACTCACGTTGACGGTAAAAGGAAACTTCATTGTGTTACCAGTGAGCGTAACATTGGCTTGAACCGGCTGACTATCGCGAATGACAAAGCGATGAACACCGGCCGCACGCACGGAACTGCTACCAATATAGTAGATACGGAAGCGGGCATTGTAGCTGACGCCGCTAATCCCTGGCCAGTCGCCGTCAAAGTCGAGTGAGTCGCCCAAGGCCCGTGCACTACGCATGCCGGCGATTTGAAATTCGGCCCCACTCTCTGTGATGGCACTGAGTACAATATCTGTGCCCGGCAGGCGATCACCGATATTCAGCGACTGCTCGGTGGGGCCGCTGAAGCTGATCGCGCCAGGGGGCGTCTGCATGCCGGGTAGATCTTCCAAACTTGGTAAATTGCTGATCGTGCTCAAATCCGGCAACCCCAAATCCTTCATGACATTGGGGAGATCCTGCAAGCTTTCTGGAATGCCCGGTATGCTTGGCAACTGCGGTAACTCGGGCATTTTGGGTAATTCCGGCGTGCTACAAGCGCCAAGCAGCAGCGTAACAAGTAGCAACGGTAGGAGCAACGTCAATAGGTTTTTAAGTTTCAACATAATTGATCCTTCTTCTAACGGTTTCGGAGGATTTTACTACATCGTCTCATGCAGCCAGACGATTTACGCATTTTATTCAGATTTACGCATGGTACTCAGTAGGCACCCAATTCGTGCAGTCGTTCATCGCTAATGCCAAAGTGATGAGCAATCTCGTGCAGCACTGTGCGTCGTACTTGGGCACGGATGGCATCGTCGGTTGGCGGGCAGACGCGTAAGATCGAGCCGCGAAAGATTGTGATCTTGTCCGGTGTTACCATGCCATACGCATGGGAACGCACCGTGAGCGGGATGCCTTCGTATAGCCCTAGTAGGAGCCCCTGTTCTTTCATCCCCACGCTGGCTCGTTGCGCAGCCGTTGGCCACTCTTCCACCACGACGGCTAAATTGTCAATATTGTCCCACAGTGTATCTGGAATGCTCTCGAGTGCCTCTTCCACTAAATCTTCAAAGTGTTCTTGAGAGATACGCTGTGGTGGGCTGAAATGTTCCATGAGTACCCCATTTGATGCAGCCGTTTAGAATCGGCCTGCCATGTCTTGCAACATCTGCCCGATAAAAGAGAGGGCAAAGAGTACAACAATCGGTGAGATGTCGATCATTCCCAATGACGGGATCAAGCGCCGCGCCGGGTCCAAGACTGGTTCCGTCGCTTGGACCAGAAGATTGACGATCGGGTTGTATGGATCCAAATTGGGAATCCATGTCATTAGGACCCGGATTAGGATCAGAAAACTATAGAGATTTACCAAAAGCCCCAGGAGGCTAAAAATGTTGCCCATCAATTGCTCACTTTCTTCTGTTTTATCGATGATTCCGCCATCCGCTCCCCGCCCACTTACTACATACGTCCCAATTCCTGGCTGCGGTGATAGGCTGCGAGGATGGCATCGGTTAGCGCGGTACGTAGGCCAGCCTTTTCCAACTCGTAAAGACCGGCTGCAGTTGTCCCGCCGGCACTGGTCACCAGATTGCGCAACTCGGCTGGATGTTTACCGGTCTCCTTGACAAGCGCGACGCTACCGGCAATCGTCTGGAGCACTATGGTTTGCGCGTCGGCGCGGCTAAAGCCCATTTGAACGCCGGCGTCGATCATCGCTTCAATAATTAAGAAGACAAAACCGGGGCCCGACCCACCCAGGCCAGTTTGCATGTCAATATAATCTTCTTTGTCGACAGGGATCTGTTCCCCAAGCGCTCCCAGGATGAGCGCGGTCTCTGCGCGTTGGGTGGTGCTGACTGCCGCCGTTGGCATCCACGCAGTGACACCCATATTGAGTTGGGCCGGTGTGTTGGGCATGGCGCGTACGATGCGATCATGTTGCAACCCTTTTTGCAATGTCGCGCTCGATACACCTGCCATGATGCTGAGTACCAACGCCTCTGCTCCCAATGTACCTTGCAGCCCAGCGGCGACTTTCCCAAAGACTTGCGGCTTGATGCTCATGACGACAATGTCGGCACCATCGACGGCCTGTGCATTGTCATCTGTTGTTTGAATTCCATAGGTTGCCGTCATCAGCTGTTGACGCGCTGGGACGGGATCACTTGCCATTATGTGGTCAGGGGCAATCAAACCCTTGGTCAACATGCCTTTGATAATTGCTTCGGCCATTGCACCGCTGCCGATAAATGCAATTTTGCGCTCTTCTAAACTCATAGTCGATCCTCAATGTTTGTGGCAAATCGTTAGCGTGTGCCAAAGATGGCAGACCCCACCCGTACCAGGGTGGCACCTTCCTCTACGGCCACTTCAAAATCATTGGTCATCCCCATGGAGAGGTGGGGCCATTCTGCGCTCGAAGCCTGCTGACGAAGCTCGTTGCGCAATTGGCATAGCGCCCGAAAGAATGGGCGCGTTGCCTCGGCATCTTCGACAATGGGGGCCATGGTCATCAAGCCCTCGATACGTAGCCCTGGCACTGTTAAAAGATCGGCGGCTGTAGCCAGCAGCTCGTCTGCTCTAAAGCCATGTTTACTCGCCTCGCCGCTGATGTTAACTTCCAGCAGTACAGACAATACGCAATGCGCGGCTATGGCGTCGCGCCCCAGGCGCTGCGCGATTTTATCACGGTCGATCGAATGAATGAGGGTAAAGGGTCCAATTAGTTGGCTGGTTTTGCGGCTTTGGATGGTGCCGATCATGTGCCAGCGGATCTCATCCAGACCTAAGGTTTTGGCAGCAGCTACCTTCTCCCACAACTCTTCGAGACGATTCTCGCCAAAGTCGCGTTGACCTGCGCCATAGGCTGCTTCGATCGCCGCCATCGGCTTGGTCTTGCTGACCGCTACTAGCGTGATCTCGGCGGGGTCGCGCTGCACGCGCTCCGCCGCACGGTCGATCCGCTCACGCACATCAGCTAACTTTTCGATAATTTCGGTCTTCTCTACGTTTGCATCCATTGCTCACCACCCAATCGATTTTGATTGCTCATATCGATTGTACCAGCGAATTGCAGGGCTGGCAAGGCGCAGGAGAGAGAGAGGGAGAGGGAGACAAAGGAGGCAAGAAGACACGCGACAATATTGTCGCGTGTCTTCTTGTTTGACTTTAGCATTGTTTCTGGTTGACAAGAATCGGTAGGAAAAGATTGAAATCAGCAGGGATGGTTGTGGTGATTGGATTGGGCTCTTCAATCGTTGGCACCGGACGTTGAAAGTGGATCGTAATGGGATCGCTCCATAGACCGAGGTAGCGATGATTGGGCCAGGCCCCGTCTATGCCCTCCGGTTGCTCCGCACGGCCGCGGATGCGGAAGAGATAGTCGGTGTCGTTGCAAGGGGCGTTAAAGACAAGGCTATCGGTGGCTAGTTGACCGGTGGCTAACGACCGCCAACTGTTTGCCTCCTGGTGGCGCCCTTCCACATCAAAGAGCAGTTGATGGGTGCTGCCGGATTGGCTGGTGATCTCCGTCTGCAGTTCCCCCTGCCAAAGGAGGATCGCGGTGGTCCCTGTAACGGTTGTCGGGGCTAAGATTTCTGTCCGCGGGGCACGAACAATGCTGAGCGCGTCAATAAAGGCGTGGTTACCATGCCAGCGGGTGGGGCTATTGACGCGGGCAAAGATCGTCATCGTTTCTGCCTGGGCGATGGCGCTGACACTCATCTGTTGCCAGCTAACACGTTCACCATTTTCCCAGAAATTATGACGATTTTCCGTCCAGATCACTGTTTCGGCCGTTGGGTCGGTGCCCCCCGTAGGATCAATCCCCAACATCTTTGCCATATACACGCCGTCTGGACAGTCGCTAGGCACGGCGCTGCCGCCACAGAGGCTCAACATCCAGCCACTGAGGCTATAGGCCCCGCCGACGGTTACAGTGATCTGTTGATGAAATGCCACATCAAAGGGTTTGCCCGGCTCTGGCGGCGACTCTAAATCTTGCGCACGGATGACGATACTATCAATGCCATTCATCTTCTCAACATGGGCGTCGCCATCGCAACTTTTTGCAAAAAAGATGCGCGCACTGTGGATAACGGGGGTTCCCAACAGCGTCGTCAATTGCCAGCCCGTTGGCACGAAGATCTCTTTGCCGTTGGCGTCGATCTGTGGATCGTAGCCGACTGTACACTCAAAATCGGGGTTCTGTAGCACGGGCGGCAACGGTGGGATGGTGCCATTACCTGGCGGCATAGGGGGGATGGTTTGGGCACCGACCACTTTGAAGAGGAGGAGTAGACCGGTAACAACAAATGTAATGACGCGGAGCATGCGTAACAATTTCATCGTGAGATCTCCCATAGTTTGCTTTGCATCGGCACTTCTCAGGCACTTCTCAGGCACTTCTCACTTGCCGAACAGATCAACCACGCTAGCGAGTTACTGTTGCGAAACGCAGAAATCTCACGCCAAGGCGCAAAGCTTGCCAAGGGCTTCTCTGGATTTGTTTTGCGGGCTTTGCGCCTTGGCGTGAACCTTTTCTGTTCGCAACAGTACCTAGCTAGCCAATGTACGAGGCGTAGAATCGTAAAGTGAATAGCTACTATCGTAATGCAACTGTATTCTTACAGGGAAATGCCGGGGGAAACCTGTCACTTTCATTGCAAAGTGTCGCTGTTCAGAGGCTGGAGGTAAGTTGTAGTACTGGCGTCGTGGAAAATCACTCACTGAGCCAGGCGATCATGGTAAAGAGGCCGCAGCGTCCTTGTTCAGCGCGATGGCTAAAGAAATCGGTAGTTGATCGGGCGGTGTCAATACCGCTGATCTCGATCTGCGCCGCGGGGATACCGGCTTCGATCAGCTGTGCGGCATTCGCCTGCCAAAGGTCAAAATAAGGTCTCTTTTCTGGGCCATTGGGAAAGGTAAAGAAGCGATCGGGCGCGGTTAATTTTGCATGGGCCATTGCCCACACTTCATCGCCAACTTCATAGCTGGTCGGCCCAATGCTTGGCCCGATGGCAGCGACAACGTCAGCCGGATCGGTGTCGTAGGCAGCCTGCATGGTCCACAATGTGGCGGCGGCCATGCCATTGACGGTGCCCCGCCAGCCAGCGTGGCAGACACCCAACGCATGGTGGATCGGGTCATAAAGCAGGATTGGCGTGCAATCGGCAAAGAGGAGCAGCAAGGGTAAACCAACGGTATCCGTCACGAGGCCATCCGTGCCATCGATCCAACTGTTGGCGTCGCTCATATCAACTTTGGCAACGCCAGTGCCGTGAACCTGTCGACAGCGCACGAGTTTGTTGCTCTCCACGCCAATCGCTGCCGTCAAGCGTTCACGGTTTTCTTCGACCCGTTCGCGTGTATCGCCGCGGGCGATGCTCAGGTTAAGTGACTGCCACGGCTCTGGGCTAACGCCGCCGTGGCGCGTGCTGATATGGGCGTTGACGGGGAGATCAGTCAGGGTTTCAAACGTATAGGTGATGACGCCGTTGGCGTGGGGTTGTCGGTTCATGGGGCATAGTGTACTTGGAGATGTCCGGTTGGGCAAACCAGTTCGCCTGATTGTGAGCTTGGGGCAGAGCCGGCAAGCGCGAGCACGGTACCTACGCCAAGCAAAACTGCACCCGAATAAATTTACTCAATCCGCGTAAATCCGCCAGCCCAACGCCTCCGGATCCACATCCGAAATCTCATCCAGCGTCATCTTAAAGTACTTCCCCGTCGCGCTCACTGCTACCGTGCCGTCGGGCAGGTACAACTCGCCGCTCCCCTCAAAGAGGCGACGATTCTCTTTGGTGATGCGTCCACGCGCGGTTAGTTCAATCTCCAAGGGCACCGGCTGGTGAAAGCGCAGTGCAATATCGGCGGTGACCCCCCAAAATTGGGGCGCAGCGTCCCCTGCACCGATATTGATGGCGCGGCCAATGGTCTCGTCAAGGATCCCAGTCGCGACACCGCCGTGCATGCGGCCAGGGTAACCCTGGTGGAGATTACGCGCCGTAAAGCGGGCCAGAATTTCAGGTGTACCGTCGGCGTTGGTTGTCTCGTAGAAGGCAACCTGTACACCGGCCACATTCTTTACCCCACAGATGAAGCAGTGGTGACTGTTGGGTTGTTTGTTCATCTTGACTTAATCCCACGCCACCGGCAGATGTTGCATCCCGCGCAGAATGGGGTTGAAGCGCCACTGTAGCTCCTCCACTGGCGCGGCGAGCCGTAATTCGGGCAGACGGCGCAAGAGGGTACTCAGCGCGATGCGTCCTTCCATACGTGCCAGCGGCGCGCCGATACAGTAGTGCACGCCATAGCCAAAGGCCATGTGCCGATTGTCAGGCCGCGCTAGGTCCAATTGTTCGGCGGCATGGAAGTGTGTTTCATCGTGGTTGACACTGGCGAGTACCACCCCGATCGCTTCGCCCCGTTTGATCGATTTGCCGCCTAGCGCTGTATCCACAGCCGCAAAGCGAAGAGTCGCTCGTTCGACTGGTCCATCGTAGCGCAATAGCTCTTCAACCGCTTCAGCCATCTGCTCGGGGTGGTCGCGCAATAAGGCAAGTTGCTCCGGGTTGCGCAACAGGGCCAACGTCCCATTGCCAATCAGATTGACCGTCGTTTCATGGCCAGCGACGATCAGGAGCACGACCATCGCATAGATCTCCTCCTGGCTTAACTGATCACCTGCTTCTTCGGCCTGGATCAACGCGGTGATCAGATCGTTTTGCGGGTTGCGGCGGCGTTCGGTAAAGATCTGATCCAAGTAATCGATAAATTCGAGCAACAGTTTTTCGGCCACGCTCCATTCCTCCGGTGTGCGCGATGGCGTAACAAAGGCGTCTGACCAGGCGCGAAAGCGGTGGCGGTCGGCGGCTGGCACGCCCAGCATCTCCGCAATAACGATAATCGGCAGTGGGAAGGCATACTCGTCGATCAGATCCATCTGGCCATTGGCGATGACCTCATCGAGCAATTCGTCGGCAATTCCTTGCACGCGGTCTTGCATTTGGTTGACCATGCGCACCGTAAAGGCTTTGGTGACCAACGTGCGTTGGCGTTGATGCGCTTCGCCATCTAGGTTGAGCATGTGACCATCCAGGATTTGTGATAAGCGCGAGAGCGGGCCACGTTGCGCGCGTTCTTCCTCCGTTAGGGTGTTGAGATAATTCTTGACAAAGCGCTTATGGTCGCGCAGAACGATTTCGGCCTCGGCGTAACGGGTAACATACCAGAGCATAAAATCCCCTTCCACGCCATGCTGGCGTGAGACTGGATCCGCTGCGCGCAAGGTTGCATAAATGGGGTAGGGGTTCGCTTTCACGCTCTCGCTGTTGAGATCGTATTGAATTTGTTCGGTCATGGTCAGCTTCTTTCTCTATTGCCAAAGCGTCATGCTTGTTGCAATTGCTTTCAGTGACACGCTATTTTACCTAGTACACGACGGCCTAAATAGACCAATAGCTAACATGAAGATTCTTCCGAGCAAAAAGCCGCTCTGAGGAATGACAGAACGCTGGGCTTATTTACGCCGGAAGGTACTAGTCGGTGCCCCAATCAAAAAGGGAGATACGGATGATAAACATCATATCCGCATCTCCCTTTATCGTCCAATCTTACCAGCTATTCCGCGGGTGTAATCGGGAAGAGATAATTGTCCCCTGCACCGATCTCCAACTCGCCGTTGGTGGATCCCCACGGCGGCGGGGCGTCTAGCGTATAGGTGTAACTGCCGGGGTCAAAGCACTGCCGATTCTCCCCATCCTGGGGAACCTTAAAGGTGACATTCCAGCCATCACCGCGACGGGTGAAGGTGACGGTCAGTTCCGGCCCCAATTGATTCTGAAAGGTATAGCAGCCTTTGCCACTCACGGCACCGCTGGCCCCCGTGGAGCCGGAGCGAGAATTGCCGCCACTGTTTTGGGGTGGTGCTGGCGGTTCAACAGTGGGGATCTCTGCGCAACTAGCTGCATAGGTCACATATTGCGAACCACCCGAAACCCAGCCTTCCACTTCGCCACGTGTCTGCACATTGAGCCAAGCACAGTTGTTGTATTCACCCAGAATGATTAGCTGTTCGCCGCGATTCACGCCACCGATACGGCCGTAATTTGTGCCTGGTCCACTGCGCACATTGAGCGCATCGACCACAACTTCGGCTGTCGGTATTTCATCATTACTGCTGTCAGACTCCAAATTGAGATTAAAGCTATTGAAGATTTCATCGAGGGTAGCAAAATCATCGGCAGCTGGCAGTTGCACCCCGAGCAAAACGAGATAGTCCGGGTTTTCGACCGAAGTGGCAGCCAAGAAAACGACGCTCGTCTCTGTACCACCACAAGCTTCCCACAGATCGTAATGACCGACAAAGTAGCTATCATCGTATTCAAATCGGTCGCTCTTGGTACAGTCGCTGGAAAAGTCGAGCGCATCAAGGATCTCGGTTGTCTCGGAGTCGTTAAATTCGGAGGAGGCACCAAAGAAGAGGCCGGGCGTTGTCCAATTATCCGTGTAGCCGGCAATATCGGTCGAGGCTTCCATCTTGATGCCAACGACCTTGTCATCGATTTCCCAGTCGCTGCTGCTGATGTCAGTCCACTCCACCGGTACACGCACAACGAGCGTGTTGGTATCATCGCTGATGACTGTGTAGTCACTGTCGCTGCTCTCTTCGCTGCTACTCTCCTCGGTAGCATCGGCATTGATATAAAAACTTTGCAACGCAACGCCAAAGGCTTCGACATCTGCTTCGGTCGTAGCCAGGAATTCGAGCAAAACCGCCTGATCAAGATCTTCGGACTGCACAACTAGATAAGCAAAGGCATTATCTTCGCCATCGCAATTCGTGTAGAGATCGTACGCACCGTTGTACGTAATGCCATAGATCGTGTGGGTATGGGTGTAGCGATCATCGTAGGTGCAGGTGTCCCGCAGGTCAACCGAATCAAGCAGATCATTGATATCAAGTTCTTCTGACAGACCAGTGGCGCTGCGTGCATAGAGACCAGCCGTGTGCCAGTTGTCATTGTAGCCTGCAATATCCGTTGAGGCCGAGAGGGTATAGCCAAGTTGCTCATCGTCATCGCTCACCCAATCGTTGCTGCTAATATCGGCCCAATCCGCAGGGGCAATCAGCGTGAGCGCCCGTTCGTTGACCAATGAGTAGTCGTAGATCAATCCTGTGGTATCGACCAAATCAAAGATGCTATCGCTGCCACTTGCGCTGCCTGTTGTGCCAGAGCTTGCCCCTACGGAGCTACTGCCCGTCGTACTGGGGATGTTATTGGTGTCAATCACAAAGCTGTCAAGAATATGATCGACCGCGTCTAAATCCGCTGTACTGGCTAAATAGATCTCTAGCAACAGGATGTACGCTTTGGTCTCTGGCACCAAGGCTACAACAACTGCACCATTCTCCTCCCCCTTGCACTCTTTCCAAACATCGTAAGAGCCGGTGAAGAAGCCATCAGGAATCTCTTTGCGTCCATCATACGTGCAGGAACTGGTGTACTGCAGCCCGTCGAGTAGATCATCTGGGCTGTATGTTTCTACTAAGGAGGTTGAGAAATTAAAGACTACCCCAGGATAGCCCCAATTGGCGTAGAACTTTTCTAGATCAGTCGCAGCGACCAGGCGAATCCCAACAGTCTCATCGTTCCAAACCCAATCGCTACTTTCTGTGTCAGACCATTCGGCTGGTGCATCGACTGAAAGAATGCCGGTGCGGTCGGTGATCGTGCTATAGTCACTATAGCCTGGTGCCGTCGTTGATGAACCACTCCCACTCTCAGTGTTCCCGTTTTCGGGCGCCAACTCATCGGCTAACGAAAAACTTTGTGTTAGCTCGCGGCCATTGATCTGTCCTTCCAGGACTTCCTTTGTTTCGAAACGCAAAACCTCCACCGCTAGTACGTCGTCGGAACCGTGGCTGCGCAAAATATCACAGTAGGTGGACATGGTGCCATCTTCCCCAAGCACGAGCCCTTCCATCCGTGTAATGATGTCACCCCCTTTGACGCCCGCACGGTCGGCTGGCGAACCGGATTTGACAGAGGCAACCCAAAGGCCGCTTAGATTTTCACCATTATTGACGGCTTCCCCGTTGATCCCGATGCTGTCGACATTGATACCGGCCCGCAATTGGTCGATGTACTCAAGCGCTTCATCGCGTGAGATCGCGAAGTACTGATTGGTCTCCATATTGCCGGCATAGTTGACGCCGACCACGCGCCCGTTTGCGTCGATCAGTGGACCGCCCGAATTCCCAGGATTGATCGCCGCATCATGTTGTAGTACATGGCCAACCGAGGCCCAACTCGTGTTCCCATTGGCACGTTCCTTGGCCACGATCCCGCGCGTCATTGTGAATTCTGGATCGCCCAAGGGGAAGCCGGCGGCATAGACATCGAGCCCGACGCGAATATTGCCTTCGTACCAATCCAGATAGGGAAAGCCGTCACCCTGAATATCGATGACGGCAAGGTCGGCACATTCCGAGACGCCAAGCACCTTGGCATTGCGAGGCTCATCTTCACCGTCGAGATAGACCTTGTAGAGACCGCCACCAGTGACAACATGGTTGTTGGTAACAGCAATCCCACTTGGGTCAATGATAAAGCCGGACCCACGGCCAGCCGCGTTGAGCTGTAAGCCTTCGGCTGGATCGACAAAGGTGCCTACTGCCTCAATCTGGACGATCGCTTCACGCGCATCGCTCAGATTATCAACTGCGCCTGGTAGCGTTGAAGCTGGTTCCTCAGCTGCTTCCTCGGTCGGCAACTCCTCTGTCGGTGTTGCCGTTGCCGCAGGTTGAGCCGTTGCCGCCGGCTTTGGGGTTGCTGTTGGAGTTGCCGCTTCACCATTGCCATTGCCATTGCCATTACTTTTTGGCAACGTTAGCTTGGGCAGTGAGAGACCCGACCCACGTGTGGGCGTAATGGTGGCGGTGGTCGTGACCGCCGCTGTCGCTATAAGAGAAAGGTCGCCAACTACAGGGGCGGCCGCTCGACTGAAAGAGTGTAACGCCAAGGGGGCAACATCCTGTGCGGCGGCATGAAGTGGCGTACTTTGCCCTAAGGCGGCTAGCGGGGAGAGTAGGAGTAGCAGTATCGTGACGATGTTCGCTACTCTCCACTGAATCCGTACCAAAGTGGGAATCTGCATAAAATAATCCTTTGCTATAAAGTATCATGTGGCACATGGCCGACGAGAGACCGCTGATGAGTGACTTTTAGTAAATGAGTGCAAATGTGGGCAAATAGGTGACAATTTTTTACAATGGAGAAGGTGATGAAGGTCCCTGGCTACTAATTCTACACGTAAGAGTGGGTTTTTTGCAATCGTTAAACTTACTGTATCAATTGTTACGTTGTGAAAAGCCCTTGGCAGAGAGTCCAAGGGCTTTTCGATCACGCACTGCCCTAGCCTGAGAGCCGTGAATAGCGCGTTTTACCAAATGAGAAATGATATAGAGTACATTTACAAATTGTTAGCGAAAAAAAGTTGTACTATTGTTGGTCATCAAGGCGATGATAATAAACAGGCAGAGTGAAGCTAAAAAATAGACTAGATCGTTGCTGTTACTTTGGCCCGGTTTGGACAGTGTTTGTTTAGGTAATATCGGTTTGGGCATGATGATCTGTTCCTTGCTGTTGGGCTAGCGTGGACTGAATCTGCCAAACAACCTGACGGTTGCGGACATTCCAGCCTATACATAATCGCTAATCCGCCGAAATAACAGAAGTATAGCAAAAAGCAGGGCAACGAACACTAGGCCATCCGTACGATTTCTCAACTGGATGGCCTCTTCTGCCTATTTCTTTTTACCCCAAGCGAGGAGATCTTTTGGTCTATCGTGAGATGCGAAGGAGCAAGTGGCTGTCACGTGGAATGCCGAGTTTCGCAACAAGAACTGCTGTTTTGTGAAGGAAGTTATGATAGATGAATTGTAGGTCACAGTTTTGCAGGGATAAAACCCTGCGCTAACAGCGAGAAGCCGCCGAGGCGGCTAAATTCCTAGCTGCTGAGGCGCCTTCTCGCTGTTATACTGCGGTTGAAATGGGAACCGGAGTTTCTACCCCAGCAAAACTCCGGCTCCCATTCAGAGCTGAGTATAGACGGCCAATTCTATTGGCTGTTTTTAGCTAGCTCAGCTCGATTGGCGCAACGGCGCGATGTTCGGCATCTTTCAGCTTTGTCCAGGGCAACCAATCCTGTGCACGCCAAGGGCCACCTTTGGCCGCCGGAATGGGACGCGCAGCGTTGTCACCATAGCGGAAGGCCCAATCGGGGTCGCAGGCTTGGCACGAGAGGCAGCCGGCCGAATCGGGGGGGCAACTAAGGCCAGTCTGACTTTGTGCCGCCAGCCGCAATTCGTAATGAAAATAATTCTCGCTGACACCACTCTGTACGACATCCCACGGCAAGGGCGCGCCCACTTCCCACGCCTTGACATACTGCTCGCGTTCTAACCCCACTTCCGCCATCGCTTGAAAGAAGCTGCGTACGGTTAGCCCACCCGAGGGGATTGCCAGCAACACTTCGGATAGTCGGCGATCGCCGCGGCTGAGCACCGCCTGCACCTCGGCCCAATCGGGCGAATCGGCGCGCACATCGATGCCGTGGCGGGCCAATGCTTTGTGAATGGTACGCTGTCGTTGGCGCAGCGTATTGGCATCCGCCATCCCCTCCCACTGAAAGGGGGTGTGGGCCTTGGGCACAAAGGGGGTAGCGTTGATCGCAATCCGCCGTTTAAAGCGTTGGCGCGCAGCCAAGGTGAAGTCAATCAGCGCTTGAATATCATCCTCAGTCTCGGTCGGGTGGCCGATCATAAAATAGAGCTTGAGCTGCGGGAAGTTGAATTCCTGGGCGAGCGCGATGGCGTTCATCATCTGCTCTTCGGTCTGCGTTTTGTTGATCACATTGCGCAGCCGTTGGCTACCCGCCTCAGGCGCGACGGTCAAATTCTGCGCCCCGGTCTCGGCCATGGCACGAATCAACGGCACACTAATCGGGTCCATGCGCATGGAACTGGCGCTAATGCTCGCGCCCATGCGCTGCAACTCTACCGCCATCTGATCGATCTGTGTGTGGTCACTGACCGCCGCGCTCACCAAACCAACCTTCGTGTAGCCACGGGAAACGGCGGCCTCGGCTGAGGCGATCAATTTGTCTAGGGGCTGCTCGCGCGGGGGGCGGTAGACATAGCCGGCCAGGCAAAAGCGACAGCCGCGGCCACAGCCGCGTGCGATCTCCATGAGATGCATGTTGTTGAACTCGGTCTCCGGCGTATAGAGGGTGCTGCTTGTGTCGTGGGCGGGCAGGCTGCGCACCCAAAGCCGTTCAACAGGACGGAATGCTTCGTGATTGCGATTGGATGGCCGCAGGCTTGGTACATACCAGCCGGGCGTGTCATCGAGCTGACGGAGCAGCGCCGCCCGATCTTCGTCGAGCGCGTCACGGCAGAGTTCAATCAACTGGGGCACCGCCTCTTCGCCTTCGCCAATCAGAATGGCGTCGAAGAAGGGGGCCATCGGCTCGGGGTTCATGGTGACGCCAGGGCCACCGGCGATTAGCAACGGCCAGGGCTGCCCATTCCATTGGCTGCTCTCGGCCCGATCAGTCGCCAACGGCGGAATGCCGGCTTGGCGCAACAACTCCACGACGTTGAAGTAATCCATCTCCCATGAAATCGTAAAAGCCCAGAGATCAAAATCTGTGGCGGGACGATCGCTTTCCAGGCTAAGCAGCGGCAACCCGCTTTGTGCTGCGCCCTTTTCCCAGAAGATCCGTTCACAGACGAGATCGGGCTCGCGATTAAAGGTGCTATAAAGCAGTTGCAGGGCGAGGCTGCTCATGCCGACGTAGTAGCTGTTGGGCATGGTCAACGCCACGGCCATACGGCCGCCCCACTCTTTGTGGATCGCACCGTTTTCATTGGGAATGGGTTGACGGTGTTGGGTGGTGCCCCGGTGGGCTGATTTTTGAAAATTATTGCGCTTTGCGCGTTGCGGTTTTGGCATAGGCCCCATGTTGACAGTAATAGGACTTACGCAGTTCGCTGACTGAGCAGATGGCTTTTGACCGGGAGCCCTTGGGGCGCGAAGTCAAGAACTGCGTAAATCCTAAGCAATACAAACGATTTCATCTGCGTTGTAGTATAGCATACGCACGCGAAAGTGCTGTAGTGCTCTACTCTTTGTTCGGTACTTTGCCAACCCACGACTGCCATTTTGCCGCACCGTCACCAAGCATGAGCCACAACCCCTAGCGCACGATGACCGGTAGATAGGTCTGCCATTGCCGCGGTTCGTCGGCCTCCTCAAGGGCGGTGGGTGTAATAATCTCCACGGTAAAGATGAGCGCTTTCTGAATATCGATGCTGGCTGCGTTGACCGTTACAAAGTAGGTGCCCGGTGCGATGGTCGCGTCCGTCTGCATCACCAGCGTCACTTGGTCGGGCACTGTCACTGTGACCTGGCTCTGGCGTGCCTGCAACGCCTCTTCAGTGGTGGCAAAGGTGCCAATCGCAAGGCCGGTCAACATCTCTGCTGGTAACGTGTCAGAAGAGACGGTGAGGGTCACGGGGCTTTGCCATTGCAAGAAATCCCGCACATCGATCACAAGCTGTTGACCGGTGCCGGCGACCAATGCTGTCGACGGATTCGTTGTCTCTAGGAGAAAGGCTGGTTTATTGACGGTGAGCGGCACCAACAATTCAGCCTCATAGGTGGGTTGGCTGCCCACAATCCGTAACTGGTAGTGGCCACCGGCGAGGAGTGATGTCGCATTGAGGATCAATGTCGCCTGCGCACCGGGTTGCACGATCTCCTCGGCAAAGTGCCAATCCAAGCCAGCCGGCGCATCCAAGAGGGTCAACGCGACTGCCTCCTGGGCACCGAGGATAGCCCCGACCGCGAGCCGCAGGGTTGCCTCTACGCCGGGCTCCACCGTGACCGCGGCTGGATCCGGTGTCAGCGTGAAGTGGGGTTTTTCCACGGTAACGGTCAACACAACCTCACGCGAGATCGGGCCGCCACTTGCCTCGACTGTCACTTGATAGACCCCAGCGCCGATGGCGGCACTGCTAGCAAGCGTAAAGGCAACCTGGGTGCCATCCCGGGTTGGCGTGACCAGCGTATTGGCAAAGCTCAAGCTTAACCCTGGCGGGAGATTCTTGCCGCGCACGCGGATTGCCTCTGGATAATCGACCAAGCTGGTGCTGAGGCGCAAGCTGCCCGCTGTCTCCGCGCCGGCGCGAATGGTCAACGCGCTCGGCTCTGCCGTCAGGGCAAACTCTGGCACCATTGGCGTATAGGTCTGTTGTTGTGAGCGCACCATGCGGCCACTTTCACTATCATATGCTTCCAACGTCAGATAGTATAACCGGCCCGGTTCAACGGAAGAGACCGTCGCGGTGAGGGTCTCTGTTTTGGTAATGACTTGATCCGGCACGAGTGGATCGGTCCCAATCGAGAGCACATAGCGGTCGGCGTCAGGGCTTGGCGGTTGCCAATGGATGGTCATGGCGCGGTAGCTTTCCAGGATGGTAAGTTCTGCGTTCCAGGATGTCGGCCAGGGATGGTCGATCGTCACGGTGCCCGGCACATAGCGACGGACCGGCGCGCGATTCTGATCATCGACCTCTATCCAGATCTTGTAGGTCCCGCTGCGCAACTTGCTGCTGTCAAAGGTAACCGATTGGGCCGAGCCATCGCGGGTTGGCACCAGCCCAATGACCAAGGGGGTGCCGGTGAAGTTCTCCACCGCACGCTCTTCTGTCGCCCCGGCGGCATTGACCACCTGTTCTGTCCGGGTGGCTTCCCACGGATTGGCATAAACGCTGATCAACGTCTCCGGCAATTCAGCACTGATTTGCCAACTGACTTGTAACTGTTCGTTGTTGATTATCGTGGCGTTTAAGCCCGTTACTGCTGGCGGCGGAATGTTGCCAAAGACCTCTAATTTGAAGTTTTTGGCATCCAGATCGCTATCCACCTTGAACTGCCACGTGCCGGGGTCAATCTCATGCGCGGTGTATGTGATCTGCGTGAGTCGGCTGGCATAGAGATCGGTGTGGGGTAGAACCCCAGGGTAGGCAACCCCTTCGCTCATGCTGTCATAGAGGAAGATGGTGTAGCTCGAGCCTTCGGCAAATTCCATTTCGTCTAACAGTGCACTTTCGCCGGTGGCACTTTGCAGCGTCCAGTTATATGTGCCCGCGGCGATTGTGATATAGGGGCTCGCTTGGCCAAATGTTACCTGATCGAAGAGCGTGGCTGTCTCTCCACGGACTGCGATGGCCGGCAACTGGGAGCCCAGATGAACCAACCGTACCCGCGCTTGCCCCAAAGCGGCCAATCGATTTTCGTCGGTGAAGAGTTTACCAGTAACGGTGCCGTTGCCATCGGTTAGCGCAAAGGAATATGTTTGGCCTTGTGCTAGATCGACGCTCTGTTCCAGCAGGATGGGACTCGTTGCCCCCGTCGGCACCACGCGGATGGTGTGCGGCCCCGCGGCTACTGTACCATAGTGGCTCACACTGTTCGTGGCGGTTGTATCCATCGATTGCAGGGAGGCAAAGGCGACCTGCCCATCGACCAAAATATCGACCGTGGCCACGCTATTTGCACTGTGAACAATCCGAATTTCAGCGGTTTCGGCGAGAGCCGGGGCCGGCAAGAGCGACCGGACCCCCATCGCCTCTAAGGCGGCTGCGCCATCGCTGCCAACGGCGGCGAGCAGTTGCTCACGCTGGAACGCTTCTTCCTCGATCTCTGCCTGCTGACTGCTGGCCAATACCGCTGCCATGTTGGCTGACACGGGCGCTCCAACCGTCAATGTGACCGTTTCGTTGTAACTAATGGTGGCCGGCAGGTTGTTCTGATCAAAGACCGTGCCGCTGGGTGACAGCAGGTGAATGGGCGGCACGTTGCCGTCAACCGAGAGGGCAAAGACCACGTCGCTGCGCGACCCAATCTCCGCATCCAGGATCACCGTCTCTGGCGCTAAGGTCACCCCTTGTAGTTCGCCAGCCGCGGCTGCGCTGATTTCGCCCCGTTCACGGGCCGCCCACAATTGGCGAAGGTGGGCCAATTGGCTAGGCGTCAATCGGGTGTAATTGCGGATCGAGCTGCCAAAAGAGATGGCGCCGCCGGTATCAATGTAGACGCCGGTGCAGTAGCCGCTCAGGCAGGTTTCGCCTTTAAAGCCCCACTTGCCATTGGTGAACTCACCCGCTTCAATGCCGACATTACCAAGGGTGACATTAGAGGGCGGCACACTGATACACCACTCAGTTGTCGTACATTTGGTCTTGGGGATCTTGACACAGACACCCAATTTACACTTGCGATCATATTCTACAGAACAGCTGACCCCGGAGGTGCAGCCCTCCCAGATTTGACCCTTGGGAATACCAACCTCCATTTTCCCGGCGCCACTGAAATGGAAGCCACGGTAGTCGCTCCAGGCATCGACGGTGACACTCCCGCGCGCCACAACCATCTCCAGCCAGAGCGTCGCGTTAAAGCGTGTTGCTGTCAGCTTGGCATTGGCACCACCCACTTTGAAGATAAAGACCTTGACGGTGCCATCCAGCGCCAGTTCGAAGGGACTCGGTTTCATGGTCATGGTGGCATCGGCGCTCAAGGCTGCAACGCCGCCGATATTCTTACCCGCGGCCAGACCAGCGCTGACCCGAATAACCGGCTGCGCACCCAGCGTGACGCTGCCTTCTACATAGGTAAGATACATTCCCGTCGTCCCAACTGGGATCTGGCAATCTAGACGGAGCGATGCGGAACGGAGGCCAAAGCTGTCGATGCCCTGGGAAAGTTGGGGACTGCTGCCCACCATGGGAACGGTTGCGTTTGGCCCCTGCCCATCGATGGCTTCAAACTTGACCATCATCTGATTGGCAAAATTGGCATAGATCTCGGCGGCCACGGCAATCCCGCGGCAGCCACTACCCGCCGAGAGGCTACTCGTGCTAAAGTAGCCATTGGCGGCAATGATGTAGCCATTACCTTCCTTGCGTAATTCGCCCCCTAATTCCAGCGAAACGCCGCCGGTGTTGATGGTGGGCAACGCAAATTTACCCCCCCCAATGCTCACCCCCTGGGTCGGGCTGACCCGCACGTTATAGACCGCGGCACTGCCCTGACCGCCAGGTAACGCCAGGCTGGCCGATGCCATCACCAATTGAGTGTCGCCACCGCTCGTTTCGATATTCACACCGGCGGCACTTAACGTCATGCCGGCCAACGAAAGCGTTAATCCTTCGAGCTGCCCGCCGATATCACCCCGGCTGGTGACGAAGATGCTACCGGTCGCAGCGCTGTTGCTGCCGGGAATATTGACCGTCACCTTGCCTTCCAAGAGCAGTTTATAGGTCGAGTTGGTAAAGCTGGAGCCGCCCTCAAGTTGGATCGTGGCCTGTGGTTGCGTGCCGTCGGTCTTGCCAGTGACCGCAAAGCCGCTGCCGCCACCAACCTTGAAGTTGGGCACATTGAAGGAGAGACCGCCGCCATTGACCGTCAGGCCGCTACTGCTGATCCGAACGCCACTGACATTGCCCTTTGCCCCGCCGAGCGCGGCCGGTAAGCTGATCGATGCACTCGTTGCGCTGGCACCCGTGCTGTCAAAGTTCACCCCCTGAAGATTAAGGTTTGCCTGCGCCAAGGTCAGCGAGAGTTCACTCAGCGTCGCCGAAAAATTACCATTTTCATCAATCGTCGCCGTAATGCCTATGTCGTTGCTGCTATTCTGTGGCAGCCGCAGGGCCAATTTGCCGGCCAGGGTCAAGACAAAGGCATCGTTCTGTGCCAGCGCATTGGGTGTATAGCTCGTCAGACCAAAGCGTGTTTGGGCACGGGGAAGCGCATAGGCTATCACCGCTTTGGTGCTGATCGTGGCTTGCAACTGATAGAAGCGAATCTGTGAAGTGGCACTATTGGTTACATAGATGTCCGGCAAGCCAATGGTGCCACTGCCAATCGATAGCCCACTGGCGGTGATGCGCACATCGCGCACCACACTGGGGGAAGCGCCTTTGGCCAGGTTCGGCGGCAGGGCAATCGTCGCTTCGGCGGCCGACAGCCCCCGATTGTCTAGCTGTAGATTGGCAATGGTCAAGGTCGCTTTGGCCACAATCAGCGTGAGCTGGTCCAAGGTGGCCTGTAGATTGCCGTTGTTGTCAATCCGGAAGCCAATCGTTGGCGATTGCTGATTGCCGGGTAGATTGATGTTGAGCGTCGCACTGGCGCTGATCTGATAGTCACTGCCTTGGATTGCCAACTGTGCGGTAATGGCCGAGAGACTAAGCTTGCTGCCGTCGCCGATCTTGATCGCGGGCAGGCTAAAGCTACCGCCACCGATTTGCAGCCCACGCTCGGTAATTCGTACGGCGTCAAGCGCTCCCGTTGCTGCGCCAAGCGTGGGGGGCAAGGTGATGGTCGCACTGCCGGCCCGCATGCCGCTGTTGTCAAAGCTGAGATTCTGCAAAGTTAGGCTGCTCTGCGCAACCCGCAGGGTTAGGTTACTCAACGTGGCGGCGAACTGCCCGCGGTTGTCGATGGCAAAGCTGAGCGCGATATCTTGGCTGTTGCTGGGCAGGCGCACTTGCAGGGTGCCTGCACCACTAAACTGATAGCTCCCATTGGTGACCATCAGCGTCACTGCTGGGTTGGCAATGGTCAGCTTGGGGTCGGCCCCCGCGCTGCCGGCGAGAACAACGTTGGGCAGGGCGAGGGTGGCGTCGCTGAAGCGCAGGCCGTCGCCTGTGATGGCAACACCCCCAATGGTGGTGGTGGTGCCGCCCAGGCTGGCGGGCAAAGCCAGGGTGGCGCTGGCAACAGCCAGACCAGCATTGCTCAGTGTGACATTGCGCATGGTGAGGGTGGCTTGGGCCAGGGTGATCGCCAATTGGTCCAACTGCCCCGTCAGGGTAGCGGTGCCATTGACCGTTGCCAGGCGAACCGTAGTCGCAATTGATTGGACATTATCCGGTAGATTGATCTGGAGCGTCGTTGCCAGGGTTAGCGCATAACGACGGTTGCTGTTATCCACGGAGAGTGTGGCCGTATTGGCTGTAAACTTCAGCTTGCTGCCATCGCCGATCTGTAAGTTGGGCAGGGCAAATGCTCTGTCGCCATTCAAGCGAATCCCCGTCGGGCCAAAATGAAAATTGTTCAAGGTCGACGTGGCCCCGCCCAGTTGACTGGGAAGCTTGACCGTCACCTGGGCGACATCAAGCCCGGCATTGGACAAGGTCGCACCGGCCGCCACATCAATCGTCATGCCGGCGAACGCCACTTGAAATGGGGCGAAAAGACCACTGTATTGGGGCCCCGGTGCAATGGTAAATTGCTGGAGCATGGCCGTTACATTGATATCCTGGCTTTGCAACTGTAGGCCAGCCGTGCCAATCACGGTGCCTCGTAGCACATCCAATGCGGTTATCGTGGCTAGCCCTTTGGTTGACAGCGAAGCGAGCGTCGTTACCAGCGACTGGGCGTTGCTATCAATGGCAATCAGCCCGGTCGCTGGATTAATGGTGAGGCGTCCGCGCACAATCGGGAATGGAACACTTTTGGGTACCGGCTTCGCCAGCTTTGCTACGCTAGCCGCCGTGGTTGACCGTAGCAGCACGGTCCCGTCGATTGTGATGGTGCTGTTGTCATAGGTGACTGTATCCGTATCACCCGACAATGCGAAGTAATCGCCGATCGCAATATTGCCCCTGGCAACCGTGCGTCCATCGCCCAACGATTCAAAAAAGTCAGCCCCAATTGCTACCTGACCAACCATCACAGTTTGTGGCCCACTGTACGGCGTGGCCGTCGCTGTTGGCGTGATGGTCGGCGTGGGCGTTGGTGTGACCGTCGGTGTCTTGGTCGGCGTCGCTGTGACCGTCGGCGTCTTCGTTGGCGTTGGCGTATTTGTCTGCGTTGGCGTGACCGTCGGCGTCTTCGTTGGCGTGTTTGTGACCGTTGGTGTGTTCGTCGGCGTCGATGTGACCGTTGGCGTATTTGTGGGCGTCGGCGTGATGGTCGGCGTATTCGTCGGCGTCGGTGTGATAGTCGGCGTGTTAGTCGGCGTGTTAGTCGGCGTGTTTGTAGGTGTCGGCGTGATGGTTGGCGTATTTGTGGGCGTGGCCGTGATGGTCGGCGTATTTGTTGGCGTCGGTGTGATGGTCGGCGTATTCGTCGGCGTCGGTGTGATGGTTGGCGTATTCGTCGGCGTGGCGGTGATGGTCGGCGTGTTCGTCGGCGTCGGCGTGACTGTTGGCGTACTGGTTGGCGTTGGCGTGATGGTCGGCGTATTGGTCGGCGTCGGTGTGATGGTTGGCGTATTCGTCGGCGTCGGCGTGATGGTCGGCGTATTGGTCGGCGTCAGTGTGATAGTCGGCGTATTCGTTGTCGTCGGTGTGATGGTTGGCGTATTTGTTGGCGTGGCGGTGATGGTCGCCGTATTCGTTGGCGTCGGTGTGATGGTCGGCGTATTCGTCGGCGTCGGCGTGACTGTTGGCGTATTCGTCGGCGTCGGCGTGACTGTTGGCGTATTCGTTGGCGTGGCGGTGATGGTCGCCGTATTCGTCGGCGTGGCGGTGATGGTCGCCGTATTCGTCGGCGTGGCCGTGATGCTCGGCGTCTTCGTCGGCGTCGGTGTGATGGTTGGCGTATTGGTTGGCGTTGGTGTGACCGTCGGCGTATTTGTGGATACCGGCGTATTGGTTGGTGTCGGCGTATTTGTGGGTACCGGCGAATTGGTTGGCGTCGATGTGACGGTTGGCGTATTGGTTGGCGTTGGTGTGACCGTCGGCGTGTTTGTGGGTGCCGGCGTATTAGGTACCGACGTGGCAGTCAATGTAGGCGTGGCCGTTGCTGTGGCGGTGCTTTGCCCTTGTTGAACAGGTGTCGGTGTAGGGGTAGCGGTGCTTTGTCCTTGGGCAAATGTTGATGTCGGTGTGACGGTTGGCGTATTTGTGGGTATCGACGTATTCGTCGGTGTATTTGTAGGCACCGGCGTATTGGTTGGCGTATTAGTTAGTGTCGATGTGGGTGTAGCCGTGTTTGGTGCCGACGTGGCCGTCGATGTGTGCGTGGCGGTTGCTGTAGCGGTGCTTTGTCCTTGGGCGGATGTTGATGTCGGTGTGACGGTTGGTGTATTTGTGGGTATCGATGTATTCGTCGGTGTATTTGTAGGCACCGGCGTATTGGTTGGCGTATTGGTTAGTGTCGATGTGGGTGTAGCCGTGTTTGGTACCGACGTGGCCGTCGATGTAGGCGTGGCCGTTGCTGTGGCGGTTGGCTCCGCGGTTGCCGTTGCGGTTGGCTCCGCGGTTGCCGTTGCGGTTGGCTCCGCTGTGTTGGTTGGTGTGGCGGTGGGTACTGGCGTGTTCGTCGTGGTCGGTGTGACCGTTGGAGTGTCGCTCGGTGTCGGTGTGACCGTTGGTGTGTCGGTCGGGGTTGGCGTAGTCGTTGGCGTAGTCGTTGGCGTAGTCGTTGGCGTCGGCGTGATCGTGGGGGTTGGCGTAGCAGTCGCCGTGACGGTCACCGTCACGACCCCCAATGTAACATCATTCCCGCCGCCGCTGCCATGATGGCCACCATCATTGGCCGTGAGCGTGATCGTTGTCTCCCCAACGGCATTGAGCGCGCTGATGTACTGGATGTTGCTGGCCGTGTTGAGATAGCTGTCAATTGCGGCAACGGTCCCGGTGAGCGTCAGCAGTGCGGTACTGGAGCCACTCACTGTCACCCCGCCACTGCTGCTGGCGGACAAGAGCCCAGCGGCAGCACCGATTTTTAGGGCGACTGTATCGGTCAGCGCATCGACATCACTAAAAGTAACTGCCGTCAAATCGAGATCGCTGCTGACATTTTGGGTAATCGTCATGCTTAGCGGCAGACCGGTTGCCGTCGGATCATCGTTGACCCCGGTGATGGTGACAACGGCCTGGTTTGTCCCCGCCGCGTCTATGATACCGTCATTCATAGTCCAGTCGAGGGTTACACTGGCGGGTGGCGTATCGCTGTTGTTGGCATAGGTGATGCGCTGTAGCACGCCATTAACCAGCGCCGAAGTGGCATTGCTGTTAAAGGTGAGGCTCAACGTGCCGTTGCTATTGGTCACTACCGTGCCGACGGTGATGCTGTTGTACACAAGTGGCTGCCCCTCGGTCAAAGTTCCCAGTTGGCCGCTAGCGCCGAAGGTGTCATCGGCGTTGGCGCCACCGGTCCGCGCAATGGCTAAGGTGGCGCCGTCATAGTTGCCAACGCCGCCATTTAACGCATCGAGTTCGACATCGGAGACGGTGACATCACTGTCAATCGCCGCCGCGCTGCCCCCTTCGGTGAAGGCCGTGCCGCCGTCGAGGTTGCTGAAGAGCGGTGCGTTGTTAGGCGCAGGGGAGACAGTCTGTGTCACTGGTTCAGTGCTGCTGGGCAAATAGAGCCCCGCACCCGCATAGGTCGCGCTGATGAGATAGGTCCCCACCGGTAAGGTGGTGGTGACGAGACTGGCTACCCCTGTCGTTAAGGTCTGGGTCATCCCCAAAGGTACCCCGTCGACATAGTATTGCACCGCGCCCGCTGCCGTCGGCGAGAGGGTGGCGGTGAGGGTCAGCGGGTCGCCGGCGATGACCGGGTTGGGCGTTGTCGTCAGCGCCAGCGTTGTCGTGATAGTATTGGGGGTGAAGGTTGCGGTGACAGCGCTGGACGCGCTCATGGTGACCGCACAAGTGCCGGTTCCGCTACAGATACCACTCCAGCCGGTGAAGCTGGAGCCGCTGGCAGCCGTGGCAGTGAGGGTGACCGGCGTGTTATAGGCAAAACCGACAGTGCAGGTGATGCCACAGGCGATGCCGTCTGGCATGGAGGTGACGGTACCGTTGCCGCTCTTGTTGACTGTCAAGGTGAGCGGGCCGTTGCGGTAGAGCAGATTTTGGTCGCCATCATTGCCGGCGGCGAGGTCGAGATCGCCATCGTCGTCGAAGTCGCCCCACGCCACACTTCGGGTGGTATCGTTGCCGGGACCAAAATTGATGGCGGTGGCGAAGGAACCAGCGCCGTTGTTGAGATAAATGACATCCTGTCCGACATTGCCGGCGGCGAGGTCGAGGTTGCCGTCGCCGTCAAAGTCGCCCCAGGCGAGGCTGAAGGTGTAATCGCCGCTACCGCCAAAGTTGATCCCGGTGCCAAAGGTGCCATCGCCGTTGTTGGGATAGACTTTACTTTGGTGTGTATAGTTGGCAGCGGCGAGGTCGAGGTCGCCGTCGTTGTCGAAGTCGCCCCAGGCTATGCTGGGCGTGTTGTCGCTGCCGGTGCCAAAGTTGATCGGGTTGCCGAAGGTGCCGCCGCCGTTATTGAGGTAGACTTTCCCCTGGCCAACTAGCCCAACAGCGAGGTCGAGGTTGCTGTCGCCGTCAAAGTCGCCCCAGGCGAGACTGGCGCTGTTTGTATTGCTCGCACCGAAGTTGATAGGGGTGCCGAAGGTGCCATTGCCGTTGTTGGGGTAGAGCCTATCCTGTTGCGCATAGTTGCTGACCGCGAGATCGAGGTCGCCGTCGCCGTCAACGTCGCCCCAGGCGAGGCTGTTGGTGCCATCGTTGCCGGTGCCGAAGTTGATGCCGGTGCCGAAGGAGCCGTCACCGTTGTTGGGGTAGACTTTATTCTGTTGCGCATAGTTGCCGACCGCCAGGTCGAGGTTGCCGTCGCCGTCAAAGTCGCCCCAGGCCAGGCTCATAGTATTATCGCTGCCGGTGCCGAAGTTGATGCCGGTGCCAAAGGTGCCGTCGCCGTTGTTGGGGTAGAGCTTATTCTGTTGCCCATAGTTGCCGACCGCGAGGTCAAGGTCGCCGTCGCCGTCAAAGTCCCCCCACGCCACGCTATAGGTGGTATCGCTGCCGGTGCCAAAATTGATACCGTCATCTAGCACACCGCCCGTGCTCGCCGCGATCTGGAACTGCCAGACGGTCGACATGGGGAGAGAGATGCCATTGCGATCCGCCGTCCCGGTGGTAGCGCTGGTGATGAAGGCGATTTCGGTAACGCCTACGCCTGTACTACTTTGATGCGAATATTCCGCTGAGGATGAGGCATGGGCAACCGCTATCGTTCCCATGAGCCATCCCATGTTGAAGGAACGTGGCCCCCAGGATAGACTGACTAATACGGTAACCAAAAGCAGCAGCCAGAGCCGTGAGCGGCAGTAATGCATAGGGGGTATCCTTTTACATGGGTTTGTGATGAGCACAAACTTCTTTTCGATTGTGTAATGCTAAAGCTTATCCTAGTTACCGTAGGGTTATTGACTAGATTGCGTACACATATGTTGCAAGTGCGCAACAATTGTGCCTGCCAAGGGTACTAAAATTGACAGCGTTCGTGTACGGGCGAATAGCTGATGTCGCTAGTACCTTAGTACCGAACACTGTTTTATTACCTCATGTTACGCACTGGTGTGGCTGCACCCAAGGGGTTCCCGATTCACCCACTGGTCTGCAAAACCCCGCCCAAAGGGCCCCCGAACGGGTTAAAGCAACAGCGCGTCTCAACGGCTTTGCACATATCAGCCATGAATTTCATTTCGTGCCTGATATGTGCGTAATATGAATTACAGGACTTACGCAGTTCCGCTCTGGCTTCGACAAGCTCAGCCGCCGGGAACTGCGTAAGTCCTGTGAGTTATTTATTTGTTGCACAGCGTACGTACGGTGTGGGTGAAAGTGTAACGGACAGTGCGTATTGATTGTTGTGCACTGTCAAGAAGAATGCTGCGTAGAATGTTGCGAAGAACGGCCCTGTGTAAATTTCTTGTGTAAATTCCCTACCGGTTGAATCTCAAGTCACCCATTGCCGACGTGTAACTGACGCCCACTCAGCGCCAGCTGTTGCGTCAGCAGGCGCAGGTGCAGACACAGCCCGCGCGCAAAAATGGCGTTGGGTTACATCAACGACAAACAGGCGGCTGCGCGGCAAGCCAAGCCTTTTTCCCCGTCAATGAGCCCCATTCGATCACGCGTCTACCCCGCGCTCAGAAGTTGCCACAGGGCGGTAAACGATAGGTTGGTGGGCGTTGCGATTGGTGCTGTTCAATGGGATCTAGTTCACCGCGACAGCGTGGCAACCGTTGTGAACGGTGCTGTTCGATGGGATCCATCTCATCAGCACAAGGCGGCAGGAGGGCTGCCGTTTCTAAGCGGGCACGACTGCAGCCGGTGGTGCCCTTTGGGGCTGCAGTGGCGGGGATGTTGATAACCGACGGTTCCGGACTTGGATATCGCTCTGCGTCTTGCGGTGGCATCCAGGAAACGAGGAGCATCAAGAGCGTAAGCGAGAGAATGAGCTGTATTCTTCCGCCAACACCTACAACCTTGCGCCCAGTGCGTGACGTCGACGCCGTCTGCTTGATCTGCGCCCACGCCTCCTCATCTAGTCCCGGCTCATCATAGAAATGCCACTCCAGTCGGTGTCTTTTTTTTCGCATTACGGCTTCCCCAACAAAGCTACGTTATCTACACACGTCGATGTCAATGTGATGTCAATGTTGATGTCGATGTTGATGTCGATGTGTATAAAAGCTTAGTTGACGAAGCGTTACCAGACCGTTCCTTGTAACGTTCCTTGAAGTGTTCCCATCCGATGAAGCTTGTGAAGCGACAACTGTTGCCTTACATGCTACTCCGATTGAGGAACGCAGTTTTTGCTGGGGTAGAAACTCGGTTTCTCAATTTATACTGAGTTGCGCCATAATAATACCTTCGCCAAACCTTGTTTTGGCGGAAATTTCCAGATGTCATTCCTGCGCAGGCAGGAATCTACTCGTGTAACATGAAGATGGATTCCTGCCTGCGCAGGAATGACGGCTCTAATTTCTGAAATTGGC
>DAOUCA010000049.1:0-43953 GCA_034432375.1 Caldilineaceae bacterium
TCGCCAATTTCAGAAATTAGAGCCGTCATTCCTGCGCAGGCAGGAATCTACTCGTGTAACATGAAGATGGATTCCTGCCTGCGCAGGAATGACATCTGGAAATTTCCGCCAAAACAAGGTTTGGCGAAGGTATTAGATATACAACCCATATAAAAGTCGCACATTCATATATGCCGCAGCAGCATATTTTAGCATTTGTTGCACGAGTAAATGTGCTATTTTATGGTGCTGCTCGGTGTACACAGAGAAACATCTATTGATTTGTGCGACTTTTATGGGTTTTATCTAGGAGAGGGCCTTGTCTAGCGCCTTTCCCATACGGGGCTTCCTTGAAACGGAGGTTGTATGGACGAAGCGTCAGGTGTCTATAAGTTTGTGAGTGTTGGCGAGCTGTCGGAGACCGTCACTCAACTGTTAGGGTTGGGTCTCCAATATCGCACGACGGTTGGCGGTGCCGCAACGCCCCAGCCCAAAACTGGTCTGGAGAGGATCGAACAGCTCATCTTGCAGCAAGCGCGCGACTATCTTGCCGAAGTGCGCGAGGGTTTTGCACTCAGCGTGCGCACGACCCAGGTAAGCAAGCGCAGCGAGTTGCGCTTTTTGCTCGACCAAGTGCTTGTTAACTGGGGACATGATTGGGGTAGCGTCTGGGATGAACTGGACTTTGCCGATGGGCCGGTTGCCGAGTCTGCCACGGTAGCCTGCCAGTCACCAACCTCTTCTGCCTCTCCTGTCCCCTCTTCTTCACCCACAAATGACGCAATTTCACCAGAACGGATCCGTCATCAACTACTCGCCTTTGGTATGGCCGCCGTGGCCCTCGGCTATCTACCCCGGCTGCCCGCCGATCACATTACGTTCCCCCATAGCTTCAGCAAGCCGGCTACCTATGCCGATATCCCTACCCCTGATACACCTGCAGAATTGCTCTCGCGCATTGATGAACTCGAAAAGATGACACAGCACTTGATGAGTGGCAATCTACAACAGCTGCTCAATCGTCGCTATGGCGCGCTGCGTCGCACCTATGGCTTCTTTGAAACCAGTGCCCACCTTGCGCGCAAGGAGACAGAACGTTTTGGCCTTGGGCCAAAGCGCCGCGAAATTTCGCTGCTGTAGCCGACCAGTTCCCTATAGAACATCGAATCCCGTAGAAGCAAGAAGCCACACAAAGGGTAAGCTTACCCTTTGTGTGGCTTCTTGCTTTATGCGCTCCTTGCAGTGGTCTTGTAGACGGAGCAAACAGAGATGGCACGATCACGATAGTATCTCATTCCTGCGCAGGCAGGAATCCAGCGATATAGACCCCTGCCTGCGCAGGGGTGACAACCTAACCCTAACCCTAACATAACTTACTTGACAGAACAGTAGGTGTCCACCATTGTGTCACTTTGATTTGTCTTCTCGATTAGTTATTCACCAGCGGCAAAAATAGGTGATGCATCTCCTCCCCGCCAGTGCCGGTCACAATGAGCTGATCCGTGTAGTCGATCCGGCTGTTGTCCAGCTTTTCTTCAACTAGCATATACGTATAGTCCTGGGCAAGCTGCACGTCGTGATCAGTGAACTGATAGTCGCCGGCTTGCGTGCCCTGGCTTGGCAAGAGTGGTGTGATCGCCGTAAAGAGGTCACTGTCATTCACCGCGCGGTAGAGATAGAAGCCGGCTGTGTTGACCTCTTGACTCGTCTGCCATAGGAGTGTGATGCCATCGGTCGTACGCGTCGCTGTGAAATTGGTGACAAGCGTTTTGGCCGCGGGCGTATTGGTTGCTATCACCGTGGCTGATGGCGTTGCCGTTGGCGTGAGCGATGGCAGCAGGGTTGCCGTTGCACTGGGGAGGGGGGTAGCAGGAACGGTTGGTGACTCCGCCACGGTTGCCGTGGCACTTGGGATGGGTGTATGGGTTGCAGTGGCAGTTGGCGTTGCGGTCGGTGTTGCGCTATTGGTTGCTGTGGCGCTTGGCAAAGCTGTCGCAGTGGCCGTTGCGGTTGGTAAAGCTGTCGCGGTAGGCGTCGCGGTTGGCACAGGCGTTTTGGTGGGGGTGCGGGTCGCGGTGGGTGTCGCCGTGTTTGCTCCTGTTGCGGTCGCAGTGGGTGTTACAAATGGCTGCAAGGTGGCACTGCCACTCTGGATCGTCAGCTCACGATAGGCATTGTTGATAATTTGGCTCCCCTGGGCAAATTGGGTGCTCTCCATGAGGCCGATCGTAAATTGGCTGGGGGTTGCGCTTAAAAACTTTTGCAGCCCTTGGCGGCCAAAGCCAAAGACGGTCATCGATCCGGCGGCTTCGGTCATGGGATAGTAGGAATCGACTTGGGTATCTTCGCGATGGTTGACCAGAAAGAACGAGCGGTTCAGCGATGGATCGGCAAAGTAGAGCCATTCCGGCCCAACGAGATCACCGTTCCAACTTTCCGAGGCGAGGGTGGTGGTGCCATCAGAGCGCACAACCTGGTCAGTGGCCATATCCAATGTGCCCCCGGGTGTTCCTTCGTATAGAAACCAATAATCGTGATCGTGCTTCAACAGGGTCATGCGGGCATATTCAGGGAAGAACTCCCATAGCGCTTCCCACTTGCCATCGGTTGTGGTCGACTTGATCGCGATCTTCAGTGGCCCTTGGCTCAAGATAACGCTTGTGGCCGCTGTGCTACCGGGGTGGAATTCCCCTTCGGGGTGGATCATATTGGGGACACCGCGATAGCTGCCGCCAGCCCCGCCAGTAGGATGATAGCCCATCCAATCGTTGCCATCTTGGTCGACAAGGCTCGAAAAGGCAGCTCCTTGCTTCTGATAGTAATAGGTGCCGCGCGCTGTTTCCACCTTATAGCTATTTTGGTCTTCATCAAAGATATAATCGGTCAGCGTTAGTTGGGGGGTGAAGGTGGATGCGACAAAGCCTTTGCCCACGAGATCAAAGTAGACATGATAGGTGCGCGATGCATTCGCTGCCGTCGTGCCGGTCATCAGCACGACGAGCGTGCCGGTGGCATTGGTGGTGGCGTTGTAATTGCTGCTGGGATCAAACTGAAAGGGGACCGCGTCATTGAGCACATGGTTGCTGCCGTCAACTTCGATTACCCGGATCGAGTTGGGGTCAAAGGTGCCATTACCCCCTAAGCCGGCGAGCAATTGGCTAAAGTTGAGGGTGACCTCGGCCGGTTTATTGGCGCGGATTGTCCCATTACTGCTGAGGATAATGGGCACGCGATAGAGCCACTGATTGTTCCACCAATCACCCCCTGCGGATGGTGCCGGGTGGGCACTCGCCAAGGTGGGTAAAAGCGAGAGCGCCAAGATTACCGTAAACAGCGCAAGCATACGAGTCGCTTGTTGAGAAACGGATGAGTTGGGTAGACGCCGCATAGAATGTTGATATCACTTTCGATAGACTAGCTCCTACACAACCATCGTTGTATAGGTTGTTGTTTACGATACCGATACCAGGGAGGCAGGGAACTGCTTTAAAGGAGCCGCGCCCGATCACTGGGATAGAAACAGATGGCATTGTACGACGATGCGCCCATTGCTATCGCAGAAAGTGTACGACAAAAGTATGATGAGATTTTCTTGCAGATGGCTGTCAGTTTGTCGTTGTTTCCGTGGGGCTGCGCGTGAGGGGATCAAAAGAGGTATAAGGGGCAATGGTTGAACCGGTCGTTTGACAGAATTCACACGGCAGTAACTGTGTTTCATACCTGTCATTAAATAGAAAAGTGGAGAGGTGACCTTTTCAATCCCGCGACTGGGTTGATGGGTATTCCGACCCGATACTAATGCATGTATTAAGCACAATCAGTCGGGTTTCAATCCCGCGACTGGGTTGATGGGTATTCCGACATGATGGTCTGACGACCGACGAGTGGCGCAGTTCCGTTTCAATCCCGCGACTGGGTTGATGGGTATTCCGACAAAGAGCAGTTACTATTGCATCAAGCGACTTGGTGTTTCAATCCCGCGACTGGGTTGATGGGTATTCCGACTTCAATTTCTGAATAATCTCTTTTTGTTCCTGGTAGAGTTTCAATCCCGCGACTGGGTTGATGGGTATTCCGACAGTTACCGCTGGAATGGGTATTTTCACAGACGGAGGGTTTCAATCCCGCGACTGGGTTGATGGGTATTCCGACGATTCTCGATCAGGTGCTTGCCGGCGTTAAGGTTGTGTTTCAATCCCGCGACTGGGTTGATGGGTATTCCGACCCCGGCGCTGGGCGCATGGGTTCCATCGAACATTGTTTCAATCCCGCGACTAGGTTGATGGGTATTCCGACTTCGGGTCCGTCGTGTCATCGTGGTCTAGTCCTTGTTTCAATCCCGCGACTGGGTTGATGGGTATTCCGACAAGGTATCGGGAGCTTCCATCGCCAAGAATCCTTGGTTTCAATCCCGCGACTGGGTTGATGGGTATTCCGACGTGGCAATGAGTATCGTCTTGTGGAATAGTAGCGATGTTTCAATCCCGCGACTGGGTTGATGGGTATTCCGACATCGTGATTACTTTCAGAATGCAGGGGAAGCTTTTATGTTTCAATCCCGCGACTGGGTTGATGGGTATTCCGACGGCAGTAAGTTACTTGAGCGGATTTCAGATGAAGATGTTTCAATCCCGCGACTGGGTTGATGGGTATTCCGACCAGCACACGCAAGAAACTTCAAAGCAGATGTAGTAATGTTTCAATCCCGCGACTGGGTTGATGGGTATTCCGACATGGGACAGTGTTATTCCTTTTGAGCCAATGTGGAGTTTCAATCCCGCGACTGGGTTGATGGGTATTCCGACACGACCCCTCTGTAACCGCCTACGGCAGTTTTAGTGTTTCAATCCCGCGACTGGGTTGATGGGTTTCCGACCTCTGTGCCCAGCGTCGCCAGGGAGGCGCTGGGCTTGTTTCAATCCCGCGACTGGGTTGATGGGTATTCCGACTCTGTGCCCAGCGTCGCCAGGGAGGCGCTGGGCTTGTTTCAATCCCGCGACTGGGTTGATGGGTATTCCGACACTTTTCATCGACTACCTGAAGACAGTAAAGTACGGTTTCAATCCCGCGACTGGGTTGATGGGTATTCCGACTTCGAGGTCATCGGCCTGCACATGCACCATGTTACCGTTTCAATCCCGCGACTGGGTTGATGGGTATTCCGACCGACAAAGGGTGATTATGCTCAAAGTGCTGATGTCTTGTTTCAATCCCGCGACTGGGTTGATGGGTATTCCGACACGGAAGCTTTAAAAGGATTGAAGGTAACACGAATGTTTCAATCCCGCGACTGGGTTGATGGGTATTCCGACTTGTTGGATTGCCTACGTCCCATCTCAATATGATTTATGTTTCAATCCCGCGACTGGGTTGATGGGTATTCCGACTCAACGCGGCTGACCAGGGCGTTTGTCAAGCGGATGTTTCAATCCCGCGACTGGGTTGATGGGTATTCCGACATGAAGGAGCAGCAGCGCCGGCAACATGAAGCACTGTTTCAATCCCGCGACTGGGTTGATGGGTATTCCGACGGTATAAGCTGTAGCTTATAGCTAAAGGTTATACAGTTTCAATCCCGCGACTGGGTTGATGGGTATTCCGACCCGTCACCGAGATTGGCTTCGACTCGTCAATCACAGTTTCAATCCCGCGACTGGGTTGATGGGTATTCCGACTCGACCGCAGCAGCGGGATCAACAGGGGTATTCGTGTTTCAATCCCGCGACTGGGTTGATGGGTATTCCGACAGAAGGTTAAGTTACGCTCCATCCAAGGCTTGCAGTTTCAATCCCGCGACTGGGTTGATGGGTATTCCGACAAGGAAGGCGGCGTCGTCTTTGTACGAGACGACGAAGTTTCAATCCCGCGACTGGGCTGAGGGGTATTCCGACTAGGTTTGGATGGTTTGGGTATTAATACTATTCCGTTTCAATCCCGCGACTGGGTTGATGGGTATTCCGACGGGATAGGCAACCGGCGGCTCTGGCGCATCCATGTGTTTCAATCCCGCGACTGGGTTGATGGGTATTCCGACTATGGGCGTCAACGCTGGCGGCACCGGCTTTTTTCAGTTTCAATCCCGCGACTGGGTTGATGGGTATTCCGACTCGGCAGGCATTTCTTCAATGATGTAATTGTGCTCGGTTTCAATCCCGCGACTGGGTTGATGGGTATTCCGACATCGCGTACTCGTCTCCTTGGCCTGATCCTTGGTCGTTTCAATCCCGCGACTGGGTTGATGGGTATTCCGACCCGGCGGTGCCATCATTGAGCACAACCGACGGATAGGTTTCAATCCCGCGACTGGGTTGATGGGTATTCCGACAGCGATTCGGGAAGGCTGCAAATGCTAAATAAGAGTTTCAATCCCGCGACTGGGTTGATGGGTATTCCGACTTTGCCCACTTACGAAGTGATTTACCTGATCGCAAGTTTCAATCCCGCGACTGGGTTGATGGGTATTCCGACGCTGATGGCGATGAGATAGCAGCTGCATTGTATAGTTTCAATCCCGCGACTGGGTTGATGGGTATTCCGACTTGGCCGATTTACGCGAGCAGATCCAGACCTACGGTTTCAATCCCGCGACTGGGTTGATGGGTATTCCGACTTGCTCTGCGGAATCAGTCGCTGCAACATTGTCTTAGTTTCAATCCCGCGACTGGGTTGATGGGTATTCCGACGTAAAAAAATGCGTAGCACTCGGTTACACTTAGAGTTTCAATCCCGCGACTGGGTTGATGGGTATTCCGACGCTGCGGACCGAACGCTGCACGCCTTGGATCTCCATTGTTTCAATCCCGCGACTGGGTTGATGGGTATTCCGACGGAGGATCTGGCGTTCGATGTGGTTTTCTGTGACGGTTTCAATCCCGCGACTGGGTTGATGGGTATTCCGACCCGGTCCTGGCATCACGATCCCACTTCTCACGAAACGTTTCAATCCCGCGACTGGGTTGATGGGTATTCCGACACACGCTCACCGTGCGTCACTTCTAGCGCATTAGCAAGTTTCAATCCCGCGACTGGGTTGATGGGTATTCCGACATATTCCGCCCGTAACTGGACCTCGCACCTAGTCCAGTTTCAATCCCGCGACTGGGTTGATGGGTATTCCGACCTTGAGTACGACGGGTAACATTGATGTCGTCTTCATGTTTCAATCCCGCGACTGGGTTGATGGGTATTCCGACCCAACTCGCCGCCACCGATTGTCATTACACCTGTGTTTCAATCCCGCGACTGGGTTGATGGGTATTCCGACGCAAGTCTTCCACCTTGCCCAATGTCAGAGTACAAAGTTTCAATCCCGCGACTGGGTTGATGGGTATTCCGACGGCAATTTCGGTGGCTATCGATACCGAAATCGGAGGTTTCAATCCCGCGACTGGGTTGATGGGTATTCCGACCGCATTGCCTTGTACGGCATGTGAGCGGTTGTTATGTTTCAATCCCGCGACTGGGTTGATGGGTATTCCGACGGTGATCACTCGCTGCGTTGCCGTCCCATAGAACGAGTTTCAATCCCGCGACTGGGTTGATGGGTATTCCGACGCCTCGATCTTCGCCTTTGCCTTGCCCTGGTCGCTCGTTTCAATCCCGCGACTGGGTTGATGGGTATTCCGACATTGACGGACGGCAAGATCGACTTTGATCGATTGTCGTTTCAATCCCGCGACTGGGTTGATGGGTATTCCGACATTGCCGAGGCGACCGAGGCGCGGATCGGGCGACCAGTGTTTCAATCCCGCGACTGGGTTGATGGGTATTCCGACACGAATCGGGTCCCCCCTGGCTGGGCAATCCGCAAAGTTTCAATCCCGCGACTGGGTTGATGGGTATTCCGACGGGACGCTCTTTGCGTTGGTAAAGTCCATTGGCACAGTTTCAATCCCGCGACTGGGTTGATGGGTATTCCGACATGGATACCTATGAAACCCCGCAACTGAACCCGCATGTTTCAATCCCGCGACTGGGTTGATGGGTATTCCGACTAAGTTGCTCATGATACATAGTCCCTTCTTGAATTGTTTCAATCCCGCGACTGGGTTGATGGGTATTCCGACTCACGGACATCACGAGCCCTCTATGCACCAATGGAGTTTCAATCCCGCGACTGGGTTGATGGGTATTCCGACAATCCGACCGCCAATGGTCGCCATGATACTTGAGGCGTTTCAATCCCGCGACTGGGTTGATGGGTATTCCGACTAGCGCGTCGATTGGGTGCGAGCCGCCCAACGATCGTTTCAATCCCGCGACTGGGTTGATGGGTATTCCGACCCTGATCCGTTACTCTCTGCTTTGCAAGAATCGACGTTTCAATCCCGCGACTGGGTTGATGGGTATTCCGACATCGAAGCAAGCTTATCATGGTTGGCCGTAGACAATTGTTTCAATCCCGCGACTGGGTTGATGGGTATTCCGACGGCACGGCTGCGCCGGGGATGTTTCCTGCGCTTCTAGTTTCAATCCCGCGACTGGGTTGATGGGTATTCCGACCCACATCATCCCGGCGAGATCCATGACGCGAATCATGTTTCAATCCCGCGACTGGGTTGATGGGTATTCCGACATTGCTGAGTGTACTGCCGCCTATGTGTTACCCGGTTTCAATCCCGCGACTGGGTTGATGGGTATTCCGACTCAGCGTCAATTGTCAATGCTGGTACATTCCCGTCGTTTCAATCCCGCGACTGGGTTGATGGGTATTCCGACGCGGGTATGGCTGTTGGCTGTACATCAATCATGGCGTTTCAATCCCGCGACTGGGTTGATGGGTATTCCGACACGACTGCAACTGTGCTAGGCACGCCGGAAGAGTTGTTTCAATCCCGCGACTGGGTTGATGGGTATTCCGACATCTGCGTACCATTGAACTGTGGTGCCATCGGTGCCCGTTTCAATCCCGCGACTGGGTTGATGGGTATTCCGACTAGGTATAAATGCCGTGAAAGGTAGACTTGGCGAAGTTTCAATCCCGCGACTGGGTTGATGGGTATTCCGACGCGAAGACCGCGGCGGCGCTTCTATCGACTGGATTAAGTTTCAATCCCGCGACTGGGTTGATGGGTATTCCGACCTCGCCTCCTTGATTGCCAGTGTAGATACAGGGTTGTTTCAATCCCGCGACTGGGTTGATGGGTATTCCGACCCGATGGAGTGACTACAGCACGCGCCCCAACAGTAGTTTCAATCCCGCGACTGGGTTGATGGGTATTCCGACACCTATCGTTGCCAGTGCTATCGGCGTAGAGCCAAGTTTCAATCCCGCGACTGGGTTGATGGGTATTCCGACGGTTTGGGTATATCAGTGGTATGTTGTCTCAGGCCAGTTTCAATCCCGCGACTGGGTTGATGGGTATTCCGACGCGAACTTATCACGACAGAGCGAACGAGCCAGGTAGTTTCAATCCCGCGACTGGGTTGATGGGTATTCCGACGTTGCACCGTCGGACGGGACAGAAGGAAAAACGGGGTTTCAATCCCGCGACTGGGTTGATGGGTATTCCGACATCTCGTATGTTACTTTTGATTCTCCTAATTCCAGTTTCAATCCCGCGACTGGGTTGATGGGTATTCCGACGTTGGTGGTGTTGACAATCGGGATGTAGGGATCAATGTTTCAATCCCGCGACTGGGTTGATGGGTATTCCGACATGATGAGCTAACCCGACGGAGAGCTAAAATTGATAGTTTCAATCCCGCGACTGGGTTGATGGGTATTCCGACAATGCTATCAATACAATCGATCAATCTACCGTAGAGGTTTCAATCCCGCGACTGGGTTGATGGGTATTCCGACAAGGCGATTGAGGCAGGCAATTTTGAGGAAGCGGAGTTTCAATCCCGCGACTGGGTTGATGGGTATTCCGACACATTTGTAGACCCTCGCCAAAGACCGCCGGTCCGTGTTTCAATCCCGCGACTGGGTTGATGGGTATTCCGACATCCTGTGCGTGTGTAACTACAAAGGCGGGGTAGCCAAGTTTCAATCCCGCGACTGGGTTGATGGGTATTCCGACCACCTTTGACTGTTCCACCTTCTACGGTTGAGCCATAGTTTCAATCCCGCGACTGGGTTGATGGGTATTCCGACAATGGGTAGTGGTTCAACCGGAGTAGCTTGTAAGGTTTCAATCCCGCGACTGGGTTGATGGGTATTCCGACACTGATATCCTCCTGATCTATTTGTCCCATCGTTAGTTTCAATCCCGCGACTGGGTTGATGGGTATTCCGACCAGTTGGATCAGTGGGTACAGACCCAATTTTACTAAGTTTCAATCCCGCGACTGGGTTGATGGGTATTCCGACAAGAAGAAAGTTAGACAAAGAATAAACTGTACAAGTTTCAATCCCGCGACTGGGTTGATGGGTATTCCGACTATTCTGTGTAGCTGGTTTACCAGGAAGTGGTAAGTTTCAATCCCGCGACTGGGTTGATGGGTATTCCGACCGCTTGCTCGCACCCTCCCACTTTGGCCATCGTTTTGTTGAATATTGATGAGTATCCATTGGAATAGTCTCCAAAATAGGGGCATCAGGGTTAAAATCGACTGAAATTCAAGCGTTTTGTCCCACTAGCGAGCATCACCCAAAATCAGTTGGTTTGTTGGCCAATGAGATCCACTGCCTGCACGTACGCGGTACGCACTTTTGACCGGCTACCACTGGAAAACCAGACTTGAGGGCGGTTGCGAGCAACACCGTCAGATCGGGCCACCACTTCGATGCTCGCAAAGTGGCAATTTCTGTTACAGAGCCGCTCAGAAAACGGCTCTGTTCCTAAGTATATCATGACTGCATTGGTTTGTCTATAGGCTTTGGGACGCAGGGGGTGCGTCCCATTTTGGGGGATTACACAGAAGGACAAATTTGATCGTCCGACGTAATCCCCCAAATGTGGTACGCACCCGGGACGCAGCCTTGGGGCTCAGACCAAAAAGAGTTCGGGGTCGGCCGGTTTGGCACCCCCTACCGTTTCGGTGCGGTTCATGCATGCGCGGCAGATGGTGTAGAAGCGCACGGAGTCGCTCTCTTCTTTGATGTGCTCTTCCAGCCGTTGGCGCAATTGTAGATATTGCTTGTCGGTCAAATGACACTCAAAGAGGCTATATTGCGTCCAATGGCCAAAGCCGCTCAGAATCTTATGCACTTTGGTGCGGCGTTTGTCGACGGGAATGTCGTAGGCGATGAGGTAAAAGGTTGTTGGCGTGGCCATCAGGGTTAGCGTACTTGAAAAGGTTGATAGCTGGGAATCTCACCGGTTAAAAACTTGGCCAGGAGCCGCGCCTGTAATTCCAACGCGCGCCGGTAGGATGCTTTATAGCCAAAGACGGGGTGTTTGATCTCGGTGTTCAGCCGCTGTTCAAACTGCTGGAGGTAGCGCTTGCGACCGTGGGGGGTCAGTTGATAGGCCCCCAATTGTTCTGTAAAATCATTGGCTTGCAGGATCTGTTTGTTGATGACCGTCAGCACCACCGAATCGACAATCGGCGTGCGCATCTCTTCCATCAGGTCGAGCGCCAACGATGGTTTGCCATAGCCTTCGCTGTGTAGGTAGCCGATGTAGGGGTCGAAGCCGACGATCTGGAGCGCGCTCATGACGTGGTTCATCAGCAGCGTATAGCCAAAGCTCAACAGCGCGTTGACTGGGTCCGTCGGTGGGCGGCGGCTGCGCCCGTGAAAGCCCAAGTCGTGTTTGAACAGCCGGCCATAGCTGCGGAAGAAGGCGGCCGCGCTCGCGCCCTCCATGCCCTGGAGCGTGCCAAGCGCCGATTGCAGCTGGGGACGACTGGGATCGGGCGGCGCTTCCTCTTCGATGAGCAGGTGATCCACCTCGTCAAGCAGATCGGCGATGGTGGTGCAATCCTGGCTAATTTGGGGATTGTTGAGGCTGCGGTTGCTGCGCAGGAGCAGGGTCCGTTGATTGTGAAGCTTGCCGCGCACAAAGCGGGCCGCCAGGGCTACCCGTTGGGGATAGGCAAGGTGGGTGCGAAATTGGGCTGATCGCACAAAGACATTTTTGCTCACCGGCGGGGTCAGGCGTCCTTTAAAGCGTCCCCAATAGTCACAAAAGCAGATGTCCGCGTTCTGTTCCAACAGTGCCAACAACGCGGGCGTGGTCACCGTACTGTCGCCGAGGACGACAACTTGGTCGACTTTCATCATGGGGACACGGACGGTGCGCTTTTCCGTGCCAGCTTCTTTGTTTTCGGGAATTTTGACGGTCAGCGCGTCGCCATCTTTGTTGACGACGCTGTAGGGTTCGGTTAGGTAGAGTGTGGTCATTAGGTGACTCCTTGTAGAAGTGTAGTCTCCTCTGGCAGGCAGAGATCGATCAGGCTACAGCCGTTGCAGCGCTTGCGTTCGGTTGTGTGTGCGGGCAACTGGCCGTTGGCCAGGGCGCGCTGCATTGCTGCCAAGTGAGCCGTTGTCTCGGCGCGTAGCTCCAATGTCAGCGGCACATCCAACCGGCGGCGGCTGCCGAAGTAGAAGATCGCACCGTGGGTGATGGTCTTGCCGGTCATCTCCTCTAGACAGAGTGCCTGCGCGCAGAGTTGCGCTTGGTCGTTGATCCATTGGCTACGCTTGCCTTGTTTGTATTCGATGGGGACCAGCGTGCCGTCGGGATGTTCTTCCACCAGATCACAGATGCCCGTGATACGCAGCTGGTGACTCACCACGTAGACGCGCCGCCGTTCCATGACATCCGCGCCCGTGGTGGCATAGCCGGGGGTATCCACACGCTCATGGTTGAGATTGCCGCGCAGGACATGGACATTTTCCTTCATCTCCCCCTGCACATAGATATACCAAAAGCGCCGGGGACAATAGGCAAAGTGATTGATACATGAGAGGGCGAGGTAGTCGTCGGTCATCATGTTGTCTCCTTGGTTGGTCGGTTGGTTGCGTGGTCGCATGGTCAGTTACACATGACTAAACGACCCCGCGACTAAACGACCCTGCGACTAAACGACCACGCGCATTTGACCCAAGCCGTGTGTCGTCTTGTAGCCGACGCCGGCAAAGAAGGCCAGGTGCAATAGCCGGTTGAAGTGGGCGACATTGGCGCGGTTGCGGCCATCGAGCACGCGGTATTCGAGTTTGCCAACACCGCCGATGTAGATTTGTTTGCGATAGCGGAAAGGTTCCGTCTGCCAATGCCAGATGCTGCCGACGACAATGTTCCGCTCAACCCATTCTTCAAAGTCGCGCCCCCAGCTGTCGCCGGTGGTGCGGTCCCATAGGGTACGCAGGCTGGCGATGGCCAGGCGGGGGAGTGGGAAGAGTTCGACACGGCGCGTCTGGTTGTCGGCCTCGCCCCAGCGGATCGCGGTGGGGCTGAGAAATTCGACCACCCACCGTTCGGGCGCGTCATTGAGCGCGGCCAGATCCTGCCAATTGGTATAGCCGACCCAGGGGTGGCTGCCCGGTGCGCCCAGGGCTTCAGTGATCGTAAAGGGAATGCGCCCCAGCCGAATGCTCGCCTCGCCGCCGGTGATGCCGCTGTAGAGGATATGTTGCATAAAGGCACCAAAGATTGCTTCATCGAGCAGACCCAGCCGCAACCAGCCCGGTTGCCCCGCGCTGACATGGACGCGCCCATCCTGAGGGCTTTGCCAGTAGCCATAGAGGGGCGAGAGGCTAAAGGCTTTGCGATTTTGGGCGTCGTGGATCTGCTGGGCCAGCGCCGGATCGACGGCATCGACCGCGGCGTAGAAGGCCGCATGGGCCAGCTCGCCGACGGTGCCGGGAAGGCTGCCAGCCTCTTGTGCGATCAGGTTGATGACAATGGCGTGGAGCGCGCTGGTGGGGATGGTAGTTGGGCTTTGAGTCATGGGTTGCATTTCCTTTTATTGAGTGGGATGAATCCCACCGCATACGGCAAATTCATTTATCACGGGGGATGAATCCCACCGCATATGGCAAATCCATTTATCACGGGGGATGAATCCCACCGCATACGGCAAATCTATTTATCACGGGGGATGAATCCCCGTGATAACAGCGAGAAGCCGCCTCAGCGGCTGAACTCAGCGCCTGCGGGCGCTGGGTATCATTACGCTTGCCAGAATGTATCATCACTTTGATCAATTACATCTGGTCCAAGATTCCATTCATGCGTCTCTTCCCACTCATCGACAAGTATTTGGGCGGCATGATGACTCTTTTGACGCAAGACATAGGCTTTGACCGTATTGACCAACGTATCAGAGACGCTAAAGACACCATACCCTTCTTGCCAGTCAAAGGGAATCTGAAATTCCTGGCTGACAAACCGGGAGGAGCTGCCTTTGAGTTGGTGCATAAAGTCGGAGGGCGCTATGCTAGGCCGCACTGCCGTCATAACATGCACATGATCCGCTATGCCACCGACATAGAAGAAGGGACAATAGAGCTTCTTTGCTTCGTTGTACAGCCACCGATAGAGGGGGCGTTCCAGATCGGGCGTGATTAACGGTTCTCGGTTTTTGGTCGTCCACACGAAATGGTAATAGAGGCGCCAGTATGCCATCGGATTCTCCCGTGTATGCTGTAGGAATGAATGGAAAATCCTATGATACGGGAGCCGGTTGTAAGGCACAATGCGACAAATCTAGGGTTTTGCTGGGCGATTGTCACGCTTCTGGGTCTGATCAGGGATGGATCGTGCCGGGGGGGACCAATCCCGCCGGATGAATGCCGCCGGATAAATGCCGCCGGATGAATGCCGCCTGATAAATGCCGCCGGATAAATGCCGCCGGATAAATGCCACCGGAGGGATAAATCCCACCGCTAACAACGAGAAGCGCCCTCAGGCGCTGGGAACTCATCGACTAGCCGCTGAGGCGGCTTTTCGGTGTTAGGGGGCGAATTCATTCGCCTCATTGATGCGCCCCTTGATGCTGAATGCGCTGATAGATACGCTCTCAACAAATGATTGCTGTCTCCCTTTTGCGCTGGTCCATCTGAAAAACCCACCAGAGCAGCGGCGACAGCAGTAGTGCGTTTGTCCCCAAAATGACCTCGAACTCCACATCTTCTTGCCCGATGCGCACAGTTAATTTGCGCGGATAAACCGGCCGTTGTGCGAGCGCGCGCTGCAAGATGCCCCGGTTCTTACTAGGTATCAGCAAAGCCGGCACATATTGTTCTTCAATCGCGCCACGTAACTCATCCGGTAAAGGCTCTTCTGCATTGATGACTAATTCTTTGATCGCGATGGGTGCACCATTGACAAAACAACGATCAAAGGATGATTTATCCCAGTGCATTCGACCAATTTTGGGCAAGTTACGCCAGCTCAGAGAAATGTTTTGACGGGGCTGGCGTAGGCGTTTGATCTGAAGATAGATGGCATCGTTCGTACTTTGTTCGCCTGTCGTCCTTTGAAACGATTCAGCCGTTAAGGGTTCGTACTGATAGTTCTGTACCACATGAATCAGATCATATTCGGTGGTAACAGAACCAGATAAGAGCCGACCGGGATCATGGATGGTGGCAACCGGCCCACTAAAACTGTCACGAAAAATGAATTGCGCTTGATGAAGCGCCTGTTGCATCTCACAATAGAGACGAAAGCCTTTACGGATCTCTGCCATCTCTTTCTGCTCTAATTGTGGTAACGCTTCCCCGGCATCCTCTTCGCTGACACTTTCCTGAATGGCCCAACCCAAGTAGTCAGCCATGACCGGACCTAGATTTTTTTTGTCATATTTCCCTTCCCGCAACCACATGTTGATTGCATCTGACCGTCTGTAGCAACCGATAACGCTCTTGTAGCTGCGCTGACTTTGGGGAGCGAAGATCTGGCGCACGGCGTCAAAGAGTTCCTCTAACCGTGGCTGTTCTTCTTTGGCAAACATGGGCGACAGCTTATAGAGTGGATAGGCATTTTCGAGCAAGCCACCACTCTTGATGTAGGCCACAAAGTCATCCTTCAGCGGAATCGCGTCTTGTTGTGCAAGGAAGTTACGCAATTCGGTGCGGTTTATCGTCTGGCCCTTTAGGAGGGCAAAATGATTGATCGCTTCCTCATCCAGCAAGGCAACGGCATGTGCTGGTATCTCGCTCTCAGCTTTGCCCAAAACGCGACCGGCTCGACCCAATCGCTGGACAAATTCATCGCGAAAACGGGCATCAAAGACCACGAAATCGAGATTCTGTCGCGCCTTCTCGTGCTTGATAAAGTTGTAGCCAATGTCTACCGTGGGTGTCGCCAGGATCAATGGCTTGTACTGATCCTGCCGCCGTTCTGCCACTGGTTGTGCGCCGGTGATACGCCCCATTGTCGCCTCGGCAATCGTACCACGGAGCGCAGCATAGGCACTATTAATTCGCCATAGCGCACTTGAGATCAGCGCGCCATCTTCACCTTGGGCAAGCCACTGCTTGATCTGCTCCCTTTTCGCCTGCGCGAATTCTTCCAGGGTTCCGGTTTGCAGACGCAAGTGCAACGGTGATAGCGTTGGAACTTGTTGTAAATCGACGGCGTCAGGTGCTTCATTATCTGGTGAAATCAAGGCCCAACCACCATTGGGAAAGATGCGATCCAGGAATTGCCGCGTCGTCTCATCGGGGGTGGCCGAGAGCAGACAGATCCGGCGATTGCGCGCTTCAAAATAACCGAGTTCTTTGGACAAGATCATGAAGAAGAGAAAGTTTGCTAGCTGTTTACTGTTGTAATAATGAAACTCGTCAATCACGATGTAGCAGAACTTGCCAATAAATTCTTCAAAAAGGTTGCGTTGATCGCTGCTATTGAATTGCCAGAAGAAAGCGTAATAGAAGAGATCGGGATTGGTGACAAAGATGGTCGGTAAGGGCCGCTTATCATCTTCTGGAATCCCCAGTTGCTCTTTAAATTCCAAGGGATTGCGCACCAATCGGGTTAAACGCTCCCCTTGTCGATCGACAATGGCCAACTCGGGCGCTGCCAATTGGCGTAAAAGAGCCGCGTTCACCTCGACCACCCGAAATGACAGCTTGTCATGCGATGCGACAAATTTCCGAATGTCAGTCACATGTTGGTGCAGTAGTTCGTTAGTTGGCGCAATGACCAGCACATGATTATCGCGCTTTGGCTCAATGTCGAAAAGATGGAGCAAACTGGCCAGCGTCTTTCCGGTGCCCGTGTTATAGACATTCATCACCAGCGAAAACTGCTTTAGTGCCTCCGCCGTGCGCCATTGGTGGTAGAGTAATTGTGGCTGAATGCCATGTGGATTTTCGCGCGCCACCTTTTCGCTTTGGCCATGCAGATTAAGTTCAACGATCACAATGTGCCTCCTCAACGCCAAAGCGCATATTCACCGGCAACAACGTTTTTTCTTGATCTGCAAGCTGATAGAAGCTGCCGGATGCGACTGCATTGCGAATCAACGGCACGGGATGGATGCCGATCATGTCAAAGGTCTGCAAGACCGTTGCTTCAGTCAGATCCACTGGATTTAATAGTGGTGTTCCCATCGCTTGTTCCCGTTGCACCATCTGAAACGTGACGGCTTGCACCACGAGTTTCGCCTTGCTGTTCCATTTCCCCAATCGTACATAGCTAGGGATGCGCGGCAGCTTGTCCATGCAAAGCAGATAAAAGCGGGCATGATTGCCGATGCCCAGCATCTTGACACGCCCGATCTGCGGGCGGTTGCTTGTGCCGATCTTTTTCCGTTTACCCGTTGCCCGTTCAACAATATACCAGGCGGATCCGTTCTGTTCCGCATCCCAGCCATCCGGTTTGGTAATGAGGGCATTGTTACCCATTGCATACCAGTAGCTATCCGTCATGGCATTAAACTGCTCGATCTTGAAGCGTGCCTGCCCGACAATCTGTGCCGGTGTGACATAGATGCCCTTTTGATTGAGTGCCCCCAAATCCTCGGCATAGCGGATCTCGCCCCGATTTTCATAAGGGGAAACGGCTAACCCCAAGGCGTAGCAAAGCGCATAATTCCCGATTAATGGCTCAGTTTGATAGAAGTTGCCTACTTCCCTGCTAGAGAAAAAAGTATTCTCCAACAAGGTTAGATCACAGCGCAGGATTTGCATGATCTCTCCTGTGAGTTATTTGCTCTTATAGGCAGTTTGCACTTCATTGAGCAACGTTGTAATCGCCGCTTCATCAGCATAGAGTGTCTGTACTTCTTTTAGTAACGCCGACAGGTCCCCTGCACTCATCGGGGTGACACGGCCAACGACTTCCTTTTGTAGCTCGATGATGGCGGCTTGTAACACAGTGCGCACTGCTTCGTCACCCAATGGGAAATCCGGTGAATCACCACTCTTGGGCAACCGATCCCAGATGTGCTGGGTCAATTCCAGGTTGCTAAAGAGTTCACAATCGCTAAAGATACAGGCGACCACCTCATTTTGCATCTTGCCCACGCGGCTGGAAATGGCCCCATAGCGGCTTGTGCGCAGGATGTTGCCCAACACATAAAGAAATTCGCCGGGGGTCACATCTTTTAAGGTTTCGATATCCACAAAGTGTGTCTCTGGACGAACATATTCATCGGTGCCAATGCTTGTCGAGGCGGCTTTCGTTTCTGGGTGGCGCATGGTGCCATCTTCAAACGGGGCATTGAATTGATGCTTGCCGACCACCTGCGTTGCCGGCAAAATGGTAAAGGCATCATCGGTGATCACACGCGATTTTTGCGCCCCACCCGTGCCCACCGCATAGCCATAGACCATCGAATCGATGCTATCCGGTTCAGGTTCTCCTTCATTGATACCGGCAGTCTCGGCGATCAAGCCGGTGCGCCGTAGTAGTTCGCGCCCAGTGCGCCGTTCTACCGCGGTCTGTTTGCGCTTGCTGATAACCACCCGCGGAATGACGGGTGTACTGTCAGCAATGCCGGCATGGACAAATTCACGGTTCAACGGTTCGCCACTCCCCTCGTTGCGGAAGATGGCTTCGCCTTCGACCTTGCGCAGTAAGATGAGGCTGACATAGTAGCCACGCGGGTAGGCGCTGTAACGGGTGGGTAGATAACTCGCATATTTTTGTAACGTTTGCATGAGATAGTTCTCCTATTAATGAATTTAGTGATTTGTCGTGGGGTATCCTTGTGGTCGCCCTGTGGGGCACCGGCAAGCGGATGCCCCTACAGAGCTTTCGCTTTGGCTTCTTCGGCCTTTTCTGCCGAACGTTTCGCCAATATCTCACGGATATGAAAGAGAAAGGCTGCGCGTATGAGCTTTTCATCGGTCAGCAGCCGTTGCCGATTGTTGCTGTATTTGTCACCCCACAATTCATCAAAGAATGCATCGACAAAAGCTTTGGCCTTGCGTTGTGTCTCTGTTCCGACCATTCCATCGTCGCGAATGCGCTCTAGATAAGAGTAAATATCAGTAATCGTTGCTGCCCGTAGTGTCTCCTTGTCGATAGGGGGTTGCATCATCTGTACTTTTTCAAAGCAGTGATCCAACGGCATCATCAAAGAATTTTTGGCAAGCGTTTGGCCTTTTAGATTGCCATCCCACGCTAGTTGGGCCAGTTTCTGGATCGTTTCGTTCACCTTCACCCCTCCTTGTTCAGTTGTGATTGTGCGCAGATCATCGGCCACGGTCTGCGCAATTTGGATTGTCAGCCATTCTGGACTTTTGGCTTTCTTATCACTCTTGACCCGTTTGAGCAGCAAGCGCTCTGCCACAAAATAGATGCCCAGGGCACCATCATTCAAACTACGAATTAAGGCCAGCAGTTCATCACCGTCGCTGCGAATAGCGCGGTAAATATTGTAAAGCGCGCCCAGTTGTCGCTCTAACTTAGGTAAGGCTTCATAATCATAGCCATTTTCACGCAGCAGCGCATTCATACTCAGTGGAATTTCATCGGTAAAAAGCTCAAAGTTTGTCGCTTCTTCTGAACTCAAAATTGGCGCGGCGGAGCGAGTCAACACAACACGACCACCGACAAAATGGTGCATGGCAATGGCACAGGTGAAGGCATACCAGAAGCAATCGGTGTCGTTGTTACCTGGCGCATTGAGTGGCCAGATCAGCAGATTGCCCAGTAGCTCGGGCGCACCTGGCAAGGGTAAGCCATTGCTGTTTACTGCGTAAGCAACCAATTCGACACGCTCAGCGCCGGAAAAGAGATCACGGAGGGTGTCATCAGTTTTGAGAAAAAGCGCATTGAGCTTTTCGTCTGCCAGATAGGTATTGGCGAGATTCTCTACCGTATCGCGCCACATGCGTAAATAGGCATCGCTAAAGAAGGCATGGGGATAGATGTGCAGATAATAGGTTGTTGTCTTAAACCCTGGAGCATAACAGAGTTTCTCAAGCAGAAATTGCGCCTTTGTGATGGGATCAATATACTTCACTGGATCACCTGGACCAGCGATTAACCGGTTACTGAACTGCTGAACTTTGATGTTCTTTGCTACATCGCCGGCCCGCCACAGTTCACTCGTCAAGGAGCTGCTACCAAAGGCTGATTGGCGATGGTTCTCTTGAACATATTGTTGCAAATATCCAGAAAATTCATTTATAGCAGGCAATTGAAAAGAGAAGTGCACCTGCTGCCGTACATACGCAGCAAAGAGTGGCGTCCAGACACTCTCCACCACCTTATCACCCAGAAGCTGAATGCCGTCAGCAAGAATCTTTTGAAAAACGTCATCATAGCTCACGGTGAGATCACCGGCTGCGTAGTAGGCACGATCATAATTGATCTCAAAGAAATCATAGACGGCCCGGTCTGTAGGTGATAGCTCCAACAGATCATAAAGCCGCGTCCAGGGCTCTTTCACTTGCTTTTTTAAATGTTTGCTTAGAAAGATATAGTAGCTACGCAGCAACTCTCCCAAGCGCAGTTGCCCCTTTGTGGTCGGTAGCACTAGGTCCTCGGCCAATCTTGCGCGTATTGTATCCGCAGCCGCGGATTGATCTGCGGCGATGCTGGCTGTTACTCGCTTGCGCGCCTTATTTTCCATCTCATCCACTGCGCCATACGTTTTGCCTTGGATAATGTTATCGACTTCTTGCCAAATGTCGGCAAAGGGCACGCCGAGTTCGAGACATTTTCCATCCACTTTGATGCCTTGATTGCCAGCTTTGACAAAACTCCGCCATTGCCCCTGCGTTTGCTCTTCAAGAAAATTAGCCAATTTTTCAGCAAGCTGTTGATAATCGTCATCACTGAGATACAGATGCCTACCCTGTTCAACCAGATAGACCACGCCATCAGGATAATAGAGCAGAGGTTGAGCTTGTTTCTTCCGTTGCATAAATTCTGCCACCCGATTGTGCAACGCGTTACTCAGAATACCGCGCTGTTCGGCAACCGTATGGCTGACCAGTTGATATTGCGTATCACTAAATTCATTGAGGTAACTGAGAAAGCTCTGTTTGTGTTGGCGTTCGTTCAGTGAGTGTGAGAGATCAAGGGTATCAAACGCCTTCATCAATTTGCTTAACTGGCGAATGCGTTCTCCACCCAACATGAACCGGTCATTCTGCACGTTGCGGACATCGAGCAAGTTGCCGGCGTGATGATAATGTCCACCATGTGCTCGGATCAGCGCACAGATATCTTCAATGTACTCACGCCATTCAGCAAAGAAGTTGTCTGCACCCAATCGTTCCAATTCGGGTGCAACATGTTCTGGTCTGGCTTGGTCGGCAAAGCGTAAGGGGCGATCTTCCCCCAGCACTTTGTTGATATCATGAGCGCTGAGCGCCAACATCATGACTCGTTGTTCAACCGCATTTAGCTCCAACGTCTCTGCCAAGCGCGCAAAGGTAAAAACCAGATCGATCACATGGGCATAAAGCGGTTGCCCTTCTTTGTTACCCCATTGCACCACACGGCGATAACGGGCTAACCCCTCATTGGCAATGTAGTTGATATAGTCACCCAATACGTCATCGGGTGGGCCGCTAAACTTGAGAACAATATTTTTTAGATCCAATGCCATCCAGTTTCTCCTTTCATTCTCTGCTCAATACTCGACTTTCTTATTCTTGCACACCGCTTCCGCAGAAAACCGCGGAACCTCATAGGTCCACCAATCCCCGATTATTCCTGCGATACAACCCCATACACCATCGCCATCTCACGGATCAACTTTTCCATTTCTGCTTTTGCTTCAGCGCCACCGGTTACGCGACAATTTGGACCATAGCCCAAGAGCAAGCGTGTGGCCTGGAACAAATTATCCGTTGTGCCGGTGACACGTACCCAGCCATCAGCATCACTTTCATGGACGACCATTTCGTCAAAATGGCGGGTCACCTGCCCCAAGCGAGCAATTTTCGGTGAGAGCCAATAGGCTAGTTGATGACGGGGACGGCGGGGCAGTGTTGGCGGAATTTTTTGTGACAATACCCGTAAATTTTCGTCCGCCAGAATACGGTCCAGGCGGAAAAGTTGCCAACGCTCCTGTTTTTGTTTACCTACTGGTCCATCGGATGTCAACCAGTAGGCGTCCAAATACAAATGGCCACGACTGGGATCGAAGAATTGATGATCTGGTTGTACTTCATGAATGCGTGGCTCATCATCCCGTTGACCGGCAGTATGGTAGGCAAATTGTAAATGGCGTTTCTCGCGGATGGCTTTGTCCACCATGCGTTGGACAACCGGTGCAATCGTCTTATGATCGCGGCGGCGCAGATCTAAACGAAGACGGGCTTGTTTGGTTTTAAGTGCTTTTTGTTGGGAGTCCAGTAGGAGTTGCGCAATGCGGGTGAGAAAACTCGCAATCTCTTCGCTTTGTGGCGCGCCGGGTTGGAAGCTCTGTTGTAATGTGATCAAGGCGTCCAACTCTGTGTCGGTCAGACAAAGGGGGCGAAAGTCACCAAAGTCTGCAATTTCGTAGGTGTTATTACTGCGGTCAACACTAGGGATCTTTACCAAGAGCTGTTCGCGTAAGAATTTGATATCGCGAGCAAATTGACTCTCCAAACTGCGCCCACCTTCTTCGCCATAAGCCAGTGGTCCGCAGTCGGCATGCACATGGCGGATCAATGTCTCCTGATCGGCTTCCCCAATTTGCAATCGACGTAAGATGCTCAAACTACGGATTAAGCGTTGCTGGTGCGGGGTCATGATGGCCTCAGTTTTGATTAGGATTCGTTGATTTTCGTAGCAATTGATGTACGGGTGCAGTACGAATGGAAAGGTATCTGTATTCTATCGTAATGTTCTTCGTAAGCCTATTTCCCTTCTTCCAACTGTCGGCAATGGGTAGTATACTTGCTTCAATGGAACTCAGTGTCAGAGAATGGACCAAAAAAGCAAAGAAACGATCATGGATCAGCAACGACCAATCGAGCGCGACCCATTACCCGAATCGTTCGCTACCCTTGCCGAAGCCGCCGAATTCTGGGAGACCCACAGCAGCGCAGATTATGAAGATATGATGGAAGAGGTCTTTTGTGTGGTGAATTTGACCGACAAGCCAATTTTTGCAAAATCGATAAACGTGTGGAGAAATGAAGATAGAGGACACTTCGAGGAATCCAGCCGCTGAGGCGGCTTTTCGCTGTTAGGCGCGGGGTTCAACCCTGCGCCCTACCCCACCAACCCATGCTTTAACGCGATCACCGCGGCCTGCGTGCGGTCGGTCACATCGAGCTTGAGCAGGATGCTGCTGACGTAGTTCTGTACCGTGCCTTTGGAGAGGTGCAGCCGCTCGGCGATCTCGCCGTTGGGCAGTCCATCGGCCAGTAGGCGCAGGATCTCCACCTCGCGGTCACTGAGATCAACCACCAGGTTGGAGAAGCTGCCGGGAGTCGGGCCACTGCCTTGGGCAATGTGCGCAAAGAGCTTGCCCGCGACATTGGGATCAATATGGGTAGCACCCTCGACCGTGCCACGGATCGCAGCGATGATCTGTTCGCGCCCCGTATCCTTTAAGAGATAACCGGCCGCGCCAGCGCGAATCGCGTCAAAGACCCACTCATCGTCATCATAGGTCGTTAGCACCAACACGCGCGTCATGGGGAAATGGTCGCGGATCTTGCGCGTGGCTTGAATACCATTCATCACGGGCATCCGCAGATCCATCAGAACCAGATCGGGCCGCGTGGTGGCCACCAGTTCGACCGCCTCCGCGCCATCATGCGCAACCCCCACCACGTCAAAATCGCGCACCGTCCGCAGGATCACCCCCATGCCCTCGGTTACAATATCCTGGTCATCACACAATAGAATGCGGATCATGTTTGGTGGTCCTTTGTTGAGTGGTCGAATGGTCGAGTGGTCATTGGCGAGCAGGCATTGGGCGGTCGTCGTCATCGGCTATGCCAATGCGTGCGTTGGGGACGCGGAAGCGTACGGTTGTGCCTTGGTCTGGTTGGCTCTTCACGCTGATGGTGCCGTTGACTGTGGCCGCGCGCTCGCTCATCCCGGTCAAGCCAAAGCGATCGGGCATCGCTTGTTCGGCGCTGAAGCCAACGCCATTATCGCCGAGTGTTAGTTCGAGATCGTGGCCCACCCACCCTAAGGTCAGTTGCACTTGAGTCGCAGCGGCATGTTTGACCACATTACTCAATGCTTCCCCGGCCACGCGATAGACGATCTGCTCCAAATCGGGGGGCAAACCTTCAAGATCATCAGCGACTTGTAGGTCAAGTTGCCAACCGGCTCGTTGTGCCTGCGATTTTGCCAGCGTTTGTACGGCCAGTCGTAAGCCCAAATCTTCCAACGGGGAGGCGCGCAGCGCTTGCAGGGCGCGCCGTGTCTCTGTCAGGCCACTGCGCGTTTGGGCTATCGCTTTGATCAACAAGGTGCGCGCATCGTCCGGTGCTATCTCCCACGCTGTGTCGACCGCATCAAGTTGCACCGCTAGCGCACTGAGACTGTGTGCCAGCGTATCATGTAATTCGCGGGCGAGGCGGTTGCGTTCGCGGCTGGTTGCCAGTTGTTCGATTGTGGCGGCATAGTGCGCCAACTGCTGGTTGGCCTCGTTGACCACGCGCCGCTGTTCGCGCTGTGCATACATCATACGCGTGATGATATAGCCGACCACGATAAAGATAAGCGACTGGCCCAGCACCATCCCGACAATTTGCAGGCGAAAGTCCGAATGGGGGCCAAAAAAGCCCATGAGCAGCGCCAGATCGACCACTAGCATGCTGCCGGCAAAGAGCAGCACCTGCTGAAAATCATATTGCCAGGCGAGAAAGACGAGCGGAATCAGAAGCAGCGCCAACACACGCCAACCGGCCCCGCTGAGCACCTGTTCTGTAACGGGCATTTGATTTTGTTCAATCCACAGACGGATAAAGAGCAGCCGTTCGATCAGCGGCAGCAGCGCGCTGCCGGCCAGCCCCATAGGTAGATAGAAGACACCCAACCAACGTTGGAGTTGATCGGAGCACAGATAGCCAAAGAGCAGCAATAATCCCAAAATAGAGAGCAGCAACGGTAGCCGTACATCGTGCGTCTGCACCACTGCAACAATCATAATCCCAATCAGCGAGAGCAGAAGTTCCAGACCGATCACCACGCGGAACGCGGGTAATAGCCCGGCTTCTACGCCGGAGGTGGCGGAGGTGAACGCCGCGCCGGCTGTGCCGTCAGCGCGACCGTCAGTGCGACCGTCAGTGCGACTGGCCGTTGCTTCCACCAACTGCTCTAACCGCAGCTTGGCGATAAAATTGGCAAAAGGTAGTGAATTACGCATAGACTTATTATACACAGTCGATCATCACCCGCCTACTGAATTAATCGATAGAAGCGTGTGAACTTACTCACCTCACTATGTGAGCGGTGTCACGTCGATTGGTGGCCGAAAGGGCTGGTTGCAGCGCCCACTTTGCGCTAAACTACAGGGCATATCGTAAGCACAGATGCTCAACCTGGAAGCATCCATGCAGCACAATAATCGACAGGTCAATATAGTATCGACAGGTCACAATAGCATAGTGGCAACTTACACACAGTTTTTACGTAAATTCTATTGTAGAAATATCGGTTCGACTGAAGTACCATGACTTTAACGCGGAAGCGGAAATTGTATCGAACCATCAACTGATTCATGCTTCGGTTCACCCACGTTATGCGCAACAGCAAAGGATCATCATGAGACGCATTTTAGTAACAATTATTATCATCGCCATCATTGGCGTAGCAGCTTTCTTTGGCGGGCGTGCCTTGGGCTTTATTCCCACGCCCGGTGCCACGACAGAAGCGGGCGCGCCGGGTGCCGAAGCCGCCGCCACCGCGCTGCCACCGATCACCGCCACGCAAGGGGTGATTGCCGATGCACGCGTTGTGCCCATCCAGCGCGCCGGGCTGAGTGTCGCGACCAGTGGTATTGTTGCCGAGGTCCTTGTTGCTGAAGGCGAACGGGTGGAAGCAGGGCAACCACTGATTCGTCTGGATGCTGCGCTCGCCCGAGCTGCCGTGGCCCGTTCCGAGGCGGACTTGCAACGCTCGCAGGCCAATCTCGATGATCTACTCGACGGCAACCGCCCAGAAGATATTGCCGCGGCGCAAGCTGGGCTAGATTCGGCCAAGGCACGCTTGGATAAATTGGTGCAGAGTACAGACGCCGGTGATTTGGCCGCCTCCCAAGCCGCAGTTGCGAGTGCCAACGCCGGTTTGCAAAAGGTGTTGGAAGGGCCAACCGAGCAGGAGCTGATCGCCGCCAAAGCGGAGATTGCCAATGCCGAAGCAACGCTGACCCAGGCCCAACGCGCGTATGACCGAGTCAAGTGGCGCAACGATGTCGGCGCTACCCAAGAATCGGCCAATTTGCAGACGGCCACCAACAACTATGAAGCATCCAAAGCACGCTACGACAATCTGTTGGCCGATGCTCGTGCATCGGATGTCAATGCCGCCAATGCCCAAATCTGGCAGGCCAGCGCCCAATTCAATGCGCTGAAAGCCAGCCGACCCTTGGACATTGCGTCGCTCGAAGCTGATGTGCGCAGCGCCCAGGCCAATCTGGACAAACTGCTCTCCGGCTCGACGAGCAGCCAAATCGCGGGGGCAGAGGCTGATGTCAAAGCGGCCACCGCCACGCTGCAACAGCAGCTCATTTCATTATCCCAGACCGAGTTGCGCGCTCCCTTTGGTGGGCTGATCGCCGCGGTGGATATTAATGCTGGCGAGCAGGCGAATCCTGGTGCGGCCTTGATCCAACTGGCAGATACGAGTTCCTGGCGTATTGAGACCGAAGATCTGACAGAGTTGCAGGTCGTCGATGTGCAGCCAGGCGACAACGCTGCCATCACCTTTGATGCGCTGCCCGGTGTGGAGATGGTCGGCACGGTCACAACCATTAAGCCCTTTGGCGAAAATAGCAGCGGCGACATTGTCTACACCGTCGTCTTGGAGCCCGGCGCGGTGACATCGACCACGATGGATGCAACAACCGCACAAGAGCGTTTGCGCTGGAATATGACTGCAGTTGTCTCCTTTGAGGCCAATCAGAGCGCGGCGCGCACCGATGCACTGGCCGCAAGCAAGTAAGCAATGCTCGTGCCTACGCCAGAGCGCAGGCACCGCGCTGATGTTCCGGCGTAGCCACCGGAACATCAGCGCCAGCGCGTCGAGTGACGAATTCGTATGGCCACACCCCTTGGCGCTGGAGCGTCAGAGATGCATTCCACGCTTCAGCGTGGAACGAGCTATCACTATTGTCGGTAGCAGTAACAATTAGGAGCAGTCTATGTTTGGATGGGGCCGCTCTGCGGCAAAACAGAAACAGAATGGCACGGCGACAGGCATGATAGCCGATCGCTCGTTAATCGATATTAGCAATGTGATCAAAATTTTCGATACCGCTGCCGGTCAGTTCAAAGCTCTCAAGGGGGTCGATCTACAGGTGACCCACGGTGAGTTTGTAGCGGTTGTCGGTAAATCCGGCAGTGGCAAGTCGACCCTCAGCAATATGATGACCGGGATCGACCGACCAACTGAAGGCGAAGTCTACGTGGCCGGCACGCCAGTTCACAAGCTGAATGAGAATCAGATCGCCAGTTGGCGCGGGCGCAATGTCGGTGTCGTCTTTCAATTCTTCCAACTGCTGCCCACGCTGACCGTACTCGAAAATATCATGCTGCCCATGGATTTCTGCAACATGTATGATCCGGGCGACCGCCGCGATCGCGCACTCAGTCTGCTTGAAAAGGTTGACATGGCCAGCGAGGCCGACAAATTGCCGACGGCCATCTCTGGTGGGCAACAGCAACGTGTGGCAATTGCCCGTGCGTTGGCCAACGACCCGCCGATTATTATTGCCGATGAGCCGACCGGCAACCTTGATTCGCGCACCGCCGACGCCGTCTTCACGCTCTTTGAGCAGCTTGTCGACGGTGGCAAAACGATCCTCATGGTCACCCACGATGATGATCTGGCGCATCGCGTCAGCCGCACGGTGACGATTGCCGATGGCATGATCGTTGGCGATCAGAAGCGCAATCGAGCGGCGGGGAGTAGAGGGGCGGAGAGTGCAGCGGAAGTTACCCCGAGTAGTTCAGCCATGCCCCCGTTGCTAACTGCGGAGCCGGCCCATGCTTAGCCCCCGTTGGAAGAAGGTGTTGCGCGACATTACTAGCAATCGCGCACGTACGATCCTGGTGATCGCTTCGATTGTCGTCGGCATCTTTGCCGTGGGGGTGGTGCAACATATCCGCACTGTCGTCACCGGCGAAATGCAGAAGGCCTATATAGAAAGTAACGGTGGCCACGCTACGATTGTCGCTGCTGGCATCACCGACGAGCTACTTGATGTGATTCTCCGTATGCCCAATGTGGCAGAGGCGCAAGGTAGTAAGAGCGTTAGCGTTAATGTGGAGGTGGCCCCCGGTACCTGGCAACCGATGGGCGTAAATGCCGTCCCGGCTCAAACCGATCTCCACATCAATAAGATTCTGTTGATCAACAAGCTTGATGGCTCCGATCAGCGCAACGCCGCCGCAACCCATTGGCCAGGCAAAAATGAGATCCTGATCGAACGCAGTTCGCTCAACGCCGCCGACGCACTCCCACTCGGCTTAGCTGTTGGGGAGAAGCTGCACCTGGAACGGGCAGATGGCCGATTGCGTACGGTTACCTTAGCCGGCTTTGGCTATGATGCCAGCGGTCCCCCCTCCAGCTTCACCGGCACGGCCAACGCCTTCGTCGATGAGGATACATTCTTAGAGCTAGGGGGCGGCACAACCTACTCGGCGGTGGTCCTGCGTGTACAGGGAAGTGCCTCCGAAATCCAGGATATTGAATATGTGCGCGCAATTGCCAATACGGTCAGCGACAAAATTGAAAAGAGTGGCATCCCTGTGCAGCGGGTGCAGGTCTTTCGTCCGGGGCGACTGCCCTTACAGGATCTCTTTGACGCCATTAGCCTGATCCTAACCCCGCTCGGTCTGTTGGCGCTTGTCATGGGCTCCTTTCTGGTGATCAACACGATGTCGGCGCTCATGTCCCAGCAGACGCGCCAGATTGGGGTGATGAAGGCGGTTGGTGCCAAGCGGGCGCAGATCACGCGCATGTATCTGGGGGCGGTGGTAATCTACAGCTTATTGGCGCTGGTGATCGCGATCCCAATGACGATCTTGCTAGCGACAGCTTTGGAGCGCTTTCTTGGTGGCTTTATCAATTTGACGACACCAGGCTACGTCATGCCAATGAGTGTGCTCGTGCTACAGGTGAGCATTGGGCTGCTTGTCCCACTCTTTGCGGCGCTTTGGCCAGTCATTCGTGGCACAGCAATTTCGGTGCGCGAAGCAATTAGCGACTACGGTGTGGGCAAGGGGCAATATGGCACGAGTCGCTTTGACCGTCTGGTGGCCACGCTCCAAGGCATTTCACAGCCAGTAAAAATTTCGCTGCGTAACACCTTCCGTCGACGAGCGCGCCTGATTCTGACGCTGATCACCCTGGTAATGGGCGGGATGATCTTTATGACGGTGGGCAGCGTGCGCAGTTCGCTGCAGGGTCGCGTCGAAGAGGTGCTTGCCTACAACCGCTTTGATATTAACATCAATATGGGGCGCGCCTATCGCAGCAGCAAATTGATCCAAGAGATCGAGGCTGTGCCGGGGATCGATAAATTGGAGACCTGGTCCAATGGCTCGGCAATCCGCGTGCGGCCGGATGGCACAGAGAGCGATCCAATTTCGCTCACCGCGCTGCCGGCGGCAAGTACCATGGTGGGACCAACTCTCGTGAGCGGGCGCTGGCTCTTGCCCAATGACCAGAATGCAATTGTGCTCAGCCAGGGGATTCTCACCGATGATCCAGACATACAACTGGGTGATCTGGTCACGCTCAAGATCAACGACAAGGATCGGCTGTGGCGCGTCGTGGGCTTTGCACAGACAACGGAATTTGGTGGCTCGGTCAGCGCCTATGTGACGGATACCTACTTTGCGCAGGTTACCAACCGCGTGGGCGAGGCAAGTCGCGTGCTGCTTACCTTGCGCTCCGACTCGCCCTATACGATTGACCAAACCGCTGAGCTACTGCAAACCCATCTCGAAGATGCTGGCCTCGATGTGGGGCAGGTCAATACGGTAGCGCGCATTCGTTCTTTTACCAGCAGCTTCTTCAATATTATTGTTTCGCTGCTGCTGATCATGGGCGTGCTGATCGCGTCGGTAGGAGCGTTAGGGTTGGCGGGGACAATGAGCACGAATGTTCTCGAACGTACACGCGAAATCGGTATTATGCGGGCCATCGGTGCCACTGACAACGCGGTCCTGCGCATTGTGCTGGTTGAAGGGATGCTGATTGGCATGTTGAGTTGGCTCGTTGGCGCGGCATTGGCCTTTCCCGCCGGCTACGCCATGAGCAACGCGGTTGGGATCGCACTCTTTCAGACGCCGCTCAATTACATCTTTTCTGGCAACGGTGTCAGCCAATGGCTGGTTATCGTGATCTTTCTCGCCACCATTGCCAGCTATCTGCCCGCCCGCAACGCCTCGCGCCTGACCGTGCGCGAAGTCTTGGCGTATGAATAAAGAACAATTGAGACGGGTAGGGTGCACGATATACCGTGCCCCCTACCCGTCTCAATGAGTAACGATGAGTAACTATTCCCCCGCTACAATCGGCAAATAGATCTGACTCCCTACATAAACAGTGCCAACTTGGAAGAAGCCTGTTTCCTGGCCGCCGTCGTGGACGATGTTGATCGCCTGTACATAATGGTGAAAGAAGGTCGCATCTTCAAAGATCAGCGACCAGTTGACATCCAGTGCGGCGCTCGGTGCCCCATGATTGGTGACCGACATGGTGCTCGGCTCCAGGGTGATAAAGGGCGTGTTGATGTTTGAGCTTGCGCTGCCAGGTGCCACCGGGGCGAAGAAGTTGCCAGGACGCTCTGGATCCTGGACGTAGACCAGGTTGTCACTAATGACGTAGCGACCATAGAAGATCGGCGTTGTCTCGGTGGTGGCATTGCGTGCAAGCAGTTGCAGTTGGACTTCTTCCAGTTGCTCTACCCCATTGACATGATAGGCGGCGGTCACCAGTGGTACTGCCGCAGAGCGCACCATGGGCTGCGCAACGGCAGCCGCATCAACATCGGTAGCGCTGGAAGTCATCATATTCAAGGCTGGCGCACCGGCAATATCGGTCAGCCGCGCCGGGAAGTTGGCACCCCAAGCGGGGCCGGTTGGCGCGCGGTGTGCGACATAGACAACTGTATTTGTTAACGGCTCTTGCCAAGCCACATAGGGTGTTGTCGCATTGGCGGCAAGCGATGGCTGGCTGGCTACCGCACCGCGGCGATTCACACCATCGATCGTGTCCAGATCCCAGCGTTCGAGGCCCGATCGCCCGTCGGCCAGGTGACAGACATAGAGCACTTCACGGCCACTGGCGGCCTCGACCCAGGCGATATGGGGCACATTGCCCACAAAGACAATCTCTGGTGCCGTCGCGATGCCACCAGAGGTACGTGCTTCAGCCATCTGTTGCGCGGCGGCATCGAGTTGGCCGGCAGCACGCAGGTCGATATTGTTGGCACGGGCGCTGCTGACGCCGGCATTGCCCAAACATTCGGCGTTGACAGCGCCACCGACCGCCACAAAGCGATCATCAGTGCTATCACCCACAACCCCAACATCGAGACGCATGACGTGGATCTCCTGCCGGCCATTGGCCCCTTCTTCGCTAAAGACCAACCAAGGAGAGGCAATCGCTTCGTTGGGCAGGGCACCAGCTGCAATCCGTACATTGGTTGCAGGGCTTATGGCATTGATGTTTAGCGCACAGGCGACCTCATCGGCACACGCCGCTTGTCGGCCCACGCTCTCCCAACTGGTGCCATTCCACCGTTTGGCAAAGAGCCGTTCCGCACGTGTCCCACCACTTTCGGTCCAAACCACCCAGGGCACCGTTTTAGCGGCGCCGGCAAAGGCCAGATCGGGGTTGAGGGCGCTGCGCGCTGGATCAAAATTTAATGAGCCGCCGACCGCTTGCCAGGAAAAGCCCCCTTGGGCACGTGTATCTGCCTGTGCCCGGCTCACCACAACTTGTGGCACGCTGGATGCTGCCCGCTCTTCCCAAACGAGCCAAGGCAAAGGCGTGCTACCAGTGACGAGGGCTCCAGCGGCAATCGTTGGGTTGGTCGCGCTGTGGGTTGGAGCATGATTGACAACGGGGGTGAGGTTCCAGGTGGTGCCATTAAATGAAGAGGCGTTGATGACAATCACCCCGCCTACATCTTCACTCCATGCGGCCCAGGGGTCGGCGAGATTGTCACCAGCAAAGGTCAGGGAGGGATCGCGGGCCACATTGGCTGAGCCACGGTTGAGGATACCGGCGAGCTCTGTCCAGGTTGCGGTCGTGGTGATATATTTAGAGACGAAGATACCATTATTCTGAACGAGCGCCACCCACGGTTCGACCGACTGCGGTTGGATGGCAAGCGATGGGGCCGACGCGTCTGTGCCGGGGAGGCGAACACTGCCGCCAACGGCGACGAAGCCTCCCGTCACAACCGACCCTCCCGCTACAACCGAACCGGGGGAGAGATCGGTCTGCTGCGCCGCGGGAAACGCAGCAACTGGTTGTGCGAGAGTGGCGAAAAGTGTGAGTAGGAGAAACCCACCGAGCAAGGGGACAACGACCCGCGCGCGACGATGCGTAGAATTGCGCTGCGCGGGGTGGATAACACGGGATAAAGCTGAACGCATGACAGGCTCCTTTGTGTGAGTGCCCGGCCATCTGTCTCCTGCTCCTCATCCGCTTCTCAAAACTAAGCGGCCAACCCTTGCAGGGGATACAGACCAATGGTCAGGCACAACAGATCGATGAATGGGTCTAGAACGACGGGTCAGCGTAAGGCAATATTCTATTATTATACTGCGGTTGAAATGGGAACCGGAGTTTCTACCCCAGCAAAACTCCGGTTCCCATTCAGATCTGAGTATAGTAGACTGTAACGAAATAGGTACGTGAGCGGGCCGCACCTGCGGGACTCCCTGTATCGCCCATAGAAGTGCGCACTTTCCGATTGCAGTCGACTACTGCTGTGCCCAAAAAACAATTGCACAGTATAATTGACGACGATAACAGGGAAAGGTCGCGCTAGATTTGGATTGCATGGCCGGAGAATCGACAGTTGCGGATGGTGCGGATCTCACAAGCGTTACGTGCCTTTGTGATCACTGCCATCCATTTGATGCGCACTATCGCAGTGCCTATTGTTTTACAGGGGGAGAATTTTACAGGAGAGAAGATGGGCACTGTTGACGATCGACGATTGCCAGAGGAGCGACTGAATGTTGAATAAGCCAGGTTTGTTTGGACCGTGTGTGGGCAGGTAGCGGCCGATTTCTAGGGTTGTGGTGGGCGTACCCTCGTTGCCGCGACCGCAAATATGTATCTAGATCTGTATCTAACTGCCCGTGAGTTGAGACAAATTGTTCACCAATGCGCAGACAGTCAAGGCTAACATGGGGCCTCGTTTCGGGTAAGCTGGCGGTAATACCCAAAAACTGCTGTGCCCGTAGGGCAAATACCATTGGCTCCAACCGTCGGGGAAGAGATCATTGCAAACTTTGTGCGGCGGCGAGAGCTCTATCACGCCAACGCTCTGCTACTTTTCAAGGGTAGGAGTTACGCAACCCTTTGGTTTCGATACGGCGAAAGCTGCCTACTCAACCGGCGTCCTGCGTAACTCCTAAAGGTAAATGAACATCAACTGGGCGATTTAATAAATTATCGGAACATGCCAATGCGTTGCGCTTCCTCGGCTTGGACGGCAGCCAGGGCTTTTTGCCCCAACCGGTACGCAACGGACCAAGCTGCCTCAACGAGTACTGCTCGTTCACCATCAATCTCCTGCTCATCCCCCATTGCGACAACCTCGCGCCATTGTCGCTGTGCCACCTGTTGTGCGCGCAACAAAATCTGTGTGTTTTGGTTGAATCCCATCAGCGCCCCATCCTCACCGTGCCTATGATTCAGGCGATCACGAAGTAATAAAATTAAGCATAAGCTTACAGTAAGTTTACACTATAATTACGATCTGTTACAAACTTCGTGATCTACAAATGGTTAAAGCGCGCTCAAGATTCAATGACGTGGTCGATCAGAAGCGAAAATCAAACCAACTTGTGCCAAAGAGAATGCTACATAGAAAGATCAGTGCTATCACCACCATGAGACAACCGCAACCGTAACCCAAAACCCCACCCCGACCAAAGCCGAAGCGATCCTGTAGCCAATCAAAGAGCCAACCCAACAGAGCTAACCGCGCCAACCCACCTAAACAGCCGGGACGTTCTTCGATCATTCTCTTCTCCTTGTGCTATGTATGCATCGTGATCTGTGTCCATTATATTCCATTACGCATTGATCGGGAATTGGTTTCCAATTGCATCTAAATTTTCTTCAACCGCAACCGCACTACACTAGTGCTGCGAACATTTAATTTTTAGAAATCACCACACGGGTACAAGCGACCGGGGATCTCTAAAAATTAAGCAGCCAGGCAACTAGGGTCTGTTGACATTTCAATTTATTGGTCGTTTTGGCAAATGTCAACAGACCCTAGCGTAGCCCGGTTAACATGCGGATCATCTCGTCAATGGCACGCCCATTGACTTGGTAGATCTTTTTTGCTCCCTCTTCCCGTTGCTCTTCAATAAGATTGGTCGCCACGAGTTGACGCAGATGACGCGATGCCGCGGACTTATCGAGATCAAAGCGGTCGATCACCTCCTGCGTGCTGAGTTGCCCTTTCTCGCGCAGCGCCCACAGGATAGTCAATCGTGTCTCATCCGCCAATGCTTTAAAGCGATTGACGAGGGTCTGTTGGTCAAAATGCAATGGGCCGAAGTTACCCGTCGGTGGTTGGTGGGCTGGAAAGCCGATACAGAGTTCATCATCATTGCCAAACCAGACGACATAGGGGCCGTTGTGGATGTTTGGAATAAAGCGCACGCGCTGATAGCTCCAAAGGGATTCCAGCCGGAAAATGGGGCGCAGATCCCGCCCAGTAACGGTCTGTATGGCCTCCAAGATTGGTAAATTCGTGAGCGCGATCTGCTGAAACGCATCGACACAAGCTTGGAGCCGAGGCCCAATCTGCGCCCATTCAGGTGCGACCACCTGCTCCCACATCATGCGTAAGTGATCGCTTAATTCTCGTTGAAGTCTTTGCGGCGTAGTTAACAGCGCATGAAAGGTGTTCATAGCGGATAAGTCCGCTGCCGTTGCTTTTCCCGCAGCGCGCTCTCCGAAATAGGCCACATACTTCTCGGCATCGGCGAGGAGTAGTGCTGGATCGACGGCGGGTATTGGTACCGTCTCGGCATAGAGGCGCAGATGCACCGAATTGATCTGCCAATAGAGTAGGCGATCCCGCAATTGGGTGGCATCTTGGCTGCTCAACGCCTCCAGGTAGGCAGGAAATGTCATCGTGGCCGGGCCGCGGTCAACGGCATTGATCAGCGTATCCATCCATAGACATTCCATCCAAAATTGGTGGCGTTCGCCCAATTCTGCTGGGAGCTGTCTGGCCGTCTGTAGCACCCATTCATCAATCCCGCCATACTCTTCTGGATTACGTAGCGCCGACATAGTCATTAGGATGTTGTAGACCGGCTCCAATGCCACCGTTGCGGTAACGGTTGGCGGCAATGGCACCATGATTGCACCACCCGTCATGAGATCACTTCCGAGCGCTCGGCACCTACCATTCCATCGCTCGGCAATCCGCTTTGCTCCAGTGGCAACGCGAGCGGATCTGCACTCATTAGTGGTGGCGGCGCACTGACTGTAGCCTTAGCCACGGGCACATAATCTGGCAAACGCGTCTCGATCTCGCGTACAGCGGGGATCGTATAGCCACACAAAGCTGCCACGGCCCCCAGCAGACCAGTAATGACCAGGATCAGGCCAATCCCGGCCCCCGGTCCCACCCCAACCAGCCAACCAAGGTAGGGGGCCAGCGCACCATCGGCTTGCATCGCCGGGCCAAAGAGCCGGTCGGCCAGCGGACCGGCGGAGAGCATTGCCAGCGGTCCAGTAATCTGCGCGATCAGCCGGCGTGTGGCAAAGACGCGCCCCTGTACATCGGGTGCAACCTTGCTCTGCCAGATCGCTTGGTTAGAGCCGTTGAGGATCGGGATAAAGAACATGGCAAAGAAGGCACCAATAAGCCAAACTGGCAGGCTTTGACCAATGCCCAGGATGGTTGAGCCAAACAGCGAAGTTGCAATCATGCCGATGAGCACACCATCCACTTTGCGCCTGGGGCCACCCCAAATGCTCAGCAAAAGCCCCCCGGCCAGTCCGCCAACACCAAGGGCTGACTGTACCGTGCCCAGAATTAACTCGTCATTACCGGTACGTGCGAGAAGCAGTGGCGCCAACAGCACCCAGCTATAGGTGCCAAAGAGGTTGGAGAGGAAAAACATAAATTGCATGCCGAAGAGGCTGGGGCGCGCCCAGATATAGCGAAAGCCATAGAGCGATTCATGCCAGAGCGTACTTTTGGCTTCGCGCCCGACATCGGTTGTCTCCGGCTGGGGTATAGCGACGAGTAAGGCCGCGCCAACGGCAAAGAGAAAGGTGACGATGTCAATCATCATGACGCCGCCGATGCCAATTAGCGTTAGCAGAATCCCTGCCAGCAGCGGTGCCACAATCCCCGATGCCGAGTCCGCCACCGACATCATACCATTGGCGCGGCCATACTGCTCCTTGGTAAGCATCATCGTCATGGCCGCCGAAAAGGCTGGAAACTGGAAGGCCTCAAAGGCACCGGCCAGCGCGCCCAACGTGTAGAGATGCCAGAGTTGTAGGTTGCCAGTCACATAGAGGATCAACAAAATAATGGTAGTACAGCCGGCAACACAATCGCTGAGGATCACAACCAGTTTGCGGTTCCAACGGTCGACAAGTGCCCCGGCAATTGGGCTCAACAGAATCAGTGGCCCAAACGAGAAGAAGGCGACGAGCGCCAGCGCTGTCGCCGACCTCGTCTCTTGATAGGCCCAGATGGTTAGCGCAAAACGGGTCATGCCGGTACCCAGCAAGGAGACCAACTGCCCCAGCCAAATCAGTGTAAACCCACGCATACCACTCAAGAACGGTCGCTGCTCAGTGCTCATCATTTGCCTCGTTTCTTGATTTCTCACATTTTCGAGAAATACCGAGATAGTATAGTCGAAGGCAGGTCGGTTGTCAAGAGGGTTGGCTACTGTAAAGATCCGTGATAGGAAACTCTTACCTTGCTACCAGTGGGGCACGGTATGCCGTGCCCCACTGGTAGCAAGGTAAGAAAAGGAGCAGTAAACAGCACTACAACGGATGAAGGAAGCAGCAGATTTACCACGGCGCATCCGGAATTTTAAGCGCAAATGGCATTTCAAACCGACAAGTCTGTAAGTTGTCAGAGGTTTCATCAACCGAATTGCAAATCCGTTGCTGCCAAAATCCGCTGTAGTATTCCTGAAATCCCTTCCCTTAATACCGGGGGGACACGGCATGTCGCGTCCGTACGAAAGATTATCTGAACCTCTATCGTTAACAGTTCTTCCGGAACTCATGGGGTTGACAAGAAAGGGCAGTGACCTATCAATGTTAACCCTCTGAGATCCGACAGAGCCTAATTAACGTTGTCGTTCTACTTCTGGCCAAGGAAGAGCAGATAGTGCCAGAGCCCGCCGTAAGCGGGGGCGACTTCGCAGGCGAGCGGTGAGAAGCGTTCTTTCAGGCAGGGCAGCAGATGACCATCCATGCGCACATGGTTGACCCCCATCCACTGCGCAAAAGGGGGGAAGGTGGTCGTGTGAAAGTCAACGACGGCGATGGTGCCGTCTAGATAGAGGTCGGTGTAGGCATCGGCAATCGCTGCTTCCCAACCGGGGTTGAACATCGTGAGCGAATAGGCGAAGAGGATCAGATCGTAGCGGGGCTTTTTATCGGGCGCGGCTTGATAGGGCGCTTGAATGAGCTGAATCCGCTGGCGGTGCTCGACAAGGGTCCGTCGCGCGACCGCCAACATATCCGCTGAAAGATCGACACCGGTGATCTCGGCATCAGGAAAGGCAGTGGCAAGCGCCAGGAGGTTCTTGCCCGTGCCGCAGCCGACTTCTAAAATCTGTGTGGCGTGGATGCGGCTGGCCAGCGAACTGATCATCGCGCTGCGCCCGAAGAGAAAACTCCAGCGGGTTGCGTCATAAATCTTGGCGTGGAGTTGGTAGTAGCCGGTTAAGCGTTGATGGTTCTCCTGCAACGGTAAGTTGGCTGTAGACGAAGATGGAGAGATGAACTTTTCAGCCATGCGATTCCTCAGACAATCTCAGCCAGATGCAGGCTGGCATAGGTCCCCACACGATCCAAATTGTGGAGTGGTTCGGTCAAATCCGGGCGAAAACGGAGGCGCGGTTGCACCTGGGCGGGGATAAAATCAAGCTGACCACTGGCGGAGCGCAACAGCACTTTGGCACCCGGTGCACTGTTGGCCACAATCAGCTTCCATTCCCGCAACAGGGCCGCGGGCGCATGGGTCGCCAACCAATCCTGGTGATCCAGCAGGATAAAGTGGGTGTAGGCACCAGGATGTAAATAGAGAAAGTCGCTCAGCGTCGATGTGTGGGTATAGACGCGGTTTGCCCGGTCTTCGAGCGTGGGGAAATGATCGGCCTTTAAATAGTTGGGGCAACAGTTGTGGCTGTAGGAACCGGTGAGATAGACACGCCAGAAGTAATTGTCGCGTATGGGGATTTCGGTGAGAACATGGCGCAGGGAGCGATCAATATAGCTCTGGATCGTACCATCCTGGGCGCGCATCAGTGCCATCTGGCTTTGCGGCACTCCCAACATCGACATCAGCAGCGGCTGTTGCACCGTCCAGCGGGTCAGTTGATTCCAAAGGTCGGATTCAATTTGGGCGAAGATACGCCGTTGCATCCGCAGCGTGTCACATTCCAGCAATTCGAGCAGGCCATCACGCAAGGAGCCGTGCATGCGCAACAGGTGGCGGGTGAAGAGCCACGCGGCCATGCCAGATGCCCCGCGATAGTAGAACGATTTGCGGCTGCCGTTCGCTTGGAAGTAGTCTGTATGCTTATCCCAAAAGGCGACGGCAAAGTCGGGCAGCAGTGGGCGCAGACGGCGATAGAGGTGTTCGATTTCGCCGTGGACACCATAGCCAAAGAGTTGAAAGAGATCTTCAAAGCTGCCGTCACGAAAGAGCGCCAGCTTGAGTTGGAGCAGCGCGTTCTGGCGCGAGTTGACATCGACGGTATGAATTTCGGCCGGCCCATCGAGCAGATAGTCGAGCGCGTTGCAGCCGGCACTCGTCAACATGACCACGCGGCTATCCCCATCGAGTTGTAGCAATTGGCGGTCGATGCGTGGATCTTCCCAGCAGGCGTTATAAATCAGCGAGTTGCCGTGGATCGCCTTGAAGAGCAGCTCATGGCCCTGGGAGGCAACCTGCCCAATCGGGTTGGTCACAGCCGCGGGTCGGCGGAAACGGAGTTTGGGTAGCGCTTGTTTGGATTGAACCATGGCAGACTCCACAAAGATAAGAAATATGCTGGTGCCTACGCCGGAGCGTAGGCACCAAACTTGACGCTCCAGCGTCGAGAAAGAGCAAGTGTGCAAACGTGCAAACGGATATACACCCGTAACTGTGCGCTTGACGCTGGAGCGTCAAGAAGACCATTCCACGCAGGAGCGTGGAACGAGTGTCCGCAATGCTTACCTTAGCCTTCGATGGCTTGCAGTGCGGCCACAACCGGCGCTGCTTCGGCCACGAGGATCTCATTGACTTCGGCGAAGACGGTAGCGACATCTTCGGTCTGCACGGTGATCCGCTCCAAGCCCTTGCCGATAATCTGGTCGCCATTGGGGACAAAAACGCGGGCGCTATCCTGGGGTTGGGTCAGTGGCAGTTGCTCGACAGCCGTCTTGAATTGGGGGAATTCGGCAAAGTAGCTCTGCATGGCCTCGCTCTCGACGGCACTCTTGCGTACAGGCATGTAACCGGTATTTTGTGCCCAGAAGGTCGTATTCTCGGCATTGGAAGCAAACCCAATATATTGCATTGCTGGGATCCGCTTCTCTTCTGGCGTGCTGGTGAGAATGGAAAGACCAGCGCCACCAGTGCAGCAGCCAAAGAATTCTTTCTTCGGCAGGAGCGCGGTGCCAAATTCAAATTGAGCGTTGTCTTTGAGCCCACCCATGGAACCGGTCGACATCATTGTGGCCGCGGTCAGGCCATTGATAAAGTCGGCACCGATATCCTTGCTCGGGCGCGCCCAGCCATATTCATAGACGGTATCTTTGTAGAATTGGCCGGCGGCAACCGTATTCTCATCGGTCATGCGCATCGTAAAATCCGGATCGCTGTACGCGCCACCAAATTGCCAGGCCACCCCTTGGAAGAGCCACGCAATGTAGCTGGCCCCATCTGGGTGTTCAAAGGCGGCAACGGTCATCTCATCGCCATCCATCTCAACCAGTTGCGGTGCCCATTCCATAAATTCGTCCCATGTCTCTGGGCCACGGTCAGGCAGACCGGCGGCACTCCACTTCTCTTTGTTGTAGTAGAAGAGCGGTGTGCTGCGTGCAAACGGCACCCAATAATGTTGACCCTGGCGGAGCCCTTCATTGATCAGCGAATCCTGATAGTCGGCAAAGTCAACCTCGGCGCTTAGGGCCAGATCATCAAGCGCGACCAACGTCTGATTGATGTAGAACTTAAACCACCAGACATCGCTTAGGAGGGTGATATCGGGGGCTGTCTGGGCTTGCAGTGCCGCGGTGACCTTTTGTGCGGTCTCTTCATAACTGCCCTGCACCTGATAATCGAGCAGAAGCTCACCGGCATAGGCTTCGTTGAACTTATCGACGATCGCCTGTTCGGTTTCGCCATTCTTGCCGCTGTAACTGCTCCAGAGCACAACCGAGGGAACTTCGGCGGATGGAGCCGCAGCACCACTCTCACCGGCCGCCGGGGCCGCGCCAGGGGCGACGGGAGCACAGGCCGCCAGGGCCAGCAACCCGGCACCGGCACCCATGCCCTGTAGAAGTTGACGACGAGAAAATTGATTAGACAACATGTGAATGTTCCTTTTGTTGAAAATTGATGACGCTTTACCCGTTAACTGTTCAGCATTAACTGTTCAGCATTAACCATTACTTAGCCCTTGACCGCGCCGGCCGCGATGCCATCGACAATGTAGCGCTGGGCATAGAGAAAGACAATCAGCACCGGGAGGACGACAAAGAGTGTTCCGGCCATGACGACCCCCCAGTCAATCGTGCCCTCTTCGATCAGCAAGCCACGGATGCCGATCGCGAGCACACGCATATCTTTGGTATTGGTGACGATCAGTGGCCAAAGAAAATCATTCCACTTGGCAACGATGCTCAACATGCCAAAGGAGATGATCGCGGGCTGCGACAGCGGCATGACGATCGCCCAGAGCATCCGCAGATGGCCGGCCCCGTCAACTTCGGCAGCATCGAGAATATCAAGCGGCAACGTGCGGTAATATTGGCGCAGCAGAAAGGTGCCATAGGCAACCGATGCGCCGGGCACAATAATTCCCTGATAGGTATTGATCCACTTCAACCCAGCCACTGTGAGATAATTGGGCAGAATTGTCACCTGACCAGGCACCATCAGCGCCGCCAGCAGCACCACAAAGAGCCACTCCTTTTTGGGGAAGGGCAGAAAGACAAAGGCATAGGCCGAGGTAATCGCAAAGAAGATCTCAAAGCCGCTGCCAAAGAGGGTGACAATCGTGGTGTTGAGATAGTAGCGGTCAAAGGGCTGCGATTGCCATGCTCGCGCAAAGTTGCTGAGCGTTGGTGCCAGGGGAATCCAGCTTGGGGGAATGCGATAGACTTCCGGCGTCGGCTTAAAGGCACCAATCGTCATCCAATAGACCGGTAGACCGATCAAGAGTAGACAAAAGAGAAGCCCCAGGTAACCGACCATACGCCCCAGCCAACCATGCCGTTGCCCCACCCATTGGCTTTCGGCACGCATAGCGACGTTGTGCCGTAGCGCGGGGATAGTCGATTGATCGACCAGGTCAACTTGTGCCATGAAATGAACTTTCTAAGATCCTATTGATCATTGGCAGACCGCCAATCGAGTAGTGAGCACGCCTACCTGCGAAACGGCCTGGCACATGGGCGTGCCTACTACGCTGCGGTCTACTGATAATGAACATTGCGGTCGGCGTAGCGCATCTGTACCAAGGTAAAGGAGAGCATCGCCAGGAAGAGCACGACCGCAGCAACCCCAGCGCGACCGGCGTTAAAGGCGACAAAGCCCTCTTGATAGAGATAGTAGATCAAGGTGGTCGTCGCATCGATTGGACCACCGTCGGTCATGGTCTTGATGATGTCAAAGGCTTGAAAACCACCAAGAATCGTCGTCAGCAACAGAAAAAAGGTGACTGGTGAGAGCCCTGGCAAGGTGATATGCCGAAAGCGGATCCATCCCCCGGCACCGTCAACCACCGCCGCTTCGTATAGTTCGCGCGGGATCGCCTGTAGACCGGCGAGGTAGATGACGACCGCATAGCCCACATTTTTCCAGACGTGGACGATCAGCACTGCCGTCATTGCCCAGGCTGGATCGAGCAACCAGTTGGGAGAACGGCCCCCAATGCTACGCAAAACCCCATCGATCAGGCCATAGCGTTGATCAAAGATGTAGATCCAGACCAAGCCAATCGCCACCCCACTTAACATCACAGGGCCAAAGACGACGCTGCGCACCAGATTGCGCCCCCGTAGCGGCAGGTTGAGCAACAGTGCAATGGCCAGCCCAAGGAGGCAGATCGCAGCAACCGACCCGAAGGTGAAGACGGCGGTATTCAACAACATGCGGCCAAAGCTCGCCGAGGTAAAGAGCTCAACATAATTGTCCAGCCCCACCCAAAGCTTGATGGGGGACAAGAGATCCCAACGGACAAAGCTGAGATAGCCATTGTAGAGCAGTGGCCAGTAGGTGAAGATTGCAAAGAGCAAAAAGTTGGGGGCAACCAAAAGGAAAAAGAGCAGCCACTCTCGTACTTCTCGTTGTGATCTTGGCGACCGTTTGTTTGTCAGGCCGATTGTTGACTGTACCGTCATCGCTTCAACACTACTCCACTTTTGTTTGCGACTTATGCGCTAAGAACGGATTGCCAGAGAAACAGCTACCACAAGGTGGTCGTTCGCAGATAACTGCGTAAGGCTTAACCTGTTATGCTCTGTTATGCTCGATAAAACAGCCGCCACTCGAAAGCAACGCCATTCATTAAATGCTATGTGGGTTAACAATGGGGGCCGAGCAAGTTAACATTCGATCAATAGTGTGCAAAAGATTTGTTAACAAGGAACGCAACTATCTAGCCACCCCCTCCCCGCCTCCTCCGCGAGTAGGGAAGGCGCCGTCACCCCTCCTTGATGTCGGGGCTTACCATTACCCACAAGTGTGCGGCGAGCGTGGCGTTCCGGGGACGGCACACGAGTTGATGCGTTACCAGAGCGCATCTGTGCCGTCCCCGGAACGCGACCCTACCACCGGCCCACAAAGATATGGGTAAAAGT